>NZ_VULS01000009.1:0-186688 GCF_009696625.1 Arthrobacter sp. BL-252-APC-1A | reverse complement strand
GCCGCCTCGCCAAGAGGGACCCCCGAGCACACCAAATCCACGAAATCAGCCCGCACGCGGGCGGGAAATACCTTGACCATCAAACACTCCATCAATCAGAGCGTTGCAACGACCATATGACTTCACCGGCTGAAACGAGCCGTAACTGGCCTCTCGGAGGGGAGGGGGCAGGATGAAAGGGAGTTTCAGGAGCCCATAAGTGTCAGCACCAATGCCAGCAGGGCCGGGATTCCCCTGATCATTGCAATCCGTGCCATCGGCCACCTGCTGGCCAGCAGCGCCACAGCGGCGAGGACCATGCACGCTGTCGAAAAGCTGATCAGTGTTAGCCCGGCGACGGGATTGCCCAGGCCGAGCAGGAGCACGCCAAGCACAGCTCCCACGCCCAGGAACAGGTTGTAGAACCCGAGGATGTAGGCCAGCGGCTGGGTGGTGTCCGCGTCCTGCGGAGCTGTGATTCCGTACACTCCCATGGTTTCCGGGACGGTCCAGCGAAGGGATTCCAGCCCGAAGAAGTAGAAGTGGATGGCGGCGGAAACCAGGGTGAAGATTGCGGCAGTGACCAGCACGGAACCCCCTTGGGGCGGGGACCGGACGTCCGGTGCCTGTTCGCCAGGCCGGTCCGCTGCGGTCCGCGGTCCGGCCAATCCTTCCACTCCGCCCACTGGCGGCCAAGGGTTGGGTACGCTCCCAGTTGGCGGTGGGGACTAATCGGCGGCTAGCCTTGAACTGGCGACGGGATTAGCTGTGCCCACAGGCACTGCCGCCCGGGCGCCCGAGGCCGTTAACGCCGGTTTGCCCCCAAGATCAGCCCCTAAAGGAGCACCCAAACGTGCGCACTTCCCGTCCCCTCCGTGCAGTGGCAGTCGCCGCCGCCGCAGCACTGGCGCTGACCGCCTGCGGTTCCGACTATCCCTTGGGCGACGAGCAGCGGGAAGCGGCGGAAAACAGCAATTCAACCCTCTCCGGCATCATCTCCGGGTCCGGTTCCACGGCGCAGGGGCCGGCCATGGATGCCTGGATTGGCGGATTCCGGGTGCTGCACCCCAAGGTCCAGGTCCAGTACTCCCCGGACGGCTCCGGTGCCGGCCGCAACGCCCTGCTGGCCGGGGCAGTGCAGTTTGCGGGCTCTGATGCCTATCTGCAGGATGAGGAACTGGCTGAGGCGCGGGAGGTCTGCGGTCCCGGCGGAGCGCTGGACATTCCCTCCTACATCTCGCCGATCGCCGTCGCATTCAACCTGCCGGGCATCGACTCGCTGAACATGGACGCCGCCACCATTGCCCGCATTTTCCGCGGCGAGATCGACTTCTGGAACGACCCGGCCATTGCCGCACAGAACCCCGGTGTGGAGCTTCCGGAAATACGCATCACCGCAGTCAGCCGCGCAGACGATTCCGGCACCACTGAGAACTTCACCGAGTACCTCCACGAGGCGGCCCCGGAAGCCTGGCCGAACGATCCTTCCGGCTCCTGGCCCGGCGGCCTGGGCGGGGAAAACGCACAGGGCAGCGCCGGCGTGATCAGCACCGTCACCCGCACCGAAGGCTCCGTTGCCTACTCGGACGATTCCGTGGTTGACGACTCCCTCGGAACGGTCAACCTCAAGGTGGGGGAAGAGTACGTTCCAATCAGTGCCGACGCCGCCTCAATCGCCGTCGAACAGTCCACCCGCGTACCCGGACGCAGCGCCAATGACATTGCCCTGCACCTGGACCGCACCACCACCGCACCCGGCGCCTATCCGCTGGTCCTGATCTCCTACCAGATCTTCTGCAGCGGCTACGAAGACGCCAACACCGTAGAGCTGGTGAAGGCGTTCGGAGAGTACGTGATCAGCGATGAGGGCCAGCAGGCATCGGCCGACGCCGCCAAGAGCGCGCCGATTCCGAAGAGCCTTGCTGAAGACGCCCGCGCCGCGGTCGAGAGCATCACCACGCTGCCCTAGGCGCCCGCCTGTTAATCCCTCCCGGGCGCCGCTGCCGGTCTGGCCTGCGGTTTTTCAGTGACGGCCAAAACTGCCTGCAGCTGTGCCGCCGCGGTCTTCACGGCACCCCTTGCGCCCTTCCGGGACCGGTGGCACCGTGGACTCACCGCGACGGAAAGGGGGTAAACCATGCAACCCATCAGGATCGAAAGATGGTGGCCGTATCTCGATACCACCGCCAAGCAGTGGCTGCGGGAGAACCTGCGGCAGGACGGGATTCCGCCCAAGGTCCAGGACCGGATTGCCGAAGCGGGAGGCCCCGTCATAGACCCCATTCTGGGTGGTCAGGACTGGGACTTCATCGAAACGCAGTCTGAGCTGGTGGATTAGCCCCGCGCTCCTGCCATGTTTGCTCATTTGAGTGGAACACTGATGCTCACATGATAAATTGAGCCGCACCTATCCGCTCGTCCCACAGGTGTGACCCATGAGCAAACTGAAAACCGAGTCCCTGGCCGCCCTTGCCGGGTCCGTTGCCGTTCCGTCCTATGACCGCTCTGCCGTGCGCACCGGAATCGTCCACTTTGGAGTGGGCGGATTCCACCGCGCACACCAGGCCATGTACCTGGACCGGCTAATGAACGAGGGCAAGGCCCTGGACTGGGGCATCTGCGGGGTGGGGGTCCTGCCGGGAGATGCCGCAATGAAGTCGGTCATGGATGCCCAGGACTGCCTCTACACGCTGGTGCTCAAAAACCCCGACGGAACCCGTGAAGGCCGGGTTATCGGGTCCATCACTGAGTACCTGCTGGCTCCGGAAGCCCCGGAGGCCGTCATCGAGAAAATGGCGGCGGAGGACACCCGGATTGTGTCCCTGACCATCACTGAGGGCGGTTACAACTTCCATCACGTCACCGGGGAGTTCGATGCTGCCAATCCGGCCGTGGCAGCTGACCTGGAGCCCGGGGCAGTCCCGGCCACGGTCTTTGGGCTGGTGACTGAGGCGCTGCTGCGGCGCAGGGAACGGGGCCTGGCGCCCTTCACGGTGATGTCCTGCGACAACATCCAGGGCAACGGAGACGTTGCCCGCCGGATGTTCACTGCATTCGCCGACCTCCGGGATCCGGAGCTGGGGGAATGGATGCGCGCGAACGTGGCGTTCCCCAATTCGATGGTGGACCGGATCACGCCCGTCACCACGGATGCCGACCGGGACATGGTTGCCGCGGACTTCGGCATTGAAGACGCCTGGCCAGTGGTCAGCGAGGACTTCGAGCAGTGGGTCCTGGAAGACGACTTTCCGCTGGGCCGCCCGCCCTTTGAGGACGCCGGCGTGCAGGTGGTGGACGACGTCGAGCCCTACGAGCTGATGAAACTGCGCCTGCTCAACGCCAGCCACCAGGGCCAGTGCTACTTCGGGTACCTCGCCGGTTACCGGTATGCCCACGAGGTCTGCCAGGACCCGCTCTTCGCCCGTTTCCTGATGGACTATATGGACCGCGAGGCCACTCCCACGCTCAAGCCGCTCCCCGGCGTCGACCTTGATGCCTACAAGCAGAAACTAATCGAGCGCTTCTCCAACGAACACGTGCGGGACACCCTGGCCCGGCTGTGTGCCGAAAGCTCGGACCGGATCCCCAAATGGCTGCTGCCGGTGATCCGGGAAAACCTGGATTCCGGCGGCGACATCCACCGCTCGGCAGCCATTGTGGCCAGCTGGGCCCGCTATGCCGAGGGAACGGACGAGCAGGGAGCAGCGATCGACGTCGTGGACCGGCTGCGCGAACGGCTGATGGCTGCCGCGGCGCGCAACGGCGAAGATCCGCTGGCGTTCATTTCCCAGCCCGAGCTGTTTGGCGACCTGGCCTCAAACGAGCGCTTCGTGCAGGCCTATACGCAGGCCCTGGAGTTCCTGCACGACGCCGGTGCCCGCGCCACGGTCGAACAACTCGTCCATGGGCACGGGAACCGGGAGGGCAGCTAGCGCCGGGAGGCGTCCGCAGGTTCCGTTGCGTCAGCCGGAGCCGGGCGGGTGCTGGCCGGCAGGGCAGCGGCCACCACGAACACGAGGACCAGGGCCGCGCCCCAGATGATGGCAGCGAGGTTGCCGCCCACCAGGAACGGGAAGTTCCAGAGGGAGAGTGCCAGCACACCGAGCAGGCCGATCCCCCCGGCCACAGCGGCGGCCCGCACCATGCCGGGAGCGGACACTCCGCCGCCGCGGGTACCGAAGCCCACGATCGCGAAGCTGGTCAGGGTCATCATGACGATCACGCCGATGGCCCCTGCGCCGGAGTACCAGGTGTAGATCTCCAGTACCGGATCCAGCTGGGCGACGGCGGAGACCACTACGACGGCGGCGGTCACGCCGGTAACCCAGAAGGAGGCACGCGAGGGTGCCCCGTGGGCGGGGTGGACAGCGGCCAGGCCGGCGGGCAGCACCCCGCGCTGGCCCAGGGTGAAGAGGTAACGCGAGACGATGTTATGGAAGGCCAGCATGCAGGCGAACATGCTGGTCACCACCAGGACCTGGACGATGTCCGTCATGATCGGTGCCAGGATTTCCCCGGCAAAGCCGACCACCACGCTGTCAGGGCTGTCCGTGGCCAGGGCCACGGCGTTGCCCGCCCCAAGGCCACTGATGATCAGCCAGGAAGAGAGAATGTACAGCGCGCCGATGGACAGCACAGCGATGTAGGTGGCCCGGGGGATGGTGCGCTCCGGATCCTTGGCCTCGTTGCGGAACACCGCCGTCGCCTCGAACCCGAAGAAGCCAAGGAAGGCGAACAGCAGGCCAAGTCCCGGTGCACCGGACATGGCTTCGGCCGGGCTGAACGGGAGGGAGGTGAGTTCCCGGCCGGAGAAGAGCACGCCGAGGTCGATGGCCAGGACAGCGGCAACCTCCAGGACCAGGACGGCGCCCAGCACCTTGGCGGAAAGGTTGATATCCCGGTAGCCCAGGAAGCCAACGACGGCGATCATGGCAGCCGAGATTGCCCACCAGGGGACCAGCACCCCGGTCCAGAGCTCAATCAGGTTTCCGGCCTGCACGCCCAGGTAGCAGGTCATCGAGACCGTGAGCAGGACGTAGGCGAAGAGCGCCAGCCCTGCGGTGCCGAGCCCGGCCCGGCGGCCGAACCCGCGGTCGACGTAGGAGTAGAAGGCGCCGGCATCCGGCACGTGGGGGGTCATCCAGGCGTAGCCGACCGAGAACAGCAGCAGGATGGCCGTGGCGGCCAGCACCATCAGGGGCATGCCGACCGATTCGGAGACGGTGAGGATGAGGGGGAAGTTGGCCGCGACAACGGTGATCGGGGCCGCAGCGGCGACCACCATCAGGACGATGCCGGGCACCCCCAGCCTGCGGGTCAGAGCGGTTTGCACAAGTTCTTCCTAACTATGGAATGTGGTGAAACGATCCACGTGCATGTAGGAGGTACTCCTGCACTGCTGGGCTGCCGCATGGACAGGCACGCCGTGGCTTCAGCCAACTTCCCGATATTAGCCAAGGGAAGAATCCGGCTATCAATGGCGGCGAATATCCGCGTCACATCGCGTCAGCTATGAGTTCTGCGTCACTTCTGCGGCACGGCTGCGAACAAAGCTGCAAACAAAAAGGTCCTGATCCGGCGAACCGGATCAGGACCTTTTTATATTGGTTGCGGGGGCAAGATTTGAACTTGCGACCTCTGGGTTATGAGCCCAGCGAGCTACCGAACTGCTCCACCCCGCGGCGTGCTTAGAACTCTACCGTACGCTTTCCGAGGGGACTAATCGCGTGGTCCGCGTCACCTGTTTCCGGCCGCAGTTCCGGGTTCATCGCCGGAAAGGGCTACGGCCAGGTCCTCGTCGATGAGCAGTGTGGTGACGAACCCGGCGGCGAGGACTGCCCGCACGGCGTCCGCCCGTGCCGCGCCCTGCGCCACGGCAACCACGTTGGGTGTGTTCTCCAGCTGGGCCAGGCTGACCGCCAGCACCCGCTCATCCAGCTCTGAATTCACCGGCCTGCCGGCGGCGTCGAGGAGGCGCCCGGAGCATTCCGCCACGGCACCGGCCTTCGCTGCTTCCAGCTTCAGGTGGTTGTCCACGCGGTTCCAGACCGTGGACAGCCCGGGCATCCAGGCTCCCACCGCCACCACTGCGGCATCCAGGGACCCGGCCTTGGCGAGGGTCTCGGAGATTTCAGGCTGACGGCGCAGGCTCTGCGCCGTCTGGGCGTTTTCGACCACCAGGGGCGCCCACAGCGGCCAGGTGGCAACGCCGTCGTGCCTGCCCAGGTTCTGGATCAGTTCCAGCGAGTTACCGCTGCCCGGAACGGGCAGGGCGCCCGCCAGCTGGATGATGTTGCAGGGCGGCAGATGCGTGACGTGCCCGGCTGCGAGGTCCAGTGTCCGGGACCAGGAGACGCCTATGTTGGCCCCAGGCGCCGCTGCATCCATGATCTCCGCGGCCGCTGCGGCTGCCATTGCCTCGCGGGTAGTCCTCTCGTCCGCGCCGGTAGGGCTGATGCGCACGCGCTGCACCCCAAGTGCTGCGGCGAGGCGGTCTGGTGCCAGTTCCGCTGCGGCTTCCGGAAAGCGGACGTCGATGCGGACGATTCCCAGGGCACGCGCTTCGTCGAGGTAACGCGCCACCTGGAACCGGGAAATCCCGTAATCCCTGGCAATGTCCACTTTGGAGCGGTTATTCAGGTAATAATCCCGGCCAATCCTGGCCAGAAGTTCCTCGTGGGAGGTCCCTGTTCCGGTGATGATTCCGCCCCCCTGTTCCCGAATGAGCAATTAATTGTTGCTCATTTGAGTCTATATGGCTAGAGTTCCTCACCAAATGAGCGCAAGGAAAAATCTCAAATGAGCAAGGGTGACGTATGAGATCAGAACGCAGCCAGCCGGAGCGCCGGCGCGGGCGCGCGGCAAGGCAGTTCGCAGCAGCCGCCGCGGCAGCAGCAATGGTGCTTACCGGGTGCGGCAGCGGAAGCGCGGACGGCCGCCAGGAAATTGTGGTGGCCATTGTTTCCAACCCCCAGATGACGGATGCCATTTCGCTCCAGGACCGTTTCAAGGAAGAACACCCGAACGTTGACGTCCGGTTCGTGTCCCTTCCGGAGAACGAAGCCCGGGCCAAGATCACCGCCTCCGTCGCCACCGGCGGCGGAGAATTCGACGTCGTTATGGTCTCCAACTACGAGACCCCGATGTGGGCGGAAAACGGCTGGCTGACCAACCTGCAGGAGTATGCAGACGGCACCCAGGGGTACGACCCTGATGACTTCATTCCCAACATCCGCGAGGCGCTCAGCTACGAAGGCGACCTGTACTCGGTGCCGTTCTACGGCGAATCTGCGTTCCTGGCCTACCGGCAGGACCTCTTCGACGAAGCCGGGCTCACCATGCCGGAACAGCCCACCTGGGAAGACATTGCCGGGTTCGCCGAAACCCTGCACAACCCGGACGACGGATTCTCCGGCATCTGCCTGCGCGGACTGGCCGGCTGGGGCGAGGTCATGGCCCCGCTGACCACCATGATCAACACCTACGGCGGCAGCTGGTTCGACGAGGACTGGAATGCCACCCTGGACAGCCCCGAGGTTGAGGCTGCCGTGACCGACTATGTGGACCTGATCCGCAACTCCGGGCAGCCGGGCGCGGCAACCAGCGGCTACGGCGACTGCCTGACCCGCTACAGCCAGGGCAACGCGGCCATGTGGTTCGACGCGACCGCTATGGTCTCCACTGTTGAGGACCCCGATTCCTCCCTCGTGGTCGGCAAGACGAGCTACGCCCCCGCCCCGGTTCAGGAAACCGACTCCGCCGGCTGGCTGTACAGCTGGTCGCTGGCCATTCCCGCCACCAGCGAGGAAAAGGACGCAGCGTGGGACTTCGTGTCCTGGATGACGGACAAGGACTTCATCCAGCTTGTGGGCGAGGAAATCAGCTGGGAGCGGGTGCCGCCGGGGAGCCGGCTCTCCACCTATGAGATTCCCGAATATGCCGAAGTTGCCGAAGCCTACGCGGAGCCCACCCTCAGCGCGATGGCAGGTGCGGCCCAGGAAACCTCGTTCACCGGCAGCGTGCCGTATCCGGGCCTGCAGTTCGTGGGCATCCCGGAGTTCCAGGACCTTGGAACCCGCGTCGCCCAGCAGATCTCCGCCGCGATAGCCGGACAGAAAACCGTTCAGGAAGCCCTTGAACAGTCCCAGCGCTACGCGCAAACCGTCGCCGAGAGCTACCAGTCAGGAGATAACGGATGACCACGCTGGTAGAGCGGCACAACGCCAAGGCGCGCCGCGACGTCGAAAAGCGGCAGTCCGGCGGAATGTCCCGGGCCGAGGGCTGGCGCCGCCGCGGCCCGCTCCTGCCGGCACTGATCTTCACAATCATCGTCACGCAGGTCCCGTTCCTGTTCACCATCTGGTATTCGCTGCAGAACTGGAACCTGCTGAATCCCGAGGGTGACCGGTTCGTCTGGTTCTCCAACTACGTTGAGATCTTTGCCGACTCCACGTTCCGCCAGGCAGCACTGAACAGTGTGATCTTCACTCTGGGCTGTGTGTTCTTCGCAATGATCCTGGGCATCATCTTCGCGCTGCTCCTGGACCGCTCCTTCGCCGGGCGCGGCATTGTGCGGACCCTGCTCATTACGCCGTTCCTGATCATGCCGGTGGCCGGTTCACTGCTCTGGTCCGTCTCCATCCTCAACCCCAGCTACGGCCTGCTGAACTGGCTGATCGGCCTGGTGGGGATTTCCCCGGTTGACTGGACATCCGCGCACCCGATTGCGTCTATCCTCATGTCCCTGGTGTGGCAGTGGACACCGTTCATGATGCTGCTGGTCCTGGCCGGCCTGCAGGCGCAGCCGAAGGACGTGCTGGAAGCAGCCCAGGTGGACGGCGCCGGGTGGTGGCGCACGTTCTTCTCCGTCACCCTGCCGCAGCTGCGCCGCTACATTGAACTCGGTGTGCTGCTCGGAGCGATCTACGTAGTGAACACGTTCGACCAGATTTATCTGATGACGGCCGGCGGGCCTGGAACGGCCAGCGCCAACCTTCCCTTCTACATCTACCAGCGGGCCTTCCTCGGCTTCGACATCGGGCAGGCCGCAGCCATGGGTGTTGTGGTTGTGATTGCCACGATCATCGTCGCGACCTTCGCCCTCCGCCTGATCTTCCGCAGCTTCGACACAAAGGACTAGCCGTGGCCACCCAGACACCGCCGGCTCCGGCCGAACGCACCCCCACTGCCCCCGGCACGCCGCCGCAAAGGCGCAAACCCAAGCCGCGCGCCGGGGCGTCGCTGATTACCGTCTTCACCTGGATCATTGCCATCGGGTTCTTCTCGCCGGTGCTCTGGATGGTGCTGACCTCCTTCAAGCAGGAGTCGGCGGCCGCCTCCAACCCGCCGTCGTTCTTCTTCACTCCCACCCTGGACCAGTACCGGGCAGTGCTCGACGCCGGTGCCGGCAGCTACTTCGTGAACTCGGCGATTGCCACGGGAGTTTCAACCCTGCTGGTGCTTATCCTGGCGGTCCCTGCGTCCTACGCCCTGAGCATCCGCCCGGTGAAACGCACCCAGGATGTGCTGTTCTTCTTCATCTCCACCAAGATGCTGCCGGTGGTGGCAGTGATCATGCCGATCTACGTGATTGCCGGGCAGCTGAAGGTCCTGGACAACGT
The DNA here is from genome assembly GCF_009696625.1 of Arthrobacter sp. BL-252-APC-1A. NCBI lineage: Bacteria > Bacillati > Actinomycetota > Actinomycetes > Micrococcales > Micrococcaceae > Arthrobacter > Arthrobacter sp. BL-252-APC-1A. The sequence continues at coordinate 177,089 of NZ_VULS01000009.1, read as the reverse complement.
CTGGACGCTGGTGGTGCTCTACACCTCCATGAACCTGCCGATCGCCGTGTGGATGATGCGCTCCTTCTTCCAGGAAGTGCCGTCCGAAGTGCTGGAAGCGGCGCAGATGGACGGCGCCGGACTGGTGAAAACCCTGTGGCGGGTGCTGATGCCCATGGTCGCCCCCGGCCTGGCCGCCACCGCCCTGATCTGCGTGATCTTCGCGTGGAATGAATTCTTCTTCGCCCTGAACCTCACGGCGGCGAAATCGGCCACCGTGCCGGTCTTCTTGGTCTCCCAGATGACCAGTGAAGGCCTGTACCTGGCGCAGCTCTCCGCGGCCTCGGTGCTCGCGTCCCTCCCGGTGGTCCTGGCCGGCTGGGTGGCACAGAAACAGCTGGTCCGCGGCCTGTCGATGGGAGCGGTCAAATGAGCACCGGCGAACTCATGCCGGAGTCGATGTCCGTCTCCGTCCTGGACGGGCCGGGCAAGCTGCGGCTGGAGGAGCGGCCCGTACCGGTGCCCGGCCCAGGTGAGGTCCTGGTTCGGATTGCCTCGGTGGGCGTCTGCGGGTCTGATACGCACTACTACCACGAGGGCCGGATCGGCAGCTTCGTCGTCGAGTCACCGCTGGTTTTGGGGCACGAAGCCTCCGGCCGGATCGAAGCGGCGGGCGACGGCGTCGACCCCTCCCTGGTGGGGCAGCGGGTGTCGCTTGAACCCGGCATTCCGCAGCCCTACTCGGCACAAACCCTCGCCGGGCACTACAACCTGGACCCGGACGTGCGGTTCTTCGCCACCCCGCCCGTGGACGGGGCGTTCGCCGAGTACGTGGTGCATCCGGCCGCCTTCGCGCACCCGGTTCCGGAGAACCTGTCCGACGACGCAGCCGCTCTGCTGGAGCCCCTGAGCGTCGCACTCGCAGCCCGCGCCGCGGGGGAGGTGCAGCTGGGGGACCGGGTCCTCGTGGCCGGAGCCGGACCGATTGGCCTGCTGGTTTCCGCCGTGTGTGCGCTCGCCGGCGCCGAGGTGACCGTAACGGATGTGCGCGCCGAACGGCTGCAGGCGGCGCCCCGCTACGGAGCGGCACACACTTTTACCGTTGCCGATGCGCCCGAATCCGTCCCTGAATACCAGGTGTTCATCGACGCCACCGGTGCGGAACCGGCCGTCCTCGCCGGCATGCAGCGCCTGGCGCCGCGCGGCCGCTGCGTGCTGGTGGGCATGGGCGCGGACACCATTGCGCTGCCGGTCCCGCTGGTCCAGGGCCGGGAACTGCGGATCACCGGCACCTTCCGCTACGCCAACACCTGGCCGCTGGCGATCTCCCTGGCCGGGCAGGGGCTGGTGGACCTGGATGGTCTGGTCACTTCGCGGCACGGGCTCGACGGCGTCGAAGCGGCGCTGGTTGCCGGTGCCCGGGAGGGCGCGCTGAAGGCGGTCGTTGTTCCGTAACCCGTTCCGTTCCTCCCGCCGCAAAACCCGCCCGCCTCCGCCACCCTCCCCGCCGAGAGGCCAGTTACGGCTCTTCTGAGCTGAAACGAGCCGTAACTGGCCTCTCGAGGGTGATAGGTTCAGCTGAAACAGGCCGGCTCAGTGCGGAGGACAGGCATGGTCAAACCAGCGGATGCGGCACCGGACGTAGCCCACGCATCGAATTTCCCCGAGTGGAAGAGACTCGTCTCCGAGTCTTTTGTCCCGCTCGAAGCGACCCCGGTGCAGCCCGGTCCCGCCGCGTTCTCCGGGCGCCTGACCGGCCGGCGCCTGCGCGAGCTGGCTATTGTCCAGGTTGATGCCATGCCGCACTGCGTGGAGCGGACTCCGGAACTGATCAACGGAGCCGACGGCGGGTTCTACAAGCTCAGCCTGCAGCTCTCCGGCACCGGGATCCTGGTCCAGGACGGCCGTGAAGCAGTGCTCGAGGCCGGAGACCTGGCCATCTACGACACCAGTGCTCCCTACACCCTGACGTTTCACGAGCAGTTCACCACCCTGGTGCTGATGTTCCCTAAACAGCTGCTTGGACTCGCCCCGGAGGACATGGCGGAGATGACGGCCGTCCGGCTGGGCCGCGGGCACCGACTGGGCCGCGCCGTCGTTCCCTTTCTGACCCAGATCGGCCGGATGCTTCCGGAACTGGACGGTCCGATTGGGCACCGGCTGGCCATGAACACCGTGGACCTGCTCTCCACCCTGCTGGCCGATGAGGCGCATGCCCTCCCGGACGTCGAGGCGGGCGGTCAGGAACGGCTGCTGCGCCGTGTGCAGCACTTCATCGATGGTCAGCTCGCCAACCCGGACCTCTCCCCGGGCTACATTGCGGCCGCGCACTTTATGTCCGTCCGCAGCCTGCACAAGCTCTTCGAAGATTCCGGCACCACCGCCGCAGCGTGGATCCGCGCTCGCCGCCTGGCCGGTGCACGCCGGGACCTCGCGGATCCGCTGCAGGCCGACGTCCCCGTAGGTGCGATTGGTGCCCGGTGGGGGCTGCCGGATCCGGCGCACTTCAGCCGCGTGTTCCGTGCCGCGTACGGGCAGTCGCCTTCGGCCTACCGGGCAGGCCGCTGAAAACCCGTGCACGGTTAGTCAACTGGCGCACGCGCAAAGCCAAGCAAAAAAGCGTGACCTGGCACACAGTGGGATGAGCGATCCGTCCCGCCGTTTGCGAAGGAGCAATCATGCACACCACCGAATCCCTCATCAGCTTCCAGGACCTGCTGGGTGTCATCCCGGCAGCCCCGGAATCCCGGGACATCCTGGATCCCGCGACCGGCGAGGTGGTTGCGGCCGCTCCCGTCCACACCCTGACTGACCTTGAGGCTGCCGTAGCCTCGGCCCGGCTGGCCCAGCCGGAATGGGCCGCCCTCGGCCACGCCGAGCGCTCCGCTTACCTGATGAAGGCCGCCGACGCCGTCGAAGCCGCTGCCGAAGGCCTCGCCGAACTGCTCTCCCGCGAGCAGGGCAAACCGCTGAACGGTCCCAACGCGCGTTTCGAAGTCGGTGCCTGTGCTGCCTGGCTGCGCGCCACGGCGTCGTTCGAGCTGGAACCCGAGGTGCTGGTGGACGACGAGGGCGGCCGCGCCGAACTGCACTACCGGCCGCTGGGCGTGGTGGGCGCGATCGGCCCGTGGAACTGGCCCATGATGATCAGCATCTGGCAGCTGGCCCCGGCCCTGCGGATGGGCAATACCGTGGTCATGAAGCCCTCCGAGTACACCCCGCTCTCCGTCCTGGCGCTGGCCGCTGTCCTGAATCAGGCCCTTCCTGTGGGCGTGCTGCACGTTGTGTCCGGCGGCCGGGACGTGGGCGAAGCCCTGGCTGCACACGCGGACATCAACAAGGTCATGTTCACCGGATCCACCGCGACCGGCAAGGCGATCATCCGCTCCTCGGCGGACACCGTGAAGCGCCTGACCCTGGAACTCGGCGGCAACGACGCCGGCATTGTGCTGCCCGACGCCGATCCCGCCGCGATCGCCGAAGACCTCTTCTGGGGTGCCTTCATCAACACCGGCCAGACCTGCGCGGCGCTGAAGCGCCTGTACGTGCACGAGGACATTTACGACGCCGTCGTCGATGCCCTGGCCGGCGTCGCGAACGCCATGCCCATGGGCGTGGGGCTGGATGAAAACAACGTCCTGGGCCCGCTGCAGAATCAGGCCCAGTTCACCATCGTTGCGGACCTGGTCCAGGCTGCGAAGGACGCCGGTGCCCGGATTGTCACTGGCGGCAACCCGGCATCGGGCCAGCCCGGCTACTTCTACCCCGCCACGCTGGTGGCGGACATCGAGAACGACAACCCGCTGGTGGCGCAGGAACAGTTCGGCCCCGCCCTCCCGATCATCCGCTACTCCACCGTGGATGAGGCCGTTGACATGGCCAACGCCCTGGACGTGGGACTCGGCGCCTCCGTCTGGTCCTCAAACAAGGACGCCGCCCTCGCCGTCGCTGCCCGGATTGAAGCCGGCACCGTGTGGATCAACAAGCACGGCGCCGTGGACCCGCGGATGCCGTTCGGCGGCGCCAAGCAGTCCGGCTACGGCCTCGAATTCGGCGTCGAAGGCCTCAAGGCCCTCGGGGCCCCGCAGGTCCTTAGCTACTAACCCCTCCCAGAACGAACGAAAGCAACGAAGCTTCCATGGAAACCGAATACCTCGTCATTGGTGCCGGCTCGGCCGGCAACGTCGTCGCCCGCCGCCTGCTCGACGCCGGCAAGAAAGTCACCGTCCTCGAAGCCGGGGACCAGGACACCAACCCGGACATCGCCCACCTGAACACCCTCGGCGCGCTCTGGCACAGCCCGCAGGACTGGAACTACTACACCACGGAGCAGGCCGGAGCCTCCGGCCGCCGCATCCACCTGCCCCGCGGCAAGGTGATGGGCGGATCGCACGCGCTGAACGCCTCCATCTGGGTGCGCGGGGACCGCTGGGACTACGATTCCTGGGCCGAGGCCGGCTGCGAGGGCTGGTCATGGGAGGATGTGCTCCCGGTGTTCAAGCAGATTGAAAACTACGACGGCGGTGCCTCCGAAACGCGCGGCACCGGCGGCCTGCTGGACGTGGTCCAGGACTTCCCCCGCAACCCTGTGCAGGAAGACATGCTGGCCGGCGCCCAGGAGATCGGCCTGGAACTGAACCCGGACTACAACTCCGGCAGCGTTGAAGGGGTTTCCCGGATGCAGCTGAACATTCGGGACGGCAAACGGTTCAACACCTGGCACGCCTACCTGAAGCCGGTCATGGACTCCCCGAACCTCACCCTGGTCACCGGCGCCCACGTGCGCCGGCTGCTGGTGGAGGACGGCGTGGTCCGCGGCGTCGAGTACGAATTCGGCGGTGAACTGCGCACAGCCCGTGCGGGGGAGACCATCCTCTGCGCCGGTGCGATCAACTCCGCCGAACTGCTGCTGCGTTCCGGCATTGGCCCGGCGGCTGAACTGGAGGCAGCCGGCGTCGAACCCGTCCTGGACCTGCCCGGTGTGGGCAAGAACCTGCAGGACCACCTGCTGGCCCCGGTGATCTTCTCTGCCGGCGCCCGCCCGGTGCCGGACGGCGAGGTGGCGCCCGCTGAGGTGCATCTGTTCGCCAAGTCCCGCCCGGAGCTGCCGGTGCCGGACACCCAGCCGATCTTCTTCTCCGTGCCCATGTACTCGCAGGACTATGCGGGCGGCGAAATGACCGGCCCGGAAAACGGCTTCTCCATGCTTGGCGGTCTGGTCCGGCCGGAAAGCCGCGGCGAGATCACGCTCACCGGGCCGTCGCCGGAGGATCCGCTGCGAATCGACCTCGGTGCGCTGAGCGAGCAGGCCGACGTCGACGCGCTGGTGGCTTCGGTGCGGCAGTGCCGGGAGATCGGCCGGTCCGAGGCACTGGCGAACTGGGAGCCCAAGGAGCTGCATCCCGGCCCCGCCGTCTCAGACAGCGACGAGGACCTGGCCCAGTACGTGCGCGACTCAGTGGTCACCTACCACCACCAGGTGGGTACCTGCCGGATGGGCACCGATGAGCTGGCGGTGGTCGACCCCTCGGATCTGACGGTGCGCGGGCTGGCCGGTATCCGGATCGCCGACGCTTCAGTCATGCCGATGGTCCCCACGGGCAACACCAACGCCCCCACGGTGATGATCGCCGAGCGTGCCGCCGGGATGATCCTGGCTGGCTGACCGCCGTGGCCGGCTGCTCTGGCTGCTGGCTACGGGAAGGCCACTTGGAAGGGCCGCCGTCTTTTGACGGCGGCCCTTCTATTCAACCTGTGGCGCCTCGGGCTTCTAACCGGCTTCGTAACCGCTGATGGCGTCAACCTTGGAAGCTGATGCGCTGCCGGGATCGAAGACGTAGTCCAGCCATTCCTTCGCGAGCCGCCGGGCCAGCTCCAGTCCGATGACGCGCTGACCCATGCAAAGCACCTGCGCGTTGTTGCTAAGTACCGAGCGTTCCACGGAGTAGGAATCATGCGCGGTCACGGCCCGGATGCCCGGTACCTTGTTCGCAGAGATCGCCACGCCCAGCCCTGTGCCGCAGACCAGCAGGGCGCGGTCGGCGTCACCTGAGGCCACTTTCCGCGCGGCGTCCACCGCCACATGTGGATATGCGGTGTCCTCGGTGTCCGATACGCCGACGTCGACTACGCTTTCCACCCTTTCATCCGCTTCCAGGTCCCGGCGCAGGGCCTCCTTATAGTCGAATCCTGCATCATCGCTGCCGATGACGATTCGAAGTTTCCCGCTCATTGGTCCACACCTTCCATTTCGCTTCTACGTTCGTCCCCGCCGGCCAGGCCAGCGGCAAGGTCCAGCAACTGCACATACCCCTCGAGCGCCCAAGCTGCCCGTCCCACGAAGAGCCCGTCGACGTGCGGCAGGTCAAGAAGTCCGGATGCGTTGGCCAGATCCACGGAACCTCCGTAGAGCAGTCCGGCAACCCGGCCACCGAATGTCCCGGCCAGGGCTGCGAAGGGTGCCCGGAGCTCGTCCGGGTGGGCGGGGCGTCCGCCGGCGCCGATTGCCCAGATGGGTTCATAGGCTATGAGGACCTTCGCCAGCAGGGCGTCCTCCAGCCCGTCCAGTGCCCGCCGCGCCTGCTCCAGGATGTACTCGGATGAGGTTCCGGCATTGTGCACTTCGTCAGGTTCGCCGATGCAGAGCAAGGGAATCAGGCCATGCCGCAGGGTGGCATCCACTTTTTTCCGGACAGTTTCATCTGTCTCACCGAAATGTTCGCGCCGCTCCGAATGCCCGATTTCCACCAGCCGTGCCCCAGCATCGGACACCTGGGGAACCGACACTTCTCCGGTCCAGGCGCCGGCATCCTCCCAGTGGGCATTCTGGGCGCCCACCAGCACAGAGGTTCCATCCAGCACCCCGGCCACCGAGGCCAGTGCCGTGGCCGGGGGAATGATGAACGGCTGGACGCTGCCGAGGCTGCGTCCGGACAGGGCCTGGCGCAGGCCGCCGGCGTAGTCCACAGCCTCCGCGAGTGTCTTGTTCATTTTCCAGCTGGTGCCGATCCACACGGTCACGGCGCCTCCAGGGGATCCGGAGCGGCGTCGAGGGCCATCCCGAGCGCATCCATAAGCACGGCGAAGGAGAACGCGCCGGGATCCGGAGTGCCTAGGCTTTTTTCGCCCAGGATCCGGGAGCGGCCCAGCCGCGAGGTGATGGAGGCCGTGGCCTCCGCCGCCTCCCGGGCAACCGCGGCGGCAGCACGGACGGATCCGGCCAGATCACCGGTTGCCTCAAATTCGCGCAGCAGGCTTTCGCGGAAGGGCAGGGCCGCATCGATCATGGTCTTGTCCCCCGGGCGGGCGCCGCCGAGCCGGGAGACGGCGTCGATGCCGGCAGCCAGAGCGTCCACGGCGTCCCGCGGGCCAACCCCAGCGGCGTCGTCGAAAACGCTGCCGGCTGCGGTCAGTGCCGCTCCCCAGAGAGCGCCGGATGTGCCGCCGGCTTCCTCTGCCCAGGCGTCGCCGGCATGCAGGAGGACGGTCCGCGCTCCGGCACCTTCCCGGGCAGCGGCGGTGCCTGCCGCGGCGGCACCGTTGGTCCCGAAGGCCATGCCCTGGCCGTGGTCGCCGTCGCCGGCCACCGCGTCGAGGCGGCCGAATTCAGCTTCGTGCTCCGCAGCCGCGGAACGCAGCGCATCAAGCGCCCTCACGATCTGCAGGGCTGCCCGGCGGGAATCCTCCGAGGCTTCCGGGATCGGGTCCTGGCCGGGTGTGTGAAGCGTGGTGCGCGCAGCCCCGGCGGGAGCAGATGCCGTGCGGCGGAAGGCCGGCGTGTCTGCTGGGGCAAGCCAGTACCGCTCAAGCTCGTCATCCAGGAACACAACGGTCAGGGACAGTCCTGCCATATCCAGGCTGGTGACGTGCTCTCCGATCTCAGGGGCCACTACGGTGAAGCCGAGGGCCGCAAGCCGTTCGGCCACCCGTCCGTAGACCACGAAAAGCTCCTCGTACTTCACGGTCCCCAGTCCGTTGAGCACTACGCCTACCCGCCCGGCGTAACCGCCGTCGAGCCGTTCCGGCTCTTCTTCGAGGACGCCGTTGAGAAGCAGGTCGGCGACGTCGGCCGCACTGCCCAGCGGTACCTCGCGGATACCCGGCTCGCCGTGGATTCCCAGCCCAACAGCCATCTCCCCTTCGGGCACATGGAAGAGCGCTTCGTCCGCGCCGGGCAGTGTGCAGCCTTCGAACGCGACGCCGAAGGAGCGGGTTGCGTCGTTGGCCTTCCACGCCACACGTTCGGCCTCGTCAATGTCAGCCCCCGCCTCGATTGCCGCCCCGGCGATCTTGAACACCACCAGGTCGCCGGCAATGCCGCGACGGTCGCGGTGCTGGCCGGCCGGCCCGGAAGCAATGTCGTCCGAGACCCGGATGATCCGCACATCGATGCCCTCGGCGCGCAGCTTCTCGGCGGCCTGACCGAAGTGCAGCACGTCACCGGCGTAGTTGCCGAAGCCCAGGATCACTCCGCCGCCGTTCTCCGCTGACCGTGACACTGAATACACCTGCGATGCAGAAGGGGAGGAGAAGATATTGCCGCAGGGGGCCCCGTGGCCCATGCCGGGGCCGACCCACCCTGCAAACGCGGGGTAGTGGCCCGAACCGCCGCCGATCACCAGCGCAGGCTGGCCGGCGGGTGTCTCGGTTGCGCGCACTACGCCCCCGTGGGCAAGCACTACGTGGGCAGGATGGGCGGCGGCATATCCGCGGAGCGCGTCAGAGGCGAAGTCCGCGGGGTCATTCAGGAGATAGGTCATGGGTTCCAGCCTTGGTCGTCTTTGGCATCCGCCTCCGGGCCAGCCTGGGCGCCGGAGGGTGGTACACGTCTCTGTGCGTAGGGTGCGGTGCTAATCCGGCGCTAGTTGGCAGCTCGGCCATCCTGCGCCGGGAGGTCCTCGGCGGGACTCGGGCCCAGGTCCTTCAGCAGTCCGGACATGGCAACGTACGCCTTGTTGCGGTAGGCCACAAGGTCCTGTGTCCGGTCCGCGGGGATCTGCAGGAATCCGGCGCCCGATTTGGTGCCCAGCTTTCCGTCGTCCACCAGGTCCTGAAGGATTTTCGGGGTCGCGAACCGCTCGGGGAAGGAGGTTTGCAGGGATGCGTAGCAGAAGGAGTAGACGTCCAGTCCGGCCATGTCGGCGATGGCGAAGGGGCCGAAGAACGGCAGCCGGAAGCCGAAAGTGGTGCGCACCAGGGTGTCCACGTCCTCGGCGCTGGCAATCCCCTCTTCCACAACCTGCGCGGCCTCATGGAAGAGGGCGTACTGCAGGCGGTTGAGCACGAAGCCGGTCACATCCTTGACGACCGCCGCCTGCTTTCCGGTGAGCGCGACGATTTCGCGGGCTGTCTCCACGGTCTCCGGCGTGGTTCCGGCATGCGGAATCACTTCAACGCCGGGAATGAACGGCGCTGGATTGGAGAAGTGGACACCCAGGAAGCGGCCCGGATTCGTGACGGCTTCAGCAAGCGTGGCGATCAGGATGGTGGAGGTGTTGGAGCCGATGACCGCATCCTCGGGTGCGGCGGCGCTGATCCGTGCCAGAGTGGAGTGCTTGATATTGAGGATCTCGGGCACGGCCTCCTCTATGTAGGAGGCCGTGGCCACTGCCTCTTCAATGCTCGGGGCCGCCCACAGGTTCTCCTCCAGGCGCTGGACGGCATCGGCCGGGAACAGTCCGTCGGAGACAAACTGCTCGGCTTCGGTGAGGAGGCGCTGCAGGTTCTTCTCCGCCACCTCCTGCGAAACATCGGCAAGCGCTACGCGGGCGCCGCCAAGAGCAAGCACCTGTGCGATCCCTCCGCCCATGTATCCGGAACCGACTACGGCAACTGTTCGCTGGGTCATTCGATGGTCCTCCGATATCGCACTGGGCCGTGACGCGGCGGATCAATGACCGCCGCGTCATCTTTCCTATAGGATTCACGGCCTTGTGTGTGATGTCAACCACTCAATGCTGCGGCTCCCGGTTCAGGGAACGGGCCTGGCCTCCTGTGTGCGCGGTGCAGTGAGCTCGGCTTCGCGGGCCGCGCGGGCCCGAACGCCGCCAATGTGAGCCGCCATTGCCTCACGTGCTGCGGCCGGGTTGCCCCGGCGCATGGCTTCGAGGATGAGGGTGTGTTCCTCGATGGCACTGCGGGCGTCGCGTACTCCTGTACCCCCAAAAAGGCGGAAGCGGTGCACATGGCCACCCAGTGAGTCGTACGCAGCTACCAGGAACTTGTTGCCGGTGCGTTCGGCAATGAGCCGGTGGAAGCGCTCATCCGCCTCCCAGTACGAGCGGTAGTCGGAGAATTGGGGGCCGTTCGGCGCCTGGCGCAGGTCTGCGATGGATTCCTCAAGCTCCCTGAGGAAGGATTCCTCGGCGCGGGTACAGGCGATTTCCGCGTTGTGCGGCTCAATGAGCAGGCGAGCCGCCATGAGATCCATGAGTTCTGCGTAGCTCAGCATTGGTGCCACACGGTAGCCGCGCAGGGCGGCGCGGACCACTAAGCCGGTGGATTCCAGGCGGGCCAGTGCTTCGCGTACCGGCGTCGGAGAGACGCCGAGCTCCCGCGCTGTTCCGTCGATGCTTAGGGGGTCGCCGGACTTAAGGTTGCCGTCCATAAGCCGCGCGAGGATCTCTTTGTATACCTGGTCAGCCAGAACGCTGCGCTGCACCCATGCCCTGCCCGCGTCCTCGTTCATGCCGCTCCCATTGTTCGTTCCTGCTCTCTCCCTGAATTCTCCCACGCGTGGGGTGACGACAAGGCGACAGGCCTCACAGCTCCGCACTTCGGGTGCTCGCCACCTGGAGTAGACACCTAGCAAATATCCTATAGGGTATTGGGCAATAAGGTGTGGGATGCACCACATTTTCGCGCGATCAAAGGTGTTCACGCTATGCACATGTTTTCCACGGCCGTCCCGACGGAGACGCTCGTTATCGCTGAGCGTCCTGCCTGGGCCCTCATTTCCATTGCTGTGGTGGCGATTGCCGCGCTGCTGCTCCTGATCATCAAGCTGCGGCTTCACGCGTTCTTTGCCCTGATTATCATCAGTGTGCTCACGGCCCTGGCAGCCGGGATTGGTGTCGGGGACGTTGTGACGGTTGTGGTGGCCGGATTCAGCACTACCGTCGGCACGGTTGCCCTACTGGTGGGCTTCGGAGCCGTCCTGGGCCGTCTGGTTGAGGTCTCCGGCGGGGCGCAGGTACTGGCTGATGCCATGCTTCGGCGCTTCGGAGAGAAACGCGCACCGCTGGCGCTGGCGGTGGCCTCACTTTTCTACGCCTTCCCGATCTTCCTGGACGCCGGGTTTATCGTCATGCTGCCCATTATCTATACCGTGGCGCGCCGCCTCGGCGGATCCTTCATGCTCTATGTGCTGCCCTCTATCGGATCATTCCTGATGATGCACGCGCTAACTCCGCCGCACCCCGGGCCCACTGCCGCGGCGACGGTCATGGGTGCGGATGTAGGCGTGGTCGTCCTGGTTGCGCTCCTGGTCGGCTTGCCCGCATGGTACCTGGGCGGCTATCGGCTGGCGCTGCTCATTGCCAAGCGCTACCCGAATATGCCCGTGCCCAATCTGCTGGGCCAGGCAGACATTGATGAGAACACCCCTCGGCCGGGCTTTTGGACAATCATCTCCGTACTCCTGCTGCCGCTGGTCCTGATCTTCTTCAATACCCTGTTCAGCACCCTTGAAGCCAACGGCGCGGTGGATGACGAGAATTTCCTGTTCCAGCTCTCCCGGCTGATAGGCAGTACCCCCATCGCTCTCCTCATCGCCGCAGTGGCCGCTATGTACCTGCTCTACATCCGGCCCCGCCGCGGGCGCGGCACTATCGGCGGCGCCCTGGAGGACCTGGTGGACAACGCTCTGGCTCCGGTCTGTTCCATCATCCTGATTACCGGTGCCGGCGGTGCCTTTGGCCGGGTTCTCACGGAGACCGGCATCGGAGGCACCATTGCAGACGGATTGGATGCCATGGGGCTGCCGGTCATTTTGGCTGGATTCCTGGTGGCAGTTGCCTTCCGTGTCGCTCAGGGGTCAGCGACAGTGGCCGCCACGACGGCCGGGTCAATTATGGCTCCCGCCGTCGCTGAACTTGGGGTGTCGGGCGTTGGGCTGGCCGCCGTCGTTGTGGCCATTGCCGCCGGCTCCATCACCTTCTCCCACGTCAACGATTCCGGGTTCTGGCTGATCGGCCGGTTCTGCGGTTTCGATACGCTCACCACCCTCAAAACCTGGACGGTGGTAGGCACTGCCATTGGATTCCTCTCCTTTGGCCTGGCGTGGGTGGTCTACGCCATCGCCAGCTGACCGGGGTGCATTCACTCTGCCTGTCCACTCCAAACCATCTCCAGGAGAGACCATGTCTTCATTTCCATCTGAACGGACAGCCGTCATTAGCGGAGCCGGAGGGGAACGCGGAATCGGGCGGCACGTTGCCCGCCGGCTGGCCAAGGACGGCTGGTCCCTGGCACTGATTGACATCGATGAGTCCGCCGTGAGTGCCGCGGCCGAAGAACTGGGCACGCAGTCCAGCCAACCTGTGCTGGGCTTGGCCGCCGACGTCACAGATCCCGCCGCGGTTGCGGCTGCCTTCTCGCGGATGGACGGCGAGCTGCCGCCGGTGCTGGCGCAGGTCAATTTGGCCGGAATCGCCAGCCCGCACGGTCTCTTTGAACTTTCCCCGGAGATTTGGCGGAAAGTTGTGGACATCAATGCCACAGGCACGCTGCTCATGATGCAGGCCGCAGCCCGCAGGATGGTCGACGGCGGCCTTGGCGGCCGGATCGTCAACACGTCCTCCATAACTGCGTACGACGGCGGAGGAACCTTCTCGAAGACCGGATACGCCGCCGCGAAGGCGGCCGTCCTCGGCCTTACACGCGGGGCCGCCCGCGAACTCGGGGTCCACGGCATCACCTGCAACGCCATCGTTCCCGGCCCCATCGACACCGACATTATGGGCGGACGCCTCAGCGAGGAACGCAAGGCAGAAATGTCCGCCGGCATCCCGGTGCAGCGAGTTGGCCAGCCATCTGACGTCGCCGCCCTGGTCAGCTTCCTGGTGGGAGCAGAAGCCGGATTCGTCAACGGCAGCTCGTACTTCATTGACGGCGGCAAGCACATGGTCTGAGAAGGCCCGCCCGAATTTCACGCCCAGCTAAGGAGAACCTCCAATGACCTATACCCCCGAATCATGGCCCATCGGTGCAGCACTGCTGAACTTCACAGGCGTCACCGCGTCGGGAGAAGACCGCACGGGTGCCGGCGCTTCGGCCTGGCGCCAGACCCTGCGCGAGGTGCGGCTTGCCGGCTTCGATCACGTCGATCTGACGGACTCCTGGGTTCGCCCCGGTGATCTGGATGCTGCGGGCCGCCGCGAGCTGCTGGCTGCCGCCCGGAGTTATGATCTGTCCTTCAGCGACATTGCGGTCACCCGCAAGAGCGTAATCACCCCGGATGAATCCCAGGCCCGGCGCAACATGGATTACACCAAGCGAACCATCGATGCCGCGGCCGACCTGGAGGTTCCAATGGTCTGCCTGGGGCTGCATGACCCCTTGACTCCGGCGCAGCAGGAGGCCACCTGGTTTTGGCTGGCGCAGGGCGCGGAGGACGAAGACTCGCCGGCCAACCGTGAGAAAGCGGCTGAACGGTTCCGCGACCTGGGTGAGTATGCCGCTGGCCGGGGCGTGAGTCTCTCCCTGGAAATGTATGAAGGAACCTTCCTCGGCACCGCAGACAGCTCAGTTGCGCTGGTAAACGCCGTAGGCCTGCCGAACGTCGGTCTGTGCCCGGACATTGGCAACATCGTTCGCCTGCACCGCGAGGTGGAAGACTGGCGCACGATGCTGGAGAAGATGCTTCCGCACGCCAACTACTGGCAGCTGAAGAACTATTTCCGCGACTACGATCCGGCTACCGGGTCCTATGCCTCATCCCCGGCACCACTGGCCCTCGGCTTTATTAATTACCGCGAAGCCATCGGCATGGCCCTGGAGGCTGGTTTTGAAGGCCCGATGTGCGTGGAGCACTACGGCGGCGACGGACTCACGGTGACCGCCATGAACCGCGACTACATCCGCGATATCCTCCGGGCGAAGCTGCCGGAGGCGTAGGGAGGGGCCCTTGCTGTTCCTTCCCGTGCCAGGGAGGGGCGCCAAGGGGCCGCTCGCTTACCGTCAGGGGGAATAGGCAGCCGCTGCCACAGCAGCAACCCGGCGCCCCGCCAAGATCGGGTCCGCCGGATACCCGCGCAGGAAAGCGGTGAGCGTTCCGCTGTAGGCCAGCACGACGTCGTCTGCCAGGTCCGCGGCCCGGACGCCTGCCAGCGGCTCGGCAAAGTGTCGCAGCCTCTCCTTCAGCAGGGCGGTGTCTGCGGCGAGAACCGCGGCGATTTCCACCCCGGAATCGGGCATTTCCGTGGCCGTGGCGAGGAAAGCGCACCACCGTACCGCCGGCTGGCGTTCCCGGTAGGCAGTGAGGGCATCGAACACGGCCAGCAGCCGATCCAGGTCGCTGCCGGCTTTCACCACGCACTCGTCCCAGACAGACTGCCAATCGGCGAGGCGGATGCGGAGGACCTCTGCCACGAGTCCGTCCTTGCTGCCGAAATGGGAATAGAGGCTCGCAGCGGACACATTGGCGGCACGCAGCAGTTCGTCCACGCCCGTGGCGCGGATGCCGCGGGAGAAGAAGGCTTCTTCGGCCGCCGCGAGCAGCCGCCCGCGTGCCGGGAGTTTCTGGCCGGTGGTCATGGGCCAACTCTAGCCAGCCTTGTTCCGAAACGATAGTTCTGTTTGACTGTAACGATCGTTCTGGTTCGGGAGGCGGGAGTCTGCAGTGCAGTGGAAGCTGGTGGCCAGCGGCCTGGCCCTGATCGCCGCTACCTACGGGCTGGCCCGCTTCGGGTACGGCCTGTTCCTGCCACGCTTCGCCGAGGCATACGCCCTGGGGCCGGCGCTTTCCGGTGCCATCCAGGCCGGAAGCTTCCTCTCTTACTGCGTCACGGCCCTGCTGGCAGCCCGGCTCGGCAGCCGGCCGCGGCTGGTGATCCTGCTGGCCGGGGCAACCGCCGCGCTGGGAACCGCCGGAGTCGCCGCTGCCCCGAACGCCGGCGTGCTCGCAGCAGCCATTGTGCTCGCCGGAGCCGGGGCCGGGTTCGCGACGCCCGGACTCGTGAGCCTCATAGAATCCAACGTGGAGGACCGGCGGCAGGAAAACGCGCAGACCATCGTCAACTCGGGGACCGGCGCCGGGCTGGTGGCCGCCGGGGCGCTTCTGATCCTGGTCGGCACCCAGTGGAGGCTCGGCTGGGCGGTCATTGCGGCCGTCGTTATCCTGGCGACGGCCGCGACCCTGCGCTCCGACCGGAAGAACGCAACCGCTGCTCCGGCACCGCGTCCTGGCCGCAAAGACCTGTTGCTGCTCGGCTGGCCGCTGCTGGCCGCGGGCCTGGCAGGTGCCTCCAGTGCCGCGGTCTGGACCTTCGGCCGCACCGTCCTGGCTGACGGTACGGACGCTGAGCTGTACTCGATCGGCGCCTGGACGGTGCTGGGCGCCTTCGGGATGCTGGGCGCAGGCGCCGGGACGATCGTGCAGAACTGGAGCCTGGGCACGGCCTGGACCGCGACCACCGCCCTGATGTCAGCCGCCACGCTGCTGCTGGCTGCTGCACCGGGTTTCCCGGCAGTTGCGTACGGCGCAGCGGCACTCTTCGGCGCCAGCTACATCGCCATGAGCGGAGTGCTGATCGTCTGGGCTGTCCGGGTTCTCCCCGAAAACGGGTCAGCCGGAACGGTGGCGCTCTTTATAGCCCTGGCAGTGGGGCAGGCCGCGGGATCGGTTGGTCTGGGTGCCGTGCTCCAGCCTCAGGATCCACTGCCCGCCTTCGCCCTGGCCGCCGTCGCCGGCCTGCTGGCGATCGGCCCGGCCTGGCTGCGCGGGCGCACGGACCGGGAGCCTTCGCCTGTCCCCAATTCATCGAGATGAGCGAAACTGCCCGTTACAGCGCTGAAACGGGCAGTCTCTGTCATCTCGATGGGGGCGTTTTGGTCAGGCCACAGGGTTGCTCGTACCGTTGTCCTGCGAACGTACGGGGCTTGTCCTCGGGGAGAGGACACCATGGGCAACACTGCCATCCAGGATCAGGCACCGGAGCGCACAGCACCGCCGAAGGCGCCATCCCGACCCAGTGCCGGCGTCCTGCTGGCCGTCTGCATTGTGCTCATTGGCCTGAACCTGCGCACCGTCTTCTCCAGCTTCTCCGCCATCCTTCCGGAAATCACCGAAGCCTCCGGGATGCCCCCGGCCCTGGTCAGCGTGCTCACCACCGGACCCGTGCTGCTGCTGGGGCTCGTGGCTCCCGCCGCTCCTGCACTGGCCCGGAAACTGGGGATTGAACGCACGATCCTCGCCGCCGTGGGAGTCCTGACCGCGGGCCTCGCGGTCCGCGGCACCGGCGACTTCACCGCCATGGCCGCCGGAACCATCGCCGCCGGGGCGGGCATCGGCGTCGTCAACGTCCTGCTCCCCACCCTGGTCAAGCGGGACTTCCAGCACCGGCTGGGCCTGATGAGCGGCCTGTACACCGGGTCCATCTGTGCTGCGGCAGCGCTCGGCGCCGGATTCACCCAGCCATTGCTGCAGGCCACCGGATCCTGGCAGAACGCCCTTGCGTTCTGGACCCTGCCCGCCGCCCTGGTGGTGTTGCTGTTCGCGCCGTTGGCCCTGCGCCGCGGCCGAACCCCGGGCACAGCCCAGGCCGACGCCGGCCCGTCGGTTTGGCGCTCCGCGCTGGCCTGGCAGATCACCGGGTTTATGGCCCTGCAGGCCATGATGTCCTTCAGTGTCTTCGCCTGGCTGGCACCGATCCTGCGCGAGCGGGGGATCGACGGCGCCATGGCCGGCTACGTGGTGGCCGGCTCGATCGTCGTGCAGGTCCTCGGATCTTTCCTGGCCCCGCCGCTGGCTGCCCGGCTGCCCAGCCAGGGCTGGCTCAACGCCTTCATCGCACTGCTGACCGGTGCCGGATTCGCGCTCACCATCCTGGGACCGCTGGACCTGATCTGGGTCTGGGCCGTAATGCTCGGCGTCGGGCAGGGCAGCCTCACCGCGCTGGCGCTGACCATGATCGTGCTGCGAACCCACGACGCCGGCACCGCGGCCCGCCTGTCCGGCATGATGCAGTGCATCGGCTACGGGGTGGGCTCCTCCGGTACGCTGCTGGTGGGCATTCTCCACACGTCCTCGGGTTCCTTCACCCCTGCGGCGGTGATGTTCATGGGCATCGGGATAGCCGCAGCCTTCACGGGCTTCCTGGCCGGCCGCGCGCGGTTCGTCGGCGGCTCACGCCAGGACTAGGGGAGCACCTCAGACAGGGGGGCGGTGAGGGTGTAGCCGTCCAGCGGTCCGGGATCGGAGAGACCCGTGGCGGCGCTGGTGACCAGCACCTGGCCGTCCAGAACCAGCACACTGGTGGGCTGGCGGACCGGCAGCGGAACGGAGCCGAGCCGCTGACCGTCCCCGGCGTAGACGTCCAACCGCGCCGCACCCCACACGGCACTCCAGATCCGGCCGCGGGCGTCCGCGAACATGCCGTCCGGATTTCCGTCCGGCACCTGGGCGAACACCTCCGTCACGCCGGGGTCCGCCGTCGTCGTCTTCAGGATGGTTCCGGCCTCAGTGTCCGAAATCAGCACCCTGCGCCCGTCCGGCAGAAACAGCGGACCGTTGGGAATCGGAATGCCGCCGCGCAGCTGCACTACGGCGCCGCTCGCCGGATCCCAGCGCCACACCGCGCCGCCCGGTTCGGAGCCGTCGTGGACCATCGTGCCGAACCACAGCGAACCGTCCGGCGCGAACGCGCCGTCATTGACGCGGTAGCGCGCCGGGTTCAGGCCGGTATCCGCCAGCGGAACGGCCGTTCCGTCGACAAGAAGCTCGACGACGCCGGTGCCGGCAGCCGCGATCAGCCGCCCGGCTGCATCCTCTTCGGCAAAACCCAGCGGCTGCGGAAGGCGGTGCGTCAGCACCGCAGCGCCGTTCCCGGGAGTCCAGGCGTAAAGTTCACCGTTTTCAAGGTCCACCCAGCGGGCACCGTCCCGGGTGGGGCGCAGTCCCTCGCCGAGGTCCAGTGCGTGCGTACTGACCGGAGTCCACTCTGTCTGGTTCATGCCTGCCTTTCCGGGAAAACGGGTGTGGATGTAATCTATCCGACCCCACCTGCTGCAGCCGGCGGACGTGGTGCTAATCTCGGATGTGCGAAGGCGGGCACCGGCCGGTGTCAACTACCTGGCAGTTCCCGGCCGGAGAGACCGCCGGGGCCATGACCGCAGAGGGTGAAACCCATGACCACAGACGCCGCATACCTTTCCCGGGCCATTGAACTGGCCACCGCCAACGTGGCAGACAGCGGCGGGCCCTTCGGCGCCGTCATTGTCACAAGCGACGGGCAGGCGTTCGACGGCGTCAACCGCGTCACCGCCAGCAACGATCCCACCGCGCACGCGGAAGTCACCGCCATCCGGAACGCCTGTGCAGCCCTTGAAACGTTCGACCTCAGCGGTGCAGTCCTCTACACCAGCTGCGAGCCCTGCCCCATGTGCCTGGCCTCGGCGCTGTGGGCGCGCATTGACCGGGTGGTTTATGCCGCGGACCGGCACGACGCCGCAGCAGCCGGTTTCGACGACGCCGTGTTCTACGAATACTTCGAAACGCCCGTCGAGAAGCGGTCCATGCCGGTGGTGCAGCTCTCCGGGCAGTCCCGGACCGCTCCGTTTGAAGCCTGGAACGCCGCCGCCTCCCGTACCGAGTACTAGGCTGGCGGCCGGGTTTCCCCTTCGCGCCCGCTACCGGACGGGCAGGGGTCCCGCCGGGTCAGTGAGAGCCGTATCCTCCAAGAATGGACCCGGTTCGTGTGTGCCTGTGGATCTTTCTGACGGTCACCGCCGCCACATGGATCCTGTCCCTCATCACGCGGGAGTACTCCTGGACTGACCGGATCTGGTCGATCGTTCCGGTGGCGTACGTCTGGGTGTTCGCTGCGGCGTCGGGCCTCGAAGCCCGGCTGGTCCTGATGGCACTCCTCGTGACCCTGTGGGGTGCCCGGCTCACCTTCAATTTTGCCCGCAAGGGCGGTTACGCTCCCGGCGGCGAGGACTACCGCTGGGCGATCCTGCGCGGCCGGCTGCGGCCATGGCAGTTCCAGCTGTTCAACCTGGGCTTCATCAGCATCTACCAGAACGGAATCATCTGGCTGATGACGCTTCCGGCCCTCACCGTCTATGAGAACCCCGGGCCGCTGGGTGTCTGGGACTGGGCGCTAGCCGTCCTGTTTCTCGCAGCACTGGCGGGGGAGACCACCGCGGACCAGCAACAGTGGAACTACCAGCGGCTCAAAAGGGCCGAACGCGCCGCCGGGCGGGAAGCCGGCCAGGGCTTTGTGCAGACCGGACTGTTCCGCTATTCCAGGCATCCGAACTTCTTCTTCGAGCAGGCCCAGTGGTGGCTCTTCTACGGTTTTGCAGTGGTGGCCTCGGGAACCTGGCTGCACTGGACGCTTGCGGGACCTTTGCTGCTGACCCTGCTTTTCGCCGGGTCCACAGTGTTCACGGAGAGTATTTCAGCTGGCCGGTATCCGGCCTACCGGCAGTACCAGCGCCGCACTTCGCCGGTCATACCGCTGCCGCAGCGGGGCCGCTCCCGTCCCCTTGAGGCAGGCTGAGGGAACTGTGGCCTAGGGGCCTTCCACTCTGAAGGAAGCGCTAAGCTCGGTCGCCCGCACTCCCGGCTCAATCACCTTGGCGAAACAGGTGGAGTGGGGAAGGTCTGTGTAGGGCCCGAAGTTCGGCACCTGGTTGTAGCCCGCCTGCGCGTAAAACCGCTTCCCGTCGGACTGGGCTGAGCCCGCCTCCGCGGTAACCGCGCCGTACCCTGCGGCGCGGGCCCGGAATTCCAGCGAAGAAAGGATCGCCGTGGCCACACCTGAGCCGCGGGCGTAGGGCAGCACGTAGATGCGTTTGATTTCGGCGGTGGAAGGGTCCAGCCGCCGCAGCCCCCCACAGCCCAGCGGCTGTCCCGAGCTGCGTTCATAGGCGATCACGAAGACAGCAGTGTCCGCTTCGGTAGGGGGAGAAGGGTCGTGGTCCGGGCGCCCGTAGCGGGAATCCAGTTCGGCCTGCTGGGCCCTCCGCAGGTCAGCGCCCACCGGGTTGGACCAGGGCACCTCACGGATGGAAAGGTTCGGGGGAAGCGGGAACACATGAACCTCCTGGGCCTGCGGGACTGGTTCACCTCAATCTACGAAGGCCGGATTTCCGCCGTGTTTCCGCTGTGTGAGAACTGGGCTAAGCCAAATACACGATTCGCCAAGGCATGCAAAAATGGAAGAGATGACTTCCCCCAAAACTTCCCCAGCTGCCCTGAGCGTATCCGGCGACAAGCCGCAGGTACGTCCCGCAACCGAAGGCTGGGAGCAGGCCAAAGAGCCAGACGGCCGCCCCCTGCTGCAGTTCAAGTCCCCGCGTGTGTCACAGCCGCCGGAACACCTCGCTGACCTCACGCTTGCCCAGCGCCAGGAGAAGCTCAAGTCCCTGGGCCTGCCCGCGTTCCGCGCCAAGCAGCTCTCGGTGCACTACTTCCAGCACTACACCACGGACCCTGAGAAGATGAGCGACCTCCCCAAGGAGCGCCGCGACGAGCTGGTCAAGGAGATGTTCCCGACCCTGCTCACCGAGGTGAAGCGCCTGACCACGGACAAGGGGGACACCATCAAGTTCCTCTGGCGGCTGTTCGACGGCTCGCTCGTTGAATCGGTGCTGATGCGCTACCCCGGCCGGATCACGCTCTGCGTTTCCAGCCAGTGCGGCTGCGGCATGAACTGCCCGTTCTGCGCCACCGGCCAGGCCGGCCTGACCCGCAACATGTCTGCCGCGGAAATCCTGGACCAGATTGTCCAGGCCAACCGGGTTATCGCTGAAGGCGGGCTGGGCGGCAAGCGCCGCGACGGCGGGCACGACGCCGAGCGCGTCACCAACATCGTCTTTATGGGCATGGGCGAACCGCTGGCCAACTACAAGCGCGTGATGAACGCCGTGCACCGCATGGCCGCCGAAGCTCCCGAGGGCCTGGGCATGAGCGCCCGGAACATCACGGTCTCCACCGTGGGCCTGGTTCCGGCCATCAAGAAGCTGGCCGAGGAGAACATTCCGGTCACGTTCGCGCTGAGCCTGCACGCACCGGATGATGAACTGCGTGATGACCTGATTCCGGTTAACAGCCGCTGGAAGGTGGACGAGGCGCTCGACGCCGCGTACAACTACTACCGCGTCACCGGCCGCCGCGTGTCCATCGAGTATGCGCTGATCAAGGACATGAACGACCACCCCTGGCGTGCAGCCCTGCTGGCGAAGAAGCTCAATTCGCGCGGCCGCGGCTGGGTCCACGTGAACCCGATTCCGCTGAACCCGACCCCGGGCTCTATCTGGACTTCCCCGGAGCCGGACGTCATCCAGGAGTTCATCGACACCCTGATCGACGCCGGCGTTCCCACCACGGTGCGCGATACCCGCGGCAAGGAAATCGACGGCGCCTGCGGCCAGCTGGCTGCGGCGGACTAACTCTCCGCTCCGGTTCCGCTCCGGTTTGTGACAAACGCTCCGCGGCGGACCGGAGCATGTTCCCAAAGCGGAGCAAAAACCAGACAACGACGGCGGGAGGCCGGGTTTTCGAACCCGGCCTCCCGCCGTCGTTGTTCTGTGTGGAGTCCTACTTCTGCAGGTGGTCCACCAGGTTCTCGGCGATGCCGATGTACTTGGCCGGGGTGAGCGCGAGCAGGCGTGCCTCGGCTTCGGCCGGCAGGCCCAGCCCGGAGACGAATTCCTTCATGCGCTCGGCATCCACGCGGTGTCCGCGGGTGAGATCCTTGAGCCGCTCGTACGGGTTTTCCATGCCCGGTGCGCCGGCGACAGCCTCTGCACGCATCACCATCTGGATGGCTTCACCCAGGACTTCCCAGTTGGTGTCCAGGTCTGCTGCCAGAACGTCCTCTGCAACGTTCAGCCGCTCCAGGCCCTTTGCCACGTTGGAGATGGCCAGCAGGGAGTGGCCGAACGCGACGCCGATGTTCCGCTGCGAGGAGGAGTCAGTGAGGTCGCGCTGCCAGCGGGAGGTCACCAGGGTGGAAGCCAGGGTGTCCAGCAGGCCGTTGGAGATCTCCAGGTTGGCTTCGGCGTTCTCGAAGCGGATCGGGTTGACCTTGTGCGGCATGGTGGAGGAACCGGTGGCACCCGCGACGGGAACCTGCGCGAAGTAGCCGATGGAGATGTAGCTCCACACGTCGGTGCAGAAGTTGTGCAGGATCCGGTTGAAGCGGGCCATGTCCGCGTACAGCTCGGCCTGCCAGTCATGCGACTCGATCTGCGTGGTCAGCGGGTTCCAGGTCAGGCCCAGGCCCTCGACGAAGGACTTGGCCACCTGCTGCCAGTCGGCACCGGGCACGGACGCGTAGTGCGCGGCGTAGGTGCCGGTGGCGCCGTTGATCTTGCCGAGGAATTCGGTGCCCGCAACGCGGTCCAGCTGGCGGGTCAGGCGGTGCACGGTGACGGCCAGTTCCTTGCCGAGCGTGGTCGGGGTGGCGGGCTGGCCGTGGGTGCGGGAGAGCATTGGGACCGAGCGGGTCTCCTCAGCCAGGGCGGCGATCTGCCCCACCATCTTCCGTGCGGCGGGCAGCCAGACGTTCTCCACGGCACCCTTGACGCCCAGTGCGTAGGAAAGGTTGTTGATGTCTTCCGAGGTGCAGCCAAAGTGCACGAGGGGGGTGAGGTTCTCGATCCCGATCGCGGCCAGCCGGCGGCCAATGTAGTACTCCACGGCCTTCACGTCATGGACAGTGACCTGCTCGATTTCCGCCAGCTCGTTCACGGAGTTGCCGTCGAATCCGGAGACAATTTCGCGCAGCTGCGCCTGCTGCCCGGCGGTGAGCGGGGAGGTGCCGGGAAGGACGGAGTTGGAGGTGAGGTGGATCAGCCACTCAACTTCAACGTGGGTGCGGTCGCGGTTCAGTGCGGCCTCGGAGAGGTAGTCCACCAGTGGTGCGGTGGCGGAACGGTACCGGCCGTCCAGCGGCCCCAGCGCGATTGCAGGGGTTACGGAGGCAAGGGAGACGCGGGGTGCGGGAGAAGAATCGGCCATACGGCAATTCTTCCACGGTCCCGCGTCCGGGCCGATTCCGTGACGGCGCGGGGACGTCGAGCCGTGCGGGGGGGGTGCAGCGCGCCAGCCCCGGAACGGGTTTCCGAACCCGGCTGCTAGCGGCGTGTGCCTGCCAGGGAACCGGCCAGCAGGGAGACCACGCTGATGATGATGGATGCCGCGATGGCCGTCCAGAAGAAGGAGTCGATCTCAAAGTGCACGGGCGTGAAGCTGGTCAGCCAGGCCGTGAGCATCAGCATGGCGGCGTTGATGATCACGGTGAACAGGCCAAGGGTCAGAATCGTGAGGGGCAGGGCCAGAAGTTTGACGATCGGACGCACCAAGGCGTTGACGACGCCGAAAACCAGGCCAATAAAGAGGTACGCCAGCACAATGTCCAGCGTTGGGTTCCCGGTGGCGGATGTCCCTGATTCTCCGACCGTGATTCCGGGCAGTGCCAGCCCCGCAACCCAGAGGGCCAAAGCATTAATGATGATTCTCAGCAGCAGGCGCATGCCCTAATGCTGGCACAGCGGCTCCCGCTGCCCAAGCGCCGGCCGGTACCGCTGAAGAAGGGGCTGTGCAGCAGGTCACATAAGCACCCTTAAAACCGGACTAGTCTTAAGCCATGACCACTACCGAGAATGACACCAACGCTGTGGCTGATCCGGCGCCCGGCATTAGTCCGCGCCCGGTGGTAGACCGGCTGCCGCGCTACGCTGCCGGGAAACCGCCTGTGGCTATCGAAGGGCTTCAGAGCTACAAGCTCTCCTCAAACGAGAACCCCTTCCCGCCGCTGCCTTCAGTCCTGGAAGCCATTGCTGCCCACCCGAACGTACACCGCTACCCCGATCCGCTGGCAACGGCGCTGCGGATGGAACTGGCGTCCTTCCTGGATGTCCCTGCTGAGGACATCGTCACGGGCGGCGGAAGCCTGGGGGCGCTGAACCAGCTGCTGGCCACCTTTGCCGGGCAGAATGAAGACGGCACCCCGGACGAGGTCATCTACCCCTGGCGTTCCTTCGAGGCGTATCCCATTTCCGTGGGGCTTTCCGGAGCCCGCAGCGTGCAGGTGCCGCTGCTCGCAGATGGTCGCCACGATCTGGACGCAATGGCCGCTGCGGTTAACGACCGCACCAAAATGGTCCTGCTGTGCACCCCGAACAACCCCACCGGGCCGGTGCTGAGCACGGAGGATGTCGAGGCTTTCCTGGCGAAGGTTCCCTCTGACGTGATCGTGGTGATCGACGAGGCCTATGAGGACTTCGTCCGGGATCCGGGCGCCGTCAACGGCGTGGATATCTACCGCCGGCACCAGAACGTGGTGGTGTTGCGCACCTTCTCCAAGGGGGCAGGCCTGGCCGGACTCCGCGTGGGCTACTCCATTTCCCATCCGCACCTGACCCAGTATCTGCGGGTCACTGCCGTGCCGTTCGCCGTCTCCCAGATCGCGGAGCAGGCAGCCATCGCTTCCCTGAAGTACCACGACGAACTTGTGGAAAGAATACAAGCGCTGGTTTCTGAACGGACCCGCGTCGTGACCGGGCTGCAGGAGCTTGGATGGGACATTCCCCAGGCTGAGGGCAACTTTGTCTGGCTGGCTCTGGGGGAGAATACCCCCGAGTTTGCAGTGCTTGCAGAGCAGCAGGCACTGGCAGTCCGGGCATTCGGCACTGAGGGTATCCGGGTCACCATTGGAGAAGAGGAAGCCAACAGCCGTTTCCTCGCTTTATGTGCGACTTATACAAAAGGCCCCCGGGTTTCCTAGCGTGTCTTAGGTGCTGTCCGGGTCTCCGCCCTCGCTAGGCTGATGGAAAGTAACTTCCACACATATGCCGCACCGGGTACATATTCCCGGGAACGCATATTTCTAGCGGGGGCGGGGCCTGGTGCCTACCCCGGCGAGGAGAGGTATGGCCCTGGAGCACTTGCCCGCCAGCGAATTCGATTCGTCGGCACTGAATGAGACGCTGGTGCCTGCCCCCGGCAGCGCACCGGACGGCATGGTTCAGCTGCTGACCCCGGAAGGGGAGCGCACCGGACATGAGCTGTACGGCCGGTACGTCGAGGACATCGACGGCGAAGCGCTGCGCTCCTTCTACCGGGACATGTTCCTGATCCGGCGGTTCGACGTCGAAGCAACCGCCCTGCAGCGGCAGGGCGAACTGGTGATGTGGGTTCCGCTCACGGGCCAGGAAGGAGCCCAGATCGGCTCCGGCCGGGCACTGGCCGAACAGGACTACGTCTTCCCCACATACCGCGAGCACGGAGTAGCCCTGACGCGCGGGCTCCAGCTCTCCCACCTGCTTCGCCGCTTCCGCGGCATCTCGCACGGCGGCTGGGATCCCCGGGAATCCAACTTCCATCTCTACACACTGGTCCTGGCGGCCCAGGTTCCCCACGCCGTCGGCTACGCAATGGGCATGGCCCGTGACAATGCCGCGGATCCCTCCCAGCCCGCGGGAGCCACCGTTGCCTACTTCGGTGACGGAGCCAGCTCGGAAGGGGATATCCACGAGTCCATGGTCTTCGCTGCCTCCTACGATGCGCCGGTGGTGTTCTTCTGCCAGAACAACCACTGGGCAATCTCCGTGCCCACCGAAGTCCAGTCCCGCATACCGCTGGCGAACCGGGCCCAGGGCTATGGCTTCCCCGGTATCCGGGTAGACGGCAATGACGTCCTGGCTGTCCACGCTGTCACGCGGTGGGCCCTGGAGCATGCAAGGAGCGGAAGGGGGCCGGTGCTGATTGAGGCGTTCACCTACCGGATGAGTGCACACACCACAGCCGACGACCCCACGAAATACCGGCTCTCCGCTGACGAACAGGCCTGGGTCGGCCGTGACCCCCTTACCCGCCTGGAGAAGCACCTGCGTGCCAGCGGGGCCGGAGACGACGCGTTCTTCGCATCCCTTTCCACCGAAGCAGACGACCTTGCGGCGCAGCTGCGCGCCGATGTCCAGGCGATGGAGGCGCCGTCGTTCGCTGAATCCTTCGCTGACGTCTATGCCGAACCGCACCCGCT
Source organism: Arthrobacter sp. BL-252-APC-1A (assembly GCF_009696625.1). Lineage (NCBI taxonomy): Bacteria > Bacillati > Actinomycetota > Actinomycetes > Micrococcales > Micrococcaceae > Arthrobacter > Arthrobacter sp. BL-252-APC-1A. The sequence goes on along the minus strand of NZ_VULS01000009.1, from coordinate 150,897 downwards.
GATCGCTGAGGAACTGGAATTCCACCGGGCCTACGAGGCCGGTTTTGCCGACACGGACAGCGACGGCTCGGACCCTGAAGACACTGTTGACACGGAAGAGGTCGGCGCATGAGCACAATGACCATGGCCAAGGCCATCAACGCGGGCCTCCGTGCAGGGCTGGCCGCGGATCCCAAGACCCTGCTGATGGGCGAGGACATTGGTGCGCTTGGCGGCGTTTACCGAATTACCGAAGGTCTGCAGGCTGAGTTCGGCACGGACCGGGTGATGGACACGCCGCTGGCTGAGTCCGGAATCATCGGCACCGCCATCGGTCTGGCCCTGCGCGGCTACCGCCCGGTCTGCGAGATCCAGTTCGACGGCTTTGTGTTCCCCGGCTTCAACCAGATCACCACGCAGCTGGCCAAGATGCACTCGCGCAGCGAGGGGGCACTCAGTGCGCCCGTTGTCATCCGGATTCCCTACGGCGGCGGTATCGGCTCGATCGAGCACCACTCCGAATCGCCCGAAGCGCTGTTCGCGCACACTGCCGGGCTGCGGATCCTCGCCCCCTCGAGCCCGCAGGACGGGTACTGGATGATCCAGCAGGCCATGCAGGGCAAGGACCCCGTGATCGTCTTCGAACCCAAGCGCCGCTACTGGCTCAAGGGAGAAGTCGATACCTCGACGCCGTCGGGCGACCCCTTTACCGCCCAGGTACTCCGCGCCGGGACCGATGCCACCATCGTGGCGTACGGACCGCTGGTGCCGGTGGCCCTGGCCGCTGCCGAAGCGGCTGCGGAAGACGGCCGGAGCATCGAGGTCATCGATCTCCGCTCCATCTCGCCGATCGACTTTGACACCGTCACCGAATCGGTTCGGCGCACGGGCCGCCTGATCGTGACCCATGAGGCCCCGACGTTCGGCGGCATCGGCGGGGAAATCGCGTCCCGAGTCGCTGAGCGAGCCTTCCTCCACCTTGAAGCCCCGGTGCTCCGGGTGGGCGGATTCCATATGCCCTACCCCGTAGCGGCCGTTGAGGAGCACTACCTGCCGGACATCGACCGGCTCCTGGATGCCCTGGACACCGTCTTCTCCTACTGACAGATCCACAGACAGCTTCCGCCGCCGGCGCTGCCGGCCCACGCCAGATCGAGATGCCATGACTGAGAAAACGTTCAAACTGCCCGACGTCGGAGAAGGACTCACCGAGGCCGAAATCGTCCAGTGGCGGGTCAAGGAAGGTGACACGGTCGCCATCAATGAAGTGATCGTGGAAATCGAAACCGCGAAGTCACTCGTGGAACTCCCGTCCCCTTACGCTGGAACGGTCACCGGCATCCTGGTCCCCGAAGGCACCACGGTGGAGGTCGGTACCCCGATTTTCCAGGTGGCCGCAGGCGCGGCAAAGAAGGCCGCCGGCAAGTCCGGTACCGGCAAGGCAGCCAACCCCGCCACAACAGCCGCGACGGCGGCACCCGCGGCCGCAGACGGCCCGCCGTCCGCTTCGCTGACCGGCACGGGCCCCAAGGCCGACGCCGTCCGGCGGCGCCCGCGCCGAAACCGGCCTGCCGCCGCGCAGAAGGCAGCCCCGGCTGAGACAGCGCAGCGGGATGCAGCCGGGACAGAGCCGGCAGCGCGCCCTGCGTCCCGCCACGACCCGCGCGGTGCGGCTGTAGCGGCAGCAGGCGCGGCCGTGCAGGACCGCTTCAACCAGCTCCTTCTGCGGGTCCTCGCCAAGCCCCCGGTCCGCAAGGCCGCGAAGGACCTCGGCATCAACCTCGCAGACGTCCCCGCCACCGGCGCGGGCGGAGAGGTCACCAAGCAGGACCTGATCAGCTACCAGGCCCAGCGCGAGTCCGAGGTGGATTCGGCAGGCACCTTCTGGTCGCCGTCGAGCGGGCCGCAGGACAGCCGCATTGAGCGCATCCCGGTCAAGGGCGTCCGCAAGGCCACCGCCAAGGCCATGGTGGACAGTGCCTTCAGTGCGCCGCACGTCAGCATCTTCGTTGACGTTGATGCCTCCCGGACCATGGAGTTCGTCAAACGGCTCAAGGCGTCCCGGGACTTCGAGGGCATCAAGGTGTCCCCGCTGCTGATCCTGGCGAAGGCGGTTATCTGGGCCGCAGCCCGGAACCCCTCAGTGAATGCCACCTGGGCCGGGGATGAGATCCATGTGAAGCACTTCATGAACCTCGGAATTGCCGCCGCCACGCCGCGCGGCCTGATGGTGCCGAACATCAAGGACGCACAGGATCTTTCCCTGAAGGAACTCGCGGTTGCCCTGAACGAACTCGCCACCACTGCCCGGGCGGGCAAGACGCCGCCCGCGGACATGCGCGGTGGAACGCTCACCATCACCAACATCGGCGCCCTGGGCATCGATACCGGCACGCCGATCATCAACCCCGGAGAAGTTGCCATCGTGGCGTTTGGCACGATCAAGCAGAAGCCCTGGGTCCTGGACGGCGAAGTGATCCCCCGCTGGATTACCACCCTCGGCGGCTCCTTCGACCACCGGGTGGTGGACGGCGACCTGTCAGCCCGCTTTATGGCCGATGTCGCTGCCATTCTGGAGGAACCCGCACTGCTTCTGGACTAGGCTCGAAAGGGCAACCAACGATCGGAGCAACATGGCAATGAATCCCGGACCCGGAAACCGCGGGGGAGGACCGCAGATTGACTGGAAGCGGACGGCCTGGATCCTGGTCGGTGCCTTCATTGTCTCCAGCCTGCTCATCATCCTGTTCCCGAACCTGGGAATGCTGTGGCGGCTGGCCATTATGGCCCTGCTCTTCGTGATCGTAGTGCCCCTGTTCGACAAGCGGCGCCGTAAATAGACGCCGTCGCGCCTACGCGCCGGCTGCCCCTGATGCGGCGTCTGCTCCTGATACGGCGCGGCGGATTACGGGGGCAAGCCTGCGCATGCCCTCGGCGATGTCGTCCGGCGAGACTGCGCTGAATGCGAGCCGAAGCTTAGAACTCGTCTCGTCTCCGGGCGTAAACGCTGTCCCCGGAATAAACACGGTTCCGGCATCAATGGCTTCGGCGAGCAGGGGGTACGTATCGATTCCCTCGGGCAGGCTCACCCAGATAAAGAAGCCGCCGTCCGGGACAGTCCAGCTCACGCCGTCGGGCATGTGCTCCTGAAGTGCCGCCAGCATGGCCGCACACCTCTGCGCATACAGCCGGCGTGAATCCCTGATGCGGCCCATCCAGTCGAAGTCCCGCAGATACGCGGCAGTGATCATCTGCGTCAGCGGTGACGGGCACAGCACCACGGCTTCACAGGCCAGGTAGAAACGCCGGAAGAGATGACGGGGGACCAGTGCCCAGCCCAGGCGCATGCCGGGGGAAAATATCTTGGAGAAGGACCCGAGGTAAAGCACGTCCTCCGGGTGGGATGCCCGGAGGGGAGGCAGCGGTTCGCCGTCGAAGCGCAGCAGGCCGTAGGGGTTGTCTTCCAGGACCAGGATGTTGTTCTCGCGGCAGATCCGCACAATCTGGTCCCGGCGCTCTTCAGCGAGCGTGATGCCGCTGGGATTGTTGAAGCTGGGGATTGTGTAGAGCATCTTGATGCTCTTTCCGGCTGCGCGCAGCGCGGAGATCCGTTCCCGGAGGGCTTCGGGGATCAGGCCGTCCCCGTCCATAGCCACCGGCTGCAGGTCCACCTCGTAGGCCTCGAAGGTGTTGAGTGCACCCACATACGTGGGGTCCTCGCACAGCACAACGTCACCGGGATTGCAGAAGACCTTGGCTGCCACGTCCTGGCCGGACTGCGATCCGGTAGTGATAACCACGTCAGCGGGATTTGCGTCCAGGATGCCTTCGGCCGCCATCACTTCGCACGCAAGCTCGCGCAGCTCCTGCAGGCCCTGCCCGGGCCCGTACTGCAGTGCAGCAAGCCCCTGATTGCGGATAATCGACGCGGTCGCCTCAGCCAGTTCATCAAGCGGCAGTTCCTGCAGGTAGGGGCTGCCGCCGGCGAGGGAAATGAGGCCGGGGCGGATCGAGATATCAAAGACGTCCCGAACGGCCGACTGCTTGATGTGGAACGCCCGGTTGGAAAGCAGTCCGTCGTGCCGGTGTGCGGATCCCGTAGCCCGGTCCAGTGCCACCTGTGCTTCCGGAGTCAGCACTGACCCCGTTGTTTCCTCAAACGTCATGCCACATCATGGCACTCAGGTTGACTGGGAAGCAACACAAGTTTTCTAGATCCAGCCTGCCTTGTGCGCCTTGATCCCGGCCTGGAAGCGGCTCTCCGCCTTGAGTTCCTCGAGCATCCAGGCGATGTGCCGCCGGCATGTCCGGACGCTGATGCCAACGCGGCGGGCAATGACCTCGTCCGAATGCCCGGCGGCGAGACCGGCCAGGACGGAGCGCTGTGTGCTGTTGAGGCCCGCCTTGCTCGGATCCTCCTCCATAAAGGGCTCCGCCAGGCTCCAGGCAAACTCGAAAAGCTTGGTAAACAGGCCAATGAGGTTCGGATCCCTGATCACCAGGCCTGCCCGGTCGTAGGTATGCAGCTGGCGGGCCACCACTGCCACTTTGTCATCGAAGATGAGCGTGCGCAGCGGAACGTACGGCAGGGTGCGGAACTCTCCGCCCGCTTCGGTGATGCGTTCAACGGCCTTGCAGGTGGGGACGTGGTCCCGGGTGCTGGAATGGTAGAGGGTCTGCCGCCGGACTCCGGCCCTGAGCAGGTCCAGGTCCTTCTGTACGCTTTCTTCCTGGAAGTTGGCGTTTGAGCCCTGGCCCGGCCTGGCGATCAGCACGCTCTCCGACGCAGAGCGCCCGTACTCGATGAGGACCCGCTGAACCTGCTCGGGATCTTCAAGCACTTCGACAGACGCGTCCGCAGCCACCTGCCGCCGGGCCTCAGTGAATGTTGGTACCAGGCCCGCCAGCTCCCGCCGCTTCGCTCCGATGCGGGCGCGGAGCTCCAGCAGGGCGCGCTCGTCCGGGTCCACCAGTTCAGCAAGTGCGACGTCGGGGGAGACTGCCGTGTAGACGGGAGTTTCAGAGCCCTCCACGAAGAGCAGGCAGCGGGAACGCAGCTCATCCACTGCCCGGTCAATTGCGCGCGTGGTGTAGCCCAGTGCGTCCGACGCTTCGGCAGGGGTCCAACCCGGATGAGAGACCGCATAGCGGTACACCTCAACCGACACCTGATCGAGCAAGTTTCCTCCTCAAACTGCAAAGCTGGGCACAGCTGCCCGCGTGCTTGGCAGGCTACCGGCGTCCGGGTGCTGTCAGCCTCGGGCAAGGTGTTTCGGCCAAAAATTGGAACCCGAAGAGCATGACATGACAGGTTAATGCCATTCTCCACCTTAACCCGGTAGTTCGGTACCCGAACTGGCCAAATCCGCTCAGCAGCGCGCCAGTAAGGCCCTCTTCCCAAGAACTAAGACGACGTCCGGGGCACTAAGCGGACATGACAGGAAGCTGAAATTGGGAACGGTGGACACGCCCGTTGGGCCCGGGGGAAGCTTTCGGAGTCAAACACGGCCGGCTGTGCAACCAGCCGAAACAAAAAGAGGGGATACGACCATGAAGAAGGTAACTGCACCGGTTTCCATCAAGAGCTGGGAATGGTTCTGATCTAGTCCCCTCACATGGGGGATGAACCAACCAGCAACACCCATATAGACCCGCCCCAGCGGTGGTAACCAGACTTAAACCGGAGGAAGAACGCCATGAGCCAGCTAACAGCAGTTCGAAACGCCTCGCGAACTAATGCAAGCACTCGTTGGTGGACACTATCCATCTATATCGGTGGCTTCGATGTAGCGGACGGCATCATTGGAGAACTGGTTACCCCGCTGGCGGCGCAGGCACAGCTGTGGGGGGGCGCAGCGGTGGTTCTACACCCGCTGCTCTGAGCCTGCGAATGCACATGTACGGATGAAGGTCCTTGCGTCACAGGAGACGCTGGACCGGCTTAAGTCCCTGCTGGTGGCTCTCCAGGAGCAGGCCAGCGGAGTTATCGGGCACCTGAGCGTGACGCACTCCTTTGGAGACCCGGCCTGTGACCGGCTCAGCCCGGGCGGCGCGGATCCGCAGGATCCGCGCGTAGAAGCCGACCTTGCCAAATACGGCGGCGTGGAAGGCCTCGCGCTTGCAGAGGAAGTCTTTGAGCTCTCCTCGGATCTGGGCACCTGGGCTACGGCGCGTTTCCCAAAGGTGCAAAACAGGTGGGCACTCGGCTCCCTGCTGCTCTTTGATTCGGCGCGCAGCATGATGAAGGGCCCGCGGGCCTCGAGCTGGCCCGACCGCCGCCGGCTCTCCTGGGATTACTACTGGGACAGCCACCTTCGCAGCTGCACCGCCGGCTTTGGCCCGCGTGCTGCCAGCGTTCGGCAGGCCATGACGGTCCAGGTGGGAGCAAAGGTTATGCCCACCCACCGCCTGATGGCTGCCACGGCAGCTGAGTCCGCAGTGGAAAACTGGCGCCGCCGCTGGTTCCGCACCATGGACACCTACCTCTATCGGGCAGACAAGGCCCGTGTCAGCCGCAGTGCACAGCACTTGACGGTTTACCAGGCGCACATGCTGCTCAACCGGCTGGGGCTCTCGCTGCGGGAAGAAGCAGCAATGGGTCTCTACGCCAGGACGTGGAGCACGGAGCGCGAAGCAATGCTCCTGGATAAGCACTAACGCTCCCGGATGGCCCGGGATGAAGTCTTCAAGAAGAAGGACGCCGACGTAGTGTCACAAAGGAATGAAGTGGTTCTGGCCGCTGACGACAAAGACCTTGGAACGGTCCTCGGCTGCGACGAAGGAACGGTCGAGGATATGCGGGGCATGGGCTACGTTGAGTCCCGCGGGGAGCTTTGGAGTGTGGGGCCTGCCAGGGACTACCTTCGGGATGCGGCGTGGGCCGACGGTCTGTGGGAATAGCTTCCTGCCCGTGGCAGCAGCGCCGTTCGGCTGCGAAGGTGCGCCGGACCCCAATGCGCGATTGATGAGACTCCGCCCCGTGAACCGCTCCGCCCAAGGAGCCTGGCCGACGGGACGGTAAGGGGAATTGACGTCCCCGCAAAGGACGGATCTGCCTGTGTCCCCCCTACAGGCAGATCCGTCCTTTGCCATGTCCGGCGGCACACCGGGCTGTGCCGATGTTAAGTACCCTTACTAATTTTTGGGTATGGTGTTGATGGAGCTGCGCCCCCGGCGCGGCAAGCAAGTTCCACCAGATGGAGGCCATATGTCAGATCAGAGCACATCAGCCAACGGACTTCCGATCCCCGGTGCCCCGGCACCGCAGCCACCTTCACTCTCCGAACCGACGGAACCGCACGATCCCCTTCCGCCCAAGCCGGACCAGGACGGTCCGGAAACCGTGTCCCCCACCGGGGTTCCCACCGGGGCGCCGAAGACGTCCAACGCCCAGTCCGGGCGTTACCTGACCACCGCCCAGGGTGCCCGCCTGCGGGATACGGACCATTCGCTCAAGGCCGGGCCCCGCGGACCCGTGCTGCTCCAGGACCATCACCTGCGCGAGAAAATCACCCACTTCGACCATGAGCGCATTCCCGAGCGGGTAGTCCATGCCCGCGGCGCAGCCGCCCATGGCGTGTTCGTGGCCAACGGCGCTGCGGAAGGCATCACCCGGGCAGGTTTCCTCGCCCGGGACGCCCAGACTCCGGTCTTTGTCCGCTTCTCCACTGTGCTGGGTTCGCGCGGGTCCGCTGACACCGTGCGCGATACGCGCGGCTTCGCCACCAAGTTCTACACGGATGAGGGAACCTTCGATCTGGTGGGCAACAACATCCCGGTGTTTTTCATCCAGGACGCCATCAAGTTCCCGGACGTCATTCATGCCGGCAAGCCGCATCCCGACCGTGAAATCCCGCAGGCGCAGAGCGCGCACGATACCTTCTGGGACTTCGTCTCGCTGCACACCGAGGCCCAGCATCATGCCATCTGGAACATGTCCGACCGCGGTATTCCGCGCTCCTACCGGACCATGGAGGGATTCGGCGTCCACACCTTCCGGCTTGTCAACGCCAAGGGCGAGACCTCGCTGGTGAAGTTCCACTGGAAGCCCCGGCTGGGAGTGCATTCCCTGGTCTGGGAAGAGGCGCAGATTATCAACGGCATGGATCCCGACTTCCACCGCCGCGATCTGGCAGACGCCATCGAAGCCGGTGCCTACCCCGAATGGGATCTTGGGGTGCAGGTCTTCCCGGATACAGAGGATGAGATGTTCGAGGGCATCGATCTGCTGGATCCGACCAAGATCGTCCCCGAGGAACTGGCCCCGGTGCAGATCATCGGCACCATGACGCTGAACCGGAACGTGACCAACTTCTTCGCCGAAACGGAGCAGGTAGCCTTCCACCCCGGACATCTGGTTCCCGGCATTGATGTGACGAACGATCCGCTGCTCCAGGGGCGCCTGTTTTCCTACATCGACACACAGCTCACCCGCCTTGGCGGACCGAACTTCGCGCAGATCCCCATCAACCGCCCGCACGCGCCGGTCAATGACATGCACAGGGACGGATTCCACCAGGATGCCGTGCACAGCGGAGTGGCCCCGTACCAGCCCAATTCACTGGATGGCGGCTGTCCGTTCCTTGCAGGAGCGGACATGGGTGCGTTCATCGACGTGCCTGCCCCGGTGGCAAAGTCCCGGAAGGTGCGGGAGAACCCGGCAACCTTTGATGACCACTACAGCCAGCCGCGTCAGTTCTTCCGCTCGCTGACTCCGGTGGAGCAGGACCACGTGATCCAGGCGTACACGTTTGAGCTTGGCAAGTGCTACGAGGAGAACATCAAGGTCCGGCAGCTGCAGGCGCTCGCTAACATCGACGAGCGGCTGTGTGCTGAGGTGGCGGCCGGACTCGGCCTGCCCGCGCCTGCGCCCACCGTGAAGGTGGAGGACACCGACCCCAGTCCGGCACTTCAGCAGGTCGGCGGAACCTGGCCGGTTGACGGCCGGATCATCGGGATCCTGGCCGACGACACCACGGACCTGGCCGCCCTGGCCCGGGTACGCGCCGCTGTGGACGCGGCGGACATGGTGCCACTGGTCATTGCGCCCCAGGGTGGAATGCTCGGCGGCCAGGTGCCCGTACAGCGCACGTACCTGACCGCGAGGTCTACTGAGTTCGACGCCGTGATCGTCGCCGGATCCGGTGAATACGGCACCGATGCGGTGGACAGCCTGGACGCCAAGGCAGGCAATCCCGCCGGGCACCCGGCCATCGATCCCCGGGTGGCCATTCTGCTGACTGAGGCCTACCGTCACTCCAAGGCCATAGGTGCCTGGGGCAGCGGAACCGGCGTCATCGGTGCCTCCGGAATCCCCGGCGATGCTCCCGGCGTCCTGGCGGAGTCCCCGGAGGACATCGTTCCCGGCCTGATCACCCTGCTGGGCCAGCACCGGGTGTGGGAGCGTTTCCCGCTCGCCGCGGCCTCCTAGGCGGATAGGTTCCGCCTGTAGGACAAAACAGCGGGCCTGGAGCAGTGAAAGCTGCTCCAGGCCCGCTGTTTTGTTGCCGGGACGGGGTTTTAGGCCGGCTCGGGGCTGTCGGTACTTATGGACTGAATCAGCTTGTGGAGCCCCTTGCGCAGTTCGGTTTCCCCGGCCCGGGAATCGCACTGCTGCCTGACGCGCGCGAGTTCTTCCACCACCGCGGTCCCCGAGGCGGTTCGGGACCATCTGCCGGGACGGCGCGGGCGGGCGTAGCCGGCCTGATGCAGGGAGGCCAGGGCGAAGGAAGCCTCGTCGAGGCTCAAATGTGTCAGGGAGGCGGCTCTTGCGGCCGGCATTCCGGGAGCTGAGAGTACCTTCAGCACGCGGACTGAGTTTTCCGTGAGTGAGAGCTCGGCGAGAAACAGGCGCGTGGCTTCAGCAGACAGCTGGGCCGCTGCGCCAAGGAGCAACACGAGTCCCCCGGGAATGGGGGCCGGGGGAGAATCATTGGCCAACGCGCCACCCTGGGGGTGCCCAGCCAGCCGGAACCTCGTGGCCGGCGAACGTTTCACAGGCAGAACAGGTGTAACTTACAACACCGGGTCCGTCTTGGGTCGGGGCGGTGTAGAACTCGTAAATCAGGTAATCGTCAACGCCGCAATGGTGGCAGATCGGCAAATGCGCCGGTAGGCCCATCGATAACTCCATAGGGGTATGCAGAAGCCGTGGCCGCGTCTTGACCGTCTCCCGATATCGTAGTATCTAAGCTCAAACACGACAATCGTGGGCGCAGAGTGCGGTTCACTGGGCGGAAAAGGAACATTGCTCTATGGACGATCTAAGGTCTGCGACTGCTACCGCGGCGCAGCTGCAGGATCTGCTGATCCACCACGAAGACGTCTTGGAATTCCTCCAGCATCTGGCGCGGCTGAGTGCGTCGTCGCTGTCCACCCGCGGCACGGTTTACTGCGGAATCACCCTGCAGCGTTCGCGCGGGCACAGCTACACCGTTGCCAGCAGCGAGAGCGTTGCGCTTGAAATGGACGAGATGCAGTACGCGTTCGATGACGGTCCGTGCCTTCACGCGCTGCGGATCCACGAAGCCATCTACGTCCCGGACACGGCGGCCGACGAGCACTGGCCCGACTACATGAAGCACGTGGTTTCACAGGGCGTGCGGTCCATGTACGCCGTCCCGCTGGCTCTGGAAGGCCACGCCAGGGCGGCGCTGAACCTCTACTCCCGCTCCGCCAATACCTTTGATGAGGATTTCCAGCGGGTCGCCCGTGCCTACGCATCGGAAGCTTCCCAGGCCCTCCGGCTTGCGGTGCGGATGTCACAGCGGGCGTCAACCGTGGAGGATCTGCAGGCTGTCCTCCAGTCCCGCACGGACATTGACCTGGCCATCGGGATCATCATGGGGCAGAACCGCTGTTCCCAAAGCGAGGCGTTCGAGACCCTTAAGCGCGCCTCCAACGGCAGGAACCTGAAGCTCAAGGTGCTGGCGGGGGAGATCGTGGCCAAGCTCAACGGGGCCCCTTCCCAGACACATTTCCAGCCCTCATGACCATTCCCGCCGACGCGGCTGGCCGCGCACCCCTGCGTACCGTTCTCTTCGGTTTTGGGCTGGGCGGACGGGTCTTCCATGCGCCCCTGCTTGAACAGGACGCCCGGTTCTCGCTGGATGTGATCGTCACTTCGGATCCCGGGCGCGCGCGTGCCGCTTCCGCCGCGTATCCGGGCGCCGTCGTAGTCCCCCCTGCTGACGCGGCGCTCGCGCTGGCAGGAGGTCTTGACCTTGCCGTCATCAGCACGCCGCCTGCCACACATGCACCCCTCGCGCTCGCGGCACTGGATGCGGGCCTCAACGTGGTGGTGGACAAGCCGTTCGCCCATTCCCCCGAGGCCGCGGCAGAGATGATGGCCGCTGCAGCCGCCGGAGGGAAACTTCTCTCCGTGTTTCAGAACCGGCGCTGGGACGGTGATTTCCTGACCCTGAAGGCACTGGTGGAACGTGGTGACCTGGGATCAGTGACCCGGTTTGAATCCCGGATGGAGTCCCATAAACCCGCCGTCACCAAGGCATGGAAAAAGCAGGCCGGAGCAGCCGAGGGAGGCGGGATCCTCTTTGACCTTGGACCGCACCTGATCGACCAGGTGCTCCAGCTCTTCGGGCCGGCCGAGCCGGTCTGGGCCGAAGTGCATGCGCGGCGGGAAGCCGGTGGACCTGACGACGACGTCTTTGTGGTCCTCCGGCATGACTCCGGCGTGCTCTCACATCTGTGGATGAATTCCCTGGCACCGCAGGCGGGGGAGCGGTTCCGCGTCTCTGGAAGCAAAGCCGCCTGGACCAAGCGCGGAGTGGATCCGCAGGAAGCCCAGCTCGACGCCGGACTGCGTCCCGGAGACGCAGGCTACGGTTCCGAGGACCCGGCGGCGTGGGGGCGGCTGGGGGTGGACGGCAGCACCGTTGCAGTGCCGACGGAACCCGGCCGCTACCAGGACTACTACGCCGCAGTGGCCGCTGCGGTACAAGACGGAAAGCCAAACCCCGTGGACCCGGCGGATTCGCTGCGGGGGTTGGAAATGATACGGCAAATCCACGCAGGACTGTGATTCGCCAGTGGCCTGACGCGTAACGCCCCGGCATCAACGCGAGCGAAATCACGGTGTGGCAATCGTCTCGTTTAGCATTCTAGGAATGCACCTCAAAGACCGGATCGAAGACTCCGCCCTGAGCCGGCGGCAAGTCGGTATCATCGCAATTTGTACAGCTCTCTACATGATCGACGGCTTCGACGTCCTCGTCATGGCCTTCAGCGCCTCGGCAGTCTCTGCTGAATGGGACCTCAACGGCGCGGAACTCGGGTTCCTGCTCAGCGCTGCCCTGGTGGGCATGGCCGTGGGATCCATTTTTGTTTCCACCGTCGCAGACATCATCGGACGCCAGAAGACCCTGCTGATCGGGGTGTGCGTGGTCGCGGCGGGAATGTTCGCTTCGGTCTTTGCACCCTCCTATGAGGTATTGCTTCTGCTGCGCCTGATCACCGGCGTAGCTATTGGCACCCTGCAGGCAACCATCAACGTCTTTGCCTCCGAATTCTCCAACGCCAAGCGCCGCTCCACCGCGCTGGCGATTGTCAGCATTGGCCAGCCTGTGGGCGGTGTGCTCGGCGGACTCGTTACCGGTGCCCTGATCGCGTCCTTCGGCTGGCGCTCAGCCTTCCTGTTCGGAGCCCTGGCTACTCTCGTCATGATTCCCCTGGTACTGAAAGTGCTGCCGGAATCCATCGACTACCTGTCGGTGCGCCGCCCGGCCAACGCTCTGGAACGCATCAACAAGACCCTGCGCAGCATTGGCCAGGCCCCCGTGGATGAGCTGCCGGAGGCGGCGCCCCGCGGCGAGAAGAAGTCCCGCTTCGCGGACGTGCTCACCGGCGTGAATGCCCGCCGCACCATCCTGCTCTCACTGGCCTACTTCATCCTTATGGCCAGCTTCTACTTCGCGAACTCCTGGACACCCAAGCTCATCACCGCCAGCGGGTTCAGCGCCCAGGACGGCATCAACGCCGGTGTGCTTTTCAGCGTCGGTGCCATCACCGGTGCCGTGGTGCTTGGCGTCTTCGGCTCGCGCTTCGAGATGCGGCGCGTCCTGGCCGTCTTCTTCGTAGTCGGTGCCGCCACCTTCGTGGTCTTCGCCAACTCCACGGAAGGATCCCTGCCGCTGGCGCTCTTCGCTGCAGCGCTGGTGGGCTTCGGATCCAACGCCCCGATCGCCGGCATGCTGGCGATTAGTCCTACGTATTACGACTCCGAGGTCCGCGGCACCGCTCTGGGCCTGGTCATCGGCATGGGCCGTGTGGGCGCGATTGTCTCGCCGATCCTGGCCGGCAGCCTGATCGACGGCGGCTGGACGCCCGGGGATCTGTACTTCCTGTTCGTGATCCCCATGGGACTTGGCGCCGTCGTCATCTCGATGCTGGGCGCTCCGGTCCTCCGCGGCGCAGCAGCCAAGGTTCCGGTTTCCCACTAGTCCATCAACCACGAAGGCCGGCAGTCCCATACGGGGCTGCCGGCCTTCGTGGTTAACGGGGCCGCTAGGGAGCAACCAGCTCTCTCCAGCCTTCGGTCAGCTCAAGTCCGTGGGCGTCAGAGACGGAGTGGTGGGTCACTGCGCCGTTGGCGATGTTCAGGCCGCGGGAAAGCGCCGGGGATGCCTCGAACGCATCATGCACGCCCTTGTCCGCCAGTGCGGCGGCGTAGGGCAGGGTGACGTTGGTGAGCGCATAGGTGGAGGTGTTGGGCACCGCACCGGGCATGTTGGCCACGCAGTAGAACAGGGAACCGTGGACACGGAACGTCGGGTCCTCGTGCGTGGTTGGCCGGCTGTCTTCGAAGCAGCCGCCCTGGTCCACGGCGATGTCAACCAGCACCGAGCCCGGCTTCATCCTGGCCACCATGTCATTGGTGACAAGCTTCGGGGCACGGGCGCCGGGAACCAGTACCGAACCAATTACCAGGTCCGCGTCCAGCAGGGCACGCTCAATTTCAAACGCGTTGGAGGCCACGGTCTTGATCCGGCCGGCATACAGGGCATCGAGTTCCCGCAGCCGGTTGATGTTGATGTCCAGGACGGTGACGTCCGCGTGCGCGCCAACGGCGACGGCAACGGCGTTGGTTCCGGCAACGCCGGCACCCAGCACCACCACCTTGGCGGGGCGGACGCCGGGCACCCCGCCCAGCAGCAGGCCGGGGCCACCTGCAGGCGCCATCATGCACTGCGCGCCTACCTGAACGGCCAGGCGGCCGGCCACTTCGGACATGGGAGCCAGCAGCGGCAGGGCGCGTCCCTCCTGGACTGTCTCATAGGCAATGGCGGTGACGCCTGAATCCATCAGCGCGCGGGTCAGCTCCGGAGCAGCGGCCAGGTGCAGGTAGGTGAAGAGGATCAGCCCGGGGCGGAAATACTGGTACTCCGAGGCGATGGGTTCCTTGACCTTCAGGATCATGTCCGAACGCTTCCAGACATCTCCGGCAGACGCCGTCAGTTCAGCCCCTGCCGTTGAATATTCCTCATCGGTAATATTCGATCCGGCACCTGCGCCGGCCTCTACCAGGACCGTGTGGCCGCGCGTGGTCAGTTCATGAACACCCGAGGCGGTGATGGCCACGCGGTATTCGTTGTTCTTGATTTCTTTGGGGATACCGATAATCACTTTTTGCTCCGTTAAATGGAAGTACGAGTGGAACCAAACCAATACATAGCTAGCGAGCAGGTGTGCGGAGCCGCCCTGCGGCGGTACTCCTAGGTATCAGTCCCCCCTGGTTTTCCGTCCCCGCCCCGGGCGGCCTTCGCGGCGCGCTGCTCGCGCTGCGACTGGAGCCAGGCCTCGACGTCGGACATCCGGATCCGGCGGTGGGTCCCGCGGTACTCAACGGGTATCACCCCGGCGTCGGTGAGGTTGCGCAGGTAGGTGTGGGAGATCCCGGCAGCGGCAGCTGCCTGGGAGGTGGTGAGCAGCGGATTGTGCCCGCGGGCTTCACTGTCACGCTCAACCGCCTCCTCGGCGGTTGAGGAGACGGTGACTGCTTTGCCCGTGGCGAGCCGGCCGAGCAGGTCCAGGACCGCGTCCCGGGCTGCAGGCGGCAGCCGCAGTGCAGTGCCGTCAACGAACACCGTGACATCGCCGGCGGAAAGCGCCCGGTCCAGTGCCTTGGCGTCCTTGCCGGTCAGTGCGGGGGTGGTCCTGCTCTGTTGGCTCATGCATCACATCTTGCCAAATGAAACGGGCCGGAAACATGAACCCGCGTCACAGAAGTGCACGCCGCGTCGCCGGAGTGTGTCCTTGGCTGCCGGCCCGCACCGTGCTGGAATGGTTGCCAGCCGGTGCCGGCGCTGACTCGCCAGGCATCATCCGCCGATTCAAAGGGGAATCATGAGCAGCCGAACCATTCGCGGGGCAGTCCTTGAACGCACCGGAGCGGAGCGGCCATATGCCCGAAGCCGTCCGCTGACCGTGACGGAACTGCAGCTGGACGGCCCCGGCCCCGGAGAAGTGCTGGTCCGAATCGAAGCCGCCGGCGTTTGCCACTCGGATCTCTCCGTGGTTAACGGAAGCCGGATCCGTCCGCTGCCGATGCTGCTGGGGCACGAAGCCGCGGGGAGGATTGAGGAGCTTGGCCCCGATGTTCCGGGCCTGGCTGTGGGACAGCGGGTGGTGATGGCGTTCCTGCCGCGGTGCGGCGAGTGTGCGGCCTGCCGGACCAACGGCAAGATGCCCTGCACTCCCGGCAGCGCCGCTAACAATGCCGGCACCCTGCTTGGCGGCGGCATTCGGCTCGCCAGGAACGGCGACCCGGTGCTGCATCACCTCGGTGTCTCTGCCTTCGCCACCCATTCCGTCGTCAACTATCGGTCGCTGGTGGCCGTGGAGGACGATGTTCCGCCGGCAGTTGCTGCCCTGCTCGGCTGCGCAGTGCTCACCGGAGGGGGAGCAGTGATGAACGCTGTGCGGCCGGGCCCGGAAGACGACGTCGCCGTGGTTGGACTGGGCGGCGTGGGCATGGCGGCGCTGCTGGCCGCCAGGGCAGCGGGAGTGCGCCGCGTGATTGGCGTGGATGCCCTGCCTGAAAAACTGAAGCGTGCCCTGGAACTGGGTGCAGATGCCGTGTACTCCCCGGAGGAAGCAGCCGCAGAGGGAATCCGTGCCGCGCTCACCGTGGAGGCCGCAGGCCATCCCCGCGCCTTCGAGACTGCCGTGAACCTCACGGCCCCGGGCGGCACCACAGTCACGGTTGGGCTCCCTGCCCCGGACCAGCTCTCCGAAATAACGCCGCTGACCCTCACAGCGGAGGCCCGGACAATCATCGGCAGCTATCTGGGGTCGGCGGTGCCGTCCCGCGATATCCCGGTTTACGCGGACCTCTGGCGCCAGGGAAAGCTGCCCGTCGAAGAGCTGGTTTCCTCCGAGGTCGCGCTGGAGGACATCAATGAAGCCATGGACACCCTGGCGGACGGGCAGGCCATCCGCCAGGTAATCCACTTCGAGTGACCGGCGCCCGCCGGACCGGAACATCATAGTGCCGTACGGACCGGGTTAGGCGGCTTTAATACTCCGAAGCGAGCCCTGCGAGCGAAGGAGTTTCGTTGCCGCCGTTCCGGTCCGCCCGGCGCTGCCGGGCCCGGCGAACCTAGTCCACCAGCTCGTACGCCGGCAGAGTAAGGAACTCGGCGTAATCCTCCGCGAGGCTGATCCGGCCGATCAGCTCGCTGGCCGGCGCGTAGTAGCGGTTGAACTTCTCCTCATCCACCTCACCCCTGAGCCGCTCCGTTTCCTCAGCGAGCAGCCGCTTGACCAGTTCCGGAGTGACGGTTTCGCCGGTGTCCTCCAGGGTCACCGCGTTGCGGACCTGCTGCCAGACCTGGGAACGGGAGATTTCGGCAGTTGCGGCATCTTCCATGAGGTTGTGGATGGCCACCGCGCCGTTGCCCGAAAGCCAGACCGCGGTGTAGGCCACTGCCACGTAGAGGTTGGAGCGCAGGCCTGCCTCGGTGATCGAGCCCTCGGCAGTGGTGACGTCCAGCAGGTCCCTGGCTGTGACCTGGACGTCCTCGCGAAGCTTGTCCACCTGGTTGGGCTTCTCGCCCAGCACGGAGTCGAAGACCTCCCGGCAGGTATCCACCATGTCCGGGTGCGCCACCCAGGAACCATCGAAGCCGTCATTGGCTTCACGGGTCTTGTCTGCGGTGACCTTTTCAAACGCCTTGGCGGTCGTTTCAGGCTCGCGCCGGTTGGGGATGAAGGCTGCCATGCCGCCCATTGCGAAGGCTCCGCGGCGGTGGCAGGTCTTGACCAGCAGCTCCGTGTAGGCGCGCATGAACGGTGCGGTCATCGCGACGTCGGCCCGGTCGGGGAGCAGGAAGTCCTTCCCGGAGTCTCGGAACACCTTGATCATGCTGAAGAGATAGTCCCACCGTCCGGCGTTCAGCCCTGCCGCGTGGTCGCGGAGCTCGTACAGGATTTCCTCCATCTCGAAGGCGGCCGGAATAGTCTCGACCAGCACGGTGGCCCGCACCGATCCCTGGGGCACGCCCACGTAGTCCTGGGCGAACACGAAGACGTCGTTCCAGAGCCTGGCTTCGAGGTGGCTCTCCATCTTGGGCAGGTAGTAGTAGGGGCCCTGGCCGTTTTCCAGCAGCTGCTTGGCGTTGTGGAAGAAGTGCAGGCCAAAGTCCACGAGCGCCCCCACCGCGGGTTCGCCGTCGATCATCACGTGCTTCTCCGGCAGGTGCCAGCCGCGCGGGCGCATGACAACGACGGCGAGGGGTGCGTCCGTGCGGAGCGCATATTCCTTGCCCTCGGGAGAGGCGAAGGCAAGCTCCCCGCGGGCTGCGCGGTAAAGGTTGTATTCGGCGTCGACCACGTTGTGCCAGGTGGGGGTGGACGCGTCCTCGAGGTCCGCGAGCCAGACCTTGGCACCGGAATTCAAGGCGTTGATGGCCATCTTTGCGGGGGACGCAGGCCCGGTCATCTCCACGCGGCGGTCCTGGAGCGCCGGCGGTGCCGGTGCCACCTGCCAGTCGCCGTCCCGGATCTGCGCGGTCTCGGGGAGGAAATCGAGGGGCTCCCCTGCGGCGATGGCTTCGCGGCGTGCGGTGCGCGCGGCAAGCAGATCGTTACGGGTGGGTGCGAAGCGGTGGTGGAGTTCTTCGATGAACGCCAGGGCTTCCGGAGTCAGGATCGTTCCGGCACCTTCAGCGGGGTTGAGGTCGGTTACTTCGATGGCCATGGTTTCTCCTCTCGCGAGTCGGCGTAGTCCTGCCTGACCGCGTCGTCGAAATGCAGCTGTGCCCCTGAAAGTACGGGGCCAGGCGCAGGGTGTAAACCCGTCTTTTTGATCCGTTCGGACTCAAAAATGAAAACTTGTTTCCGTATCGTGAATATACGGGCCCACAACTGGCTGGGGCAAGGTCACCCGGGTCCCGGGTCTGTTTGGTTTTCCGGCGGTGGATTGAAATCGCGCTCCGGACCCGGGAAATATTCCGGCGGGCGTGACGTTCGGGCACCGGTGCGCCCTTAATGGAAGGTACGGCGATCCCTCTCCGGGATCCCCCTCTTCAGGAGATGAGTGCCATGGCAGAATCCTCCCAAAGTCCTGGACAATCCACCGCATCATCGGCGACGGCCAGGGAAAGTACTGAGAGGGACAGCGACCTCTCGCAGCACCGGCCCTCTGGTCCGCTGCACACTCCCCGCGGAGACACCACGATCGAAGAAACCGTGGTGCAGAAACTGGCAGGCATAGCCACCCGCGAAGTCCCCGGCGTCTTCGCCATGGGAAATGCCGCCCGGCGCGCATTCAGTGCCGTCACCGAACGCATCCCCGGATCCCAGACCAACTACGGCAACGGCGTGAGCGTGGAGAAGGGCGAGCGGCAGGCGGCGGTGGATGTCAGCGTGATCGTCGAGTACGGCTATTCAATCGTTGAAGTCAGCCAGGCTATCCGCACCAATGTGATCCGCTCTGTGGAGAACGCCACCGGACTTGAAGTCCTGGAAGTCAACGTGAACGTCACCGACGTCCATCTCCCGGACGACGACAGCGACGATGACAGCCAGCCGCAGAAGAAACAGCCGGGGCGGCTGGAGTAAGGGCAGGGGTCCGTATTCGGGGCGGGCCGAATCCATAACGTACTAATACGTCCAAAGGAGAGCACCGATGAATGCAACAAGATGGTGCCTGGTAATCGGATTGGTCTTGGGTATTGTGCTGGCCTTCGGGGGGTGGTTCGCGTTCCTCGTGACCGTTCTCTTCGGCCTGATAGGTCTTGTGGTTGGTCTCGTGGCTGACGGCAAACTGGACATGGCCGGCATGTTTGGCCGTGCCGCAAGCCGATGACCACGATGCAGGTGGAGACAGCACGCCGTCCACGGCGGGCCGTGGAAGACCGGGGCAGCACGTCAATGTCCCGCAAGGTCCTGGAGAAGATCGCCAGCCAGGTGGCCCGTGACGAAACCGATGCGGGCGGAACCACTGGCGGGTTTCTGGGCATCGGGTCGAGGGCAGACTTTTCCGCCCGCCCGGAGGCATCCGTGGAATTGGCGGGAAACATCGCCAGCCTTCGGGTGACTGTCGGCCTGCCTTATCCCGTGCCGCTGCGCCAGGCCACGAATGAATTGCGCGAGCGGATCGCCGGCCGGGTCACGGAGCTGACCGGTGTGCAGGTGCGGCAGGTGGACATCACCGTGGCGTGGCTGCGGCCACGGCCGGCATCCTCCGGACGGCGGAACCTGCTGTGAGCGCCGAGTCGCCTCCGGTGGCCCTGCGCCGGCGGCCCAGCCGTTCGGTTGCCGCAACCATTTGCGCCGTCGTGCTTCTGGCGCTCGGCGTCGCCGCTGTGGTGGCGGCGCTGCTTCGGCTAACCTCCGGAACGTGGCCGGAAGCGGTGACGGCACCGCTGGACTGGCTGGCCGAATCAGCGTGGAACAGTCCGGGAGTCTGGGCTGCGGGCATTGCGCTCGCTGCCGCCGGGCTGGTGCTGCTGCTGGCAGGAATTGTGCCCGGACGCTTTCACGACCTGCCGGTTCGGCTGCCGGCGGGGGACCGGTCTGCCGAGCAGGCAACGTCCGGCGGGCCGAGCGCGGTAATGTCCCGCCGGGCGGTCGCACAGCTGGCAGCCGCCACCTGTGAACACATCGACGGCGTTTCCTCCGCCTCGGCCACGGCTACGGACCGGGATGTGCGGGTCACGGTGACGACGGCGCTGCATGACACCCAGGACTTGCAGCGGTGGGTCGGTGACGGGGTGCATTCGCGGCTGGAAGCCTCAGGCCTGGATCCCGTGCCGCGGGTCCGGGTGTCCATCCGTTCACGGGAGTGACACGGCGTACCTGGAAGGACGCAGCATGCGACACCATGCAGGAGCCATGAACCGGACCTGGCTGATCATCCTTGGGATTGTTCTGCTGGCTGCCGGGGCAGCATCCATCCTCTTTTCATCGGGGCTTATGGCGCAAATGACCGGCGGGAACCTGGCCGGGGCGGACGACCCGGTCCTCTCCGACGGGCCCGGCGTGCTGGAAACGCTTCCGGCCTCGGCTGTGCTGATCGGCGGCATCATTCTGGGGCTGCTGGGGCTGTGGTGGATCCTTGCCGAGGTTCCTCGGCGGCGCGCCGCATCCAGTTACCGGCTCCACGAGGACCCGGCCCGCGGGATCACCCGGTGCGACCCCGCGGTGCTGGCCGCGGCCGTGGAGGATGATGCCTCGTCCCTGCCGGGTGTGGTCAGCAGCTGGGCACTGCTGCGCGGCACCGCCGAGTCACCGGATCTCGCCCTCCGCCTGACGCTGAACGAACGGGCTGATGTGCAGGAGGCACTGCGTCGCGTGCGCAGCGACGTGCTGCCGAACCTCAGCCGTGCACTGGAAGTTCCCCTCCACACGGCGGGCATTGCCTTGGAAGTCAGCGGACGTCCCGCCCAGCTGGGAAGCACGGTGGAATCCACCGGCACCGTTGTGTACTGAGTTGCCAAATCGTTATCGGCGCAGGTCCGCGATCTGGCCGGCAACGGTTTTGCCTCGCGGCTGCGCGCGGTAGCCTGAACCGCACTTCGGCCATTCCTGGTGACGGACGGGTTCATGACCATGGTGCAGCATTACCGGGAGGCACTGCCTCCAAACGACTATCCGATCTGCGTCACGTGCGGGACCCAGTATGGCGGGCCCCGGGCGGACTGTCCGGTGTGCCTGGACGAGCGGCAGTACGTTCCGTTTTCCGGCCAGGCCTGGACCACGCTCTCCAAGCTGCGTTCCGGTGCCCGCCGCGCCAGCATCCATCCGCAGGGCCCCGGGGTGCTTGGAATCGGCTCCGAACCCAAGTTCGCCATTGGGCAGCGCGCCCTGCTGGTGAAGGCACTGGACGGCAACGTCCTCTGGGACTGCGTCCCGTACCTGGATGAGGAGATGATCGACCTCATCAACGCGGAAGGCGGCCTGACGGCCATTGCCATCAGCCACCCCCACTACTACGCCACCATGGTGGACTGGGCGCGGGAATTCGGGGTCCCCGTGTATCT
This sequence comes from Arthrobacter sp. BL-252-APC-1A, assembly GCF_009696625.1. Lineage (NCBI taxonomy): Bacteria > Bacillati > Actinomycetota > Actinomycetes > Micrococcales > Micrococcaceae > Arthrobacter > Arthrobacter sp. BL-252-APC-1A. The sequence goes on along the minus strand of NZ_VULS01000009.1, from coordinate 129,418 downwards.
GCACAGCGCGGACCGGGAATGGGTGGGACGCACCGACCCCGCCCTGCAGTTCTGGGACGGAGACCGGATGGAGCTGGCTGAAGGACTGGTTCTTTACCGCCCCGGCGTCCACTTTCCCGGCGGCACGGTGATGCACTGGGCGGACGATCCGGACGGTCTGGGAGCACTGTTCAGCGGAGACATTATCCAGGTGATCCCGGACTTCACCCACGTGGCATTCATGTACAGCTACCCGAACCTGATTCCGGAACGGCCGGACGTGGTGGAGGCAGCCGCCGAGCTGCTGGCGCCGCTGTCCTATGAACGCCTGTACGGCGCATGGTGGGACTACATCCTGCCCAACGGAGCAGACCGGATCGTGCAGGACTCAGCCCGCCGCTACCTCAAGTTCACACGCGGCTGAGCTGCTCCACAGCCTTCCGCTCAGCTTCGGCCATGGCCTTGTACTCAGCGACCCGCGCCTGATGCAGCGGCGTGCGGCGCAGCAGGGCGTAGGCCCCGCCCAGCAGGGCAAACCAGATGGGCGTAACCAGCAGCGCGGTCAGGGTGTCCGGCTGGGTAGTGAGCGCCCAGACGATGAACACAAAGAAGGCCAGCACCACGTACACCATTACGCGGCCGCCGGGGAGCTTGAACTTCGACTCCGCATGCAGCTGCGGGCGGCGCCGGCGGTAGGTGAGGTAGCTGAAGAGGATGATGGTCCACACGAACATAAAGCAGAGCGCGGAAATGGTGGTCACCAAGGTGAAGGCGGCACTGACGGAGTCGCCCGCATACAGCAGCACAACACCGGCCAGCAGGAAGGTGCAGGAGAAGAACAGGGCGTTCTGCGGCACCTTGCGGCGGGACAGCCGCCCGAACGCCTCGGGGGCATCGCCGTCGTGCGCCAGGCCGAAGACCATCCGGGACGTGGAGTAAATGCCCGAGTTCGCCGACGACGCAGCGGAAGTCAGCACCACGAAATTCACGACGGCGGCTGCCGTTCCCAGCCCCGCCAGGGCGAACATGCCCACGAAGGGGCTTTCCTCGGCGTTGAAGTCGGTCCAGGGGATCACTGACATCAGGACCACCAGGGCACCTACGTAGAAGAGCATGATGCGCAGCGGAATGGAGTTGATTGCCTTCGGGAGGTTCTTCTCCGGGTCCTTGGTCTCGGCCGCGGCCGTACCGACCAGTTCAATGCCGACAAAAGCGAACACTGCGATCTGGAATCCGGCCACGAAGCCCATGGGGCCGGTGGGGAAGAATCCGCCGTTCTCCCACAGGTTCTCGAACCCGGCAGTGGTTCCGGGCTCCGACTCGAAGCGCGTAAGGATCATGACCAGGCCCACGACGATCAGCGTCAGAATGGCGATGATCTTGATCAGGGCGAACCAGAACTCGGTCTCGCCGAAGGCCTTCACCGTGGGAAGGTTCAGTGCAAGCAGAAGGATGATGCACGCAAGGGCAGGAATCCAGAGCGGTATTTGGGCCCACCAGAAGGTTACGTAGTGGGCGATTGCCACGACGTCGGCGATTCCCGTGACCACCCAGCAGAACCAGTAGGTCCACCCGGTGAAGAATCCGGCCCAGGGGCCAAGCAGGTCGGCCGCGAAGTCGCTGAACGACTTGTAGCGGAGGTTGGAAAGCAGCAGTTCGCCCATCGCCCGCATCACGAAATACAGCATGAAGCCGATGATCATGTAGACGAAGATGACTGAGGGACCGGCGACGGAGATGGTCTTGCCTGACCCCATAAACAGGCCGGTGCCAATAGCTCCGCCAATGGCGAGGAGCTGGATGTGGCGGCTGGACATCGAACGCGCAAGGCCCGGGTCTTTGGAGCTGGAAACTGCAGCTGAATGGTCCGTGGCTGAAGCGGGGGTGGAGCTACCTGGCATGGAGTTCTTTCTCGTTGGCGCCGAGTCGGCGCACCGCCGCCACGACACGCGGCTGGCATCAATATGCACAGATATTTAATGAAGCCTCATGAGAGGTGGCGGAACCGCCGACCAATTCAGTTTCGGCAGTGCTTTGGGGCATGTCAATTTGGCCGTCCGGCCCTCCGGGCCTTCCAGCGCCGTGCCGGGCAGGACATGCGGCCAAAGTCATACCTTGATGGGGGCTGTCCGGCGGGCTAAAGTCAGGGTGCAGCCACAATTCAATATGCCTTTACCAGCCGTGGCGGGAGAGTCCCGCGCATCAATGCAGACGCGGGCGCCGTAGGAGCAAACCCTCCCCGGGAATCTCTCAGGCCCCTGTACCGCCATGGCGAGGCAACTCTGGAAAGCAGGACCGGCATGCCGGTTCTCACCGACGGTGCAAGCGGATAACACCCGCGGAATCTCTCAGGTCCAATACAGAGCGGGGAGGAAGCCCGTCGCATTGGCGTACCCTCGCCCGCCCCCTGGAGCCTCCCATGACAGCAGTCCCGTCCACCGCAGCCTTCGTTGACCGCCATATCGGCGCGCGCGCCACTGAAACCGATGCCATGCTTAAGGCCGTCGGCTACGACAGCCTTGAGAACCTGGTGGACAGTGCGGTTCCCGCCGCCATCCGCCAGGACGCCCCGCTGGTGCTGAACGCCGCCCGGACCGAGCAGGAAACCCTCGCCGAGCTCCGCCGCATCGCCGCGAAGAACAAGACCGCCGTGCAGATGATCGGCCAGGGGTACTTCGACACCCACACTCCGCCGGTGATCCTGCGCAACGTCGTGGAAGACCCGGCCTGGTACACCGCCTACACCCCGTACCAGCCGGAAATCTCGCAGGGCCGGCTCGAAGCGCTGCTGAACTTCCAGACCATGGTCCAGGACCTCACCGCCCTGCCGGTGGCCAATGCCTCCCTGCTGGATGAAGCCACGGCCGTCGCCGAGGCCGTCCTGCTGATGCGCCGCTCCAACAAGGCCAAGTCCGAAGGCAAGATCGTTCTGGATGCCGACGCGCTGCCCCAGACCATCGCGATCGTCCGCGGCCGGGCCAAGGCCCTGGGCTTCGACGTCGAGGTTGTTGACTTTGCTGCCGGCCTGCCCGACGGCGAGATCACCGGCGTCGTGCTCCAGCAGCCCGGCGTTTCCGGCGCTGTCCGGGACTTCTCCGGCATCATTGCCGATGCCAAGGAGCGCGGCGCGCTGGTCACCGTCGCAGCTGACCTCCTGGCCCTCACCCTGCTGACCCCTCCGGGAGAACAGGGCGCGGACATCGCCGTGGGCTCCGTTCAGCGCTTTGGTGTTCCCCTGTTCTTCGGCGGACCGCACGCTGCCTACATGGCGGTGCGCAAGGGCCTGGAGCGCTCGCTGCCCGGCCGCCTGGTCGGCGTCTCCAAGGACTCCGCAGGAACTCCGGCCTACCGCCTGGCACTGCAGACCCGTGAGCAGCACATCCGCCGCGAGAAGGCGACGTCCAACATCTGCACCGCGCAGGCACTGCTGGCCATTGTGGCGTCCATGTACGCCGTCTACCACGGCCCTGAAGGGCTGAAGGCTATTGCCCTGCGTGCCAACGGCCACGCCCGTGCCCTGGCCACCGCGCTCACGAACGCCGGAATCGAACTGGCTTCGGACACCTTCTTCGACACCGTCACCGCCCGGGTTCCCGGCCGTGCCGCGGAGGTCGTGGCTGCCGCTGAAGCCAAGGGCATCAACCTGCGGCTGATCGACGCGGACACCGTGGGTGTCTCCGCAGACGAGACCACCACGGATGCGGTAATTGCCGACGTCGCGGCCGCCTTTGGTGCTGAGGCTGCTGAGGCAGCCGGGTTCGAGCTGCCCGCCGAACTGCTGCGCACCTCTGACTTCATGACCCACCCGGTCTTCTCCTCCTACCGCTCCGAAACCCAGATGCTGCGCTACCTGCGCCGCCTCTCGGACCGCGACCTGGCGCTGGACCGGACCATGATCCCGCTGGGCTCGTGCACCATGAAACTCAACGCCACCGCTGAAATGCAGGCCATGACCTGGCCGGAGTTCGCCTCGATCCACCCCTTCGCCCCGGATTCCCAGACCGAGGGCTGGCGCGAACTGATCGCGGACCTCGAAGCCCAGCTGGCCACGATCACCGGGTACGACCAGGTGTCCATCCAGCCCAACGCCGGATCCCAGGGTGAGTTGGCCGGCCTGCTCGCCATCCGCGGTTACCACCACTCCCGCGGCGACGAGCAGCGCAACATCTGCCTGATCCCCGCCTCCGCGCACGGCACCAACGCCGCCTCGGCCGTTCTGGCCGGCATGAAGGTTGTAGTCGTCGGAACTGCCGGCGACGGCGCGATCGACCACGCGGACCTGCGCGCCAAGATTGACGCGCACCGGGAGAACCTGGCCGCGATCATGATCACCTACCCCTCCACGCACGGTGTGTACGACGACGACGTCCGCGACGTCTGCGAAGCGGTGCACGAGGCAGGCGGCCAGGTCTACATCGACGGCGCCAACCTCAACGCCCTGGTGGGCCTCGCCCAGCCCGGCGAGTTCGGCGGCGACGTCTCCCACCTGAACCTGCACAAGACGTTCTGCATCCCGCACGGCGGCGGCGGCCCCGGCGTCGGTCCGGTTGCAGCAAAGGCGCACCTGGCACCGTTTATGCCCGGCAACGCCGCAGCCTGGGACGGCGGGGACGACATCCCGATTTCCGCATCCCGCTTCGGTTCAGCCGGTGTCCTGCCCATCTCCTGGGCCTACGTCCGCCTGATGGGCGGCGAGGGCCTCACCGCCGCCACCAAGAGCGCCCTGCTGGCCGCCAACTATGTGGCAGCCCGCCTGAACGACTACTTCCCGGTGCTGTACACCGGCAAGGGCGGACTGGTGGCGCATGAGTGCATCCTGGACCTGCGCGAGCTCACAGCGAAGACCGGCGTCACCGCCGAGGACGTGGCCAAGCGCCTGGTGGACTACGGCTTCCACGCTCCGACCCTGTCCTTCCCGGTGGCAGGCACGCTTATGGTGGAGCCCACCGAATCCGAGGATCAGGGCGAGATTGACCGGTTCATCGACGCGATGATCGCCATCCGCGGCGAGATCGACCAGGTCGCAGCCGGCGACTTCCCTGTGGAGGAGAGCCCGCTTCGCAACGCGCCGCACACGGCGACCGTGGTGGCCGGCAACGAATGGGACCGTCCCTACCCGCGCGAACAAGCCGCCTTCCCGTTGAAGACCCTGCGCATGGACAAGTATTTCCCGCCGGTGGGCCGCATTGACGGCGCAGCGGGGGACCGCAACCTGGTGTGCTCCTGCCCGCCGATCGAAGACTTCGAAAACTAAGGGGATCGCCGCTATGACTGAGCAGTACACCGCGCTTTACGAGGAGCACAAACGCCTCGGCGCTTCCTTTACCGACTTCGGCGGCTGGCAGATGCCCCTGAAATACAGCTCCGAACTTGCCGAGCACCACGCAGTCCGCAAGGCTGCGGGACTCTTCGACCTCTCCCACATGGGCGAAGTCGAAGTCACCGGACCGGACGCCGCGGCGTTCCTGGACTACGCGCTGACCGGCAGGCTCTCCGCCGTGGCCGTGGGCCGCGCCAAATACTCGCTGATCACGAACGCTGACGGCGGAATCATCGATGACCTGATCAGCTACCGGCTGGGTGAAGACGAATACCTGGTGGTGCCCAACGCGGGCAACGCCGCCGTCGTCGCCGCTGAGCTGGCTGCCCGCGCCGAAGGCTTCGACGTCGCGGTGCAGGACAAGACGGCCGAGACTTCCCTCGTGGCGGTTCAGGGCCCCGAGGCCGAGGCCATCCTGCTGGACCTGGTGCCTGCCGATTTCCGGGACGCGGTGACCGGCATGAAGTACTACGCCGCAGCTCCCGTTGAGCTGACTATTGGCGGCAGCTCGCACACTCTGCTGGTGGCACGCACCGGCTACACCGGCGAAGACGGTTTCGAGATCTACGTCCCGAATGACGACGTTGCTGCCCTGTGGCAGGCGCTTCTTGCCGCCGGCGAAGGCCACGGACTCGTTCCGGCGGGCCTGGCCTGCCGTGACTCGCTGCGTCTGGAAGCCGGTATGCCCCTCTACGGCAACGAACTCTCCCTTGAGGTGGATCCGTACGCTGCCGGCCTGGGCGGCGTCGTCGCCCTCTCCAAGGACAGCGACTTTGTGGGCCGCGAAGCCCTCGCAGCCAAAAAGCAGCAGACTCCGGCACGCAAGCTGGTTGGCCTCAAGGGCTCCGGCCGCCGTTCGGCCCGTTCCCACTACCCGGTCCTGAAGGACGGCGAGACCATCGGCGAAGTCACCTCCGGCGCTCCGAGCCCAACCCTCGGCTACCCGGTCGCCCTGGCCTATGTCGATGCCTCCCACGCCGAACCCGGCACCACCCTCGACGTCGATCTCCGCGGCAAGCCCGAACCCTTCGAAGTCGTCTCTCTCCCCTTCTACAAGCGCGACAAGTAGTACCGGCGCAAGACGCCAACAAAACTGGACGCTATGTTGGCGCCCAGCTCGCGGCGGGCGGTGCGGTGTTCTGTGTAGCCCCGCATCGCCGAGCGAGGAACGAGCGAGACAGTGAAAGATCCAGGGCCCCTCTCCGAGCTTGCGAGGAGGAGGGCGGGATCTGGAACGCTAAGGGGCGGCAGAATGCCGTAGCGTCTGCCCCAGGCACGCAGCATCCACATCCGTAGACTTTGAACCAACAACTCCAGCTTCCGAAAGGCACATCCCAATGAGCAAAGTTGATCCGTCCCTCCGCTACTCCGCCGAACACGAGTGGGTGGACGCTTCCAGCCCCGTAAAGGTCGGCATCTCCGCCGTTGCTGCTGACGCCCTGGGTGACGTCGTCTACGTCGACCTTCCCGCCGTCGGCGACACCGTCACTGCAGGCGAGACCTGCGGCGAAGTTGAATCCACCAAGTCCGTTTCGGACCTGTACGCCCCGGTTTCCGGCACCATCGTGGAGATCAACCAGGAAGCCGTGGACAACCCGGCCATCCTGAACGAGGACCCGTACGGCGCCGGCTGGCTGTTCACCGTTGAGGTCACGGAGGAGGGTGCGCTGCTGAGCGCCGCAGAGTACGCGGAGAAGAACGGCGGCGAGCTGTGACCGATTACCTGAACTCCCACCTCGCGGAGATCGATCCCGAGGTTGCCGAGCAGATCGACAACGAGCGTCGCCGCCAGCAGGAGGGGCTGGAGATGATCGCCTCCGAGAACCACACTGCGGTGTCGATCATGGAAGCCCAGGGCTCCGTGCTCACCAACAAGTACGCCGAGGGCTACCCCGGGCGCCGCTACTACGGCGGCTGCGAATACGTGGACGTCATTGAGCAGCTGGCAATCGACCGGGCCAAGGAACTCTTCGGCGCAGGTTTCGCCAACGTCCAGCCGCACTCCGGTGCGCAGGCCAACGCCTCGGTGATGCATGCGCTGATCCGTCCGGGTGACACCGTGCTGGGGCTTTCCCTGGCTGACGGCGGCCACCTGACGCACGGCATGAAGATCAATTTCTCCGGCCGGCTGTACAACATCGTTCCCTATGGTGTGGACGAAACCACCCACACCGTGAACATGGACGACGTCGCACGCCTGGCCCGAGAGCACAAGCCGAAGCTGATCGTCGCCGGCTGGTCCGCGTACGCCCGCCAGCTGGACTTTGCGGCATTCCGCGCCATCGCGGACGAGGTGGGTGCCTACCTCATGGTGGACATGGCGCACTTCGCCGGACTAGTCGCGGCCGGACTGCACCCCAGCCCGGTTCCGCACGCCCACGTGGTTACCTCCACGACGCACAAGACCCTTGCCGGTCCGCGCGGCGGCATCATCCTCTCCAACGACCCGGACATCGCCAAGAAGATCAACTCCGCCGTCTTCCCGGGCCAGCAGGGCGGGCCGCTGGAGCACGTGATTGCCGGCAAGGCGACCGCACTGAAGATCGCCGGCACCCCCGAGTTCCGCGAACGCCAGGAACGCACCCTGGCCGGTTCACGGATCCTGGCCGAACGGCTGCTCTCCGAAGACGTCGCTGCCAAGGGAATCTCCGTGGTTTCCGGGGGCACTGACGTGCACCTGGTCCTGGTGGACCTGCGCAACGCTGAACTGGACGGCCAGCAGGCCGAGGACCGCCTCGCGCAGATCGACATCACGGTCAACCGCAACGCCGTACCGTTCGATCCGCGGCCGCCGATGGTTACCTCGGGTCTTCGCATCGGTACCCCGGCCCTGGCCACCCGCGGGTTTGGCGAGGAAGCGTTCCGTGAAGTCGCGGACATCATCGCACTGGCCCTCACCGCCGGGAACGGCGAGGATCTCAGCGCACTCAGGGACCGCGTCCATACCCTGGCCGCGGCCCACCCGCTCTACCCGCAGGTCGCCGACCTGGCCGGAGCACCCGCCCGCGCCTGATCGGCGCGAACCAAAGGACACCGCATGGCTGTAGGCGTTTTCGACCTCTTCACCGTAGGCATCGGCCCCTCGAGTTCCCACACCGTGGGGCCGATGAGGGCAGGCGCGGCCTTCGCCGCGGAGCTCGCCGACGCCGGTGTCCTTCCCTCCGTGGCCGGTCTCCGCGTGGATCTTTACGGATCCCTCGCGGCGACCGGCCGCGGGCACGGCACCTTTCCTGCCGTCCTCCTGGGGCTGGAAGGCTTTGCGCCGGAGGAAATCCTCCCGGAGCAGATGGAGGAACGGCTCGCGGAGATCGAAGCGAGCGGCAAGATCCAGCTGGGCAGCGAGCTTGAGGCTTCCAGCGGCGTCGGCGTGGTCCTTGAATACGGGATCGAGGACATGGTGCTCCATCCGCTCACCGTCCTGCCGCGCCACACCAACGGCATCCGGTTCGCCGTCAGCGGCGCCGACGGCGAAGTCCTCCATGAAGCCACGTTCTTCAGCGTGGGTGGCGGGTTCATCGTGCGCGACGGCGAGGAGGAGACTGCCGCCGTCGAACTCGAAGCCTCCAAACAGGCCCTGCCGTATCCCTTCCGCACCGCCGTTCAGCTGCTGGAACACTGCACCGCCAACGGACTCTCCATCAGCCAGGTGATGCTGGCCAACGAACTTGTCTCCCGGTCCGAAGAGGAGATTCGAGCCGGACTGCTGCACATCCGCGACGTGATGGACCAATGCAAGGATTCCGCGATCGCCCGCTCCGGCCTGCTGCCCGGAGGACTCAAGGTCCGGCGCCGGGCACCCCAGTGGCACACGCGGCTGCGCGAAGAAGACCCTAACCGTGACCCCCGCTTCTGGCAGGAGTGGGTGAACCTGGTGGCGCTGGCCGTGAACGAGGAGAACGCGTCCGGCGGCCGCGTCGTCACCGCACCGACCAACGGTGCTGCAGGCATCATCCCCGCCGTGCTCTTCTACGCGACGCACTACGGCCCCGGCATGGACACTGCCGGTCCGGAACAGAAGGACGACGCCGTCGTCCGGTTCCTGCTCGCAGCCGGCGCGATCGGGGTGCTCTACAAGGAGCAGGCCTCGATTTCCGGCGCGGAGGTGGGCTGCCAGGGCGAGGTGGGGTCGGCGTCGTCCATGGCTGCCGCTGGCCTAGCCGAAATCCTGGGCGGCTCGCCGGAACAGGTGGAGAACGCCGCGGAAATCGCGATGGAGCACAACCTGGGGCTGACCTGCGATCCAATCGGCGGGCTGGTGCAGGTGCCGTGCATCGAGCGGAACGCCATCGGCGCCGGAAAGGCCGTCAACGCCGCCAAGATGGCGCTGTGGGGCGACGGCGAGCACCGGGTCTCCCTGGACGAGGTCATTGTGACCATGCGCGAAACCGGCCGGGACATGAGCTCGAAGTACAAGGAGACCGCCATGGGCGGCCTCGCCGTGAACGTCGTGGAGTGCTGAACCGGCACTCCCGACGCCGGCCCGGCCGGTATGGCAGATGCGCGGACACGCCCGGCCCCATGCGACACGCCTGAGCGTGCAACTCATTGCTAAGTCTGCTTGCCATATTGGCTCACGCGGCGGCCTCTGAGGCTGCCGAAGCACTCTGAGGGAACGGAGAACTGTATGACTGAGACCAATACTGGTTCTGCGCAGAACCGCGGACGCACGAATATCCGGAAAGCTTCCCTGGCTTACGGGGTGGTTTTCCTCCTGGTGGGTGTCATGGGATTCATCCCGGGAATCACCACTAACGATGAGTCACTCGCCGGCGCCGGGCACCACTCCGAGGCGCTCCTGCTGGGTATCTTCCAGGTGTCCATTCTGCATAACGTTGTTCACCTGCTCTATGGTGTCGCCGGTCTGCTGCTGGCACGCAGTGCCGGCGGGGCGCGTGCCTTCATGCTCTGGGGAGGCGTGGTCTACCTTGTGCTGTGGATCTACGGCCTGGTGATCGACGGCGAATCGGCGGCCAACTTTGTCCCGCTGAACAATGCGGACAACTGGCTGCACCTCTTCCTTGGTGTCACCATGATTGGCCTCGCCCTTCTGCTCACACGCAGCCGGGACCGCGCTGCGCGCACGGCCTAGGGCCCGGACCCGGCGGCGGCAGCCGGCCTGCGGGCCGGCTGCCGCCCGGGGTTGAGCACACGTCCGCCCGATGGTAGACAGTAAGGACGCTTAGTAAGTCGCCGACCGGAAGGAACGCATCATGGCCGAACGCGGAAACAGCACCCACGGGCGCCGCATGGATGAGGAAATGAAGCAGGAGACGCAGAACCTGACTCGAAATGCCGTCCCGGACCACGTGGAGGAATGGCGCCAGCCGGAGCCGGTGGCCGATGACACCGACAGTGTCGAAGTGCAGGATGTGATGGGGGTTGCCCAGGAAACGGAAGCTTCCGTCATTCAGCCGGAGGGGGATGACTAAGAATGCCCAAGACCACCAAAACCGGCAAGGCCAAAAAGAGCGAGCTGCCATCAACCCTTGAGCGCTCAGATAAGAAGGCGCAGGACACTTTCGCGAAGACCTATGACTCCGCGCTGGAGGAGTATGGCGACGAGCAGCGGGCGGCGCAGACTGCCTACGCCTCGCTGAAGCGCACGCATGAGAAGGTGGGTGACCACTGGGAACCCAAGGATTCCAGCGGGCCGTCGGACAAAAAGGCCGAACAGGGCCGGAAATCCAATGCCAAGACGGCCGGGGGAGTGGATGCCAATGCGTCAAAGGAGCATCTGTACGACGTTGCGTCCAAGCTGGACATTAGCGGCCGCTCGAAGATGAACAAGGACGAGCTGGTGGATGCCATCCAGAAGGCCAACCAGAAAGAGACGCGGAAGTCCCGCTCCTAGTCCTGGCGTGCGGGTGATGCCTGCCGCGCGTCACCCGTCCGCCGGTCCAAAACGCCCCTCCTGTGATTTGAATTACAGGAAAAGGTAGGGCAAGCTGAACAGCACAATTCGTCAGCTGGCTTACTAATCCGGGGGTATTGTCCAATGGGCCGCAGCGTAATCGTGCCGACCGAGTCGGAACCCAGCGGCCTACTGGGGCAGGTGGACAGCTCCGTGAACGAGTTCATGGAGCCCATAGCCACAGCCTTCAACGACATAGTTTTCTTTCCGCTGACGATTGGGGACTTTAGTTTCCCCATAGTGGTGGCCTGGCTGATCATTGCCGGGGTGGTCATCACCATCTACTTCGGATTTATCCAGTTCCGCGGGCTGAAGGTGTCCGGGCAGGTAATCCGCGGAAAGTTCTCCACTAAACAGGACCCGGGAGAAGTCCCCCATTTCCAGGCCCTCACCTCAGCCCTTTCCGGCACGGTGGGCCTGGGCAACATCGCCGGCGTCGGCGCCGCCATGGCACTCGGCGGACCCGGAGCCACGTTCTGGATGATCCTGGCGGGACTTCTGGGCATGGCCACCAAGTTCGCGGAATGCACGCTGGGCGTCAAATACCGCCAGGTCCATGAAGACGGCACAGTCAGCGGCGGACCGTTCAAATATCTTCCCGTGGCGTTCAAACGGTTCGGCTCGCTGCCGGCCAAAGTGCTGACCGGCGTGTTTGCCGTCGCGATCCTGCTCTTCGGTGTGGCCGGCGGCAACATGTTCCAGGCCAACCAGACCTTCGCACAGGTGCGCAACGCCACGGGCGGTGACGAAGGGTTCCTGGGATCCGACGGCGCGGCGCTGATCTTCGGAGCGATTCTCGCTGCCCTCGTGGCCATCGTGATCCTCGGCGGAATCAAGTCCATCGGCGCAACCACCTCCAAACTGGTCCCCGCAATGGCCGCGGTGTACCTCGTCGCCTGCTTAGCTGTCATCGCCGCCAATTTTGAAAGCATTCCGTCCGCCATCGGCGCCATCATCGAAGGAGCGTTCCGGCCGGAGGGCTTCGCCGGCGGAATCCTCGGCGTCATGATCATCGGCTTCCAGCGGGCCTCCTTCTCCAACGAGGCCGGCGTGGGTTCCGCCGCGATCGCACACTCGGCCGTCAAGACCCGCCGCCCGGTCAGCGAAGGCTTTGTGGCGATGCTCGAACCGCTCGTGGACACGGTGCTGATCTGTACCATGACGGCTCTGGCCATCATCATGGCCGGCGCACCGAGCCTGCAGGCCGGCATCGACCAGGTGCAGGGCGGGGGAGGGGCGCCCGACGGCGTCATCCTCACCTCCGATGCCTTCGCCACGGTGCTGCCGTGGTTCCCGATCGTGCTCTCGGTCGCCGTCGCGCTCTTTGCCTACTCAACCCTGATCACGTGGTCCTACTACGGACTGAAAGCCTGGGAATACCTCTTCGGCCGCGGACGCATGCGGGAGATCATCTACAAGGTCATCTTCCTGACGTTCACCGTCGCCGGGTGCGTTCTCTCCTTCAGCCAGGTCATCAGCTTCACCGACGCGGCGCTGTTCATCTGCGCTTTCGTGAACCTGCTCGGGGTGTACCTGCTGCTCCCGGTGATCAAGAGGGAAATGAAGAAATACCTCGCCGACCGGAAGAGCGGGAAGCTGGACATCCTGGGCATCGAGGACGATGAGATTGAGGACGCCGCGCCGGTGCGCTAGCCGGTTCCTTTCCTTCAAACCGATCGAGAGGCCAGTTACGGCTCTTTTCAGCCGGGCCTCGAAAACAGCCGTAACTGGCCTCTCGGCGGAAGGGAGGGGGCGGGGCGAGGAACTAGCCGCGGCCGAGGAACGGCATGCCCGCAGCGGTCAGCACCACTGATCCGGGATTGGCCGAGGCGGGCAGCTCCGCCATGAACAGCACAGTGCGTGCCGCTTCTTCCGCGGGGAAGGTCGGCTCCACCTTGCGGCGGCCGTCCGGCTGGAGGGCGCCGCCGGTAGTGATCCCGGCCAGCAGCTCGGTGGCTGCGTTGCCGATGTCGATCTGCGCGCAGCTGATCCCGTATGCGCGCCCGTCCAGATCGATCGACTTGGTGAGCCCGTTTACCGCGTGCTTCGTGGCGGTGTAGGCGGCGGCCAGCGGCCGGGGCGCGATTGCGGAGAGTGAGCCGTTGTTGATGATCCTGCCGCCGGGCGGGTCCTGCGCCTTCATCTGCCGGACTGCCGCTGCCGCACAGAGCATGGTGCCGGTGAGGTTCACGGCGACCGTCTCATTCCAGTCGGCAAGGCTGATCTGGTCCACTGACCCGGACGGACCGAAGCTGCCGGCATTGTTGAACAGCACATCCACCCGGCCGAACCTGTCCGCGGCCTCGCGGAAAAGGCGGTCGACGTCGCCGGGCTGCGTAACGTCCGCCGGGACCACCAGGGCCCGGGCATCGCCGTCGGCCGTTTCCTGCAGTGCCTCCTCGCGGCGGCCGGCCAGAACAACCTGCCAGCCTGCGTCCAGGAACTCCCTGGCGGTGGCCCGCCCAATCCCCGATCCGGCTCCGGTAATGACGGCTGTCCGCAACCCCTCAAAACTCATGACCATATCCTGCCCCATTCACCGAGATGGCAGAAAGTGCACGTTTCAGCGCTGAAACGTGCACTTTCTGCTATCTCGGGGGAAAGAAGCCCAAGGGCGTTGACCGCCGGGAACTGCGCGCCTAGTGTCGACGCAACTTGTGAACGGGCAGGACCGGAACCAACCGGCCCAGCAAAAACAAAGGGGTTTTTGTGCATATTCCGGCTGCGCAGTATGAACAGGTCCTCGATCCAATCGGCGACTCCCTGGTGCTTTCCGCCATCCTCGCCGCTCTTCCGCTGCTGCTGCTGTTCGTGATGCTCGGCGTCTTCCGGCTCAAGGCCTACCAGGCGGGGATCATCTCCCTGGTGCTGTCCATCCTCCTGGCGCTCTTTGGCTGGGGCATGCCGCTGGACCAGACCCTCTCCGCCACCGCCCTGGGCGCGTTCTACGCCATCTTCCCGATCCTCTGGATCCTCATTAACGCACTGTGGATCTACAACCTCACGGTGGCCACACCATGGTTCGACGTGCTGGGCCGCACTATCCGCTCAATCTCCGACGACCTGCGCATCCTGTCGATCCTGATTGCCTTCTGCTTCGGTGCGCTGCTCGAATCGCTCGCCGGTTTTGGTGCCCCCGTGGCGATCGCTGCGGCCATGCTGATGGCTGCCGGGATGAAACCGCTGAAGTCGGCGATCGTGGCGCTGCTGGCCAACACTGCCCCGGTGGCGTTCGGTGCCATGGCCGCCCCGATCATTGCCCTGAACGGTGTCACCGGCATTCCGCTGCACGAACTGTCCTCCATGACTGGTCGGCAGACCCCGTTCATCGCCCTGGTGGTCCCGCTGATCCTGGTCTTCCTGGTGGACGGCAAACGCGGTGTGCGGCAGACCTGGCCCGTTGCCCTCGTGGCAGGATTCGTGTTTGGGCTCGCGCAGTTCGTAGCGTCCAACTTCTTCGTGGTGGAACTGACCGACGTGGTGGCGGCGGTTGCCACGGTCATTGCCGTTCTGCTGATGCTGCGGGTCTGGCAGCCAAAGGAACTGATTGGCATGTCCGGGGAATCAATGCACGACGACGCCGGTGCGGCGCTCGGCGCAGCCGCCAGCGAGCGGAGCGGGGAGCGGGCTGCCGAAGAAGGCGGCACCGACACGCTCACGCGCACGGGCGGAGACAGCGGCACGGTCCCGGCCAATAGGACAGGCGGCCGCCACGCTGCAAGCGGGGAGGGAACAGCATCGAGAGGGGAAGGCGAAGGCGAAGCCGGCAAGCAGGAAGAGACCGGTGCTGGGAGTGGTGACGGTGAACGCGATAACAAGCGCCCGCCGGCACGCAGCGTCTGGCTCTCCGTGGCTCCCTACCTGATCATCATTGTGGTCTTCTCACTCGCGCAGATCCCGCCCATCAAGGCATGGCTGACGCAGGTGGGGGGCGTGACCTTCCACTGGCCCGGCCTGGACGTGGTGAATTCTTCCGGCGATCCCGTAGGCGCCCAGAACCTGCGCTTCGACCACCTGAAGGCCACCGGCACGCTGCTGCTGATCTCCGGGATCCTGACCATGCTGCTGTACCGCATTGCACCGGCCAAGGGCGTCCGGATCTACGGGGAGACCCTGAAGACCCTGCGCTGGACCATCGTCACGGTGTGTTCGGTGCTCGCACTCTCCTTCGTCATGAACCTGTCCGGCCAGACCACCACCCTGGGTGTGGCGCTTGCCTCGGCCGGCGGGTTCTTCGCACTGCTCTCGCCTCTGCTCGGCTGGATCGGGGTGGCGCTCACCGGCTCCGACACGTCGTCGAACTCCCTCTTCGGCCAGCTGCAGGTTGCTGCTGCCGAGGAGACCGGCCTCTCACCCACCCTGATGGCCGCGGCGAACTCCTCCGCCGGTGTGCTGGGCAAGATGCTCTCGCTGCAGAACCTGGCCATTGCTGCAGCCGCCGTTGGGCTCAATGGGGTGGAGGGCACCCTGCTGCGCAAACTGATCGGCTGGTCCCTGGGCCTGCTGGTCCTGATGACCCTGCTGATCTGGCTGCAGTCCACGCCGGTGCTCGGCTGGATGGTGCCGTAGGTTGGCAAGTCAAGGAGAACCTGTGAGCACTGAGTCCCTGAACGCTCCCGGCATTCCTGTCGCGGAAGGGGCGGCCGCCGTGCTGGGTGCGGCAGCCAGGTTCTCCGTTGATCATGGGGACCGGCTGACGGCCAGTACGGACCGATCCGGCTTCGTGGCTGAGAGCATCCCGGACGGTGTGGTCTTCGCCCAGGACGCCGGGGAAGTGGCGGAGGTCCTGCGCATGGCTACCAGGCACCGCGTCCCGGTGGTTCCGCGCGGCGCCGGAACCGGGCTGGCCGGAGCCTCCTCATCCCGTCGGGGCGAAATCGTCCTGGATGTTTCCGGTATGGACCGGATCCTGCGCATCGACCCCGAGGAACAGCTGGCCGTGGTCCAGCCCGGGGTGCTGAATGCTGAGCTGAACGCTGCCGCCGCTGAGTACGGGCTGTTCTACGCTCCGGACCCGGCCAGCACCGCCATCTGCTCCATCGGCGGGAACATCGCCACCAACGCCGGCGGCATGCGCTGCGCCAAGTACGGTGTCACCCGCGAAGCGGTGCTGGCGCTGCGGGTGATCCTCGCGGACGGGCGGGAACTGCGCACCGGACGGGAAACCATCAAGGGAGTTAGCGGCTACGACCTCAACGCCCTGATGATCGGCTCTGAAGGCACACTCGGCGTCGTCGTCGAGGCAACGCTGCGCCTGCGCCCGCTGCCCGTGCAGACCGCCACGGTTGCTGCCTTCTTCCCGAACGTGGAGCAGGCCGCCCGGGCGGCGTCGGCTGTTGTCGCTGCGCGCATTCAGCCCTCGATGATGGAGCTGATGGACGGGCAGACCCTGGAAGCGGTCGACGCCGCACTGGGCACGGACTACCGGTCCCGCGGCGCTTCGTTCCTGCTGGTCCAAACGGATGGACACGGCGCGTTCCTGGAGCAGGACGTGGTGATGGACGCCGTCTCACCCTTTGGGATCTGCGAACGGGCCGTCGACGACGAGCAGGCGGCTGCGCTGGTAACAGCCCGCCGGGAAGCCATCCCGTCCCTGGAGAAGCTCGGCCGGGTATCGATCGGGGACATCGGGGTTCCACGCGGAAAGCTGGCCGACGTCGTCTCCGGGCTGGAAGCGATCGCCGAACGCACCGGAGTGCGGATCTTCACGATCGCCCACGCGTCGGACGGAAACCTGCACCCGATGATTGTGATGGAGCCGGAGGACTCCGTGACCGAGGGGCCGCCAAAGGCAGCGCTGGGCGAGATGTTCCACCTGGCCAAGTCCCTGGGCGGCACACTGACCGGAGAGCACGGCATTGGCCTGCTGAAGCGTGACTGGCTCCAGGAGGAGCTGGGGGACGTCTCACTGGAGGTCATGCACACGATCCGGGCAGCCCTGGACCCCCTGGGCATCCTGAACCCCGGCAAGGCTATCTAGGAGCCGGCTGCCCTACTCGAAGAGCAGTGAGACGCGCAGGTTCTCAATGGGGGCGGGCCCCACGCCGAGAACCCACAGGACGAGTTTCTGGTTCTGCGCCACGGCCAGCGATCCAGTGCGCCCACATTGGGAGGTGGTAGTGCAGGACATGGCGGGTTGGAACAGGCCGTCACGGACGAGGTACACGTCGATGCTGCTGCTCCGTTCCGTCATCTCGACTCTCATCTCGGTGATGGTCCCGGCGCGCGGCACTCGAATTTCGTTAGCGGCTCGCGAGCTGGAGGGAGCCACCGAGCCGGAGATCGGGAAGTAAGCCGCACCGTTGGCGAAAGCTGCGGGATCTATGGTGCCGGGCAGGAAACTGACGAAGACCGTCCCGGCCCCTGCCGGCCCCTGGGGCCCCTGCGGTCCTACCGGCCCGACCGGTCCTACCGGCCCGACCGGTCCTGCCGGTCCTTCCGGTCCCTGTGGTCCGGTTTGTCCCTGAGGCCCAACAGATCCTGCCGCACCTGTTGGACCCGCAGCGCCAGTTGACCCCGCGGGTCCCTGCACGCCGGGATCGCCCTGCACACCTTGGGGGCCCATGGGTCCCTGCGGGCCGATCAGGCTCTGTGCACCGACCGGCCACGTGCCCGCCGTCTTGGGGCCGTAGATGGCGAAGGTTGTGGTGTTCAGGTAGAAGTCGCCGTCGATGCCGAGGGAGTTGTCTGGAGTTCCGGAGCCATTGTGGATGCTGTTTCCGTCCCGGCCGGGCAGGCCGGCCGGCCCGGTAGGCCCGCGCTCTCCAGCCGGTCCGCTGGGCCCTGGTGCCCCACTGGGCCCAGCAGCGCCCGGCGCCCCGGCAGGACCGGTTATGCCCTGTTCGCCAGCGGGGCCGGTTGCACCCTGCTCGCCCGCTGGTCCGGTAGCACCGGTCGCACCAGTTGAACCGGCGGCTCCTGCGGCTCCCGCCTGGCCGGCGGCCCCAGCCGGACCGGCGGGTCCCGCTGCGCCCGGCTTCCCCGCTGCGCCTGCCTGTCCCGGAAGCCCGGCAGGTCCGGATGCTCCCGGCTTCCCGTCGGTTCCTGGTTCTCCCGTGTCGCCCTTGGGCCCCTTCGCATCCGCTGAAGCCGTCGCGGCCATGGTGGGGACTGCACTGTCAGCTCCGGCAGCCAGCCAGGAAACCGGGACTCCGTCGGGGCCGCAGTCAAGATCCCCCGCGGACGTGGCAATGCTGGTGAACTGCAGTGTGCTCTCGTCCAGACATGCGTGATAGGAGGCCGTGTCGGATGACGCCGGGGTGCAGGCAGTGAGCACCAGGGCTACAGCCGCCGCGGCGGCAACAGCATAAAGGCGTACGGGCAGGGAGCGGCTCACAGTATGGGTCTCCTGGTCAGCGAACGGGCTTGGCAGGGGAGCGGCCAAACGTGGAACTTCGATTCGGCACGAACCCACTCCCCCGGGGAGTCCGCGCCGTTGCTCAAACATGTGTTGGACTGAGGCCAATAAAACACTTAATCCAATGGATTTATGTTCACCTCTTTTGGACGCGGTCCAAAATTTGTTTCGTGGAAACCCGGAATATGACGAAAAACAGCTGCCCCCGGCGGATGGTCGGGGGCAGCTGCTGCGCTGGAATCAGACGGTTAGCCGCCGTGGTTTGCGGGCTCAGGTTCCCGGTGGTCAACATGCGGGTGGCGGCGCTCCAGTGAGGAGCCTTCGACGTCGACATCCGGCAGGATCCGCTCCAGCCACTTCGGCAGCCACCAGGCCTTGTCTCCGGCCAGGTGCATCAACGCCGGGATAAGCAGCATGCGGACCACGAACGCGTCCAGCAGCACACCGAAAGCCAGAGCGAAGCCGATCGGCCGGATCATGGCGCTGTGGGAGAAGACGAAGCCACCGAATACGGAGACCATGATGATCGCCGCAGCGGTCACCACGGCGCGTCCCGCACGGACACCCTGCACCACGGCAACCCGTGACGGAGCACCGTGCGCGTAAGCCTCGCGCATGCCGGAGCCGATGAAGAGCATGTAGTCCATGGCCAGGCCGAACAGGATGCCCACCAGGATGGTCGGCAGGAAGTTCAGGATCGGGCCTGGGGTCTCCACATTGAAGATCCCGGAGAGCCAACCCCACTGGTAGATCGCGACGACGCCGCCCAGCGCACCGAAGTAGGAAAGCACAAAGCCGAGCGTGGCAATCACCGGAACGTAGATGGACCGGAACACCAGAATCAGGATCAGCAGGGACAGGCCCACCACCACGCCGAGGTAAATCGGCAGGGCGTCGGAAAGCTTGTCCGAGATGTCGATGTTGCCGGAAGCGGTTCCAGCCACGCCGATCTCATATTTGCCGTTCAGCGGGGACATGTCCCGGAGCGTGTGAACCAGGTTCTCGGTTGACTCACTCGTGGGTCCCTGCTCGGGAACCACCTGGAACGCGACGGTGCTGCCGTCCTCGGATGAACCGATGGGTGCGACGGCGGAAACGCCGTCCTGTTCGTAGAGGATCCCGGCGATCTCGGCCTGGATTTCTGTTGCTTCGGCTTCGGTGGGTTCGGACTCAAGCTCCGCCACCACCAGCAGGGTGCCGTTCTGGCCCTCGCCGAACTTCTCCGAGAGGGTGGAGTAGGCACGGTACTGCGTGGAGTCGTGGGCTTCGGAAGATCCGTCCGGCAGGCCGGTACGCAGGTCCAGCGCTGGAATGGCAATGACCAGCAGTGCCGCGATCGAAACCAGGGCGGTGAGCACGGCACTCATCGTGGACATGGGCTTGGCAGCAGCCGCAGCGGGAGCAGGCGAGGCCGCTTCCGAGGCTCGTGTGACTGCAGCGCGCTCCTTTTTGCTGAGGATGCGCATGCCGGTCAACTTGAGCAGGGCCGGTGTCAGCGTCACCGCGATCATCACGGCAATCGCGATGCAGGCAGCGCCCACAGTGCCCATTAGGCCGAGGAACGGGATGCCGGTGATGTTCAGGGCCAGCAGCGCAATCAGCACGGTGGAGCCTGCGAACACGACGGCGTTGCCCGAGGTGCCGTTGGCCAGTCCAATCGATTCCTCCAGCTCGTAGCCCGCCTTCAGCTGGCGGCGGTGCCGGTTCACGATGAACAGCGCATAGTCGATGCCCACGGCCAGGCCGAGCATCAGGCCCAGCACCGGGGTCACGGAGACCATTTCGACGACGCCGGAGAACGCCAGGGCGCCCAGGGCGCCAATGCCGACGCCGATCATGGCGGTTATCAGCGGAAGTCCTGCCCCGATCAGGGTTCCGAGCATGACCACCAGGACAACGGCTGCGACGACCAGGCCGATGACCTCGCCGATGCCGAAGATGGAGGGGATGCCCTGGGCGATGTCCGTGGAGAAGTCAGTGGTCACGCCGTCTACCGGGGCGTCACTGAAGACAGCCACCAGTGCGTCCTTGGTTTCCTGGGTGACCTCCATCTGGGTGTCTTCGAAGACAACGGTCACAATGGCGGCACTGCCGTCCTCGGACACCATACGGATGTTCTGGGCCATGTTGAGCAGTGCGGCGCCCTGTTCCAGCTGCGGCGCCTGCTCTTCCGCGGCGGCGGCCTGCGCCTCGAGTTCGGCACGGCCAGCGTCGATCTGGGCCTGCTGGGCGTCCAGCTGCGGCTGGGCCATGGCCAGCGCGCCGGCGGCCTCGGCCTGTGCCCGGGCCTCATCGAGCTGCTGCTGCCCGGCATCGAGCTCCGCACGTGCAGCATCCAGCTGGGCGGTGCCGGCGTCGAGCTGTGCCTGTCCTTCTTCCAGCTGGGCTCGCTGTGAGTCGCGCTCGGCTTCGGTGGCGAAGGGGTCGACCGCGTTTTCCACGCCATCCACCTCGGACGCGTCGGTCACCAGAGCGGCGATGGCGTCCTTCTGCTCCTGGGTGAAGGGGGAGCCGTCCTCGGTCTGGAAGACCACCGAGCCGGTACCTCCCGAGGCTTCCGGCAATTCCTGCTGCAGGCGGTCAGTCACCTGGGTGGTGGGAGTGTTGGGAATGGAGATGGCGGTGGAGAGAGTGCCGCCGAAGAGCGCGAAGGCAATGCCGGCAACTGCCAGCACCGCTATCCACACGCCCAGCACGGTGCGGGCGCGCCGTGCGGCGCCCTGCCCCAGGCGGTAGAGGAATTCAGCCATTGGTGGTCCTTATCGAAATCATGGGTTCTGCTGCGGACGGGGCGGCGGGGGTGAACCGCCGCGAGCGAAAACTTTTAAGACCGGCTCGGGGGTGTGCCCGCACCGGTGCCGGTGCGCAGAGCTGTGACGAGCCGCTGGATCAGCTCAATCCAGGCGGTGCGGGAGTCAGGGGTATCTATGGCTCCGGTCTGGGCGCACCAACGTTCATAAAGCACGCTGATTCCCCCTGCAAAGGTGCCGACCAAAAGCTGGATGTCTTCCGGATCCGCTTCGGGATGCCGGGATACGAGGGCAGCCATCACCTGGTCCCCGGCCATGGTGACCGAGCGGAAAGCCATAATGGCCTGCTGTGGTGAGGAGCGTGAGTCCGCGCGGCCAAGGACCTGGGTCAGGTAGGAGACCGCTTCGATGAACCGCGGTGAGCTCACCAGATCGACGAGGTCGTCGAGGGGTGAGTAGCCCGCCGGTGCAGTGCCTTCCGGCAGCATCAGGGACGAAGCGACGACGTCGGTGCCCACCTCGGTGACAACATCATCCAGGGAGGCAAAGTGGTTGAAGACGGTGCGCCGGGAGACGTCGGCCCGCTGTGCGAGCTCATCCACGGAAAAGTCGGTTCCACGGCGTTCGGACAGCAGGGCGGCGCAGGCGTTCACTATTGCCTGGCGGTGCCGGCTTTTGATGGCGGACCTGCGGTCGGGGGCGGAACTGGCTGGAAGCACACTCCTACACTAAGTGCATCGTTGCACCGGGTGCAACTACTCCCGTTCGGGTTCTGATGCCTCCGGGGCGCGGCTGGTGGCAGCGGGCTTCCGCGATCCCAGGAAATGCACCAGCACGCCTGCGCCGATCAGGGTCACTGCCGCGCCGCCGTAGACGGTGGCCAGCGAGTACACGCCGTCAGGGGCTCCCGAAAACAACCTGCTGAGAAGCCCGGGAATCTGCGGACCGGCGAACAGGAGCACCGTTAGCAGCGGCCCCCCGGTCAACCAGCCGCGGCGGCCGGGCTGCGTGTTCTTCCCGCTGCTCTGCTCACTCATGGCTTAAGTCTTCCAGATTTCAGGCCCGTCCGTTTCCACAGCTGCCGGGTGCGTTACCTCGCCGGAAGGTGCGGCGCTGGAACACCGGCTTCCCGCAGCGCCAGGTATACCCGGTCGCGGGCAAACGGCGGCCGGGTGAACCGCAGCCCGGTGGCATCACGCAGGGCATTGGCCAGTGCCGGGACCACGGGGTTGAACGGACTTTCGCTCATGGATTTGGCGCCGAGGGGACCCAGGGAATCACTGGTGGAGGCGAAGAGAACCTCAGTGTGCGGCACATCGGCGAAGGCAGGCACGTGGTACTGGCGCAGAACCCGTGTCTGGACCTCTCCGGAGCCGTCCACCAGCACTTCCTCGAACAGGGCAGCGCCGATCGCCTGCGCCACACCGCCTTCGATCTGTCCGCGGCACTGCAGCGGGTTGACCACCACTCCGGCGTCGGCGGCCTGCACGCTCTGCAGGATCCGGATCTCCCCGGTGGACGGGTCAACGGCCACGCGGAAGCCCTGGACATTGAACGCCACGGAGCGCGGTGTGCCGCCCCAGCGCCCCTCCGCCGCCAGCTCGACGCCGGCCTCCGCGGCCCGCAGGTAAACTTCCGCCAGCGGCACGCGTTCGTCCCCGCAGGCCACGGCGTCCGCCTCAAGACTGACCTGTGCAGAGGTGTTCCGGAACAGCGACGCCGCGAACCCCTGCAGTTTCGTTGCCAGTTCAGTAGCTGCGGCCAGCGTTGCCTTGCCGGCGACTACGGTGCCGGTGGAGCCGTAGGCGCCCGTGTCGTGGTCCACGAGGTCCGTGTCTGACTGCCGGATGACAACGTTCTGCGGCAGCGTGGCCAGGGCAGTGCAGGCCAGCTGGGTATGGACGGTGGTGGTGCCGTTGCCGAATTCCGCTGTGCCAACGTCGAGCCCGTACCTTCCATCCGGCCGGAGGGCGATCCGGGTGTGGGCAACGTGTCCGCGCGGCGGCACGGTGTCGATCATGGCGACGGCGGTGCCCTCGCCCACCAGCCAGCCCGGACCCAGGTCCCCGCCGGAACGCAGGGGATCCTTGGCGCCGTCCTTGAGCGCGCCGCGGACCAGGTCCACGCATTCGTCCAGACCGTAGCTGCCGTAGAGCACGTCCCCGGCAGCTTCCGGCGAAGTGGAAAGCATTGGGTCGCCCTCAACCACCAAATTCCGGCGTTTGAACTCGAGCGGATCAAGGTCCAGCGTCCGGGCCAGTTCGTCCAGCGCCGACTCGATCGCGAAGATCATCTGGCTCAGCCCGTAGCCGCGGAAGGCGCCCGCCGGAACTGTGTTGGTATAGACGGCGCGGGCGTCCACTTTCTTGTTCGCACACCGGTAGACCGCCACGGACTCACCGCAGCCGTGGAACATCACGCCCGGCCCGTGGTTGCCGTAGGCACCGGTGTTGGTGGTTACGTCCACGGCCAGTGCGGTCAGCATGCCCTGCGCGTCAGCCCCGGCTTTGACCCGGACCCGGAAGGGATGCCGGGTGGTGGAGGCGGTGAACTGCTCCTCACGGCTCAGCTCAATCTGCACCGGCCTGCCCAGCCGAAGGGCAGCCAGCACCGCAACGTCCTCCACGAGGACTTCCTGCTTTCCCCCAAAGCCGCCGCCCACCCGCCCGGAAACCACCCGGACCTTCTCCAGCTGCAGGTCGAACACCCGGCAAAGGGTGCGCCGAACCAGGAACGGCACCTGGGTGGAAGTCCGCACAACCAGCCGTCCGTGCTCATCGAAGGAAGCGATCGCCGCATGCGTTTCAAGCGCTGCATGCTGCAGGCGCTGGCTGTAGTAGGTCTCCTCGTGGACCGCTGCGGAGGCGGTGAACCCTGCCTCCGGATTGCCCAGTTCAGCATGCAGTTCGGCGACGATGTTGCTGGGTGCCGGAGTGCCGACGCCGGGTTCTGCCGCCGCGGCCGCATGCAGCAGCGGCGCCCCGGGCGCCAGAGCTTCGTCCGGTTCGAACACTGCGGGCAGGATTTCGTAGTCGATCCGCAGTGCCCGGACCCCGGCCTCGGCAGCGGCCACCGAGGCTGCCGCCACCACAGCCACGCGCTGCCCCTTGAACCGCACGACGTCGTCGAGCACCCGGGTGTCAGCCGGGTCATCCGTGTGCAGTTCGTGCTGGGCAGAGGAGAAGCGGAGGGCGGGGGCATCCTCGTGTGTAAACACGGCCTCAACGCCCGGGACAGCCAGGGCGGCTGCGGCGTCGATCGAAACGATCCTCGCATGGGCATGCGGTGACCTTGCCAGTGCCAGATGCAGCAGGTCCGGATAGGTGCCGGGAGGAACGTCCAGGGTGTAGCGGGCGGCACCGGTGACGATTGCGGGCCCCGCCGGCGCCGGAACGCTTTCACCCACGCCGCTTCCGCCGTCGTCAACGCGCTGCGTGCCGGCTACGGCGTCTTCCACGGCCCGGTAGCCCGTGCAGCGGCAGAGGTTTCCTTTCAGCGCACGGGGAAGATCGGCCCGATCGGCCGGGCCGAATGCTGCAGCGGTCATGATCATCCCTGCGGTGCAGAAGCCGCATTGGAAGCCCTGGGCGGCCAGGAACTGCTGCTGCATCGGGTGCAGGGTTCCGCCGTCGGCCAGTCCCTCGATAGTCGTCACGTCCCGGCCGTCGGCGCGGCGGGCGGGGTAGATGCAGCTGTGGACCGGCATCCCGTCAACGTGCACTGTGCATGCTCCGCAGTCGCCGGCGTCGCATCCCTTCTTCACGCCGGTGTTGCCCAGTTCCCGCAGGAACGTGCGCAGACACTGGCCCGGCGCCGGTTCGGCGTCTGTTGGCCTGCCGTTGACGGTGTAGCTCATGGAACTTACCCCTTTGGCTCTCCGGCCAGCTCGGACCGGATCTCCTCACTGAACTGTTCGGTCATGAACCGGCGCCGTTCCGGCAGGCCGTGCACGTCGTCGTGATAGAGCGAAAACGGAATGGCGGCCTCCAGCGCCCGGCACAGCTCCGGCGCGTCAGGAACCAGGTCAAACCGCAGCTGGACCGGGCGGATGGTGGCGGCCGTGACGGTGAGGACAAACGCACCGTCCGGATCCACCCGGCCAATAAGCAGCACGGCGGAACGTCCCAGGTTGGTCAGCGACTGGCGGCGCATTGCGGTACGTGATGCCAGGGCGTGCGCAGGAAGGGTGATGCTGCGCAGCAGCTCGCCGGGAGTGAGTGCAGTCTGCCCGTCGCCGGTGACGAGTTCGGCCACGGGAAGAGTCCGCCGGGTCCCGGCGGGGGAGAGGAGGAGCGCCTGGCCGTCCAGTGCTGCCGTGATGGCGGTCATTGGTCCGGCAGGCAGTGCAGTGCAGAGGTTGCCGCCTACGGTGGAAACGTTCCAGACCTTGTGGGAGGCGACGAACGCGTTGCAGCAGGGATGAATCAGGTCCAGGGCCGGCCAGCCGGCAGCGGCCGGGGGCAGGTCTGAAGCGAAGCCGTGAAGTTCGGCAATGGTGCAGGTGGCGGCGATCTCCAGGCCGGCTTCGCGCACCGTCAAAGGTTTCCAGCCGGCACCGCTAAGGTCCAGCAGCCGGCGCAGGGTTGAACTGCCGTTGGAAAAGAGCACCGTGCCGCCGGCCAGCCAGGCGTCGCCGGGGCGGTACTCAGCAGGATCGGCAGTGGGAATCAGTTCATCGACCGTGTTCAGATCCACTCCAGCTCGCTTTCCTTGCTTCCGGCCCTGCCGTACGGTTTTCCCACTTATATTCCGGGAACAACGGCAACCGTCAAATTGCCGGCGGGTAGGAGACTCGCCGGAGTAAACGATTCATAAAATCCCTGCATTCTGCTTTGTCCGGGCCCGTAAATTGGATGGAGCCTACCACGCCTGAACACAGCCGTAACGGGTTTGCGCCAAGCCGTCTGAGCTGCAGGGGGAAACGGGTTGGACACCGGGGAATGAACCCATGCCGCAGCCTTGACACTGCCTTCACGGGAACTGAACAATGGGCGGACCATAAATACGGCAGAGCACAATTTTCCGCGGAAACACCAAAACAAAAACCGCGCCTCAACCGTTGCCGGAAAAGCCGGTAACGGCGGTGAACGGCCTATTGAAAGACGGACATCCATGGACGCAGTTTCCCGGCTGGATTTTCTTGCCGAGTTCAACCAGGCGCCCTTTGACCGTGCCGAAGAAATGCTCCGGCCCTGCGTGGACCTGCCGCGCTGGACCTCGGAAATCTCCTTCGCCCGGCCGTTTGGCACCGGCGCGGAACTGGTCTCCTTTGCTGAACTTGCGGCTCCGGACTGGACTGAAACCGAAATAGACGCCGCACTCTCCCACCACCCCCGCATCGGCGAGCGGGCCTCAGGAGCCGGGCGCGAGGTGGAATTGTCCCGGGGCGAACAGGCCGGCATTGCGCTTTCCGGTGGCATTCGGGAGCAGCTGGAGGAAGGCAACCGGCGCTATGAAGAGCGGTTCGGGCGGGTCTTCCTGATCCGTGCTGCCGGGCGCAGTGCGGAGGAAGTCCTGGCCGTCCTTTCCGAACGGCTGGAAAACACCGACGAAGCCGAACTTGCTGCCACGGCGGCCGCCCTGCGTGAAATTGCGATCCTTCGGCTGGAAGGACTGCTGAACGCATGACAAGCCGAATCACCACCCACGTACTGGACACCTCTACTGGGCAGCCGGCGTCCGGCATTCCGGTTTCCCTGCAGGTTTTGGGTCACCTTGACTGGCAGGAACTGGGCACCGGCACCACCGACGCCGACGGCCGGATCTCGGACCTGGGACCGCGGGACCTGCCTTCCGGTTCCTACCGGCTTGAGTTCGCAACCGAAACGTACTTCACCGCGGCGGGCACGCCGTCGTTCTTCCCTTCCGTAACCGTGACGTTTACTGTCGCGGAGCAGGAGCATTACCACGTGCCGCTCTTGATTAGTCCGTTCGCGTATTCCACCTACCGGGGGAGCTGAGCATGGAATCCACCGAAAGCGCTGCCGTTGCAACCCCGCGAATTGTTCTGGGGTCGAACCAGTACGGAAAGGCTGAAGTCCGCCTGGTCAAAACCACCCGGGACACCGCGCGGCACAGCCTTGAGGACCTCAGCATCACCTCCCAGCTGCACGGTGATTTTGCTGCCGCGCACACCGAGGGGGACAACGCCCACGTGGTGGCGACTGATACACAGAAGAACACCATCTACGCGTTCGCCCGGGACGGGGTTGGTTCCCCGGAGGCATTCCTGCTCCGTCTGGCGGATCACTTCACCACAAGCTTCGACTGGGTCAGCGGCGGGCGCTGGGCCGCCGAGCAGTACTTCTGGAACCGGATTCACGGACACGACCACGCCTTCAGCAAGGACAAATCCGAGGTCCGTACCGCGGGGCTGCTTGTTGACGGAGACGGCCGGCACCTGGTGGCCGGCATCAGTGGACTTACCGTGCTGAAGACCACCGGCTCGGAGTTCCACGGCTTTCCGCGGGACCGCTACACCACCCTTGCCGAGACGACGGACCGGATCCTGGCCACGGACGTCACCGCCAAGTGGCGGTACTCGGATGTGGCTGTACCGGATTTCAATGCCGCTTACGTCTCCGTGCGGTCCGCGCTGCTGGACGCGTTTGCGGACACGCATTCCCTGGCCCTGCAGCAGAGTATGTTCCAGATGGGCCGAGCCGTGCTCGAAACCCATCCGGGCATTGCCGAAGTGCGGCTCTCGCTGCCCAACAACCACCATTTCCTGGTCGATCTGGAACCTTTTGGACTGGATAACCCCGGCGAGGTCTTTTTCGCCGCCGACCGGCCCTATGGGCTGATCGAGGCTGCTGTGCTGCGGGAAGGCGCTGAAGAAAGCAACCCGGTGTGGAATACCATCGCGGGATTCTGCTGAGCAAACCAGGGGACTTCAGGGAAGTAACGGTGGTCACACCTTGGGTCCCTGCATTGGGGTATCGCCGGGCCGGAAAGTAGGCTCGACCGTATGGCTCCCTTCCGAAACAGCCGCGCTGCGGCGCTGCCCGCGAAACTGTCCCGTTCCTGGCTGCTGGCTTCTGCCGCGGACGAAGCGAATTTTGCTCCCGCGCTGGCCTCGGAAGCGGACTCTGTCGTGTTCGACATGGAGGATGCAGTACCCGCCGAAGGCAAGGCTGAAGCACGTGAGCGCGTGGTGGAGGCACTCTCCACCGGCATGACCGCCTGGGTGCGCGTCAACGGCATCGAAACCGACTACTGGGCCGATGACCTGGCCGCCCTTTCGAAGGCTCCCGGCCTGCGCGGCGTCATGCTGGCCATGACCGAGAAGCCGGAGCAGGTCACGCACACCGCCATGCGGCTGCAGGCCGGCACACCGGTGCTGGCGCTGGTCGAATCCGCGCTGGGCATCGAAAATGCGACGGCGATTGCCAGTGCGCCGGGCACGTTCCGGCTGGCATTCGGCGTCGGCGACTTCCGCCGTGACACCGGCGCCTCGGATGACCCCATGGCCCTGGCCTACGCGCGCTCCAAGCTGGTGGTTGCCTCCCGTGTTGGGCAGCTGCCCGGTCCGATCGACGGCCCGACGCCGGGAACGCTGGGTGAGAAGCTGCTCGATGCCTGCAAGGTGACAGCCTCGATGGGCATGACCGGCAAGCTTTGCCTGATGCCCGAAGCAGCGGACACCATTAACAAGGGCCTCTCGCCGAGTGAATCCGAGATCGTCTGGGCACACGAGCTGCTCGAAGCTCATGCTGCCGGAGCAGTGGTGGGTGACGGTTCCTACCTGCCCCGCCTGGCCCGTGCCCAGAAGATTTCTTCCCTCGCGGACTCCTACGGTCTCTGGAACGCCTAGCTCCGGACTGCACCGGCCGGGCTAGCGTTCGACCAGGATTCCGTCCTCGTCGGCGTAGAGCACGGCACCCGGGCGGAATGTCACGCCTCCGAACTCCACCGGCACGTCCACCTCGCCGACTGAGTCCTTGGCACTCTTGCGCGGGTTGGAACCCAGTGCCTTCACGCCCAGCGGCAGCTTTGCGACGGCGCCACGGTCACGGATCGGTCCGTGAATGACAACGCCGGCCCAGCCGTTGGCGACGGCGGACTCCGCAATCATGTCCCCCATCAGGGCGGTGTTCAGTGAGCCTCCGCCGTCGACCACCAGCACGGAGCCGTTGCCCGGTGAATTCAGGGTGGACTTCACCAGGCCGTTGTCCTCATGGCAGCGGATGGTGCGCACCGGGCCGGTGAAGCGGGTGCGGCCGCCCAGGTCCTGGAACTGGAGGGAGACCGAGGCCAGCGCTTCGCCGTGTTCGTCATAGAGGTCTGCTGTGCTCTTTTCCATGGCACATACTGTGCCACAGCCCACATTTTGTTACGGGGACGGCGCCGGCACCGGCACCGGCCACGGTGCCCGCTGGTTAGGCGTGCTTCGCTGCAGCCTGGGCCTTGAGCAGGTCCACAACCTGCAGCAGTTCCTCCACTGACCCCGAGGTGGGGGAATTCTCGTCCTGCGGCCAGCCTCCGGGAAGGCCTTCGTTGTAATACAGGCCGTCGCCCAGCAGCATGATCGCTCTGGCAATGGCGCGGTCGCCGACTTCCACGAGCACCAGGTCGAACCAGTCGCGGTGGATCTGCTGCAGCAGCTCGGAGGCAGCGGCGTCGTTGGCCTGCGCCAGGCGGACCGCCGCAATCAGGGCGCGGTCCAGGCCGCTGTCCACATAGACGGAGGTGCGGACCAGGAAGCGCGCCGGACCTTCGGGGTCTGTGCGCATCCGTTCCAGATCGGCCGCGGCCAGGACCCGCAGCCGGTCCAGGAGGCCCGCCGCCAGGGCTTCCTTGTTCTTGAAGTGGTACAGCAGCCCACCCTTTGAGACCCCGGCCAGTGCGGTCACGGCGTCGAGAGTGGCACCGCGAGGGCCTTCATTTATGAGCAGTTCCTCATAGGCGGAGAGGACGCGCTCGCGGGCGGGGATCTGTTCAGGCATGGCTTTACGCTACGCCATCCGATGCTGTACAGTCTAGACGGTACAGTAACGTACGGGTTGGCCCCGGCGGTTGCTGGCATGTCTTTTTAACCCATCAGTTTTCGGCAGGCGGAGCCCTGCCAAGTCCAAGGAGGAATTGTGCCTGCGGTACAGGAACGGCCCGTGCTTCAGCGGGCCGGAAAGCGTGAATGGCTGGGACTGGCGGTGCTGATGCTCGCCGTCCTGCTGGTAGCGGTAGACAACACCGTGCTCAGCTTTGCCGTCCCGTCCCTGTCCCGTGCCCTGGCGCCGACCGGGACGGAACTGCTCTGGATCATCGACATCTATGCGTTGATCCTGGCTGGCCTGCTGGTCCCGATGGGCAGCCTGGGGGACAGGCTTGGACGGCGGAAGCTGCTCATGATCGGTACAGCCGGGTTTGGGCTGGTCTCCGTCGCGGCGGCGTTCGCACCCACGGCCGGCGCCCTGATTGGCGCCCGTGCCCTGCTCGGCTTCTTCGGCGCCATGCTGATGCCGGCCACGCTCTCCATCATCCGGAACATGTTCGTGGTGCCCGGCCAGCGCCGCATCGCGATCGCCGTCTGGGCAGCCGGTTTCTCCGGCGGCGCAGCGCTTGGCCCGATCGTGGGCGGAACCCTGCTGGAGCACTTCTGGTGGGGCTCGGTTTTCCTTCTCGCCGTGCCGGTGCTGATTCCGCTGCTGGTCTTCGGTCCGCGGCTGCTGCCCGAATCCCGTGACCCCAAGCCGGGCAAGGTGGATCCGATCAGCATCCTGCTGGTCATGGCCACCATGTTCCCGCTGGTTTACGGCATTAAGTCCATCTCCACGCACGGACTCGACGCGTACGCCCTGGTTCCGATGGCTGCCGGCCTGCTGTTCGGCGTGGCTTTCGTGCGGCGCCAGCTCAGCCGTTCTGAGCCCATGCTGGATGTGCGGCTGTTCCGTAATCCGGTCTTTACCGGTTCCATCTCCGCGAACCTGCTCAGCGTCTTCGCACAGGTTGGCTTCATCCTCTTCCTCTCCCAGCACCTGCAGCTGGTCCTTGGGCAGACGCCGCGCGAAGCCGGTCTGATGATGCTCCCCGGCCTGATGCTGACCGTAGTCGCAGGCCTCGCCGTCGTCCGCATGGTCCGGTACGTGCGCCCGGCCTATGCCGTTGCCGGTGGTCTCGCGTTCAGTGCCGTCGGCTACACCGTAGTGCTGATGACCGGACACGACGACAGCCCGCTGGGGCTGGTGATCGCGTTTATGATCCTCGGCATCGGCGTCGGTTCCGCTGAGACCATCTCCAATGACCTGATCCTGGGCAGTGTTCCGCCGGCCAAGGCAGGTGCGGCGTCGGCCATTTCGGAAACCGCCTATGAGGTCGGTGCCGTCCTTGGCACCGCAGTGCTGGGCAGCATCCTCACTGCGGGTTACCGCAACGGGATCTCCCTGCCGGACGGCATGGATCCGGCAGCTGCGTCGGCCGCCTCGGAAACACTGGGCGGCGCCGTCGAGGCGGCGAAGACCCTTCCCGGCCCGCAGGCCGCAGAACTGCTGTCCTCCGCGCAGTCCGCCTTTGACTCGGGTGTGGTTGCGACCTCCCTCATCGGCATTGTGCTGATGGTGGCTGCTGCCGTCGGCGCCGTCTTTACGCTGCGCCGGGTGGCCGCGGACCAGGATTCGGCAATTGATGATGATGCTGCCGGTTCCGTTGTCGACGGGTCCGAAGCCGTGCATGCTGCGCCGGCGGCCTCCGCGTCGGCTCCGGCTGCCGTGTCTTCCAGCGGGGAGGACTCCAGTGGGGAAGCTTCCAGTGGGGGTGACTCCAGCGGGGAAGACCCTAGCGGGGACGACAGCGCGAAGGTCGACGAGCAGGCTGAGTGTGCGGCAGGGCAGCGCCGCTAGTTTCGCGGAGGAACCGGATCGGCCTGCCGGGCAATATCGTGTTGCCGGCGTGGGCTGGAGCTAGTTGGCATCCCGGCGGGTTCCCGTAGGCCCGGCTGAGCTCTCGTAGACCCGCGGGGATGTGACCGGATGTAACGGTGGCGGCGCGGGTTCTGCTCCGGTTCGGGACAATCCTTCCGTTCCGGGACTTTCCTGCCGCTGCGCCGCGCAGGAAAGTCCCAAGCTGGCAGGGAAGTCCCAAAGCGGAGGGAAAAGGTGCCCTGAAGGAGCCCGAAGTGGTCAGTCCCGCTCGGTCGGGTGGACGATCAGAACGGGACAGTGGGCGTGGGCTGCGGCGGCGGAGCTGACCGAGCCAAGCAACAATCCGGCGAATCCGCCCCTGCCGCGGCTGCCAAGCACCAGCATCTCTGCGTCATTGCTGGCTTCGACCAGCACCGGAACAGGCTGCCCGGACACCACCGTCTTCTGCAGTCCTTCGGGAAGGTCTTCGCCGAAAGCTTCCTGTACGGTCTCGTCCAAGATGCTTTCCGCCTCCACCCGGGGCGACCATTCAGAGGATGCGATCGGAACGGCCAGCGCAACGGGATAGGACCAAACCGTCACCGCCTCGATCCGGCACTGCAGCAGGTCTGCCAGCCGCCGGGCTGTCCGCAGTGCCACCAGTGAGAGCGCCGAGCCGTCCACGCCGACCACGATTGGTTTACGGATGTCCTGTGCCATGGTCCCGATCCTGTCTGTTGGTCTGTTCCTTTTGCTGCCGCTCCTGCCAAAGAGTCTGCCGCCACACGGGTGTTTGCACTAGGTCCGGAGCCAATCCCCGCCCCGGGAGTTGGTGCATGTTCGCAGAGGCATGCCTCCAGCTGCCGGGTCAGGGCATTTCGATGTAACCGATTCAGCCGGGGCGAGGGCATTTCGTAGTATCAACAGATGCCTGATCCCCAGTCCGAGCGCCGGAATGCGGCCCCGATAGGCGCCGGCCTGCTGCTGGTGCTGGCGTTCCTTGCCGCTACGGGACCGTTCACGACGGACCTCTATCTGCCGTCTTTCCCTGGCATCGCCAGTGACCTTGAGGTGACGGCGTCGGGCGTGCAGCTGACCCTGACCGCCTTCCTCATCGGCATGGCAGCCGGACAGCTCGGGTTCGGGCCCATCTCCGACCGGTTCGGCCGGAGGCGGCCACTGCTGCTGGGCTCTGCTGCGTTTGTCCTCGCGTCCGTGGCATGCGCCGCGGCGCCGAATCTGGGAGTGCTGATCGCTGCCCGTTTTGTCCAGGGCCTGTGTGCTGCAGCCGGCCCGGTGATAGCGCGGGCGGTAGCCGCGGACCTGACTTCGGGTGCTTCCGCCGCACGGACCTTCAGCCTTCTCATGACCATCGGGGGCGTTGCGCCGGTGGTGGCCCCTGTACTTGGGGGTGCGCTCACCGGGCTTCTGGGCTGGCGGGGTGTTCTGTGGACTCTCGCCGGTATTGCGGCGCTGATGTTCATCTGCGCCGCCGCAGCCGTCCGGGAGAGTCTGCCTGCCGGGAACCGTGCAACCGGACCTGCGTTTGGCGGCCTCGGGGTGGTGCTGCGGAAGAGCCGGTTCCTCGGGTACGTGCTGTTGTTTGCCAGTGCCTTTGGTGTGCTGATGGGCTACATCTCCGCGTCCCCGTTCGTCTACCAGAGCATCATGGGCCTGAGTCCGGAAGCTTACGGCCTGATGTTCGGCCTGAACGCAGCAGGGATGGTCACCTCAGGGTTCATTGCCGCCCGGCTCAGCCGCCGGGTGCCGCCCCGGAGCACCGTCCGGCGGGCTGTGGCCGTGTTGGTGGGGTTCGCCGTCGTGCTGCTGGTCCTGGTGCTCGCCGCCGTTCCTCCACTGCTGCTGGCTATCCCCATCTTCGCCATGGTGTCCTCGCTGGGGTTCGTCATGGGAAACACGACGGCGCTGGCACTCGCCGAGGTTGAAGGCTCGACCGGCAGTGGCAGTGCCGTGCTCGGCGGAGCGCAGTTCCTGATGGGTGCGGCCGTCTCGCCGCTGACTGGCCTGGGCGGGGAGTTCACGGCCTTGCCGCTTGCACTGGTGATGGTGGGTTCGGCTCTGCTGGCGGCCACCGCACTCTTCCTCACCCGCCAGCGGCAACCCGCGTAGACTGATCGGACCATGCGACACATGAACAAGTACCGCACGCCCATTGTCTGGCTTCTGATTATCGGCCTGGTTGGCAGCATCAGCGTCGGCTTCCTCGGCCTCTTTTTCTAGGCCCCACAGCATCCTTTTTCCTGCCCGGCCCCGGCCCGGGTTTGCTCGGCGTGGCCATTCCACCATAGGATACTAAGCATGCTTACCTAAAGTAGGCGGCCGCCAGTTGCGGCTCCATATCCATGAACAATGGGAAGTGGGGAACTTATGGCCAACGAAAACACCTCGGACCAGTACACATTCCAGGATCCGGTCAACCGGTATCCCTCCGTCAGCCCGCCTAAGCAGGATCAGCCCGAACCCGGCCTCGACGCCGACCTCGAGCCCAAGACGGACCGCGGCGAGGATTCCTACCGCGGAACCGGGCGGCTTAAGGGCCGCAAAGCGCTGATCACCGGTGCAGACTCCGGAATCGGTGCGGCGGTGGCCATTGCCTTCGCCCGGGAAGGCGCCGACGTCGCGCTCTCCTACCTGCCGGAGGAAGAGGAAGACGCCGCAAAGGTCATGGAGCTGATCAGGGATGCCGGCCGCACCGCCGTCGGGCTTCCCGGTGACCTCAAGGACCGCGACTACTGCATCCAGCTGGTGCAGGATGCCGTTGACGGCCTGGGCGGCCTGGACATTCTGGTCAACAACGCCGGCAAGCAGGTTGCAGTGGAGAACCTTGAGGACCTCAGCGACGAACAGCTTGATGACACCTTCAAGACCAACATCTACTCCTTCTTCCGGGTGACCAAGGCTGCGCTTCCGCACCTTCCGGCCGGGTCGAGCATCATCAACTCGACGTCGATCCAGGCCTACAGCCCTTCCCCGCACCTGCTGGACTACGCCAGCACCAAGGCGGCGATCAACAACTTCACCAAGGGTCTGTCCCAGCAGCTGGCCCCCAAGGGCATCCGAGTGAATGCTGTGGCTCCGGGCCCGTTCTGGACCCCGCTGCAGGTATCCGACGGCCAGCCCAAGGACGCCCTGCCGGAGTTCGGCAAGGACACTCCGCTGGGCCGCGCCGGCCAGCCCACCGAACTTGCCCCGGCTTACGTCTTCCTGGCGTCCCCGGAATCAAGCTACGTGGTCGGAGAGACCCTGAACGTCAACGGCGGTATGCCTTCGCCGTAAGCTCTGCGCAACACAAAGAAGCCGGCTCCGCACTTTCGCGGGGCCGGCTTCTTGCTGTTAGGACTAGGCCGTTGCGGGCGTGAACTTGGCGCGGTCCACGCGGCGGTGGAAGCGCATGCCGGCGAGTCCGCCCAGAATTGCGCCAACCAGGCTGACCACCACGGTGGCCAGAAGTGCCAGCCAGGATCCGGCGCTCACCTGGCTGAGATCCTGCGGCAGGGGCGCCACGGAGTTCAGCTGGGTGAGGCTGCGGATGTCGTCATTGAAGATCAGGCTAAGGACAATAACGACGGCGGCGGCCACCAGTGCCCACAGCCAGACCGCAACACCCTGCTTGGCTCCGTTGAAGCGGGCCATTCGTCCGGCGACGTAGCCGCCGGCATAGTAGGCGAGAAGCAGGACAATCAGGGTGATGATCGCGCCGATCAGCCCGGAGGACTGGTTCGCTGCGGCTTGGTCCAGTGCCGCGCCCAGGTCTGTGTCCGTAGAGACGCCGACGGCGGCACCAATGGCGGCAGCAAGTGCGGAGAGCAGCACCACCATTCCGGTGGCGGTCAGCCAGCCGAAGAAGGCGGCGCCAAACTTGATGCCGCCAAAACGTTCCCGTTCTGCTGCCAGGAGTGCCTCCCGGTTCGGCAGGACGGGCTCGTCGGCCGTGCGGGGAGAGCCGGTGTGCCCGGCAGCGACCGCGCCGCGTACGTCGCCGTCTTCGCGGTGCGTGGCACGCCGGGTGGCCCCTGCGGGCGCATCCTCACTCGTGTAGGCGGCGTCGTTCGGGTCCCTGGTGCCCGTGACACTGGTGTTGAGTACTTCCGTTTCATGCTGGCGGCTGCTTGTCCGCTCGGGAGCGGTGTCCATGCGGCGGGTGACGTCCGACTCGGTGCCGGAGGGCCCTGCCGTGGTCTCATGTGAGGATCCGGCGGACTGGCGTGTGTGTCCGCCCGGGTCTTCCGTGCCGCGGGTGTCCATGCGGCGGGTGACGTCCGGCTCGCCGTTCGAAGCGCCTGAGGCGTCCGCGCCGTTGGGAGCGGGGAGGTCGTCTGCGGCCCGGCGTCGGGGTTCGCCTGCCGCGGTGCTGCCTGATTCGGTACTCATCTGCTTCTCCTATTGCCGTTGGGGGTGCCGGACTGAAGGTGATGACTTCATAAGTAACCTTACTGTAGCGTCAGCGGTCCGGGTTCTGCCGGATTCGCCGGTCCTGCGCCCGGCACAACGCGTGGAAGACTTGGCTGCATGGATACGGACCTGATCATCACCATCGTCGCCGGCCTGCTGATCGCGGTGGGTGTGGCCGGCATCGTGGTGCCTGTGCTGCCTGGCAGCATCCTGATCCTGCTGGCCTTCCTGGGGTGGGCCATCGGCGTCAGCAGTGGCGCGGGCTGGTGGTCCTTCGCTTTCGGTGCGCTGTTCGCCCTGAGCGGGCTTTCTGCCAGCGCCGTCCTGACTGGCAGGAAACTCAAGCAGCGGCAGATACCCAACCGGTCCGTCCTCATTGGCCTGGCGGCAGGAATCACCGGAATGTTCTTTATCCCGGTGGTGGGGCTGATCGTTGGCTTCGCCGGCGGTCTGCTGCTCAGCGAGTTCGCGCGGCAGCGCAGTTTCCCGGCAGCTGCGTCCTCGTCCTGGGCGGCGCTGAAGGCCACCGGGCTGGGCATGCTGGTGGAGCTCGGGCTCGCGCTCGCGGCCGGAACCGCGTGGATTATCGGCGTCTGGGTTCACTTCGCGTCCCGCTGAAGGGATTCAGGACCGCTTCGGCCGGAGATGATCACACCCACCGCCTTGGCCATTCGCCCGGTGAGCGCCGGCGGCAGTGGTTCCAGTGCGTCGAACCACGCCATGTGGATAACCGCCCGACCTGCGGACAAAAGCTGTCCCCAATCTGGGGAATACTCAAGAGATGCCGACCCGGCCAGCTTCCCCGCCTCAAGGACATCACCCATGACTGAACGAGCCGTTCCGCCCGAACTGGTCGTTGCCGACGCCGCGGCCTGGCGGGCCTGGCTCCAGGAGAACGATGCAGTGAGCGACGGCGTTTGGCTGATCCTGGCGAAAAAGGGGACCCGGATTCCTACATCGCTCACGTATGCCGAAGCGCTGGGGGAGGCACTGTGCAGCGGCTGGATCGACGGCCGCAGGAACACCGTGGACTCCGCAACGTTCCGGCAGCACTTCACGCCCAGACGGGTGCGGTCCCTGTGGTCAAAACGGAACGTGGAACTGGTCGCCGGACTGATCGAGTCCGGCCGCATGCGGGAGCGGGGGCAGGCCGAAATTGACCGGGCCAAAGCAGACGGCCGATGGGACCGGGCCTACGGAGGACCCGCGACGCTTGAAGTCCCGACTGACCTGGAAGCTGCACTGGCGGCTGTGCCGGACGCGGCTGCGGCTTTCGCAGGGCTGGGCCGCTCAGCCCGCTATCCCATCCTCCGCCAGGTGGTCACGGCGCCCAACGACACGGTACGGGCAGCCCGAATCGCCAGGCAAGTGGCCTCGCTGGCCGACGGCCTTGCCTGAGGGGTCAAGCTTGGCCGCTGGGTTGCTCCGGTCCAACCCGGCCCCGCCGCGCCCCGAGCCGGCCGACGGGCCACTCTCGGCCGATTAGTCCGCGGGCGGTGCTACGAACTCGGCCAGGGCGGCAAGCTGCCCCGAGCGCGCTTCGGGCTGCAGGTACATCATGTGCCCCGCCTCGTAATAGTGGTGCGTGAACCGTGCGCGGGCTGCGTCGGACAAACGCAGGTGCGCCCAGAGGTACTCGGCCGCGAAATGGGGTGTAGCGCCGTCGTAATAGCCGTAGTCAACGTGCACCCGCAGGCTCGGGTTGTGCGCCATCAGCCGTTCAAGGGTCTTTGTGACGTCGATGGGTACGCCCTCGAACTCCTTGTAGCTCCACGGCTGGACCCTGCCGGTGAGGACTTCGTAAGGCAGGTCGTTCTCGTAGCCGAGCTCGGCACGGACGTAGTGGTTGATTGCCGCGGCGTAGGGGCCGTTGATTGCGGCGAGGCTGGGATCGTCCCAGTTGACCGAGGCCTGCGGGTCCTCCGCGGGAGCGGTGAAGCGCCCGTCGATCCGCCCTACAGCCAGTCCCTGGTCCCGGAGCAGCTCGGCGGAGAACTGGGCATAGTCCCAGCGCAGGTTGGTGCGGCGGATAAACCCGGGGTCAAGGGTGGTGAGTTCGGCAAGGCGCTGGACAGCGGCGTCGTACTCCTCCGTGGTGAGCCGGGAGCCCTGGCTGAGGGCATATCCGTAGTCCTTCGCCGCATACTCCTCCGCCTCACGCACCACATCGGCCAGCTCCCGGCCCGGATGCCGCCCGTGGAAATGCGCGATCGCGGCGTAGGTGGGCAGGTGAAGGGCATAAGGCGTGTCCACACCCGGTGCGAACATGACGGTGCCCAGGTTCAAGACGGTGGAGATCAAGCCAAGCCCGTTGACGGACATTCCGTACGCATCAAAGAGGCGCCCGGCGACGGCGACGGCACGCAGGGTGCCGTAGGACTCGCCCACCAGGTACTTCGGGCTCAGCCAGCGGTTGTTGCGGGTGGTCCACAGGCGGATCACTTCCGCCACCAGGTCCCGGTCCTGCTCGAACGCGTGGAACTCGTCCGCGGTGTTGCCGTCCACAACCCGGGAGAAGCCGGTATTCACGGGATCGATCATCACCAGGTCGGCATGTTCCAGCAGCGTCTGCGGGTTGTCGACCAGGCCGTACGGGGGAGGGGTGAGGCTGCCGGCATCGCCGGAATCGACCAGCCGGGGACCGAGCAGCCCCAGGTGCAGCCACACGGAGGATGAGCCGGGCCCGCCGTTGAAGGCGAAAACCACCGGACGGGGGTTCGGGGTTTCTTTCGCGGCGAGGTTGGCCGTGTAAGCGGACAGGAAGATCTCTGCCTTGGGCTTGAACCCGTCTGACTTGCCGTCGGAAGTTTCCTCCCGCCTGAACACCACCCGGCCAGTGGTGGTCGTGTACTCCAGACCGGAGGGCAGCCGGTGGCTGCGCTGCACCAGATCGTCAGCTACGTCGGTGGTGCCGCCGGTGTTCGACGCCGATGGTGCGGACGCTGCCCCGGCCGGCGATTTCTCGGTGGGTCCCGGAGCAGGGCTGGTCTCTGCGGACTGTGAAGGCATTCATTCAGCCTAGCGGGCAAAACTCTGACTTGTGTGCTGTATCACACGTCATCTATAGTTCCACTAGTTCGCTATAAGAAACACATGTTCAAATATCGAACACGTCGTTTTGAAGAGGAAGTGACGGAGAAGTGCGGGTGCGATCCATTCCGCCAGTCCGCCGCCGCCCGGCTCGGATCGCCTCATTGCTGGCTGTGTGCCAGGGCAGCGACATCTTCCAGAGGCCGGCTGTCATAAATGGAACATAGTGTGTCCCCGGTCACAGATCAGGGTATCTTGATGCGACAGGTTACCGACCGTTCTTTCAGTAATGTTTCCCCAGTCAAAAAATAATGGAGTTTCAATGACTACTAAAAGCGCGTCTGCTGCGCCGTCCCAGCGGATGAGCCGGGAGGAACGCAAGGTACTTGCGGGCACCCTGGTTGGTACCACCATCGAGTGGTACGACTTCTTCATCTACGCCCAGGCCGCAGGCTTCGTCCTGGCCACCCTTTACTTCGCGCCCGTCGGTGAAGGCACTGCCCTGGCACAGATCGTTTCCTTCGCCTCCATCGGCATCAGCTTCCTGTTCCGTCCGCTGGGCGCCATCGTCGCCGGCCACCTGGGCGACAAGCTTGGCCGCAAGCAGATGCTCGTGTTCACCCTGATCATGATGGGTGCCGCCACTGCCCTGATCGGCGTGCTGCCCACCTACGCACAGATCGGCGTCGCAGCACCGATCCTGCTGCTGGTCCTGCGTATCCTGCAGGGCTTCTCCGCCGGTGGCGAATGGGGCGGTGCTGCCCTGCTCTCCGTTGAGCACGCACCCGTGAACAAGCGCGGCTTCTTCGGTGCCTACCCGCAGATCGGCGTTCCCGTCGGCATGATCCTGGCGACGTTCGTCATGTTTGTCATCTCCAGCACCCTCAGCGAAGAGGCCTTCCTGGAGTGGGGCTGGCGCCTTCCGTTCCTCTTCTCCGTGGTCCTGATCTTCGTGGGCTACTTCATCCGCCGCTCGGTGGATGAGAGCCCGGTCTTCAAGGAGATGCAGCAGCGCAAGAAGGAATCCTCCGCACCGCTGGGGCAGCTCTTCAAGTACAACTCCCGCGAGGTCATCCTTGCCGCCCTGATCTTCATCGCCAACAACGCAGCCGGCTACCTGGTTATCGCGTTCTTCGCCTCCTACGCCGGCAAGGCGCTGGGGATGGAACGTCCGGCCGTGCTGCTGGCCACCACCGTAGGCTCCTTCGGCTGGCTGATCTTCACGATGTACGGCGGCATGCTCTCTGACAAGATCGGCCGTGTTCGCACCTTCCAGATCGGCTACGCCTGGGTGTTCCTGTGGGCTATTCCGATGTTCCTGCTGATCGACACCGCCAACGTGTTCCTGTTCGGCCTGTCCATCTTCGTGCTGACCATCGGCCTGGGCCTCTCCTACGGACCGCAGTCGGCGCTGTACGCCGAGATGTTCCCGGCCCGCGTCCGCTACTCCGGTGTTTCCATCGGCTACGCGCTCGGTGCCATCCTGGGCGGCGCATTTGCGCCCATGATTGCCGAGATGCTGCTGAACGCGACCGGCTGGTCCGGCTCGATCGGCATCTACATCATGGTCCTCTGCGTCATCTCCTTCGTGGCAGTGACCATGGTCAAGGAAACCAAGGGCGCCGATCTTGGCGTCGAGGAATCGCACCGGGCTCCGCAGTCCAAGTAGTCCTTTCCGACACCCCCAAACGAGATAGCAGAAACTGCCCGTATGAAGCTTCATACGGGCAGTTTCTGTCATTTCGGTGAAGGGGGAGGGCTACCGGGTGAGGGTGCCGATTTCGTTGCCGGCGCCGTCGTACACCAACAGGGTGTCCTCGCTGGGAACCGCGCTGGCGGCTGAAGCCAGCCACTGGTCCACGTCCGGGCAGGCCATCATGGTCATGGCCACTTCCTGGAAGCGGACCGTCCCGTCCTCCAGGACCCAGCGGCCCATCAGCCGGTTGCAGCCGTCCGTTCCGGTAAGACGGCCGTCCTCGTGCAGCTCCAGGGAAGGCTCGCGGGTGTTCTCCGGGTTGCCCCAGATGCCTTCGGGTGCGGACGCGTCAGCTGAGGCATCGGGAGAACCGGACGACGACGACGACGGCGACGCCCCGCCGCTGCTGCCCGTCACGTCAGGGGTTCCACCGTTGCTGCCGGGGTCCATGGCGCAGGCGGAAACCCCTAGCAGCAGGGCCAGGGCCAGGAAGGTGATCCGGGTGCGCATGTTTTGGGCCTCCTACAGCCAGTTATTCCGTTTGAACGCTGCATAGAGCAGTATCCCAAGCACCACCATAAGCGCCAGTGCCATGGGGTAACCCAAAGCCCAGTCCAGCTCGGGCATGTGTTCGAAGTTCATGCCGTAGACGGTCCCCACCAGGGTGGGTGCAAAGAGGATGGCTGCCCAGGAGGAGATCTTCTTGGTCTGCTCATTCTGCGCCACCGATGTCTCCGCGAGGCGGTTCGAGGCCAGGGTTGAGCTGAGCGAAAGGGCATTGTCCAGCAGTGAACGGTAGGACGTGATCCGGTCGATCAGGCGGAGCACATGGTCCAGTACATCCCCCAGGTTGTCTTTGAGCTGGGGCGGCACACCATACTTTTCCGGATTCCGCTGCAGTTCGCCCACCACCGTTTCCAGGGGGCTGATGGCCCGCTGGCAGCCGATGACTTCGCGTGAGAGTTCGTAGATGCGGCGGGAGACTTCGGCATCGCCGCCGAAGAGCTGGTCTTCAATCTCATCGATATCGTTTTCAAGACCGGCTGAAACCGGCGCGTACTCATCGACCACCTGGTCCAGGATGGCGTACAGCACTGCCTGCGGGCCCAGGGAGAGCAAGTCGACTTCGTGTTCCAGTCGCTTCCGTACCCGCGCCAGGTCCGGAGACTCGGCGTGGCGGACGGTAACTACAAAGTTGGGGCCCACAAACAGGTGCAGCTCGCCAATTTCAACGCGTTCGACGTCGTCCAGGTAGCGGGCGGGCCGCAGCACCACAAAGAGCTGGTCACCGTACTGTTCCAGCTTGGAGCGCTGGTGACCGGCCAAAGCGTCCTCAACAATCAGCAGGTTTAGACCGAATTCCTCGGAAACGGCCAGCAGCTCAATGTCATCCGGACGGTAGAGCCCTATCCAGGCCATGCCGCCCGTCTCCCGGGTGAGGTCGAAAGTCTCCTCAAGGGTTTCCGGGCTGTGCAGGCGTTTGCCGTCCACGTACACGGCGTTGTCCACCAGGGTCACTGCTGCTCCTTCTGCCAAGCCTGCTTACCACATGAGCCTACGTCGATTGCCGGCCCGGCGCGGCCAGCCAGCACTAGCTGACGCTGAAGACCTCAGCATTGCGGGGCAGCCACGGTGAACCCGTTTCCGGATGACGGAACGCCAGCGGCAGGCCGAGTGCCCGCTCCCAGTCCATGGAATCGCAGACCTGGAGGTGGACGTGCGGCTCGGTGCTGTTGCCCGAGTTGCCGCATTCGCCCAGTATTTCCCCCGGGACCACCGCATCCCCCACAGCCACCGCGACGGATCCCCGGCGCAGATGGGCCAGCAGCACATAGACCCGGTCCGCCCCGGACCCGGCTGCCAGCACCACGTGGTTGCCGGCGATCCCAGCCGGGCCCCGCCGGACGCGCTCGCGCTGGGTGAAGGCATACCCGGCCAGTGCAAGCGGCGAGCGGCGCGCCTCGTGGTCCGGTTCGCCGTCGTGCACTGCCGCCACCGTGCCTGCGACCGGTGCCAGCACCGGAACGCCGAATCCGGTGAACTCCTGCGGAGCCTCGGTGCCCAGGACGGCACGCCACGACGGCGGCGCGGAGCGGCCGCGGCCGTCCACCGCGACGAAGTCGATGGCGTAGGTGGTGCCGAGCAGGTGGGTTCCGTGGCTGGGGACCCGGTTCGC
Organism: Arthrobacter sp. BL-252-APC-1A; assembly: GCF_009696625.1. Taxonomy (NCBI): domain Bacteria; kingdom Bacillati; phylum Actinomycetota; class Actinomycetes; order Micrococcales; family Micrococcaceae; genus Arthrobacter; species Arthrobacter sp. BL-252-APC-1A. The sequence goes on along the minus strand of NZ_VULS01000009.1, from coordinate 85,951 downwards.
CGGACTGTTCTGCACGGTCCATCGGCCGGTGAAGGGGAAGTGCAGCAGCACGGGGTCCATGGGCTCAGACGAGGGCGTCAGCAGCACTTTGACTGCGCGGCGCTCGTCCATGGCACGGTAGCCGTCCGCGACCCCCACGAACCCCAGGTGCCCGCCGGGCCGGGTGCAGCGGACAGCCTGCATCATTGCTTCCTGTGTGCCGACGGCCTCCACCACGGAGTGCGCCCCAAGGCCACGGGTCAGCTCCTTGACTGCGGCCACACCTGCGTCGCCCCGCTCCGCGACAATGTCCGTTGCTCCGAATTCGCGGGCGAGCTGCTGCCGCTCCGGATGCCGGCTCATGGCGATGATCCGCTCGGCGCCCAGTTGTTTGGCGGCAAGCACGGCCAAAACGCCGACGGCGCCGTCGCCCACCACTGCAACGGTCTTTCCCGGACCTGCCTCGGCAGCGACAGCTCCGAACCAGCCGGTGCCCAGCGCATCGGAGGCAGCCATCAAAGACGGCAGCAGGTCCGCGGGCGGCGAGCCGGGGGTGGGGACCAAGGTGCCGTCGGCCAGCGGAATCCGGGCGAACTGTGCCTGGGTCCCCAGCATTCCCATGGGAATGGCGTTGACGCAGCGGCTCTGGTAACCGGCCCGGCAGATTTCACAGGTGTTGTCCGATGCCCAGAAGGACCCGACAACGAAGTCCCCGGGCTTGAGGGTCCGCACCTCGGCGCCGACGTCCTCCACCCAGCCGATGTACTCATGGCCCATGGGGGAGGACTTGCTGACGTCTTCGACCCCGCGGTACGGCCAGAGGTCCGATCCGCAGATGCAGGTGGCCGCGAGCCGGATGACGGCGTCGGTAGGTTCTTCGATGGTGGGATCCGGCCGGTCTTCCACCCGGACATCTCCGGGTGCATGCATTACTACGCCGCGCATGGAATTCTCCTTCGACGGTGGGGTGCTTTCCAGCAGAGCACCTGCGGCGGGCTGCGTACAGGGTCCACTTCTCCGGTGCGGCCCGCGCCCTCCCGATAGCGAAGAAAGGCAAATGTAAGTATGTCAGTACAAAGCATTGACAGGACATGGCGCCTCGGGCAGAGTTGGGATGTGTTATGGCTCACAGGCAGGCTGGGTTCCGTGGGGACGAGCAGGCCGCATACCGCCCCGAACAGAAAGGCTGAGGACCTGTTGTGGCTCACGATTTGCTTACCATGGGACGGATCAGCGTCGACATTTACCCCGACGACGTCGGGGTGGGACTGGCCGACGTAAAGACATTCGGAAAGTACCTTGGAGGTTCCCCCTCCAACGTTGCAGTGGCCGCGGCGCGGCACGGCCGCAGCAGTGCGGTCATCACCCGGACCGGGGAGGACCCGTTCGGAGCCTACCTGCGCCGGGAGCTCGCAAAGTTCGGGGTCGACGCCGGATTCGTTGCCTCGGTCCCGGGACTGCAGACCCCGGCTACGTTCTGTTCCATTCAGCCCCCGGACGACTTCCCCCTCTACTTCTACGGGCGGTTCCCCACCGCACCCGACCTGCAGATCTCCGCCGGGGAACTCGACCTGCAGGCCATCAAAGATGCCGGCATCTTCTGGACCACGGTGACCGGCCTGTGCCAGGAGCCCAGCCGCTCCGCCCACGTGGCAGCCCACGAGGCGCGCCCGCGCCAGGGACTGAAGCCGGGCCAGTACACGGTGCTGGATCTGGACTACCGCCCCATGTTCTGGGATTCGGAAGCGGAAGCCCGCGCCCAGGTTGCCCGGATCCTCCCGCACGTCACTGTGGCGATCGGCAATGAGGCCGAATGCGCCGTCGCCGTGGGACCAGGTACCCCGGATGAACAGGCGGACAGGCTGATGGAGGCGGGAGTCGAGGTCGCCGTCGTCAAGCTTGGTGCCGACGGCGTGATGGCCAAGACCCGCACCGGGCGGGCTGTTTCTGCGCCGGTGCCGGTGCAGACACTGAACGGCCTGGGAGCCGGAGATGCGTTCGGCGGAGCGTTCTGCCACGGACTGCTCTCCGGCTGGCCGCTGGAAGCCGTACTGGACTACGCCAACGCGTCGGGTGCGATTGTGGCCTCCCGCCTTTCCTGCGCCGATGCCATGCCCACGCCGGAGGAAGTTCTCTCACTGCTCACCGAGCGCGGCCGCAGTCTGCCAGAAGCAGCGGAGGCAGCCCGGTGAACGGCTTCGATGACAACCCGCACCGCTACCAGCACCTCTCCCGGCTGCGGCTGGAAGATCCCGGAGCCGTGGCCCGTGCAGCAGCGGCCCGCCGTCCGCATCCGGGCATCAAGCTCGGGGAACAGAACTTCATTGTCGCTGCGGACCATCCGGCGCGCGGTGCCCTTGCCGTAGGGGAGAACCCGACGGCGATGGCGGACCGCCGCGACCTGCTGGACCGGCTGCGCGAAGCACTGGCCAACCCCGCCGTGGACGGCGTCCTGGCCAGCCCGGACATTATGGACGATCTGCTCCTGCTCGGAGCGCTGGACGGGAAGCTGCTGTTCGGTTCGATGAACCGCGGAGGCCTGGCGGGTTACGTCAACGAGGTGGATGACAGGTTTACCGGCCACACTGCCGAGGCGCTGTCGGAGCTGGGTGCCACCGGCGGGAAGCTGCTGCTGCGGATCTGCCTGGGCGACCCCGCAACCGCCGGAGCCCTGGAGTCAGCGGCCAAGGCCATCGATTCCCTGGCCGAACGCCGGCTGATAGCCATGGTGGAGCCGTTCATCTCAGTTTGGAACAAGGGCAGCATCCGCAATGACCTCAGCACCGACGCCGTGGTGAAGTCAGTCGCGGTCGCGTCAGGTCTGGGATCCACCAGCGCCTACACCTGGATGAAACTGCCCGTGGTGGAGGACATGGAACGGGTCATGGCCGCCACCACCATGCCCACCGTGCTGCTGGGCGGGGATCCCGCCGGCAGCCCGGAGGAAATCTACGCGACCTGGGGCGCTGCGCTGCGCCTGCCCGGAGTGCAGGGCCTGACCGTTGGCCGCACGCTGCTTTACCCCAGGGAAGGCACCGTCCGCGAAGCCGTGGCCGCCGCCGCATCCCTGCTGAAAACCCGCACCCGACAGGAGATCCCCAGCCGATGTCCCACCGCAGAATGACCGTGGCCCAGGCGGTCGTAGAGTTCCTGGGCAGGCAGTACACCACCGACGACGCCGGTGAGGGTGAGTACCGCGAACGGCTGATCCCCGGAATGTTCGGGATTTTCGGCCACGGCAACGTTGCCGGAGTGGGACAGGCCCTGAAGCAGTGGCAGGTCCAGGATCCCACCCTTATGCCGTATTACCAGGGCCGGAACGAACAGGCCCAGGTGCACCAGTCCGTGGGCTACGCCCGCCACTCCCGGCGGCGTGCTGCCTTCGCAGTCTCCAGCTCGATCGGCCCCGGAGCTACCAACATGCTCACCGGAGCCGCACTTGCCACCACCAACCGGCTTCCGGTGCTGCTGCTGCCGTCGGACACCTTCGCCACCCGGGCAGCGGATCCCGTGCTGCAGCAGCTTGAACGCCCCGAGGCCTACGACGTCACCGTCAATGACGCCTTCCGCCCGCTCTCGAAGTACTTTGACCGGGTCAGCAGGCCGGAGCAGCTTTTCTCTGCACTGTTCCACGGACTGCGGGTGCTCACCGACCCGGCCGAGACCGGAGCAGTGACCATTTCGCTGCCGCAGGACGTGCAGGCCGAAGTCCTGGATGTTCCCGGCGAATTCCTCGCTGAACGGGAATGGCGGATCCGGCGGCCGGAACCCGAAGATGCAGACATCCGCCGCGCGGCACAGCTCATCCGCTCCGCGGAGCGCCCGCTGATCATCGCCGGCGGCGGTGTCCTGTACGCCTTCGCGGGAACCGCGCTGGCAGAGTTCGCGGAGCTCACCGGTATTCCGGTGGCCTACACCCAGGCCGGCGTCGGGTCCCTTCCCTGGGATGCCCCGTACTGCGTCGGCGCGGTTGGTTCCACCGGCACCACTGCGGCTAACGCCCTCGCCCGCGACGCTGACCTGATCATCGGGATCGGGACCCGGTACGAGGACTTCACCACCGCGTCGCGCACCGCGTTCCAGCACCCGGACGTGCGGTTCATCAACATCAACGTAGCCGCACTCGACGCGTACAAGCAGGGAACCAGCCTGCCCGTCGTGGCCGATGCCCGGAAAGCGCTGGTGAAACTCAGCCAAAGCCTCTCCGGGTACCGGGTGTCCGGAGACCTGGCGAACCGGATGGCTGCAGAGAAGAAGCGCTGGAACCAGACCGTCGACGACGCATTTGGATCCGGACACACGCCGCTGCCCAGCCAGAATGAGATCATCGGCGCGGTCAACCGGGCCATGGATCCCCGGGACGTGGTGGTCTGCGCGGCGGGATCGCTCCCGGGTGACCTGCACAAGATGTGGCGGGTCCGGGACCCGTTCGGCTACCACGTGGAGTATGCCTATTCCTGCATGGGCTACGAAATCCCCGGCGGGATGGGCGTAAAACGCGCCGCCGTGGATGAGGCTCACCGTGCGCAGGAGGGAACAGCAGCAAGCCAGCCGCGCGACGTCGTAGTCATGGTGGGGGACGGGTCCTACCTGATGATGCACACCGAACTGGTCACCGCTGTGGCTGAGGGCCTCAAGCTCATTGTGGTGCTGATCCAGAACCACGGCTACGCCTCCATCGGAGCGCTGTCCGAGTCCCTTGGCTCCCAGCGGTTCGGCACCAAATACCGGACGCTGGACAAAAAACGGCACACGTTTGACGACGGCGAGGTGCTGCCCGTGGATCTCGCTGCGAATGCCGAATCCCTGGGTGTTCGTGTAATCCGTGTGGAACCAAGACAAGGTGTCATCGAGGACCTCGAAGCGGCCGTCGCCAAAGCCAAGGCCGAGCCGGAAGGGTCCGGTCCCGTGCTGATCCACGTTGAGTCTGATCCGCTGCTGGACGCGCCGGATTCTGAATCCTGGTGGGACGTTCCCGTCTCCGGGGTCTCCAGCCTGGAATCGACGCAGGCCGCTTACGAGACCTATGCCAGCCATAAGAAAGAGCAAAAGCCGTTCCTCGGCTGAAAGGACTTCGAACGTGAGCGACGTTGAAAACAAACTGATCATCGGCACCGCCCCCGACTCATGGGGTGTCTGGTTTCCCGAGGACCCGAAGCAGATTCCCTGGCAGCGTTTCCTGGACGAGGTTGCCGAAGCCGGATACCGCTGGATCGAACTTGGCCCCTACGGCTACCTGCCCACCGACCCGTCCCGGCTCGCCGACGAGCTGAAGGCCCGCGGCCTCTCGGTCTCCGCTGGAACGGTGTTCACTGCCTTCCACCGCGGTGTTGACCAGTGGGACATCGCCTGGGAACCTGCGCGGAAAGTCGCTGAACTGACCGCGGCGATCGGCGGCGAGCATATTGTGGTCATTCCGGCCATGTGGCGCGACGATGTCACCGGCGAACCGGTGGAGAACGGCCAGCTCAGCCCGGACCAGTGGAATGACCTGTTTGACGGGCACAACCGCCTGGGCAAGGTCCTGGCCGAGGAGTACGGACTGCAGCAGCAGTTCCACTCACACGCAGACTCACATGTCTGCGGCCAGGCGGACATCGAACGGTTCCTGCATAACACAGACCCCCAGCTGGTCACCCTCTGCCTGGACACAGGCCACGCGGAATACGGCGGCGCCAGCAGCCTGGAGCTGATCGCCAAGTACCCCGAACGCATCGGCTATCTGCACCTGAAGCAGATCGACCCTGCCGTGCTGCAGGCCGTCCGGGAGCAGAACCTCACCTGGGCTGCAGCGAACCTCGCCGGGGTTATGACCGAACCGCCGAATGGCCTGCCCGACCTGGCGCAGGTCATCAGCGCCGTCGAAGGCCTGGACCGGCCGGTGTTCGGGATTGTGGAACAGGACATGTATCCGGTGGCGGACTTCGGCATCCCGCTTCCCATCGCCAAACGCACACGCAGCTACCTGCTTTCCTGCGGGTCCCGGACCCGCGTTCACTAGTTAGAGAGAGACAGACAATGAGCCAGAACCTCCGCGTTGCCGTCATCGGTGCCGGCCGCATGGGAATTGACCACATCCAGCGCATCCACCGGCGTATCCACGGTGCCGAGGTGGCAGCCGTCGTTGACATTGCGCTGGACCGGGCCAACGCAGCGATCGCCGGGATTCCGGGCGCCGTGGCGCTCGCCGATGCCCGGGAAGCGCTTGAGAATCCGGACATCAACGCGGTGCTCATCGCCACGCCGGGTTTCCTGCACGAGGACATCCTCCACGCCGCTCTGGCCAGGGATGTGCCGATCCTGTGCGAGAAGCCGCTGACCCCGGACGCAGAGTCAGCGTGGAAGGTGGTCCAGGCCGAGGAGAAGCTGGGCCGGCAGCGGATCCAGGTAGGGTTCATGCGCCGGTTCGACGCCGAATACGCGCAGCTGGGGGAACTCATCCGCAGCGGAGAGCTCGGCGAGCTGCTGGTGCTCCACCACCAGCACCGCAACCCCTCCACCCCCGCCGGATTCACCAACGAGATGCTCATCAATGACTCCGTGGTGCACGAATTCGACGCCGTCCGGTTCTTCACCGGCGAAGAGATCACCTCCGTCCAGGTACGGATGGGCAAGCCGACCCGCAATGCCCCGGCAGGGCAGCACGACCCGCAGCATGTCCTCCTCGAAACCGAATCAGGGGTGCTCGCCGACGTGGAAATCTACGTCAATGCCCAGTACGGGTACGAGGTTGCCACGCAGGCGTCCTTTGAGTCAGGGGTTGTCAGCATCGGCGGGGATTCCGGTCCCAGTGTCCGCACCCAGGGGCGGTGGGGAGGAAAAGTCGCCCCGGGCTTCGAAGAACGGTTCGCCGCCGCGTACGACGTCGAAATCCAGGCCTGGGTGGATGCAGCGCTCCAGGACCGGATTGGCGGGCCCAGCGCCTGGGACGGGTACGCCACGGCGGCGTGCTGCGAAGCAGGTGTCGAAGCGCAGCGCACCGGAGCCAAGGTCCCGGTGCAGCTGAACACCAAGCCCGCCCTGTACAGCTAAACCCCCCGAGAAGGACCCATCAATGAAGATTGCCCTGGACCCCACACCCTTCCACTCCAGCCACTCCGTGCTGGAGTTCCCCCAGCTCGCCGCCGAGCTGGGTTACAAGTATCTTCAGCTCACCCCGCACCCGGACGTGCTGCCGTTCTTCCGGCACCCCAAGGCTGACGACGCACTGGTTGCTGACCTTCGGAAGGCCTGCGCTGAGGCGGACGTCGAGGTCGCTTCCATCCTGCCGGTCCTGCGCTGGTCCTCTCCGGATGAGAACCTCCGGCAGGCAGCCGTGCGGTACTGGAAGCGTGCCGTCCAGATCGCCGTCGACCTTGGCGTGGAGCAGATGAACACCGAATTCAGCGGCCGGCCGGAACAGCCGGAGGAATCCGAAGCGGCGTTTTACCGCTCCATGGAGGAACTGGTGCCGGTCTTTGAGCGCGAAGGCATCCACGTGGCCATCGACCCGCACCCGGACGACTTCGTTGAGGAAGGGCTGGAAGCCTTGCGGGTTATCCGCGGGGTGAACTCCCCGAACCTCGGATTCGTCTACGTCGCAGCCCATACCTTCCATATGAAAGACGACCCGGCCCGGATCATGGCCGCAGCGGGAGACCGGCTGCGCGTGGTGCACGTCGCCGACACCATGGACCACCACGCTTCCCACGGGCTGCGCTACATCACCAACCCGCCGGGCAACGCCGTGCGGGTGCACCAGCACCTGAAGATAGGCGACGGCGACGTGGACTGGCAGGAGTTCTTCGGCGGCCTGGCGGAGAACGGGTTCCTGGACCGCCCGGAGACCGTGATGGTCTCCAGCGTGTTTGGCGAGGATGAGAACGCCTTGGAAGTCTCGCGCTACCAGCTGCAGACCATGAAGGAATTTGTCGGCAGTTTCGCCTGAGGCCGGTAACGGAGAGGACACATCATGGGCACTTTGAAGGCAGACGACGCCGCGTCTTCCGCAGCCGGGGCTGAAGGCAAGCCAGAGAAGGCACTCAAGCGGATCACGGCGGTCAGCACCCTGGGCGGGCTGCTGTTTGGCTACGACACCGGCGTCATCAACGGCGCGCTTCCGTTTATGGAAGATGACCTGGGATTGACCCCCCCTGACCACCGGCATGGTCACGAGCGCACTGCTCTTTGGAGCGGCCTTCGGGGCGCTCGCCGGCGGGCGGCTCTCGGACCGCTACGGACGGCGGCGGATGATCATGGCTCTTGCGGCTGTGTTCCTCATCGGCACCCTGGGTGTCTCCTTCGCGCCGAACGTGGAGGTGATGGTTCCGTTCCGGTTTGTGCTCGGCCTGGCCGTGGGCGGCGCGTCTGCAATGGTGCCGGTCTTCCTGGCCGAGATGTCCCCGGCAGACCGCCGCGGACAGATGGTGACCCGGAACGAGCTGATGATTGTCAGCGGCCAGCTGCTGGCGTTTATCGTCAACGCTGTACTTGGCAACGTCTGGTCCGATGAACTGCACATCTGGCGCTGGATGCTCTTCCTCGCCACCCTGCCGGCGATTGCGCTGTGGCTGGGAATGCTGCGGGTGCCCGAAAGTCCGCGCTGGCTCGCCTCGATTGGCAGTTTCCCCGAGGCCTTCGAGGTGCTGAAGAAGATCCGCACGGCCGCAGTGGCACGCAAGGAGTTTGATGAAGTCCGGCAGCTGGCCCGGGAAGACTATGAAGCCAAGAAGGGCTCCTTCCGGGATCTGGGTGTGCCGTGGATGCGGCGCATTTTCCTGATCGGCGTCGGAGTGGCCATTTGCCAGCAGGTCACCGGCGTGAACTCGATCATGTACTACGGCACGGAGATCCTGAAGCAGTCCGGGTTCGGGACTGAAGCGGGCCTTACGGCCAACATAGCCAACGGTGTTATCTCAGTCCTTGCCACGTTCGTGGGCATCTGGCTGCTGGGCCGCGTGGGGCGCCGTCCCATGCTGATGGTCGGGCAGATCGGAACCATCGTAGCCCTCGCCCTGATCGGCCTGTTCTCACTGATCCTGCCCGAAGGCACCGGCCGCGGCTTTGTGATCCTGGCCCTCACGGTCAGTTTCCTGGCCTTCCAGCAGGGTGCGATTTCCCCGGTAACCTGGCTGATGCTTTCGGAGATCTTCCCGCTGAAGATCCGCGGCCTCGGCATGGGATCAACGGCGTCGTGCTGTGGATGGTGAATTTCGCCGTGGGGTTCAGCTTCCCGATTCTCACCCAGGGGATCGGGATCTCCGCGACGTTCTTTATGTTTGCCTCGATTGGTGTGCTGGCCGTGATCTTTGTGAAGCTCTACCTTCCGGAAACCCGCGGCAAGTCGCTCGAAGAGCTCGAAGAGCAGTTCCGCCGCGGGGACCCCGCAGAACTGCGCCGACCCGGCGGCGGGACCGTGGCGGCGCACTGAATGCTAGAAGGGCAGCCGCGGATCGATCTGCGTGTTGTCCCAGGTGCTGCGGACCCAGCCGTGGTGCGGGTCATCGCTGATCAGCCATTCGCGCACCCGGCCCGGTCCGGCCATCACGTTGAGGTAGTACAGGTCGTAGCCCGGCGCGGCCATGGCCGGACCGTGCCAGCCGTAGGGCACCAGGACCACGTCGCCGGTGCGGACCTCGGCGGTGACATCGATGGGGCGTTCATCGGAGGCATAGACGCGGGCGTAACCCACCGGATCCGCGCCGTCCGGCGCGCCGGCGGCGGCGCGGGTCTCGAAGTAGTAGATCTCCTCGAGGCTGGTTTCGCCGTCCTTCTCCTCGTCGTGCTTGTGCGGGGGATAGGAGGACCAGTTCCCGGCCGGGGTGAGGACCTCGCAGACAATAAAGCGGTCGGCCTCCAGAGCTGCCGGTGTGCCGAAGTTGTGCACCTGGCGGGAGCAGTTCCCGGCCCCGCGCAGCTCCACCGGGGTATCTTCGGACCGGATCAGGCGCACCGGGTATCCGGCACGGGCCGGTGCCAGGGCCACGGCCACGCGCCCGCCTTCCGGTGCGGAAACCACGACGGCGGTGTCCACGCCGGTGTAGAGCACGTCCGACGGGCCGGCGAAGACAGAGGAGCGGCCGCGCAGCTGGTACTCGGTGTCGTCCACGCTCACCGAAAGAGCGCCTTCGAGCGGAATGATGATCCGTTCCTCGGCTTCAGCGCTGAGTTTCACGGCTTCCCCGGGTTGCAGCCGGGCTGTCTTGAGGCCCGTGTGCTCCCAGCCGGCCGGGCAGACGGCGGTGTCCCCGGCTCCGAGCGAGATGTCCCAGGTGCCGTCTCCGGCGCTGCCCAGCGGATAGACCCACTGTGATGATTCGGCCATGCTGCTTTCCTTCCGCTGGAGGGGGATTCTTAGCGCTGAACGAGTGTCATTTCGAAGCTGTAGGAATCGGCGCGGTACACGTGGTGCCCGGTTTCCACGCTGCGTCCGGCGTCGTCGACTGCGGTGCGCTCCATGGTCACCAAAGCCGACCCCGGCTCGGCGGTCAGCAGTCTGGCCTGCCGTTCATCGGCGACGACGGCGCCGATGCGCTGGCTGGCCAGCCGAAAGTTCACGCCGGCGTCGCGAAGGAGCTGGTAAAGGCCGTGGCGGCGGAGCCCGTCTTCGGTGATCTCGGTGATGTCGTCCCGGACCCAGTTCTCCATCAGCGCCAGCGGCTTGCCGTCAACACTGCGCAGCCGCGTGAAGTGGTAGACGTTCACCCCGGCGGGCAGGTCCAGGGAACGGGCGACGGCGGTGTCCGCCTTGCCGTGCCGGAACTCCAGGACCTCCGTGGCTGGTTTCTGGCCGGTGCGCTGCAGGTCGTCAAAGAGGCTGGAAAGCTCCAGGTTGCGCCGGACCTGGCTGGAAACCACCTGTGTTCCAACCCCGCGCTTGCGGACCAGCAGCCCGGAGCGGACCAGTTCATCCATGGCCTTGCGCATGGTGGGGCGGGAGAGGTTCAGCCGGCTGGCCAGCTCGATTTCATTCTCCAGCCGCGAGCCGGATTCCAGGGTTCCGCTGCGGATGGCGGCTTCAATGCCCTGTACCACCTGGTGGTAGAGGGGCACGGGGGAGGACCTGTCGATGGGGATGTTAAGTTCCACGGCCGTTCCTCCTTTGCCGGTCGGTTTATAGAGCGCCGGTCTGGTCTAAATGACAGGACAATCTGTCTTTTGGTCGATGGTAGCAGTGGCGGCCGTAATCGCGGAGGGGTTTTGCGGTTTGCCGGATTCCGGGTGCGCCGAAAGGGCCTCAGGGCGTCCTATTGTGAATATGTCCTGACATACTATTGACTTTTGTGATGCCCGTCACCATGCTTATGCCCGAGGGGCAGATACGGGCGATGGTGCCTGGGACGCCCACCGGCCTCGCCGGGGCCGGTTCACGGAAGACAAAGGAGATTCTCGTGTCACACAAGCATTCCTGGCGAAGATTTGCCGCTGCGTCAGTATTGGTTCCCATGCTGGCACTGGCTGCCTGCTCCAGCAGCGGAGGGCGTGAACCCGAAGCTGATTCCGAGGCCGGCGGCGAGGTTGCCGGGACCGAACGCATGAACATCGCACTGATCACCCACGCAGCACCCGGGGACACCTTCTGGGACATTGTCCGCAAGGGCGCCGAAGAGGCAGCCGCCAAGGACAACGTTGAGCTGCAGTACCTCTCCGACCCGGAAGGCGGCCGCCAGGCCCAGCTGATAGAGCAGGCCGTGGATCAGGGTGTGGACGGCATTGCCGTTACCCTCGCCAAGCCGGATGCCCTGGCGTCGGCCCTGAAGAAGGCAGCGGACGCCGGCATCCCGGTGGTGAGCCTGAACGCCGGCGAAGACCGTTCCGCCGAACTCGGTGCCTTTACCCACTTTGGTTCCAACGAGGTCCTGGCCGGCGAGGCAGTCGGCGAACGGCTCTCGGCTGACGGGTACACGAACCCCATTTGCGTCATCCAGGAGCAGGGCCATGTTGGTCTGGAGAACCGCTGTGCGGGTGTGAAGTCCATCATCCCGGCAACGGAAATCCTGTACGTGCAGGGCACCGACATGACCCAGGTCCAGTCCACCGTCACTGCCAAACTGCAGGCCACGGACGCCGCCGACGTCGTTATTGGCCTCGGCGCCCCGTACACCCTGACCATCCTGCAGGCCGTCGAAACAGCCGGCAGCGAGGCAAAGGTTGCGTCCTTCGATATGAACTCGGAGATGGCGCAGAAAATCGCGGACGGTGAAGTGATCTTCACCGTTGACCAGCAGCCGTGGCTGCAGGGCTACGGATCGATCGATGCCCTTTGGCAGAGCGTGCGCGGCGGCTTCAAGATCGGCGGCGGTCAGCCGGTGCTGACCGGGCCCACCATCGTTGACCAGCAGAGCGCCACCGACGTGCTGGAGTTCGCCGAGCAGGGCGTACGCTAATCCACCCCCAAGCTGCGGCGGAGGACTGTGTGCTCCGCCGCAGCGCCAAGGAGAACTGACATGACCCTTACGGCAACTCCTCCCGCCGCGGATGAACGGGTAGGCAAAAAAAGCACCCTGAGCCGGCTGCTCGGCCGTCCCGAAATCGGGGCCCTGGTCGGCGCCGTCGCCCTCTTCGTATTCTTCTCCGCCGTGGCACCGGTGTTCCTGCAGCCGGGCTCGATCGCGACGGTCCTGTACGGCGCATCCACCATCGGCATTATGGCCGTGGGCGTCTCGCTGCTGATGATAGGCGGTGAATTCGATCTCTCCACCGGCGTCGCCGTGATCAGCTCCGCCCTGATGGCCTCGCTTTTCAGCTGGTACTTCTCCACCAACGTGTGGGTGGGCGTGGTGCTGGCGCTGGCCATGTCCCTGGGCGTCGGGTTCATCAACGGCTGGATCCTGATCAAGACCAAGCTCCCCTCCTTCATCGTCACGCTGGCCACCTTCCTCATGCTGACCGGACTGAACCTCGGCCTGACCCGTGCCATCGGCGGCAGCGTCTCCACGCCGTCGATCGCCAGCATGGACGGCTTCGAGTCAGCGCGCGCCATCTTCGCCTCCTCCGTGAACATCGGCGGCATCGACGTGAAGATCACCGTGTTCATCTGGATTGCCATGGTGGCCGTTGCCTCCTGGATCCTGCTGCGCACCCGGGTAGGGAACTGGATCTTCGCCGCCGGCGGTGACGCCAACGCAGCCCGCGCCGTCGGCGTTCCGGTGGTGCGCACCAAGATCGGGCTGTTCATGGGGGTCGGCTTCTGCGCCTGGGTCCTGGGCATGCACAACCTGTTCGCCTTCTCCACGGTGCAGTCCGGTGAAGGCGTGGGCAACGAATTCCTCTACATCATTGCCGCTGTGATTGGCGGATGCCTGCTAACCGGCGGCTACGGCTCTGCAATTGGCGGAGCGATCGGCGCGTTCATCTTCGGCATGGCGAACAAGGGCATTGTCTATGCCGAATGGAACCCGGACTGGTTCAAGTTCTTCCTGGGCCTGATGCTGCTGCTGGCCACAATCGTGAACCTGATGGTCAAGCGCCGCGCCGAGCAGCAGTAACCGCAACTTCCCGCAATTTTTAGGACGGAAAAGCCATGGAAAACAACGGGATCAGCCAGGACGCGCTGCTGAAGGACCAGAAGGACCCGCTGACCAGCACTCCGGTGCACCTGCTGGAACTGGACGGTGTGGGCAAGCACTACGGCAACATCATCGCCCTGCGGGATGTGACCATGGCGGTCGACGCCGGCCGGGTCACCTGCGTGCTGGGGGACAACGGTGCCGGGAAGTCGACGCTGATCAAGATCATCGCCGGGCTGCACAAGCACGACGAGGGCACGTTCAGCATCTTCGGCGAACCCAGGCACCTCAGCTCCCCGCGGGAGGCACTGGACGCCGGTATCGCCGCGGTGTACCAGGACCTGGCCGTGGTGTCCCTGATGCCTATCTGGCGTAATTTCTTCCTCGGGTCCGAGTTGACCAAGGGATCCGGGCCGTTCCGGCGGCTGGATGTGGAAGAGATGAAGCGGATCACCAAGCATGAGCTGCAGGAGATGGGGATCGACCTGCGCGACGTCGAACAGCCCATTGGCCAGCTCTCCGGCGGTGAGCGGCAGTGTGTTGCCATTGCGCGCGCCGTGTACTTCGGGGCCAAGGTGCTGATCCTGGATGAGCCCACCGCGGCGCTGGGCGTGAAGCAGTCCGGCGTGGTGCTCCGGTACATCCTGCAGGCCCGGGACCGCGGGCTGGGAGTCATCTTCATTACCCACAACCCGCACCACGCGTATCCGGTGGGGGACCGGTTCCTCCTGCTCAAGCGCGGCAAGTCCATTGGGTACTACAACAAGAAGGACATCACGCTGGAAGAGCTCACCGGGCAGATGGCCGGCGGCGCGGAACTGAGCGAACTCGCACATGAACTCGAAGCCCTCGGCAGCCACAGCGACGTGCTGGCGGAAGTCGAGGCTGAGGTCGTGCAGACCGAAACCACCCGCGGCTGAACGTGGGCACGCTGACCCTGGGCCTGGCCGGTGCCGGCAGGATCGGTGCCATGCATGCCGCGAACATCGCCTCGCTGCGGCATAAAAGCCTGGACGTCCGGCTGCTTATTACCGACGTCGCGGCCGAGCATGGGCGCGCAGTGGCAGCTTCCGCCGGGGCCGGGTTCCTGCCTGATCTCCGCGCGATGTTCGGGGCCGGCCTCGACGGGCTGGTGATCGCGACCGGAACAGCGACACATCCGGATCTCATCCGGGCCGGGGTGGACGCCGGCATCCCGGTGTTCGTCGAGAAACCGGTGGCCGCCAGCGTTGCAGGGGCCCTGCCGGTACTGGAGTTCATCCGGGACCGCGGCGGGGTGGTGCAGGTGGGACACCAGCGCCGGTTCGACACCGGCTACCTGGAAGCCAAGCGGCAGTTCGAGGCAGGGGAACTGGGCTGGCTGCATTCCTTCCGGGCAGTCACTGCGGACATGGCTCCGCCGCCGGTGGGATTCCTGGCGACGTCCGGCGGTCTGTTCCGGGACTGCTCCGTGCACGATTTCGACGTGCTGCGCTGGCTCACCGGCCGCGAAATCACCGAGGTCTACGCGCGAGGGTCAAACAACGGCGACCCCGCCATCGGGGCGGTGGGGGATGTGGACACGGCGCTCGCCCTCGTGACGCTCGACGACGGCACGTTGGGCACGGTGGCGGCCACCCGTTACAACGGGGCCGGGCATGATGTGCGGCTGGAGCTTCAGGGGTCGCGGTCCTCCGTGATGGTGGGCCTGGATGACCGGCTGGCCATGCGTTCGGCCGAGTCCGGCGTGGTATTTCCCGCCGGTCCGCCGCACGCCGCCTTCGCCGAGCGGTTTGATGCGGCTTACCGCGCCGAGATGCTCGCGTTCGTGGAACTGATCCTGGGGGAGCGGGAGAATCCGTGCCCGCCCGAGGACGCTGTTGCTGCCTCCCGGGTGGCCGACGCCGCGCAGCTTTCACTGGAGACCGGGGCGCCGGTGAAGGTGGAGGGGTAGCCGGAGTCTGAGGGCCGGGGTAGCGGGCCCGGTTAGGCCAGCGCCGGGGAAACGGTCCGCCGGACGGTAAATGCCTCACGGAAACGGCCCAGGGCCAGCGCGCTGTCCGATTCGGCCCACGCCTCCATCCCGACCGTCCCCGTGTAGCCGGCTGCCTCCAGCATCCGGGCGATGTTGGGGTAGTTGATTTCCCCGGTGCCGGGTTCGCAGCGTCCCGGCACGTCCGCCACCTGGATCTCGCCGACGTGCGGAAGGGTGCGGCCGAGCAAATCGATCAGGTTCCCCTCGCCAATCTGCGCGTGGTACAGATCCAGCATCATCTTGATGTTCGGATGCGCTGCGGCTTCAACCAGTGCCAGGGTGTCCTTCGCCCGGGCCAGTGGAATCCCGGGATGGTCGACGATGGTATTCAGGTTCTCGAGCGCAAACACAATGCCGTGCCGGGCTCCCAGGTCACCGAGTTTCTCGAGCGTCCGTACTGCGGTAAGCCACATGGCTCCGGAGGCCCGGTAGGCAGGGGTGGCCGCCTTTCCGTCGATCAGCCGGGCTGGGTGGACCACCATGCGGCTGACCCCCAGTTCCAGCGCAGTGGGAATCAGCTCCTCCGCCGTGCGGACAACATCGGCGGAAGTGTCCGGATCAATCAGGCTGCCGGCCGAATAGCCGGTCATGGAGGAGAAGACGGCTCCGCTGGCAGCCAGCCCGGCGACGTCGTGCGTGCGCGTATCCCAGAGCTCGACGTCGAACCCGGCATCGGTGATCCGCCGGACCCGCTCGGCCATCGGCAGGTCCAGGAACACCATCTCCGCGCATACGGCCAGCCGGAATCCGGCGGTTTCCTGCGGTTCAGGCGCGCTCACCGCGTCCCCTCCCCGGCGGCGACGGCGACAGGCCGGGAGGATTCCAGCCTCACGGGTGCGCCCGTCTTCACCGCTTCGATGCAGGCCAGCGCCAGGGCCAGTGCGGCACGGGCGTCGGCACCGCCGGGGGCAGCCGGTCCCGGCGCCTGGATGCCGTCCCGGCGGCTGCGGATGGTGTCCGCAAACGCTGCGATCTCCGCGGTGTAGGCCCCGGCGAACAGCTCGACGTTCAGCCGCGGCGTGGCCCCGCCGTAGCCGGCAGCCGTGTAGCTGGTGGCGGCAGTCTGTTGCAGTGAACCGGCCTGGACCATCCCGGCGGAGCCGAAGACTTCGCCCCGCACGTCATAGCCATAGAGGGCGCTGAAGTTCGCCTCGGCTACGGCAATGGCTCCGTTGCTGTACCGGATGGTCACCACCGCGGTGTCCAGAAAGCCGGTGTCCCTGAGGGAGGGTTCCACCAGGGCATCGGCCATCACCTGGACCTCTTCGGCCACGGCGCCTTCGTTGAACCAGTTCAGGGTGTCGAAGTCGTGGATCAGTGTCTCGAGGAAGATGGTCCACGGCGGAGTCCGCTCTGCGCCGGGCAGGGCATCGGCGTTGTTAGGGTCCCGGGTGAGGGAGCGCAGCAGCCGCGGTGTCCCTACGGTACCCGCGTCCAACGCGTTTTTGGCGGCGGCAAAGTCGGGTGCGAACCGGCGGTTGAAGCCGATCTGGAGTTCGACTCCGGCATCCCGGACCGCGGCCAGTGCCGAGTCGAGCTCGGCCAGGCTGGTAGCAGCGGGCTTCTCGCAGAACACGTGCTTTCCTGCCGCTGCTGCGGCGGAGATTAGGGATGCGTGGAACCGTGCCGGCGCTGCGATGATAACGCCGTCGACCGCCGAATCAGCCAGCACATCGGCGGGATCCGCCGTCACCTTTGCGACGCCCAGGCGCTCTGCAAGTTCGCCGGCGGAGGCCAGAGCCGGATCCGCGATGGCTTCGAGCTGCACCCCGCCAAGCCTCGTGGCGGCGGTCTCGGCGTGGAAGGCGCCCATCCAGCCGGAGCCGATCAGGGCGAGCCGCACCGGTGCGGACTCTTCGGTGCGTTGGGGAACGTAGGCCATGGGTGCTCCTGCGAAGTGGATTGGGCAGTCGGTTTTGTGGGGACTAGATCGATCTAGTGGGATCGTTGACCATACTCTGGCACGTGCAGGCGGCTGTGTCTAGATCGTTCTAGGATGGGTTCAGCCGGACAGGGAGCCGGCAGTTGTAAGTCGCCTGCTAGCCAGGTCTGACGTACGGAGGACACAGCATGCCGGAAGCAGCCGCCCGGCCCGGGCGCAGGGTGACGCTCGCCGACGTCGCGGCCGAGGCAGGAGTGTCCCGCGCCCTGGCGTCCATCGTGATGCGCGGCGCTCCGGGGGCAAGCGAAGCCACCCGGGACCGTGTGCAGGAAGTGGCCCGCTCACTGGGATACCGCCCCGATTCCCGGGCACGCCTGCTGCGGAGCAGCCGCACCCGGCTGCTGGGCGTCACCTTCACGCTGGCCGAACCGTTCCATGCCGAGGTGGTGGAATCGGTGTATGCCGCGGCAGAGGACGCCGGATTTGAGCTGGCGCTCAGCGCTGTCAGCCCGCAGCGGTCCGAAGCCCGGGCGGTCGAATCCCTTCTGGACCTGGGGGTGGAAGCGCTGCTGATGATTGCCCCGTCAACGCCGGCTGACGGGCTGGCCGGCCATGCCCGCCAGCTGCCGGTGGTGACCTTGCTCAGCCCGGCAGAGGTGAACGGCGTCGACCGGGTCCGGAGCGACGACGGCGCCGGGATCCGGGCCGCCGTGGATCATCTCGTGGGCCTGGGGCACCGGAAGATTATCCACCTTGACGGGTCCGGCGCCGTGTCCGCTGCCGAGCGCAGCAGCGCCTACCGGGACGCGATGGCAGCGCATGGGCTAGCCGGCGATATCCGTGTCCTCCGCGGCGGTGCCGGTGAAGAGGACGGCCTGCGCGCCGGCGGGGAACTGCTGGCAGGGGAGCTGCCGAGCGCCGTCGTGGTGTTCAATGACCGCTGCGCCCTGGGTGTGCTGGAGGCAGTGCGCCGCTCCGGGCTCAGTGTTCCCGGAGAGTTCTCGCTGACCGGTTATGACGACAGCCAGCTTGCCCGCCTGAGCCACGTGCAGCTGACCACCGTCAGCCAGCAGGCGCCGCTGCTGGCCGAAGCTGCCGTCGCCTGCGCCGCGGCACGCCTGGAGAACCGTGAACCGTCCGGACTGGTGCACCCGCCCCGGCTCGTGGTCCGCTCCACCACCGGCCCTGCTGCACCCAGACGCTAAGACCTCGAACGGCACCGGCGGCGCTAGCGGCGCACCGGGTAGCACAGGTGCAGCACCCGGCTGCCCTGCAGCACCACGTCCGGGTCCCGCAGCAGGTGTTCGGCGTGCACCGCGCCGAAGTAGCGTTTCCCGGCGCCGAGGACCACGGGGACCATGTCCATCCGTACCTCGTCCACCAGCCCGGCAGCGAACACCTGCCCGCCGACGTCGCCCGCTGCCACCTCCACAACCCGGTCCCCGGCAAGTTCCTGCGCCCGTTCCATAGCTTGCTGGATGCTGCCGGCGAAGGTGAACGGTGCTTCCCGGTCCCAGCCGTCGGGCGGCGGCCGATGCGTCACGACCACCACATGGGGAACGCCGCCCGGAGGCTGTCCGCCCCAGCCGTCTGTCAGGTCGAACACGTGCCGCCCGACGACGGTCGCGCCGATTGAATCCCAGTATGGCCGGGTGTGGTCGAAGGACACCTGCGAAACCTTTAGGAGTCCGCTCTCATCCAGCGGCACGTCCCCGCCGAGCAGCCACTCGAAGAGCGATCCGGGCTGGTCCTGCGCATCAGCGATGAACCCGTCGAGTGACACCGTGCTGTTCAGAACGACCTTGCCCATGGGTGCTCCTGGAGATGGTGGAGGGAAGCCAGGCCGTAAGTATGGCCGATGTGGGCCGGGCGGACCAGCCCCGCGGTGGGCGGTGCCCGGGGTGGCGGTGCACCCGGGTTTGCTGCGCTGCCGCGGCGTCGGAACTACTCTCCCAACTGGGGGACAACGCATGTAGCTTGTGAGCCGCAGTCAGGAATCAATGGTGTTTCTTGACCAGACGACGGATGAAGGAATCCCTCATGGGCAAGCTCGACGGAAAAGTAGCGTTCATCACCGGTGCGGCACGGGGCCAGGGCCGAAGCCACGCGATCAAACTGGCGGAGGAGGGTGCCGACATCATTGCTGTCGACATCTGCAGCCAGATCGCGTCAGTTGAATATGACATGGCCACCCCCGAAGACCTGGACGAAACAGTGCGCCTCGTCGAAGCTCTCGACCGCCGCATCTTCGCCCAGCAGGCTGACGTCCGCGATCTCGCCGCCCTCGAGAAGGCGTGAAGGAAGGCGAAGTTGCTATCGGACCCATCGACATCATCCTGGCCAATGCGGGCATCGCTCCCCTGGGACTGAGCGGCGATCGTGAGCAGCCTTTTGCCGATGTAGTCGATGTCAATCTCACAGGTGTCTACAACACGGTGATGGCTGCTGTCCCAAGCCTCATCACCAAGCAGGCGGGGTCTATCGTGCTGACGAGTTCCACCCAGGGACTCAAGGGAACCGGAGGCAACGGTGGTGCCGGTGGAACCGGGTATGCCGCCGCCAAACACGGAGTCGTGGGGCTCATGAGATCGTTCGCCAACTGGCTGAGCCCGCAGAACATCCGCGTCAACTCGATCCACCCGACGGGAGTGGCGACCAAAATGATCCAGAATCCGATCATCGAGAAACTGTTCGCCGACAACCCGGGAAGCGGCGACGCCGTCCAGAACCTTATTCCTGTTCCCTGGGTCGAGGCGAGGGATATCTCCAACGCGGTTGCTTTCCTGGTGAGCGACGACGCCCGGTACATCACCGGTGTGACTCTCCCCGTGGATGCGGGCTTCAACGCTCGCTGAGGCTGGGGCCTGCCGCACCCCGAACCTTAACGAAAACGGGAGGGACAGCCAAAAGCCGTCCCTCCCGCCGTCGTTCGCCAGCTCCGGCCGCCGCACCCGGCTAGCGTGCCCGCCGTTCCCACTCTTCGTGACGGGTGTTGCCCGGAGTGGTCACACCCGGTTGCAGCAGTAACAGAAGGTGGGAAGGACGGGCAGCCCACGAACCCGGCTCAACGAAAACGGGAGGGACAGCCAAAGCTGTCCCTCCCGCCGTCGTTCGCTAGAAAACCCTAGAGCTGCGAACCGACCTTGAAGTCGGTTTCGTCGCCGCGGGTGTAGGAGAAGCCGTCAGCGCCGATGGTGACTTCCATTTCGGAGGAGTCGGTGCGGGCCACAACCTGCTGCGGGTTGCCGTCCAGGTCCAGGACCAGGGAGGCCTCGGTGTACCAGGACGGAACAACGGGGTTGCCCCACCAGTCGCGGCGCTGGTTGTCGTGGACGTCCCAGGTGATGGTGGGGTTGTCCGGGTCGCCTGTGTAGTAGTCCTGGGTGTAGATCTCGATGCGGTGGTCGTCCGGATCCAGGATGTAGAGGTAGAACGCGTTGGAGACGCCGTGGCGTCCGGGGCCGCGTTCGATCCGGTCGGAGATGCGCAGGGCGCCCATCTTGTCGCAGATCTGGATGATGTTGTGCTTCTCGTGCGTGGCGAACGCAACGTGGTGCATGCGGGGGCCGTCGCCGCCGGTGAGGGCGGTGTCATGCACGGTGTCCTTGCGGTGCAGCCACGCAGCGTAGGTGACGCCCTCGGAATCCTTGATGTCCTCGGAAACGCGGAAGCCCAGGTTCTCCAGGTAGGCGCGGCCGCGGGGAACGTCCGGGGTGACCTGGTTGAAGTGGTCCAGGCGCACCAGCTCGCCGGCGGAGTAGAGGTCGTAGCGCTGGGTCAGGCGCTCCACGTGGTCAACGTGGTAGAAGAACTCGTACGGGAAGCCCAGCGGATCCTCCACGCGGACGGAGTCGCCCACGCCCTTGGTGAAGCCGTTGCCGCGGCGCTCGGTGCGGCAGCCCATTTCTTTGTAGTACGCCTCGGCAACGTCCACGTCTTCCGGGGTGCGCACGCGGTAGGCGAAGGACGCGACGGCGGCGACGGGTCCCTTGCGCAGCACCAGGTTGTGGTGGATGAACTCCTCGAGGGAGCGCAGGTAGATGGCGTTCTCATCCTCTTCGGTCACGTGCAGGCCCAGGACGTCCACGTAGAACTCGCGGGACTTGGCCAGGTCGGTGACCACCAGTTCCATGTAGGCGCAGCGGACAATGTCCGGCGGGTTGATGGACGGCTTGGGAATGGGGTTGGCGTTCATGGTTCTCCTTCGAACAGAGCGGGGGGATTTAGGCGTCGGTCTTGGCGGCGTCGTCGGTGCCGAACTTGGGCGTGTGCACCTTGCCGAGGGTGATGTGCACGGCCTGCTGGTCGGTGTAGAAGTCGATCGAGCGGTAGCCGCCTTCGTGGCCGAGGCCGGAGGCCTTCACACCGCCGAACGGGGTGCGCAGGTCGCGGACGTTGTGGCTGTTCAGCCACACCATGCCGGCCTCGGTGTTCTGCGCGAAGTTGTGCGCGCGGGTGAGGTCCTGGGTCCAGATGTAGGCGGCCAGGCCGTACTTGGTGTTGTTGGCCAGCTCCAGCGCTTCTTCTTCGGTGTCGAACGGGGTGATTGCGACGACGGGGCCGAAGATCTCCTCCTGGAAGATCCGCGCGTCGGGCTTCACATCGGCGAAGACCGTGGGAGCAATGTAGTTGCCCTCTTCCAGGCCTTCGGGGCGGCCGCCGCCGGCCAGCAGGCGGCCTTCGGTCTTGCCGATCTCGACGTAGGAGGCCACCTTGTTGAAGTGCTCCGGGTGCACGAGCGCACCAACCTGGGTCTTCGGATCGTGGGGATCGCCGACGACGATGGTCTTTGCGCGGGCAGCGTACCGTTCGCAGAACTCGTCATAGACCGGGCGCTCAACCAGGATGCGGGAGCCGGCGGTGCAGCGCTCGCCGTTGAGGGAGAAGACGCCGAACAGCGCGGAGTCCAGGGCGGCGTTGAGGTCCGCGTCCGCGAAGACCACGCACGGGCTCTTGCCGCCGAGCTCCATGGACAGGCCCTTCAGGTTCTCCGCCGCGTTGCGGAAGATGGTCTGGCCGGTGGTGGTTTCGCCGGTGAAGGAGATCAGCGGAACGTCCGGGTGCTTCACCAGCGCGTCGCCGGCTTCCTCGCCCAGGCCGTTGACCAGGTTGAACACGCCGGCCGGGACGCCGGCCTCGGTGAAGATGTCAGCCCACAGGGACGCGGAGAGCGGGGTGAACTCGGCGGGCTTGAGCACCACGGTGTTGCCGGTGGCCAGGGCCGGGGCGAGCTTCCAGGACTCGAGCATAAACGGCGTGTTCCACGGGGTGATCAGGCCCGCGACGCCGATCGGCTTGCGGTTCACGTAGTTGATCTGGCTGCCGGGAACCTTCATGGCGTCGTCGAACTGGGCGACGATCAGATCCGCGAAGAAGCGGAAGTTCTCCGCGGCGCGCAGGGCCTGGCCCTTGGCCTGGGTGATCGGCAGGCCGGTGTCGAAGGTTTCCATCTCAGCCAGGCGTGCTTCCTGGGCCTCGACGGCGTCGGCGATCTTGTTCAGGATGCGGGCACGCTCGCGCGGCTTCATCTTGGGCCACGGGCCGTTCACGAAGGCTTCACGGGCGGCAGCGACGGCGGCGTCGATGTCTTCCTTCTGGCCCGCGGCGGCGGTGGCGTAGTTCTGGTTCGTTACCGGATCCAGCACGTCGAAGGTGGCGCCGTTGACGGAGTCCACGAATTCGCCGTTGATGAAGTGCTGGATGTGGGTCGGAAGGTTCTCCGGGATGTAGTGCTCAGCCATGGGGCGTCTCCTTTGATGCGGGGGTCTGTGGCGGTTCTGTGTTTATGGGTTGGAGCTTGCGGGAGTGTGCTTGAGGTACGCGTCGAGCGTGGCAATCCGGTGGGCGCGGGCCGCGGCCTCGATGGTGCCGGCGTCGGCCTTTGCCTCGATCAGTTCGAGCAGTCGCTCGTGCTCGGCAACGGAGTCCTGGGCACGGCCGGGAACGTAGCTGAAGGTGGAGGAGCGCAGGGCGCCCAGCCGGTTCCAGCCGCGGTGGACCAGGTCCAGGAGGTGCGGATTGGGGCAGTTGGTGAACAGGGCGGAGTGGAAGTCCCGGTTCAGGGCGGTGAAGCGGACCGGATCGAAGTGCTCCAGGCAGTCGCGCATCTGGGCGTTGATGTCCTTGGCCTTCGCCAGGTCCTCTGCCGTGACGAGCGGTGCGGAGAGCGCCGTGGCGTACCCTTCCACCAGGCTCAGCGTCTGCATGGTGTAGAGGTATTCGGTGGGGTCGATGCCGGTAACGGTGGCACCGACGTTCCGCTCGAACCGGACCAGGCCTTCGGCCTCCAGCCGGCGGATCGCTTCCCGGACCGGGACGGCGGAGCAGCCCAGGTCCGCGGCGATCCGGCCGAGCACCAGGCGGTACCCGGGGCCGTATTCACCGGAGGCGATCTTCGACTGGACGGTCTGGTAGGCCTGTTCGGCCTTGCTGACCGTGCCGGCTGGGTTAGCGGGAGTGCTCACGCCTGTTCCGCCGCCCAGGCCTCGTACTTTTCCTTCCACGCCGCGTTCATCGGGTAGAGGCCGTCAACGCCGTGGCCGGCCTTGACCATCTCGGCGATGAACTCTTCCTGGTGTTCCTGCTTGATGCAGGCTTCCACCAGTTCCTCGGCGATGGCCGGCGGGATGACCAGGATGCCGTCGTCGTCCGCCACGATGATGTCACCGGGCTGGACGGTGGAGCCGCCGCAGGCGATGGTGATGTCCGTGTCCCAGGGGATGTGCCGGCGGCCGAGCACCGCGGGGTGCGGGTTGGCGCAGTAGACGGGCAGGTCGAAGCTGGCGACGGTGGAGTAGTCGCGGACCCCGCCGTCGGTGATGATGGCTGCGGCGCCGTTGTGCATGGCGCGCAGGGCGAGAATGTCGCCCAGGGTGCCGGTGCCCTTTTCGCCGCGGGCTTCCATGACCAGCACCTCGCCGTCGCGGACGGAGTCGATGGCGCGCTTCTGCGCGTTGTAGCCGCCGCCGTGGGTCTTGAAGAGATCCTCGCGGTTGGGCACGTAGCGCAGGGTGCGGGCGGTGCCGACTACCTTGCGGCCGGTCTTCGTGCCGGTGAGGCCGTCGATGGAGACGTTGTTCAGGCCGCGGGCGCGCATCTGCGAGCTGAGGGTGGCGGTGGCGACGGATTCCAGCTTGGCCTTCAGCTCCGGGGTGAGAATCTTTCCCTCTTCCCGCGCTGCCTCCTCGGCTGCCGCGATTCCGGCCTTCTCGGCGGAGCCCCAGGCTTCTTCGCGCTGCTTGTCATCGATCTTGGGCTGCGCGCCGAAGGGAGCCAGCGGCGTCGTGCCCTCGGTGACGGTCGTGATGAGGCGCCCGGTGGTCTGCCCTGTGGAGGGGGAGTCCACTTCAATTTCGACGACGTCGCCCGGGACAGCCACGGAGGCGCCGGCGGGGGTGCCGGTAAGGATCGTGTCTCCGGGTTCGAGGGTGAGGAGCTGGGAGAGGTCGGCGACCAGCTGCGCGAAGGGGAAGAGCAGGTCTGTGGTGGTGTCGTCCTGAGCGAGTTCGCCGTTGACCCAGGTGCGCACGCGCAGGGCTGCCGGGTCCACGGTGGCGGCGTCGAGGATTGCCGGGCCCACGGGGGTGAAGCCGTCGCCGCCCTTGGAGCGGAGGTTGGAGCCTTTGTCTGCCCAGCGGAGGTCGTACACGCCGAGGTCGTTGCTGGCGGTGACGCCGCTGACGTAGCTCCAGGCGTCTTCGACGGTGACGCGGCGGGCGGTCTTGCCGATGATCAGGGCGATTTCGCCTTCGAAACCGAGCAGTTCGCAGCCAGCCGGGCGCTCCACCGTGCCGCCGGTGAGGGCGAGGGAGGAGCTGGGCTTCAGGAAGTAGGAGGGCTGCTCGGGTGTGCGTCCGCGTTCTGCTGCCCGGCTGGGGTAGTTGATGTGGACGGCGATGACCTTGCCGGCCTGTGCCAGTGTCTCCGGTGTGGCGGTGCTGCTCGTGGACATCTCACTCCTGGATCAAGTACGAAATCGTATACGATCCAGTGTGCCTTGTGGGGTGGGTCACGTCAAGGGGCGGGTTGCCGCTCTACAGCAGCCCATCGCGCTACGGATCGCGGGCGGGCAGGCTGTGGCCGCCGGGAGATGGTGATCGGCCTCGTTACTGAAATCGCGTCAGCTCACGGAGGATCAGCGCGGGCACCATATCGAGCGAATCTTCAAGGAGGGTCTCTATGCCAACGGCGTCTTTGGACGAGTCGACATCAATCACGGATGACCATCGGCTCGGTTCATATCTGGAAAGCATCGAGAAGCACCATAGCGAGGCCCACCAAATCAAGAGAGGATGATGAGGTTGGCTTAGGCCTGTAAACCTCGGAAAGATGAAGGCATACTCCCCGTATTTAGTTCCTAAGTCGCGTACGAGTATTTCTCGTTGCCAGTTCGTTCCAAGACTCTCCTCCGACTCGAACTTCAGCGTTAAAACGCCGCTGCCCTCCTCGTGTTGGATCGTCCTGTACTCATCTGGTAAGGGGTGGGCCTTCGCCAAAACTGGGAAGTACTTTTCTAAGTATTTACGCGCCCACCTGCGCAGGGATAGAAGATCCGACGATGCGCTTGAAGGTGGCTCAGGCCAACCAGCCGTCTGAACAAAGTAATTCTTGCTGTGGACAAAGAACGCGCCGTCCATTCCCTGAGGCTGGTGGCGGTAGGATAATGGTCTCACGAGATCCTTCCAGGATTCTCCAGAAGGTGAGTGGGGAAGCGCTGAAAGTGCATCTACTAATAGCACGGGCTCTTCAGGAGTTGGACTGCCCAATAAACCAGCTAGGGTCGTGTAAGCACCTCTAGCATCTAGAGTCTGCATGAATCTGATAGAGCTCAGCGCCCTGTCTAAGCCTTTATGGTGGGTGATTCCGTGCCCGCGCAGCTGCCATGCGGTCTTGTCAGGGACACCTGCGGCAGCTAGGGCTCGAGTGGCCTGTGACAGGCCGTAAAAAATGTTTATAGGCCGGCTGGCAGGTCCTAGTCCTTCGGAACTCCGGAAGAGGTCTTCCGCCTGGTGTAAGGCGGCGCCAAATACAGTCTTTCTGGGACCATTCCGAGCCATTCCTGGAGGGTCGGCGCGCAGCGCCCTGATCTCAGCCCAAGTCTGCCGTCTGTCCATCGGGCTACAGCTGGCCGAGACGATGTGTGCGCAACGGGGGAATGGGGGCTCGGGTGCTATCCCAATAGACGTTATAGCCCAGGTCGCGAAGAGCCTCAGCAGCTGCCTCAGGGTTGTCATGGACGGCCGCCTTCAACTGTGTTTCTCTCCACAGCATCCGCCCCTCAGCCAGGGCTTCCTTCCATGTTGGCGCGCAGTCAATAGCGAGTTCGATGGCCAAGAATTCGAGCACGTCCTCAAGGCAGGGACGAAACCTCGGCCCTCCAACGGGTAGGTGGAGTTGGGAGGGCGTTCCGTGGCCATCACCATGGCCACGTTTACGCCTGTTTTTGGATAGCCGATTGTTGCCAGCGACCCTGAGTGCTGTTGCGGCGGCATCCGTATCCATTCGAAAGTTGATGTGTGCGCCGGGCGTCTTTCGCGGGGTTCGCAGGTAGTCATACCGTATTAGTGGCATGCCTTGATCGATGACAAATACATTAAAAGTGCTGCGATCGACTGCCAAATACTTCAATGACTGACTCAGCTCACAGTGATAGGAAACGCTGAGGCGGAAACGCGGTGCACCCTCCACGCAGAGCGTGAGACCTTCACGGTCGACTGTGTGGGCAACGATCTTCTTGCTGACTGCTTCGACCTTGAGAGTATCTTCTGCGGTACCCAAGAACTCTTTCAGAGTGTGGTTGATGCGTGAAGAAAACTGTTCGGCCAACAGCTGCGTCTCACGTTTTTGGGCTAGGAGTTTTTCTGCTGGGCTAGGCGCTGAGGAGGTAGTCAATGTCGGAAATTGCCTCGTAGACACTAAATTCACGGACTCCGATAATTCCGGAATTGGCGCGGGACGTAAGGTCTTCCATCGACATGCCAAGTGATTCGAGTAACAAAGCCTTCTCGGCTTCTAGCTGTTCACTAGTCCTAAAATCAATAGCTACTGACGTCATGGTGACCCCCTCCATCGCTTGTGCATGGCCGTCGCAACAGTATGGCATCTCGCAGGGACATAATCGAGATCTCACGAATCGTGTCAGGAATTCCAGAGCGGGCACCTTCGCGTATGCCCAACCTTGAACGAGGCAGAGTGGGCTGGGGCTACAGTGCCAGGTTGTCTCGTACGCTGACCGCATGCTTATCTGAGGTTTGAATACATCAACAAAAGAACGCACACCGCCGAAAACCCAGCCTGCGCCAGCAACAGCACCCCGGGAACATAGCCCAGGAACAGTCCGAGCAGCAGGGGAACCAGCGCCAGCAGCGTCGTGTCGAAACCGCGGACCATTGACCCGGCCTGCGCGCTGGGCATCGGACCGAACGGGGTGTCCTTGGGCGGAAGACTCCAGTCGGGTTGGACCCGGTAGGCGCCCCGCACCGCCGACGCACCAAAACCCACACCAGCCAGAGCACCCAGAGCAATCAGCGCCGGACTACCCGCACCGAGCAGCACCAGCACCGCACACAACACAGCAGTCCACAGCGCCAGCGCAGCAGCAGGCAGAGCCATCCGGCTCAGCCGCACGACGGACACAGACAGCGGCAGCAGCATGTCCAGACCCGGCATAATCGCCGTCCGACGCGCCACCGCGCCCAGTGCCGGAACCGCCGCAAACACGGCAACCGCAATCATCCCCAGCTGCACCAGCGGAGGCTGCGCACCGCCGGCCAGCAGCACGACCAGGAACACCGCCAGAACCAGCACCGGACGGACCCAGAGGCCGCGGCTCCGCAGGAACGCCGCGGTATCGGCACGCAGCAGGGCACCAAACGGTGTCCGCCCGCCCCGCGCATACCAGCGCGACACACGGGCGGAGTCAACGCCGTCGGGCTCTGCCGAAAGCGCCCGGCCCACCTCATTGAGATCCATCAGGTACACCGCGGCACCAGTGTGCCCGGACACCGCGCCGCCGCGGATCAGCTCCCGGCCCGGGATCCGATCCAGCCGGGCGAACACGAGCAGGCCGAGCGCAACGGTGACACCCAGGCCGCCGACCGCCAGTGCCCAGGACCCGGCGGCAACCCGCACCGTGACCAGGCTCAGGAGGGCCAGCACCAGCAAGCCGGGAAGTATGCCGCGGCTCCGTTCAGCCGCCGACCGAGGAGCCGGCCGGGCCTGCTGCAAACCCGCAAGCAGCACGGCACAGACCGCAGCCACCCCAAACGTCGCAGCCGCCAGGACCTGTCCCCGAACACTGGTCTCCAGGTCCATCACAAACCCGAACGGCAGATACAGCACGGACGCGCCCGCCCACACCAGCAGCAGGCGCCGGACCAGCCGGCCGGCCACCATCGGCCGCCGCTCCAGCGGCAGGCTCAGCCACCAGTACCCCTCGGGTCCGCTGACCGCCGCGGGACCCAGCTTCCGGGCGGTCACCATCACCGTCACCAGGGCCGCGAAGACCAGGGCAGCCGCTGCCGCGCCGTCGGGCAGGGCGAACGGCGGCGGCGCCACCAGGGTGCGCCCGGAGCCGACGTTCCAGGCCTGGGCCACCTGCTCGCGCAGGGCCAGGACGAGCCCCACAGCCAGGGCTGCGATAGTTCCCAGCGCCAGCACGGCGGTGTAGACGTCGACGAACGCATCCCGGAACCGGGTCCGGCCGCGGGAAAACGCCCGCGAGGCCTGCCGGGTGTAGCGGACCGGGTCGAACGGGGGAGGGGCCTGGACTATGTCGGTGGTCATGGGTCAGCGTCCGGCGATTTCCGCGGCGGCGCGCTCGGGCGCGATCTCCCGGACGTCGTCGTCAATCAGCAGGCACCGCTGCGCGGTGGCCAGCAGCAGGGCCGGATCGTGGGTGACCAGCAGGACCGTCCCGCCGCCGTCGGCATAAGCCTGGATGCGTTCTCCCACCCGTTCGCGCATGGCGGGGTCCAGGCGCTGCTCCGGTTCGTCGAGGATCAGCAGCGACGACGGGCGGATCAGGGCCGACGCCAGCAGCAGGCGGCGGCGCTGGCCGGAGGAGACGGAGGCGGGAACGGCGTCGGCCCGCTCCTGCAGGGCGAAGAAGTCCAGTTCTGCGTCGACGGCGGCATCCGGGTCCGGGACCGAGTGGCCGCGGGCGACCAGCTGCAGGTGCTCGCGCAGGGAGAGGGAAGGGAAGAAAGCGTCCTCGTCGAACAGGGCAGCGACCTGGCGGCGGAACGGGATCGCGTCCTCGTTGACCGGCAGCCCGTGGACCCGGACCTCGCCGTCGAGCATCTGCTGCTTCCCGGCGATGGTGCGGGCGGCCGTGGACTTGCCGGCACCGTTGAAGCCGACGACGCCGAGGATCGCGCCTGCGTCGGCGCGTGCCGTGATGGGCCCGCACACCGGCATGCCGCCGTAGCCGACGGACAGGTTGGAAATGTCGAGCACGGCCCCCGGGAAAGTCATGGGATTAATTTAGCGGAGCGGGTTAGCGTTCATCGTTCCGTGAATCGTACGAGAATTCGCTACTTGTTACACGACCGGGTTTTGTCGGGTATAGAAACGGGATGACCAAAGTTGAATCAGGCGTTCCCGCCGTGCTTGCAAACCGTCTCTCAGCGAAACCAGAGCCACAGAGAGCATTCAGCTGGAACCGCCAGAAATGGGAAGCCGTCGTTGCCGATATTCCCGATGCCAGGGAGGTCCTCAGCGCACTTCCTGACGAGTTGAACAGAAACACTGTCCGGGAGGTTGTGCAAAGCAATCTAGTCCGCGAGCGGGTGCTGGGCGCCCTCGTCCCGGTGCTGATCTGGGGAGGCCCGGGCGGCTATGGGCCATACAGGGCGAGCCGCATCCTTACGAACGGCAAAGGCAGTGCAGGCGGAGCGGCAGAGGAAGCCGTTCGGGAGCGGCTCATCAAAGCCAGCGAGGTGGTGCGGAATGGTGACGCCGCTGAAGCGTTCCGCTACCTAAACAACGAAGGAAAGATCAAGTTCCTCGGCCCAGCCTTTTTCACGAAATGGCTGGCGTTCAGCTCAATGTCAGGTGCTGTCGACGGCGAAGAGGTCGCACCCATACTGGACAAACGCGTGCGGGACTGGATCTCCCAAAACACCAAAAGCGCGCAGCACATCAATCTCCGGACAACCTTGACCAAAGATTACCGGCGCTATCTAGATCTGCTTGACGCATGGGGCACGCCTTACGGGCGGACCCGCGCCCAAGTGGAACTAGCGATTTTCGACCTGACCCGGGACCGCCCGGCAGCCTGATCTCCGCGACGTCAGCGGTGCCACACCAGTGCCCGGGAAGTTTCCGGGACGGGTTGACTCACCCAATGCGCGAACGCTGAATGGACGGTATAAGACCAGACCCAAGCGAGGCAGCCATGGCAGGGAAATTCGAGGTCTATCAGGACAAAGCCGGCGGATTCAGGTTTCGCCTGAAGGCAGGCAACGGAGAGGTCATCGCGTCCTCCGAAAGCTACAAATCGAAGGCGTCGGCGCTCAAGGGAGTAGAGTCCGTCCGCTCCAACGCCAATGCGAAAATCACCGATCTGACCTGACGGCCCGACGCCTCAGCCCAGTGAAGTGATGGATGGTTCCCGCGGCCTGGCCCTGATCGTCGCCCACCCCGACGACGACGCCTACGGGCTGGCCGGGACCGTGGCCCTGCACGAGTATGATCCCGGCTTCCGGTTTGTCCTGGTACACGCGACCGACGGCGGTGCCGGGCTGATCGATCCCGCCTATCCGCCGGTCAGCGAGGACCTCGGCACTATCCGCCGCCGGGAAATGGACGCCGCGTGGATCGCGCACGGCCGGCCGCCGGACCGGCACGAATGGCTGGACTACGACGACGGGAACGTGAACCGGGTGCCGTTTGCCGAGCTGGTGGACCGGATCGGCGGAATCCTGGCGCAGGAACGGCCCGACGTCGTTGCCACCTTTGGGCCGGAAGGACTCACCGCGCATCCCGACCACATTGCCGTGGGAGCCGCTACCGACGCCGCGTTTACCCGCCTGTGTGCCGACGGCGGTCCGGGCCTGCAGCGCCTGCTGCACGGCTGCGTCCGCCGCTCCACCTGGGAGCGTTGGAACCGCGGCCGGATTTGGCGCGGCCTGAAGCCGTGGGAAGCGGGCCGCATGTATGACGTGAACCCTGTTCCTGATGAAGAGATTGGCATCGAGGTTGATGTCAGCAGCGTGGCGGACCGGATTGTGGCGGGACTGCTGGAGCATCGGACGCAGCGCCACGTGATCTCGCCGGGGGTCCCGCCGGACGCGGAGGAGGATGCGCGCTGGACCCGCATGGTCGGCGTCGAACCGCTGGTGCAGGCCTGGCCGCCCAGGCAGCCGGGAGCTCCCGTGCTGGGCGACGTGTTCGAAGGACTGGGCTGACCAGGCAGCACACTGGACCGCAGGCCAGACCATCTGGTTCTGCCGTGCGGCGCTGCCGCCGATTTCACAAGGCGTTTACGAAACGTCATGGATCCCGGAAATTCCCCTTTTGGGGGATGAGCCCTGCCGGCTTCCAGCTGGCGACATTCTGCTGGCCTCGTTGCCGCTGACTCCTGACGGACTCCTGCCTCCGGACGGTGCGGCGTGGATCCACCGTCGCTGAGCGGCGCAGGTTCAGTGCAGCGGCTGCCGGCGGACGGTCCGCACGCGGAAGTGCTGATTCGCCGAGTGCCGTTCTACCGGCGGACCTCAATCCTCAGCGGCGAGCAGAGCCGGGTCAGCCAGTCGGCGTCATTCGGCAGCGCGAACGCCCGCCCGTAAGCCGGATCCATGACGAAATCATCCTCACGTACACGATCACCGAAGAACACGTAAGCTTTCTCCGTGTCGCACTGGCGGCTCATCCAGGCAATGCCCTCAAAGCCCGCTGCATGAGCAGCTTCCGCCCACAGGACAGTCTCGCCATATCGGCTGGCCGGTGTCCGGGTGACGTCCTCAGCGGCGGCACCCATGGTCCTGAATCCTGTCCCCATGAATGATGCCAGGCGCAGCGGGCGCTGGGCTACCAACCGGCCCATCACTTTGTTTTGGTAGTCACCCGGCAGCAGCGCCCCGCCACTGGCCGGGATGTCGTGCAGCAGGGTCTCGGAAATCGCAGCGATCTCCGATTCGCCCGCATAGAGGACCGGGACGGGCGGGTCCCCGAAAAACGCAAAGCGCGTCGGAGTGCCGAGGCCGGGGTTGAAGGTGTCCGCATGCCTGTCCGGGCTGTTGGTGAACAGGCGGTACAGGTGCGTCCCTTCATCCAGTGCGTGCGTGTCGGCGGTGAGCGGTCCGGGCGGGCCGGGGGTCACCACTCGACCCCGAAGTGCCCCCGCGCAGCCGCCAGCACTGCGTCAGCATCCTGCATCCTGTCCACGGGCCGGTCCCCGTCGAGGTAGCCGGACGGCAGGCAAATCCACTGGGCAAGGTCCTCGTCGCTGCGGCGGGTCTGGCGGGCCAGGTGAATCAATGCGGGAATGACCTGATGGACGTCCCCGTTCCGGTCGAACTGGAATCCGGGGTAGAGGACGGCATTGCCACGGCGGACACCAAGCAGCTGTCCGCTCTCACGGCGGTCGTGGGCGAGCGTGCTGCGGCCCTTGGCGCGGGACCCCAGGGTCTTGGACGCATCTTGGGCCCTGAGCAACCCGAACTCACGCTCCATGGAGCGCCACGCATTCTCCGTGGCCATAGCGCCCTGGGCCAGTTCAGGTGTGACCGCGGTGGGGAGGGACGCCAGTGCGGGACGGAGGGCATCGAGGCTGCGCTGCGCGTTCACGACGGCGTCCAGAGCGGGCGCCAGGGTCTGCGACCGGCGCGCGAGAGCTTCGACCAGCAGTTCGACGCCGTCGTCCTGCTGGCCGATCAGCTGGAGGGCTTTATCCAGTGCGTCCTGACGGTCATCCGGGCGGTTGTGAGATTGGTTCCGGGCATGCGGGGGATGGAGTGTCATTTTTGCCCTCTCGCGGCAGGTTCCGACATTTCCTACGTTTTATTCTAACGTTGGGAGTGTTGGATGGGGAGTCTACAGGACTGAACAAGCACCCGGTGTCATCTACCGCCCGTGCACCGGCCTCGCGTTCACGGGCGGTTCGCCGACCTCCTCGACGGTGTGCCCGGTGCATGCCATCGAGGTGACACTCGCCCGTTCGATGCTGGAGACGGTGAACCACCGGATCCCGTTCCGCAGCCGGCACCATCCCACCAGGAACCACCGGCCGCTGGTGGAAGCGAACAGGACGGGTTCGACGTCGCGCGTTGTCACCGCGCCGTCCTTGGCGGTGTAGCGGATGCGGACCACCCGCTGGTCTGCCATCGCGTCCTCCAGTGCGGACCGGACCGCGCGGGAGGACGCGGGCGGGGCGTTGACCCAGACGCGGGAAGCCAGTTCATCGGCCCGGGCCCGGGTACGCGGGTCAAGGACGTCCAGGATTTTCCGGACGCCGGCTGCCGCCAGGTCAGCGTAGGGAGCGTCCGACGCCGCCGAGACAGCGGCCATCAGGGCCACCGCCTGGGAAGGGGAGAGGGTGACCGGAGGCAGGGCGCCGCCACTCGCCAGACCGTAGCCTCCGCCGGGACCCGGGCGGGACCAGATGGGTGCGCCGCTGTTCTCCAGCGCGTCGAGGTCCCGCTTGACCGTGCGCACGGAGACGCCGAACTCCTGGGCCAGTTTCTCGGCTGAGCAGCCCCGGTTGCCGCTGCGCCGCAGCATCTCCGAGAGGGCTACAAGCCGCTCGGTGCGCTTCACCCGGCCACCTGAAAATTTATGACATAAATAGTGACATACACCTGCCCATCCGAGGGGTGAAGGTAGGAACATGAACACTACGAAGAGCCCCATCGTCCTGATCGCCGGCCACTGGCTGGGCGCCTGGGCCTGGGACGAAGTCCTCGAACACCTCACTGCTGGGAACGCCGCGGCGACCGCGCTGACACTGCCCGGACTCGACCCCGAAGATCCCGCCCGCACAACACGGACCCTCGAGGAGCAGGCAGCGGCGATTACCGACGTCGTCACCCGCCTCGGTGAGCCGGTCACCCTTGTGGCGCACAGCGGCGCCAACTTCCCGGTCAGCCTGGTGCTGGACCGGCACCCCGAGCTGATCCACCGGATGGTGTGGGTCGACTCCGGGCCGGTAGGGCCGGGAAGCGTCTTCCTGCCCGGTTTCCCGGAAGATGCGGCCGAGCTGCCGCTGCCGGCCTTCGATGAGTTGGGACAGCAGGCGAGCTTGGAGGGGCTGAGCGATGAGGTCCTCGAGCGGTTCCGCACCCGGGCCGTTCCGGAGCCCGGTCCTGTGCTGCGCGAGCGGCTCGACCTGTCCAACGATGCCCGCCGCCAGATCCCCACCACGCTGGTGTGCTGCTCGATTCCGGGCGCGCAGATGATGGAGCTGGCCCGCTCGGGACATCCCATGTTTGCCGAAACCGCGGAGCTCACGGACGTGGAGATCCTCGACCTCCCCACCGGGCACTGGCCGATGTGGAGCCGTCCGGGTGACCTGGCGGAGGTTATTGCCGCTGCGGCTGGCTGAGGCGATCGGGGCAGTGTTGAGCCCTCAGGGCCGGGAGTCAGCAACCCGGTTCCGCTGCTGAACCTCATACTCACGCCACGTCAGCCACACGATCAGGGCGTCGAACAGGGTGAGCAGCACCAAAGCCCAGGAAAATGACGCCGCGATTTGGTAGCACTGGAAGACAATGAAAAACAGCAGGAACGCGATCATCCAGGGGTACGCCCAGAGGTAGTCCTTGAGCACCGCCCAGACCAGCACGATTTTCACCAGGCCGTGCAGCAGGAGGTATGCGGCGGCGAAGGTCGAGGCGGAAACCGTCAGTGAATCGGCGGCATGTCTGGCGGCATTGGCCAGGATGTCGCCCGAATCCACGGACAGCTCATGCTGTGTAAGGGTTCGAACCAGCGAGGAAATTTGGTCCGGTGCCACCAGCAGGAGAAGCACGCCGCCGACCATCTCCAACAGGCCGTCCACCCCTTTGAGGACCAGGCTGATCCTGAAGGTGGCGGTAAGGAACTCCCCGCCTTTCCGGGCGGCCGTTTCAGCTCCCCGGCGCCTCAGGGCCGGTGGGCCAGCGCAGCAGGGCAGCAGCGTCGACGCCGTGCGGGAGGACGCCGTCGGGCACCAGCAGAAGACTGGCATCGGTCAGGGCAGCCGCACGGACCAAGGCCGCCGGGGCGGGGACCTGGCCCAAGACCTCTGCGCCGAGGGAATGCTCCGGGGCACTGGCCACCCAGGGTTCGGCTCCGAGGGCCAGCAGATGGCGGTCGGCCATCGCTGTGTCATTGAGGATCAGGAGTTCCACCTGGGCTTGCTGGAGGGCAGTCAGCACCCCGCCTAAACCGGTGACGGACTCCGGGTTGGCCTGCCCCTGCTGCTGAGCCAGCCGATCCATGATCTGTTCCTGCTCTGCTGCCCACAGCAGGGCAATGCGTTCCTGGACTTTGTCCTCGAAGGCCCTGCGGCCAGTCCTGGACTCCGGCATGTGGGAATCGATCATGCTGACCAGCGGCTTGTGGGCTTCGGCTAGCTGGTCCCGCACCAGTCCCCGCGCCCGGACGTCACCGGCAAGCACGATCAGCCTGGCTCCGCTGCTGTCCACGATCCGGTCGATCTGCTCCGCGACCTGGTCCGCGTTGCGCCGCCAGACCTGCTCGGTCTGCCGCTGGAACTTGTCCTGTGACCAGCCGCCGGCGGGGAGCTTGGTGATGTCTTCCTTCTCGCCCTCCACGTCCTCGACGGAGGACTCTTCGCGGCCGACGAAAAGCAGGCGGATCTCAGCGTCCTCCCGCGAGACTTCCGCAACAATGTAGGGCAGTTCTTCGGGACGGTGTTTGAGCAGCGGCAGCAGATCGGGAATCGGATCCACCGAGACCCGCTCCGGCAGTACCAGCTCTCCGGGCAGGAGTTCGTTCAACGCCACCGTGCCCTGCTGGACGAGGAGGTAGCGGGACGCCGGGGACGGAACTCCTTCGGCGGGAAGTACCGCGGTCTCCGCGGCTTCCTGGTCCTCCGGTGGTGCACCCAGTTTAGCCAGCGCCCTCCTGACGTCGACCGGGCGGACCTCGGCGGCCTCCAGGCTGTCCACGTTCCCTGCGGAAGCGTCTATGTAGGCGACGCACCAGGGGCCCCTGCGCCGGTAAAGGTCAGCAAATTCGTGGAGTTTCCGGGTCATGACGATCTCCTTCCGCAAGGCCTGCGGCCCCACAGCGAATCAATCCGTGCCCCACGCTAGCACCGGCGTCGGCAGCATTTACAGGTGCAGCGAAGCTGCTGCCCACCTTGCCGCGGACTCTCTTAGGGATAGGTGCTGGCGGCCGCAATCTGCCTAGGCCCCGACTCAGCCGGTGCCAGGCTCGCGGTTAGGACTCCACCACGCGCCAGGAACCCCGCAGCTTTTCCACGCCGTCGAGCAGCACATCGAGCCCCACGATGAATTCGGCATCGTAGTCGTACCCGCTCTGGGCCAGTTCGGACACGACTTCAAGCAGGTAGGGATACCGCTCGGCCGCCTCAGCGGTTTCCCCTGCGTGGGTGTCGGCCGCGGCCTTGGCGGACTCCTCCGGCGTCTCGAAGGACAGCATCTTCTGCTGCAGTGCAAAGCCGTAGACGTACGCGTCCAGCAGGGACATCACGTGAACGGTGCTGCGGAAGCTGAAGCCGCTTTCCCGCAGACAGCCCAGCATCGCGTTGTGCTGCTTCAGGTTCTCCGGCCCGGGCTTGCCGGCAGCCTCCATCAGGCCCACCGCCCAGCGGTGCCGGAGCATGGCGTTCCGCAGCGAGGCCGCGCGCTCGCGCATCGCCGGCTTCCAGCCATCGCGGGCGCGCGGCTCCGCAACCTCGGACCAGACGAGGTCCACCATCCCCTCCAGCAGCTCCTGCTTGTTGGCCACGTGCTTGTACAGCGCCCTACGGTCGGTACCACTTGGTGTACGTGGTACACCTTTCGCCGACAGGTGGGTCATGAACCCGCTGGATAGAACCGCCCGGACCGCCGGGATCCTGTTCCTTCTCACCTTTGTCTCGGCCATTACAGGCGCTGCCCTGTATGCGCCGCTGCTCTCCGACCCCGGCTACGTCACCGGCCCGGGCGCTGACACGCGGATCCTCTTCGGCGCCGTCTGTGAACTGGTGCTGATCATCGCGAACATTGGCACCGCCGTCGTGCTTTATCCCGTCCTGCGCCGCTACAGCCCGGCAGCGGCCGTGGGCTATATTGCCGCCCGGATCATGGAGTGCGCACTGATTGCAGTGGGCATTCTGTGTGTCCTTACGGTGGTGAGCCTGCGCCAAACAGGCGACGCCGCCACTTACCTTCCCGTTGCGCAGGCGCTCGTCGCCCTGCACGGCTGGACTTTCCTGCTCGGGCCGGGGTTCGTCGTCGGCATTGGAAACGGGCTGCTGCTCGGGTTTCTGATGTACCGATCCCGGCTGGTGCCTCGGCCCATGGCACTGTTCGGGCTGGTGGGCGGTCCGTTGATGTCCCTCTCCGGCATTGCCGTTCTCTTCGGTGCCTACGAGCAGATGTCGGTTCCCTCCGCGCTTGCGACGATGCCGGAGATCGTCTGGGAAGTCTTCCTGGGTGTCTACCTGACGGCCATCGGCTTCCGGATCAAGCGGGGCGTGGGCGCGCAGGAAGCGGCACCGGTGCCGCCGTCCATGACGCACCGATCCGGTTGAACGGGGAAAAGAACCGGGGTGTGATTGGGTAGCCCGATGGACAATTACGTAAGCTCCAGCACCTTTTGGTTCACCCTGGCCGTGATCAACGCGGGCTTGGCCGAACAGAAGAACCGCTCACGCTGGGTCTGGTTCCTTGTTTCCATCCTGCTGGGTCCAATCGCGACCCTGCTGATAGTGGTCTGGCGGGCACCGGAGCCGGCCCCGCCGTCCATGACCCGCCGCGGAGGGTGGCAGGAACCCGCGCCCGAGCAGCCGCGGTGACGCGACAGCTCCGGCCGGGAACTACTGCGCCGGGGGCGGCGGCTGCACCGGAGGAGGCTGGACCGGGGGAGGGGTCTGCGCCGGGGGCGGCGGAGGCTGTCTGCCGTCGTACCGGGGACCGCCCGCCGGACCCGTGCCCGGGGCACCGCCGGCCGGGCCCGCGCCCGGATCCAAGCCAGCGCCAGCCGGCAGCTCGCGGCGCCACGGCCGCTTCTCGTAGATGGCCAGCAGCTGCGCGCCGAGGCCGAAGAACACCATGGCGAACCAGACCAGGACGTTCAGCCACGGGATCTGCAGTGCGATGATGAGGATTAGCCCGCCAACCAGGGCCATGATCACGGGGTGGCGGCGGCCGCGGAAGATCAGCCGCCCGATGTAGTACGCGCCGAAGACGAACGTAGCCAGCATGAGGGTGAGCCACACCAGCAGGGCAGCCAGGGCGAGCGGCGCTCCAATGACCGTAAACAGCAAGAGCACCAGCACCAGGGGAACGGCAACGAACGCCACGAAGCCCACGAGCAGGGCCTTCCAGGGCCGGGGGATCAGCTGGTTGGTCACCCGGTGCAGCAGGCGGGGGAGGAGCCACCCGGCCGCCACGGTGATGAGGCTGAGCGCAACCAACGCGTACAGCAGGCCGAGCAGCCACCCGGCGAACTTTTCCCCGGCGGTTGGTTCCTCGTTGGGCTCCGGAACGATCTGCTCAATGGTCCCGCTGACCGCGCCGTCGGAGATGTCTGCTTCGTTCGCAGAGTTGTAGGTAACGTTGCCGCCCACTGTTCCGTCAATCGTGAGGTCACCGACGCCAACGGCGATGTCCCGGCCAATCTCACCGGCAATGTCGATGTCGCCCGCGGCGCCCACCAGGTCATCGCCAAAGGAACCCGTGTCCGTGACGTCGATCGTCGAAGCGAAGATGGTGCCGCTGCGGGAGACTTCCCCGCTGATGGTCACATCCTGCCCGGCGAGGCGCACGTTGCCGTCAACGTCTCCGGTGATGTTGATCGTCTGGCCGGCCGCAATGACGTCGCCCGTCACGTTGCCGGAGATGGTGATTCGCTGTCCGGACACGTAGACGTCGCCGGACACGTCATCCCGGACATCGACGTTCAGCCCGCTGTAGAACTGCGGGCCCGAGCCGTCGTTGTCCCCGTAGGGTGCAGCCGTCAGGGACTTAGGGGTGGAGGCGAATGCGCCGGTGCCGGTCAGCAGGAGCAGAAGCATGGCGGCGAGAACTGCGGGAAGAACCCGTCTCTGGGATGAAGGAGGTCTCATTGCGTTGCCTTTCAGGTATCTGCAAATGAACGCATCTACGACGCTTTTGATCCTGACTCGGGCGAAATCCGTTGTTTACGTCAGGGTTCACGGCAGCGGAGTCCCTGCGCCCATGATCGCCCCGGCGAAAGCAGCTGTAAAGGCACCGCCGGCTGCTGCGGCAAACCCCTACAGATCCCGCACCGCGCGGATCGCAGCCGCGGCTCGGGGGAAACCGACGTACGGAAAGCACTGGACCAGGGCCGCGATGACCACCGTTTTGGAGCTGCCCGTCTGCAGGCAGGCCCTGCCGTGCGGGCCAAGCTGGGCCGCGGTATCTCCGATTGCTGCCAGCGCGCACAGCACCAGCAGCTCCCGCTGCGCCAGGGTGAGCCCTCCGCGGGTGTAGAAATCGCCGAAACAGAACTCCGTCAGGAACCGGGGGATCGCTTCGTTGAACGGCTCCGGCAGATCCGAGAGGTCGTCCTTGATTTCCGTTCCGTACAGCGGAGTCTGCAGGGCCAAGCCGCGCTGGTACCTGGCGGCGTCGTCGACCGTTCCCTGCTCCGGCAGCGGGAGGGCGATGCCGTGCTCCGTGAACACCGCATTGATGGTGGAAACAGGGTTGAGGGTCCGCGGAAAGCCGATAAAAGGCGCCAGCTGGTACACCGCTTCCCGAAGCTGCACCGGCGTGACACCCGTGGCAAGCGCGCCGGCGGCATGGGCGCGGAGCTGCGGCAGGGTCTGCAGGCATGTCAGCACCGTTTGGCTGCCCAGCGGAATACCCGCGGCCGGGCTGCGGGTTGTTGCTGGGTGTACGAACGTCGGGACAACCCCTGCCCTGATGCGATCGAGAGAAAGCACCCGTCCTAGTGAACCTGTTTACCCCGCTGACCGTCGGCACCATGGAACTGCCCAACCGGCTTGTCATGGCCCCGCTGACCCGCATGCGCGCCAACCTCGACGGCGTCCCCACCGACATCATGGTGGACTACTACCGCCAGCGCGCCTCGCTGGGCCTCATTGTCAGTGAAGGCATTTACCCGTCCTTCACCGGCCAGGGCAACACCCGGATGCCCGGCCTGGTCACCGAAGAACACGTCGCCGGCTGGAAGCGCGTCACCGACGCCGTGCACGAAGCCGGCGGGCGGATCGTCGCCCAGCTGATGCACTCCGGCCGCGTCGGCCACGAGAACGTCAGCGGCCGCCAGCCGGTAGCTCCCAGCGCCATCGCGCTGTCCGGCGAGGCACACACGTACGACGGAAAGAAGCCCTACCCGGTGCCGCACGCCCTGACCGAAGCCGAACTTCCCGGCGTGGCACAGGAATTCGCTGCCGCCGCCGCGAACGCCATCAAGGCAGGGTTCGACGGCGTTGAGCTGCACGGTGCCAATGGTTACCTGCTGCAGGAATTCCTCTCACCCGTCTCCAACACCCGCACTGATAACTACGGCGGATCCCCGGAGAACCGTGCCCGCTTCGTCCTGGAAGCCTTCCGGGCCGTAGTCGAGGCCGTCGGCGCAGAGCGCACCGGCATCCGGATCTCCCCGGAGCACAACATCCAGGACGTGCTGGAAACCGACCGCGATGACGTGCTGGCCACCTACACGGCACTGGTGGACGGCATCGCACCGCTGAAGCCGGCCTACCTCAGCATCCTGCACAAGGACCCGGCAGATGACCTGGTCCAGGAGCTGCGCCGCCGCTTCGCCGGGCCGGTGCTGCTGAACACCGGTTTCGGGGTGGAGACCACCCGTGAGTCCGCCCTCGCGCTTCTTGATGAGGACCTGGCTGACGCCGTCGTCGTCGGCCGCCCGGCGCTCGCCAACCCGGACCTGGCCCGCCGCTGGCAGGAAGGCGCGGACCTGAACGCACCGGACTACTCCACGTTCTACACGGACGGCGCTGCCGGCTACACGGACTACCCGGAGCTGGCTCCGGTTTCCTAGCCAGCCTGGTTCCGGCCGGCTGCAGCCGGCAGCCCCCACCGCGCGGGGTTAGCGGCTGTGGTCGGCCGGGTCTGTCTCATCTGCGGACAGCGATTCCAGCCGGCGGAGGTCCTCAGGGTGCAGCCCCGGGTGCTTCCGCAGTGAGTCAAGGAGCAGGTTCATTTGCCGGTGCAGCGGTGCTGAACGTTCGGGACATCCTTCCTCGTTGACGTGGGTGATGAGCATGCGCAGCACCCGGAGCAGCGCGGCGGCAACCTCGGGCTGGTCCAGGCAGGCCTGGCGCAGCTGGTCAAATGCGTGGTCGACGTACTCCTCATGATCCAGGTTCCATGGCTGCACCAGGACTCGTCCTGCGCTGTCCCGGAGGGCTTCCGGAGCCAGCGGGGCAGTGAGGATGCCGCGAAGGAGGCTTCCAAGGCGGAGCGTGATTTCCACAGCAGTGGTGGGGTCGTTGATGGCCGAGCTGAGCGCACGCAGGCCGATGTCCACGAGCTGGCGGATCGCGAAATCCGCGTCCTGCAGCATAGTGCGCGCATCGGCCACTTCGATGGCTCCCGCGAGTTCCTGCCGGCTCTCCCTCGAAGGCGCAGGCCATACGGACAGCAGGGGCTCATCCGCATGGACATACGCGCCGATGCGGCTTTCCAGCCGAACCGTAGTGCCAGGCGGAACTGCAGACAGAAGACGGGTACTGTCCACCTGGCTAACCCATCCGCTGACGGGACAGCAGATCACGGCGGCATCTGCCGGCGGGTGGAAATCCCGCGGGTCCGCGGCCTGCAAACCCGCTGGTGCCTTGTCCAGCTCCGCGGCCACGCGCCCGCCTTCCGCGGCGATTGCGCGGGCCAGGTTGCCGACCTGAAGCCCACGGGAGAGATGGTCCAGGTGGGCGATGATGCCCACCACGGTGACCAGGGTGAGGACGACGGCTAGTGTCAGCGAAATCCGGGGTGCGTCAGCGGCAGGGTCTCCGCTGAGGCTGGGCAGGATCAGGATGCAATAGAAGAACGTTCCCACCAGCAGGCCGATCACGCCCTGGCTCAGGCGGTCCCGAATGAAGGACCGCATCACACGCGGAGAGAACTGGCCGCTGGCCAACTGCAGGCTGACCACGGTTAGGGAGAAGACGACGCCGACGGTGGTGATCATTGCGCCCGCCACCGTGGCCAGCAGCCATGTGGCGGCATTGCTGCTCATGG
The DNA here is from genome assembly GCF_009696625.1 of Arthrobacter sp. BL-252-APC-1A. Taxonomy (NCBI): domain Bacteria; kingdom Bacillati; phylum Actinomycetota; class Actinomycetes; order Micrococcales; family Micrococcaceae; genus Arthrobacter; species Arthrobacter sp. BL-252-APC-1A. Next base: position 43,222 of record NZ_VULS01000009.1, on the reverse strand, counting down.
CCAGGGTCAGCGGGATCGGGGCATCGTGGCCCAGGGCTCGGTCAAGGGCAGCAGCGCCGACCGCAAGGGCAATGCCCGCGAGCATCAACAGCGCCGGCAAAAGGAACAGTGACTCGGCGAAGCGGTAACGCATCGCTGCGGCGCGCATCCGCAAAGACTTTCCCCCACGTGACATTCGGCTCGAGACCTCCTTGACAGGTTTCGCCGTTGCCCGGCGGGGACCGGCGTCGAGTTTTTGAACCAGCCCCGACAGCAGGATATCCAGTCCTTCATAACGCCCCGCGACGGCGTCCAACTCCGTAGGCCGGCGTCTAGGCTACCGGCACGATGTAGGAGTCCACTTCGCTGATCAGGCCGTCGCGGAACGTGATCACGTCGCAGTAGTTGAAGAAGACCGGACCGATGGTCCGGTGCACGCCGTGGCCGGCTCCGGTGATGGCGGTTGTGTTGCCTTCGGTGACCATGCGCTCCAAGCTGAGGTCCGGGGAGCCCTCGAAGCCCGGCTCGCCAATCTCCGCGTCGAACTCTGCCTTGCCGCGGGCGGTACGTGACCCGTGGATGCGCCAGACGACGTCGTCCGTCAGGCAGGCGAGGATCGCCGGGTGGTCACTGCGGCGGAAACCGTCCAGGTACTTGTTCACCAGTTCCTGCTGCGTGCTCATGGCTGGACCTTCCTTCACCTGGCATCCGGGGCGCGGGGACCACCGCCGGGTGCCGAATGCTGGCTACGCTAGCGGTTTTTGCGCGCAACAGGAACAGGGTGGGAGCTCCTGACCTCCGCCGCTGTCAGGCTTACCTGCCGCCGGTTCCACCCGCCGGTGCAGCGAATGCCGCCACCAGGCCGGCCAGCGGTTCAGGCCTTCAATGAATTGGGAGATTATGACGCCGGAACGGCCTGGCGCGGGCTGGTGAATCGTTCCCGGGCTGCCGGGCCGGGCCGCGCTTCCCACGTTCCGTGACACCTGTTGACTGATGTGACCTCATCCGTCCCGTCAGCCACAGATCGTGGGAAGGGTGGGCGCGCGCGGAGGGATCCCGGCGGCCGGGCGCCGGGTTTGCGGCATAACTGGGCCGCGGAAGCCCGGCTAGACGGAGCCCGGGACCGGCGCCGAAGCCACCGCAGCCGGTTTGCCTGCCCGCCGGAACAGGGTCTTGCCGTGCAGGGCACGCAGCGCGTTCAGAATGGTGGCCAGGTCCACGAGTTCCTGGGTGAGCGCCCCGGCCACGGCCGGAATGTACCCGAAAGCTGCCACCAGCATCAGGACCAGGCTCAGGGCGATGCCAAGCAAAATGCTGCCCAGCGCCACCTGCATGGTCCGCTTGCTGATGTCCATGGCGGTGGCAACCTTGGAGATGTCGTCCGCGACGATCACGGCGTCGGCGGACTCGCTGGCCGCCGTCGAGCCGCGGGCACCCATGGCGATTCCGACGTCGGCCGCCGCCAGGACCGGCGCGTCGTTGACGCCGTCGCCCACCATGATCACCGGCCGCAGGGGCAGTGCCGCCACGGCCTTCACCTTGTCTTCGGGAAGCAGCTCGGCGCGCACATCGGTAATGCCGACGGTCTGGCCCATGCTTTCGGCGGTGGCCAGACCGTCGCCGGTGAGCATCACCGTCTCGCGGATCCCCAGCCCGCGCAGCCGTTCCAGGGTAGCGGCGGCGTTCTCGCGGGCCGTATCGCTGAGGATCAGGGTGCCGGCGAAGCGTCCGTCCACACTGAGGTAAACCACCATCTGCCCGGGCGCGAGGTCCGCCGCCTGCGTCGCCGGGTCCACTTCCTCAACGAACCGGCGCTTGCCCACCCGCACGGTTCGCCCGTCAATGAAGGCCTCGACGCCGTTGGTCGCCACCTCCTGGGCGGTGTCCGCAGGGTGGACCGGCAGACCGCGTTCCTCGGCGGAAGCCAGCACCGACGCGGCCAGTACATGGGAGGAGTATTGCTCCGCGGACGCCGCAAGGGTGAGCAGCTCATCGGCGTCGAAGCCGTTGACAGGATTAACCGAGACCAGCTCGGGACGGCCGTAGGTGAGGGTGCCGGTCTTGTCGAACGCGGCGCTCTTCGCGGCGGAAAGCTGCTCCAGCACCGCGCCGCCCTTGACGATGATGCCGTGCCGGGCGGAGCGGCTCATGCCGCCCATAAACGCCACCGGTGCCGCGATCAGCAGCGGGCACGGGGTGGCCAGCACCAGTACTTCGGCGAACCGCACCGGATCCCCGGAAACGGCCCACGCAATGCCGGCAACCAGCAGGGAAACTATCGTGAAGGGCACCGCGAAGCGGTCCGCGAGCCGCACCACGGGAGCCTTGGATTCGCTGGCCTCCTGCACCAGGGCGACGATGCGCTGGTACTGGCTGTTCGCCGTCGTCGCTGTGGCCTGGATGCGTACCGCGTGTGTGCCGTTAACCGAACCGCTCATCACCGCGTCCCCGGCAGTCCGGGAGACCGGAATCGATTCACCGGTCAGGGACGACTCATCGAAGGAGGCGGCGGGCGAGAGCAGCACGCCGTCAACGGGGACCACTTCGGAGGGCTTGACGAGCAGGATGTCGCCCACCGCCACCTCGGTGGCCGGAATGTCTTCGGCCAGTTCGGCGGCGGGTTTACCGGAGACCGGATTCCCGCCGGTATCCGCCTCGGCCGGCAACCGGTGAGCGATCTGAGGGGCGCGGTCCAGCAGTGCATCGAGTTCGCCCTTGGCGCGGCCGGCTGCGTAATCCTCGAGTGCCTCGCCGCCGGAGAGCATCAGCACGATGATCAGTGACGCAATGTACTCGCCCACGGCAACGGTGGCGAGCATGGCGATGACGGCCAGGATATCCAGCCCATAGTGCCCGCGCTTGATATCACGGACCATGCCTGCGCCGGTGATGGCCACAATGCCGAGTGTGTACAGGCTGGCGATCCACTGTGCCGGCCCGTCTGCGCCGGCTCCCCACAGGACCAGGACGACGGCGAGCACAACCACCGTCGCAGCGACTACTGGGTAGTGCCGGACTGCCTTCTGGAAGGACACACGGTTAAGGGCCATGCTTTGGTTTTAGGCTCCTTTGCCCCGGGTTTCCAGCAAGAGAAAGCTTGCCTAACCCGGATTGGGCCGGAATCGCTCCGTTTTGGGAGAACGCTCCGCGGCGCCGCGGAGCAAATGCCACAAAGCGCAGCGATGCGGACAAAGCGGAGCGGAAGCCAGCGTCTAGGTCAGCTGCGCCTCGATCTGCCGGACGCTTTCGATCAGCCGCGCGCCGATCCCGGCGTCGTCCTTCCCGGTACCGAAGTACACCACGGACAGGGACGCCGGCAGCTGGCCGGGCACCCGCACCGGAACGGCCACGGAGCCGACGCCGTCGATCACCTCGCTGTGGCTGGTAGCGTAGCCGCGCCGGCGGGCGAGGCGGGCCTCCTCGCGGTAGGGCTGTCCGGGTGCCAGCCGGTCCCAGTGCTCTTCGGTGACCGCTGACTGGATCGCGATGCCCGGGGCGCCGGCGGTAAAGGAGTGCCGGGTGCCCGGCCGCTGGATCAGGGCAGTGCGGCTGTGCCGGGGCTCCACGGTGACCAGGGTGACGCAGTCGTGCTGGTCCCAGACGGCGATGAACGCAGTCATGGACAGCTCGTTCGCCAGGACGGTCAGCTCCGGGAGGGCCGCCGACTGCAGATCGCGGGAAACACCCCGCGCCAGAGCGGCAAGGCCCGGCGCCGCGGAAACCCGCCCCGCGTCGTCGCGCATCACCAGCGAATGCGCCTCCAGGGTGCGCAGGATCCGGTATGCGATGGAGCGGTGCACCCCAAGCCCGGCGGAAAGTTCGGCGATGCTCAGGGGCGTCTCCGATTCCGCCAGCAGTTCCAGCGCCTGGATCCCGCGGGACAGGGTCTGGGACTGGGATCCGGAACCGTTGGAGGCAGAAGTCATGCGCCCATCATAGGCTCAGACGGCCTGCGTGCGGCGCCGCCGGCGGGCAGCGATTCCGCGGCCGACAACGCCCTGACGTGGGCTGAAAAGATATGCGAGCGTGAAAACGGCGCCCTGGGCCAGTACCACCATGGGGCCGGTGGCGGTGTCCAGGTAGTAGCTGGCGTAGATGCCGGCCACCGCGCAGCCCGCCGCCATAAGGGGTGCGATCAGCAGCATGCGGCTGAACCGGTCGGTGAGCAGGTAGGCGGTGGAGCCCGGGATGATCAGCATCGCGACCACCAGCACCACCCCGACCGCCTGCAGGGCGACGACGGCGGTCAGCGCCAGCAGCCCCAGCAGCGCAGCACCGAGCAGCCGCGGATTAAGCCCGACGGCGTGGGCCTGGGTGGGGTCGAACGCGTACAGGGTGAAGTCGCGGCGTTTGAACAGGAGCACCGCCAGGGTCAGCGCGGCCAGGACGGCGACCTGCGCCAAGTCCGCGGAGCTCACGCCCAGCAGGTTGCCGAAGATGATGTGGTTAAGGTCGGTCTGGCTCGGTGTCACGGAGATCAGCACCAGTCCGGCGGCGAACAACGTGGTGAAGACGATCCCGATCGCTGCGTCCTCCTTGATTCGGCTGGTATCGCGCACCAGGCCGATCAGGCCGACGGCCAGGAACCCGAAGATCACTGCTCCCAGCGCGAACGGCGCGCCCACCACATAGGCCAGTACAACACCAGGCAGCACGGCGTGGGAGACGGCGTCGCCCATCAGCGACCAGCCGATCAGCACCAGCCAGCAGGAGAGCACGCCGCAGACCACCGAGGCAATGACGGCGGTGGCCAGTGCCCGGACCATGAAGTCATAGGAGAGCGGGTCAGTGAGCAGCTCGATCACGGCTTGCCTGCTTTCAGTGTTCCCGCATCCAGTGTCCCCGCCGGAACCGGGGTGCCGTCATCCAGCACATTGAGTCCGAACGCGCGGGCAAGCTGTTCCGGACGGAGCACTTCTTCCGGGGAACCGTGTGCCAGCACCCGGCGCATCAGCAGCACGGCCTCGTCAGCCAGCTGGGGGAGAGAATGCAGGTCATGGGTGGAGACGAGGATAGTCCGGCCGTCCGCTGCGAGTTCCCGCAGCAGAGCGGTAATGGTTGCCTCCGACCGCTTGTCGACGCCGGCAAACGGCTCGTCGAGCAGCAGCACCGAGGCGCCCTGGGCAATGCCGCGGGCCACGAAGGCGCGCTTTTTCTGCCCGCCGGAGAGCCTGCCGATCTGCCGCTCCGCCAGATCGGTCAGCTCCACCCGTGCCAGGGCTTCGGTGACGGCTGCCCGGTCTGCAGCGCGCGGCCGGCGGGTGGGGCCCATGTGCCCGTAGCGTCCGGTCATGACGATGTCCCGGACGCTGAGCGGGAAGGACCAGTCCACGTCCTCGCTTTGCGGAACGTAGGCGACAAGGCCGGATTTACGTGCCTTCGCCGGGGCCATGCCGCTGAGCCTGACCGTTCCGGATGCCGGCTTCACCAGGCCCATGAGTGACTTGAACAGGGTGGACTTGCCCGAACCGTTCATCCCGACCAGCCCGCAGACGCGGCCCGGCTGGACGGTGAGGCTGACGCCGTCCAGTGCCGTGACGTCGTCGTACTTCACCGTCACGGAGTTCAGTTCCAGCGCCGGTGCGGCCATCAGGAACCGGCTCCGGTCAGTGCTGTGATGATGGTTTCCGTGTCGTGGCGGATCAGGTCGAGGTAGGTGGGCACCGGGCCGCCTTCCTCGGAAAGCGAGTCGACGTACAGAACTCCGCCGAACTGTGTGCCCGCGGCCTCGACGACCTGCTGCATGGGGGCGTCCGAAACGGTGGACTCGCAGAAAACGGCAGGGACCTGGTTGTCCTTAACGAACTCGATGGTGGCCGCGATCTGCTGCGGGGTGGCCTGCTGTTCAGCGTTCACAGCCCAGATGTAGCGCTCGGTGAGACTGGCATCGCGTGCCAGGTAGGAGAACGCGCCTTCGCAGGTGACCAGCGCCCGCTGGGTTTCCGGGAGGGCACCGAGCTCCGTGACCAGCTGGTCCTGGACCTCCTGCAGTTCCTGCTTGTATGCGTCGGCGTTGGCGCGGAAGGACTCCGCGTTTTCCGGATCGAGCTCGGCGAACGCCTCCGCCATGTTGTCCACGTAGATCTGCGCGTTCAGCGGAGACATCCACGCGTGCGGGTTGGGCAGGCCTTTATAAGCGTCCTCGGCGATGTTGACCGGCTCCACGCCTTCGCTGACCGTCACCCGGGGGACGTCCAGGTCTGCGGTGAACTGCTCGAACCAGGCCTCGAGGTTCATGCCGTTATCCAAGATCAGGTCCGCCTGCGAGGCGCGGCGGATATCTCCGGGAGTGGGTTCGTAGCCGTGGATCTCCGCACCGGCCTTGGTGATCGACTCGATCTGCAGGTGTTCACCGGCCACGTTCTCGGCCATGTCAGCGAGCACGGTAAAAGTGGTCAGGACTACGGGTTTGTCCCCGGCGCCGTCTGCGTCGGCGGATCCTGAACAGGCGGACAGGGCGAAGAGCGCGGCAGCAGCGGGCAGCACGGCCAGGCGGCGCAGGCGGGAAGTCAACGTCGTCGTCATGCGGAAAACAATAAGTTCGGCAAGCTGGTTAAACAAGTTCGGTATGCCGAACTTTGTCACATCATGCTGCTTACACATCATGCTGATTAGCTGGTCAGCAGGGGGAGGGTAGTCAGGGGAGCCGGCGGCGGCTCAGGAGGCCCGATCCGAGCAGGAGCAGCCCGCCCGCGAGCGGCCACCACAGGTACATGGAAATGGTTCCGCCGACGAAGGCAGTCACCAGCACAACGATCATCACGGCGGTAACCAGCAGTATCCCCGGCACAATCCGCGCCCGTCCGCGGTGGGGCGGCGGGATGGGCGGAAGCCAGGTGGGACGTTCGTCGCTCCACTCCATCCGGCCAGTGTAGGAGCGTGCAGGGCGTCTGCAACCCCGCCCGCACAATTTCTCCGGCCACGCTGCCCCAACCCGGCCCGCCGCCGTCGTCCGTCCCTTTTGCCGGGGCCCCGGAACTGGCACAGTGGCGTTCAACCTGTTCAAGTTCTTCCGGAGGAGACCTGATGGAATCCAGTGACCTGTTAGTTGATGCGTTCGGACGGCTGCCCCAGACCGTGGGCCGCGTGCTCAACGGTTTGAGTGCCAAGGAACTGAACCACCGCCCATACCCGGACGGGAATTCGATTTCCTGGCTGATCTGGCACCTGGCGCGGGTGGAGGATGCGCAAGTGGCCGACGTCGCCGGACACCAGCAGGTCTGGACCGCTGAGGGCTGGGCGGACCGGGTGGGGCTTCCCCTTGCCGTGGAGGACACCGGGTACGGGCATACTTCCGAGGAGGTTGCCAAGGTGCAGGTGCAGTCGGCCGAGGTGCTTCAGGGGTATTACGACGCCGTCAGTGCCCGGACCATCGCCTTCGTCTCCGGGCTGTCTGCCTCGGATCTGGACCGCGTGGTGGACACCTCCTGGGATCCGCCCGTCACTTTGGGTGTGCGGCTGGTCAGTTCCCTGGCTGACTGCCTGGAGCACGTGGGTCAGGCTGCCTATGTGCGCGGGATGCTTACCTCGGGCGGGGCATCGTGAACATCGTGGCCACCCTGTCCGAGTCCTTCAAGTCCCTGGCCGTCACCCGGGTCTACGGTGACCCGGTGAAGGTCGGCTCCGAGACGCTGGTGCCGGTAGCGCTGGTACAGGCCGGGTTTGGCGGCGGGGGAGATGCCGACGGCGACGGCGGTGGCGGCGGAGGAGGGCTGGTGCTGCCGCTCGGGGTCTACGCGGCGGCCGATGGAAACCCTGCGGTGTTCCGGCCGAATCCTGTGGCGCTGATCGCTGTTATGACGCCGCTGGCCTGGATCCTCATGCGGGGGATGCGCTCGCGGACGTAGGCTGCGCTGGAGCGGGGCTTGGTGGCTGGTTTCCCTCCGTGTGGGGACGGGCCTGCCGGTGGGGGCTTTCGCTCCGTGTGGGGACCGTCCTGCCGGCGGGGATTCCCCTCCGTTTGGGGACTTCCCTGCCGCTTGGGGACTTTCCCTCCGTTTGGGGACCGTCCTGCCGGCGGGGGCTTTCGCTCCGTTTGGGGACGTGCCTGCCGGTGGGGATTTCCCTCCGTTTGGGGGCTTCCCTGCCGTTTGGGGACTTTCCTGACGCTGCGCCGCGCAGGATTGTCCCAATCTGGAAGGGATGTCCCAAACCGGACGGAAAACGCCCCGGGAAGTTGTCCCAAACCGGAGGGGAGTCCCAAGCAAGAGGGAAACGTCCAGGAACGGCCTGACAAATCGGAGCCATGTCCCAAATCGGAGGGATTCGGGTGCGGCCAGGCGCCAATTCTCAGTCCTCGTTACAGCTGCGCCGTCTGAGGTCCCTCCAGATGACACCAGTAATGGCGGGTGGGAACCTGCGTGTTCGGATGTCTCATCCCAGCCCTGCGATCCCGCTCCGGCTTGCCCCTAGCCTGGGTGTCCTCCCAATCTGGCCTGCTCTCGCCTGCACAGCCCGATATAAGGCCGCCTCCGGAGCTTGGCCGGCCCGCCGCAGCTAGGCCACCCCAGCCCAGCCAGCCCAGCCGTCGGCCGCACGCTTGGCCGGCCGGCCGCACGCTCGGCCACCCCAACCCGACCTGCCCAGCCTTGCCCCAGCCGTCGGCCGCACGCTGGGTGCGCCGGAGATCGAGCCAGTCAGATAGACCGACAGCCGGCCTAGGAGCCGATCGTCAGAAGCAGCGCATCGCAGGCAGCAGCACAGCGGTGGCAGGCCTCGGCGCAGATGCGGCAGTGGTCGTGCGCGGAGGCATGCTGCTCACACTCTTCGGCGCACCGGCGGCACGCGGCGGCGCAGGCACGGATCAGATCGACGGCGGATGCATAGTCCTTCCCCGCCCGGGCCAGCACCTTCCCGGTCGCCGAACAGACCTCCGCGCAGTCCAGGTCGGTGCGGATGCAGGTGACCATATCGCCAAGCATGTCCTCACTGAGGCACGCATCAGCGCAGGCCGTGCACGTCTGGACGCACTCGAAACACGCTTCGATGCAGGCGGCCAGCGCATCCATGTCCACATTGGAGTTGCCCGCGGGATGCGAGGTCAGCATGTCCTTGATCAAACTCATGGTCTGCTCCTTGTCGGTGGATCCTCGTGTGAGCAGGCAACGGAAAGCATCCGGGAAACCATGCTCCCGGGCGCAGCTGGGACCGCCGCCCGCGCAGTTGCCGCGAGCCTAGCCAAGAGCCCGCCGGGGGCTCAAGCCGGAACCGGGATTTTGCCCGCAGCCTAGGCGGGTGCATAGAATCGGCGTAGCCTGACAAGGCCGGTTATCCGGAACAGGCATGGGGCTTTAGCTCAGTTGGTAGAGCGTTTCGTTCGCAATGAAAAGGTCAGGGGTTCGATTCCCCTAAGCTCCACAAGTTCGGTCCCGTTCTCTTCGCCCAGCGGAGAGGGCGGGACTTTTTGTTGCCCGAATGTGAAGTCCCCTTTAGGTAGCCGCCCGTCCCCCCGGCTTATATTGGCCGCATCCATGTAACGCGCATCACATACGCAGGGGAAGCATGAACAACAAGGAACTGGTCCTGGACTTCTACGAGAAGTACAACAACCGCGACGTCGAGGGCGCCATGGCCTACCTCGGGGACACCTACATCCAGCACAACCCGTGGGTGGCCGACGGCCCGGAGGCATTTCGCCGGTTCGTGACCTACCTCCGTGAGAATTACCCGGACGGCCGCAACGAAGTGAAGCGGGCGATTGCCGACGGCGACCTGGTGGCCCTGCACGTGCATTCCCGCCGGGTGCCGGGGGAGGAGGGCCGGGCCATCGTGGACATCTTCCGGGTCGAAGACGGCAAGGTTGTTGAACACTGGGACGTTATTCAGCCGATTCCCAAAGAGATTTACCCGCCCATCAATGACAATGGGTACTTCTAGCCAACCCCCACCCCCGCCTAAGCTAGGGGAATGCTGCCAAAAGACACAGCGCGTCTGCGTTTCCGCGAAATGACCCCGGATGACCTGGATCAGATGGCGGCGCTGCTGGGCGACCCGGAGGTCATGGCGTATTACCCGGCACCGAAGAGCCGGGACGAGGCAGCAAAGTGGATTGCCTGGAATGAAGCGAACTACGCGAAGTACGGGCACGGTCTCTGGATTGTGGAAACGCACGACGGCGAGTTCCTGGGAGACTGCGGCCTCACCTGGCAGAAGGTAAACGAGTCTGAGACTGAGCTGGAAGTCGGCTATCACGTCCGGACAGCCAGTCAGGGACTTGGCTACGCCACCGAAGCCGCGGCCGCTTGCCGGGACTTTGCCCGCGACACTTTGCAGGCACGAAAGCTGATCGCCCTGATCCATCCTGAGAACACTGCATCACGCAGGGTGGCGGAGAAACTCGGGATGAAACCCGTCGCTGAAGACCGCAGCGGGCCGATCCCCGTCCGCACGGTTATGGGTATGGACCTGCGCCCGGAGCCTTAAGTGGACGGACCCGCGCCCGGCCGGCAGTCAGGCAGCCCGGAGCCCTAAGCGGACGGACCCGCGGCCGGCCGGCAGCCCCGGTGCGCTAAGCCAGCGTACAGCGGGCCCGGCAGCCCGGACCCTTAAGCGGACTCGCGGCCGTGCCGATAGCCCCGGCGGACTTCCGCGATTGCCCGGGCAATGTTCGGATCCCGGCCTGATGCAGTCATCACCGTGTCAAAATCGGTCAGCCCCACGTCGCCGTAGCGGCGGGTTACTTCAATTTCCGTGCGCTTGGCCGAGCGCGGCCGTACGGGCTGCCCGGCGATTGCAGAGTGGCCGGCCAGGGCAGCGCGCCCGGTGCGGACCACCCGCATCTCACCGCCGAGGTCGTCACGGAAACGGAACGTTTTGCCCTTGCGGCTGGTCATCAGGGCGCTCCATTGCTCGCGCTGAATTTTCGGCGCTCCGGGAAAGAACTGTTCGACGGCGCGGTTCAGGGCTGCGGTCTCTGCCTCCTCCCGCCGGGGGCGAAGAACAAGCCGTTCCCGGGCGATAAGGAGCGGGTACACCACCAGCAGGATGGCCAGTGCCACCGCAATGACGTTGAACCCGCCAAAAATGATGAACGCGGCGGCCGTGAAAATCAGCCGGCTCACGGCTTTCTCCGAATAGGAACGCGGCGGTGTATACGGAACACCGAGACGCACGCTGGACTCTTCACTCATGCCCATCCGCCTTTCAGCTCTGCCAGGGCTTCTGCTTCCCGCGCCAGCCGGGTGGCCTCGCGCAGCTCTTCATCGAACGGGTTTTCGGCGCCGGCGGGAACGGAGGCGGACGCGCCGCCCAGCCCGTCCAGCCGCGCCCGGCTCTGCTCCACGGTGACGGCCAGCCGGAGTTCGGCCTGGGCCTTGACCAGATCTGCAACCAGCCGGTGGACTTTTTCCCTCCGTGAGCGGATCTCAGTGAGGTGCGCGGCGGCGATGTCCCCGCGCTCGGAGGCCAGATCATGCATCCTCCGTGCTGTCCCTGCCAGGGTCAGGATGGCGGAGGAAGGACCGGAAGGCATTACGCCCTCAACGGCCTCGCGGCGCAGGCGGTAGGCCTCGGCGACGGACGCGTAATGTGCCGCTGCTTCTCCGGCCACGCGCTCCTGTTCCTCCAGTGTCCGTCCCGCGGTCCTGGCAGCAGCCATGGCGGTGTCCAGCCGGGCATGGATTTCTTCGTGGTTTGCACGCGGGGGCGGGAGCTTTCCCCGCCTCGCCTCAACGCTCCTGCGCAGGCGGCGTAAATCGTGGAGTAATCGAGCCATGATTCTCCTCGGCCGGTGTGGTTCCGGGACTTCCAACACCGCCCAGAACGGGGCCTGGGACTGCCTGGCATCAGAAGGAAGTGTGCAGGAGTCTAGCAGTGGCGAAGCGCCGCCGGGATGGGGTTGCGGAGATTACTTCCCGGGGTGGCCGGAGTTGTGCAGGCGCGTGAGTCCTGCCACGTCGGAGGTGCCGTAATTATCGTCGTCTGCCGCCCGGATGCAACGGTGCCGCCGGGTATTGGGTGCTCAACCAAACCAGTAATCCCATTTTCCTGCGTTATGCTCCCATATCATGGCTGCGCGTAAATCTCCCGTGTTCACCACGGCAACCACATTCGGACGCCTGCTCTCCTTTCTAGGGGTCAGTGTGCTCTGCGGAGTGCTCACTGCGGGGCTGTTCGTTCCCATGGCCGCCGGGGCAGGATCCGCGGCGTCGGCTTCCATCACTTTCTTCGACGGGCTCCCCGCGGACCTGGAGCGTGCCACGCTGGCCACGCCAACCCGGATCGTGGCGGCTGATGACTCGCTGATTGCCACTCTGTACGAGGAGAACCGCCAGCCGGTCACCTTCGACCAGATCTCACCGCACATGGTGGACGCGCTGCTGTCCGTGGAGGACTACCGCTATTACGAGCACGGCGGCGTGGACGTCCAGGGCATTTTCGGTGCGATCGCCAGCAACGTTTCCAACGGAACGAGCCGCGGCGCCTCAACCATCACCCAGCAGTTCGTCACGAACGTGCTCATCAACTCCGCCAACGAACGCGGCGAAGAAGCAACCTACAGCGGCAGCAAGGGTGTCTCCGACAAGGTCCGGGAAATCCGGCTGGCCATCGCCGTCGAGAACGAGATGACCAAGGACGAGATCCTTGAGGGCTACTTCAACATTGTCCCGTTCACCGGCAACACATACGGTGTGCAGGCTGCGTCCAAGTACTTCTTCAACAAGGACGCCATAGATCTGAACATCCAGGAAAGTGCGCTGCTAGCCGGCCTGGTGAACGGCCCGGGCTACTACGATCCGCAGGTCTACCCGGAACGGGCAATCGAACGCCGCAACCTGGTGCTGGGCACCATGCTTGAACACGGGAAGATCGACCAGGCACAGTACGACGCCGCTGTCGCCACCGGCCTGGATCTCACCATCACGCCCACCAAGCAGGGCTGCGTGGCCGCCGAACAGGCACCGTACTTCTGCTCCTACGTGGAACATCTGGTCCTGAACAGCGAGGAGTTCGGTGCAACCGCGGCCGAGCGCAGGTCCGTGCTGTACCGGTCCGGCCTCACGATTAAGACCACGCTGGATCCCGCCGTCCAGGAGGCCGCCCAGACGGCCGTCAATGAGACTGCGAACCCGGACACGACCGCCGGGCAGGTGGGCCACTCGATGATCAGCCTGCAGCCGGGTACCGGAAACATCCTCTCCATGGCGCAGAACACCCGTTTCACCCCGGGTGAGAACCCCGGGGACTCCATGCTGAACTTCAACGTGGACCAGTACCAGGACGGGGACCCGGAGAAGAGCCTGGGCGGCATCGGCGGGTTCCAGCCCGGTTCTACGTTCAAGCCCTTCACCGTGGCCGCATGGGTGGATGCAGGCAAGTCCCTGAACACCCAGCTGGACGGCCGCAAGAAGACCTATCCGCAGGGCGACCGCTGGACCGCCAGCTGCCTGGACGGCGGGGCCTTCCCGATCGGCGAGCCGGAAGGCTGGACCCCGCAGAACTACGGTGACACCAACTACGGCGACGCCACCGTGCTGCACGGGCTTGCCCAATCCCTCAACACCATCACCTTCTCCACGGCCAGGCAGCTTGACCTGTGCCGCATCATGGAAATCGCCGAAGATATGGGCATCCATGACGGCAAGAGCGACTCCGGCGAAAAGGAGCCGCTGGACATCAAACCGTCGGCCCTGATCGGCGGTGTCCAGGACGTGTCCCCGATGGTCATGGCCCAGGCCTTTGCCGGCTTCGCCGCTGAAGGCAATGTGTGCGAGCCCCGTGCCCTGCTGGAGGTCACTGCCGCCAATGGCAAGACCTACGATGTGCCGGAACCCGAATGCGAGCAGGTCATCTCCAAGGAGACGGCCCGCGGCGTGAATTACGCGACGCAGGAAGTCATGAAGTCCGGCTCCGGTTCGCTGCTGAACTACGGCTACCAGCCCATGGCCGGAAAGACCGGTACCAATGACTCCCGGTCCCAGACCTGGTTCATCGGCTACAACTCCGGCATGGCCACCGCCAGCTGGATCGGCAACTGGAAGGCCGGAACCGAGTCCCTCTCCGGACTGGAGATCGGCGGGCGCATCTATCCCGAAATCGACGGTTCGCTGATCGCCGCCCCGTCCTGGGCGAAGTTCATGCAGCAGGCAGGCGACCTCTACCCGGGCGAGGCATTCGCCAACCCGCCAGGCAACCTGCTGATGAATCCGAACCCCAGCCCCAGCCCCTCGGAGTCCGAGGAAGCCGATAAGGACAAGGACAAAGACAAGCCAAAGCCCTCTGCCACCCCGGCCCCGCGCCCGACCACGGCTCCCGCGCCGAAGCCCGAGCCGGAGCCCACGACGGAGGAGCCCAGCGAGCCGGCCGCCTCGCCGCCAGCCGCGGGACCGGTGCCGGGTCCGGAAAATCCGGAAGCACCAGAAGCCAGCGTTCCGTAGCCCGGCGAACAGTCAGGGACTAAAAACCAGCAGGTCAGGACGCAGAGCCCCCGAGTCGGATAGTGTTTCCGCTCGGGGGCTCTTCGCTGTCCCGCCGCTGGCAGGACCAGTCGGACCATTCTTCTGGAGGATGCAGTGACGGAGAACCAGCCTGCCATTTCGGTGCGCGGCCTGACCAAGAAGTACGGTGCCAAGACCGCCGTCGATGACATCTCCTTCGATGTGGAGGCAGGCAGCGTCTTCGCCTTCCTGGGCACCAACGGTGCCGGCAAATCCACAACCATCGGCTGCCTCACCACGGTTGTCCCCTTTGAGGCCGGAACCGCCGAGGTCAGCGGCTACGACGTCCGCTCTGGCGGAGAGGGCGTACGGAGCAGCATCGGCGTCGTCTTCCAGGAATCAGTGCTGGACCCGCTCCTGACCGGACGCGAAAACCTGCGTGTCCGCGCCCGCTTCTATTCGCCGGACAAAGCGCAGAATGAGGAACGGATCGAAGAACTCGCGGAACTGGTCCAGCTGGGCGAGTTCATCGACCGGCGGTACGGTACCTATTCCGGCGGCCAGCGCCGCCGCGTGGACATTGCACGGGCCCTGCTCCACGCACCGCCGATCATCTTCCTTGACGAACCCACAGCGGGGCTCGACCCCGCCAGCCGTGCCATCGTCTGGAAGACGATCCACGACCTGCGGGACCGGCACGGGCTTACCGTCTTCCTCACGACTCACTACATGGAGGAAACGGAGGAAGCCGACCGGGTCTGCATCATTGACGCCGGACGGATCATTGCCGACGGCACACCTGCCCAGCTGCGCGCCAAGTACTCCAGCAGCATCCTTACCGTGACCACCCGGAACCGTCCCGGGCTTGAAGCACTTGTCCTGGAAGTTGGCGGGCATATCCGGCCCGGCGACAGCGAGGCGGTGCGAATCGGCGTCGACACGGCGGAAGCCGCCCGCCTAATCCTTGCGCGGCACGGGGAAGACATCCTGGACTTCGAGTTCCGCCACGGAACCATGGATGACGTGTTCCTGGCGCTGACCGGCAGGGAAGCGCCGGAGAACGAAACACATGCTGCAGCGGAAGGAAGCGGGAAATGAACGTCGTCCTGGACATCACCACCCGGAACCTGAGGCTCTTCTTCCGTGACCGGCTGGGTGTCTTCTTCTCACTCGTTTCGGCGCTGGTGGTCTTCCTGCTCTACACGCTCTTCCTGGGCAACCTGCAGACCGAAGGTCTGGGGGAGTCCTTTCCGCAGGCCACCACGGAGGAGATCGGTGGTTTTGTGGACAGCTGGATGTTCGCCGGGATCCTGGGCATCACCACCATCACCACGGCGCTGGGAGCCATGGTCGTTTTTGTGGAGGACTCCGGCTCGGGACGGTTCCAGGACTTCCTGGTCTCGCCCATCCGGCGGGAAAAGCTGATCCTGGGCTACCTGCTCTCCGCGGTGCTGATCTCCATGATCATGACCGCCCTGGTCCTGGTGGTGAGCCTGGTGTACCTCTTCGTGGTCAGCGGGGTCACTTTGGGTGCCGTACAGCTGCTGCTGATCTGCGGCTACCTGGCGCTGTCATGCTTCGCATTCTCGGCCCTGAGCGCGTTTGCCGTGTCCTTCATCCGGACCGCAGGCGCCTACTCAGCCCTGTCAACGATCGTCGGCACGGTGCTGGGCTTCATCGCCGGCTCCTACATTCCGGTGGGCAACTTCCCTGAAGGGGTGCGTGAGTTTGTGAGTGCCCTGCCCTTCCTGCAGTCCTCCATGCTCGTCCGCCAGGAAATGACGTCCGAGACCCTTCCCGCCATGACCGGGGACCAGCCGGCAGCCATTGAAGAGATGCAGAGCGTCTTCGGAATCACGGCGCAGGTAGGGGACTGGCAGGTTGGTACCGGGTACGTGCTGTTTGTACTGGTGGCCATGACCGTGGTGTTCACTCTCGTGGCGGCCATCCGGATCCGCGGACGCGTACGGGCCTAGCGCCGCCCTGCCGCCCCTGGCTGTCTGGTCTGGGCGGTGCCCGTTCACCGCGTGAACCCGAGGCCCTGAGCCTGCATCGAGAGGCCAGTTACGGCTCTTTTCGGCGCTGAAACGAGCCGTAACTGGCCTCTCGGCGGGATGAGGGGATGCAAAGAAGTCGTTGCAAAGAAATGCTTGCAAACACTTCTTTGCAAGCGTAGTCTCATCCGCATGGAAGAGCCGTCTCCCCAAGCACAGGTCCTCGATGTAACCCGCCTGAAGGCACTGGCCCACCCGATCCGCATAGCGCTGCTGGAAAGCCTTTCCCGCTACGGCGCGCAGACCGCGTGTTCCGTGGCTGAACGCCTTGGGGAGTCCAGCGGATCCACCAGCTACCACCTGCGCCAGCTGGCCAAGCACGGATTTGTCCGCGAGGTGGAGGGGCGAGGAACCGCCCGCGAACGCTGGTGGGAGCGGGTCCCGGAACCAATCCAGACCTCCGCGGAGATGGCCAAGTCCCCGGCCACCCGCGATGCCACCCGAATCCTTGCCAAGACCGTGACCAACAGCAATGCCAAAGCCCTGGGGGACTTTGTTGACCACGGTGAATCCCTCCCGGATGAATGGGTGGAAACTTCGATCCTTCTGGGCACCAGCCTCCGGCTGACGCTGGAGGAAGCGCAGGAGGTTTCCCGCCAGGCTTCCGAGCAACTTGAGAAACTGCTTTCTCCGTTCCGCGGGCGCGAAGACGCCGACGGCACGCGCCCCGTGGAACTGCACTTCAACTTCTTCCCGCTTATCGATCCCGGAGCCCAGTCATGAATGTCGTAATGACCTACGCGTCCCTGCCCCTGCATGCGCGTCCAGCCGCCCACTCGCCAGTCCGGCCCACCGGCGTCGGCCGCGTGTTTGTGGCCGCCGGAGAACTGCTGATCAGGCTCGGGGAGCGCGCGGCCCAGCGGCCCCAGCCGGACCTGTTCCGCCTCGCCGCCCATGCCGAGGAACGCCGGAACCTTGAAGCCCGCGCCCACTCAGCACTGTGGCCCTAGTCCGGCTGCAAAAGCTAAGGAACTAGCCGCCGCCCGTAAAGGTCAGGTACAGCAGGACCACGTTCAGGGTGATGAGCAGTCCGGCCACGAGCACCCCCAGGGCTGTTGTCCACCAGCGGTTGCGGTGCTCGCCCATCAGGTCCCGGCGGGATGTCAGCCAGAGCAGAGGCACAAGCGCGAAGGGGATGCCGAAGGAAAGCACCACCTGGCTCAGCACCAGTGCCCAGGTGGGATCCACTCCCGCGGCGAGGATGGCCAGCGCCGGCAGCAGGGTGATCAGCCGCCGCAGCAGCATGGGGATGCGCACCTTCAGCAGCCCCTGCATGATCTCCGCCCCCGCGTAGGCACCTACGGATGTTGATGCCAGACCGGATGCCAGGAGTCCCAGGGCAAAAAGAAGCGCGACGCCGCTGCCCAGGGCCCCGCCAATCGCGGCATGGGCGCCCTCCAGTGTGTCGGTGCCGTCCACACCCTGCAGCGAGGTGGCAGCCAGCAGGAGGATGGCGAGGTTGACCGTCCCTGCGACGGCAAGGGCAATAGTGACGTCCCAGCGGGTGGCGCGGATCAGCATGGAGGTTGTGAGGCCCTGCGCCCGCTCCGGGAACCGGTCCCGGGTCAGTGCCGAATGGGCGTAGATGGCGTGGGGCATAACGGTCGCCCCCAGAATCGAAGCAGCGAGCAGGACCGAACCGGCGCCGTCGAACCGGGGTACCAGGCCCTCCGCCACTCCGGCAGGGTCCGGCGGCGCGATGAAGACACCGGCGGTGAATCCGATGGCGATGATGGCCATCATGGAGACGATCACGTACTCGAAGCTCCGGTGCCGTCCACTGCCCTGAATCGCCAGGACTGCCATGGAAACGGCGCCGGTAATCAGGCCGCCGACCGGCAGCGGGAGATCAAAGAGCAGCCACAGGGCAACGGCACCGCCGATTACTTCGGCGACATCCGTGGCCATGGCCACCAGCTCTGCCTGCAGCCAGTAGAGCCGCCGTCTGGTGGTACTGCGCATCCGCAGGCCGACCAGTTCCGGCAGGCTGCGTCCGGTTGCCAGACCGAGTTTGGCGGACAGGTACTGAACCAGCCACGCCATGACGTTGCCGGCCACAACTACCCAGACCAGGAGATACCCGAAACGCGCGCCGGCGGTCATGTTGCTGGCCACGTTGCCCGGATCCAGGTAGGCGACTCCGGCTACCAGGGCGGGGCCGAGGAGCCAGGGCAGACGGGTACCCGCCCTGGGCCGGCCGGTGCGGGGATGTGAACCCGCGGGGGCTGCCTTGTGGAGCATATGGCCAACGTAGCACCAGGACTTCGGGCCGCCTAACAGTTAAGCGCAGGTGTGCTCAACAACGCCGGCATCAGTTGTCCGGCACACACCTCAGGCGCCGCTACATTAGGCTTTCGGTGTTTGTTTCCTCTGCGGGACGGGACCGGGTGCTGTGCTGGAGCACGGCGAGCCAGGCAAGGGCGCCGGCAACGGGCAGCAGCAGCACTGCAGCAAGCCACAGGGCACGCGCGGCGCCGGTGGTCTCCTCGGTCCGGAACAGGCTAATCACGGCACCGGTAGTCAGCGTAACTGTGAGCAGCAGCGCCAGGGCGGCGGCTGGGATCCACATGAGGTACTCCACGGGCATGGTGTTTAGGCACTTTCAGGCAGGCGTGTACGGGGTTGGGGCAGAAGTGCGGGGGTCACCGGCAGCCGGAACGCGTTGTTCGGCCAGTGCACTCCCAGCCTAGGGTCCGGGTGCAGAGCGCGGCATCATCCCTGGAGATGACTTTTTGGTGCCGGTGCTCATCCCAGCATGCCGCGGGCCGGCGTGGCCAGAGAATAGAGTTGAAGAATGTCCGCCGCTTCGCCATCCGCTGTTTCCCGTGTCTTCACTTCCGTTATTGCCGGTGCCAGCATTCCGATGGCCCTGATCATTCCCGCGTGGATCACCGCAGGCCGGATGCTGGTGGGTGCAGACGGCCGGCTGGTGACGGTTTTCGCGCTCACCGCCGGACCGCTGCTTGCGGTGCTGATGCTGACCGCGGCGGTAAAGATCACGGCCGGAGCAGCTGCACGCACCACCTTTGGTGCACCCATGAAGACGTCAGTGCTGCTGCTTGCGAACTGGTTTCTGGGCGGGATCTTCGGCTTCTTTGTTCCGGATTTCGGTACACCGCAGGCAGGATCGGTCTTCTCGTCCCTGGCCGGGCCGGAGGTGCTCGGATACTCGGCTGCCCTGGCCAATCCGTTCGGGATAGCCACCCTGTTCATCACCGTGGTGGTTCTGGTGAGGGCATTCCGGGACGCCTCGCGTTCCCGCAGCACCGGCATCGGGCAGCGGGTCCCTCTGGGCTGAACGCCTATCTCCCGGGTGCGGCAGGCGAGGGCAGGTTCCTGCCCTGCCAAGGCAGCCGCCCGGTCACTTCCAGCTGCAGGGAGTAGCTCAGGAAGGTTCGGATCAGCACAATGACGGCCAGTACGCCCAGCGACTCGAACGTCGGCGTCACAGCGACTGTCCGGATGATGTCCGCCGCTACCAGGAGCTCGAGCCCCAGCAGGATGGCCCGGCCCAGTTGCTGCCGGTACAGCTCGTAGACCCCGCTGCGGCGGCCAACGAGTCCCCGGACGGCGATCACGGTTGCCACCACCGCACCGGCAACGATTGCAGCCACACCTGCCAGATCCACGAAGGCGCCTACCGTCTCAATGATCTCCTGAAAATCCATCCTGCTGGCCGCTCCCCGCTCGCCTGGAGGATGCCCGTCGCACCCTCCCTAGTCCACTGAGCTCTGTGAGGCCGTCCAGTGTCAACGCACGGGAGCGCTCAGCGGGCTCTGGGCCGGGTAGTAGAAGCCGAAGTCATCGTAGGGGTCCTGCCAGGCGGAGGAATCCCGGGATATGCGGGTGACGGCGGATGCAGGTACCCAGCAGTTGTGGGCGCGGCCGTCGTCGTCGATCCAGTGCACCAGCACCTGGGTGCGTGTCCAGGCCACAGCCTTGCCGTCCACTTCCAGCAGGAGGCAGCGGACATAGGGTTCCTGCCGGTAGCGCGCGTGGCTAACGAGGGGCCGGGCTGTTGCCGGGTGGAGTGTGGAAGCAGGAGGAGCAGAGGAAGTCATGCGCCTACTCTTGCTGCCGCCACTGACACTGGGCTGACACGCTCCGGGTCCAGGTGGCTCTGCGGAGCGGAAGGCTCAGGCGGCTAGGAAGCCAGGTCCCGCCACTTCGCTGCAGCCTTGGTGCCCAGTGAAGTGCCGCTGTCCTTGACCTTCCGCGGGATCATCCGGATCACCGGAGCCAAATCGCTGCGTACTGAGCGGTGGGCGTCGGCAGGCGCGGACTCAGGCCGGGATGCGGGCCGGGCTACTGCTGCCTGGCCGTTCCGGTCCGGACGGTTCATCAGCAGGTACGCGAGGGCAACCGGTGCAATCAGGAGGGAAATCAGCGTGAGCGTGCCCAGCGCGTACAGGGCGAGCATGGCGTAAAAGGGCCGGTCGAACAGGGAAGCGACAAACCCGGCACTGCCCAGGAGCAGCCAGAGCCAGAAGACGCCCACCAGTGCGAGGGCGGTGCGTGCACGGCGGAAGAGCATTACGGAGCGACGGCGTGCTGAAGGCACGCTTGCCTGAGACTCACTGCCCATTTGGTTCTCCCCCAGCTACATGGGTCCAAGACGACGAACCCTACGGGTGATATTAGCCCGTTTTGTTCCGTAACTCTGGCATACACAGGCAACAATGGTCTGTGTCGTTCCAAGAGAGGAAAAACTTGCGCTCCACCCCCGGTCCCGGTCTGCTGTTCGTGCTGGTCTGCGCCATGGGCGCCGGCCCTGTGATGAACTACGGAATCTCCGCCACCAGCACGCTCATCATCTCGGATCTGGGTATCAGCGAATCGCAGTTCGGCCTGCTCGCAGCCACCTGCTTCGCCAGTGCGGCGCTGTCCTCGATGTCCCTGGGGCGGCTTAGCGACCGGATCCGTGCGCGGACCCAGATGCTGATTATCTTCGGGGGCACTGCTCTCTCGCTTGTATTTATGGCGCTGTCCGGCAACTACCTGTGGCTGCTGGCAGCCGTGTTGTTGTCCGGCCCCGCGCAGGCCATCTCCAACCCCACTACCAACCGGATCATCATTCATGCAGTGGAGCCGGGCAAGCGTCCGGGGTGGATGGGCATCAAGCAGTCGGGAGTGCAGGCCAGCCAGCTTTTCTCCAGTCTGTTCTTCCCGGCGGCAGCCCTGTTCGCAGGGTGGCGGGGCGCTGCGGTCGGCGCCGCACTGGTACTGGGGCTGCTGCTTGCATATTCATGGCACCGGCTGCCGCCCGAACCCCGGATCAAAACCCCCAATCGTGCTGAACGTGCCTCGGCCGAGCGCAGGTTCCCCGCCGCGGTCTGGCTGCTCGCCGCGTTCGTGCTCTTCTCCGGCGCGGGAATGCAGGCCACCAACGTCTACCTGCCGCTGTTTGCGCAGCGGGAACTCGGCTTCTCGCTCCTGATGGGAGGGGCAACCGCGGCCGCAGCCGGCGTCGTCGGGGTGGCTTCCCGCGTGCTGTGGGGCCGTCGTATGGCCGAAGGAGTGCGGGCCTCCACGCTGCTTCTCATTCTGGCCGCAGGTGCCATCTGCGGTGCCGGGCTGCTGCTGGCGGCAGGGGAGACCGGCATCCCCGCGCTGCTGTGGGCGGGCGTGCTTTTCCACGGTGCGTCGGTGCTCGGCGTCAACGTTGTGGTCATGGCAGGGGTCCTGCGCGAGGTGCCAAAGGAACGCGTGGGAGCTGCATCAGGAGCAGTGTCCCTGGGAATGTACGCAGGGTTCGCGTCGGGACCGCTCATCATGGGTCTTCTGCTTGAATTCTCCGGCGGTTTCCTGGACGGCTGGATCTTCATTGGAACTGCTTATCTGGCGTGTGTGCTGGTGGGGCTGGCGTATCGCCGCGCGGGCCGGCGCAAGGTGGATCACGCCGGTGAAGGAGGCAGTCACAGCGTGCACACAGCTGCGGATCAGTCCCGCGAAAGCAGTGAGGGCGAGGAAGAATCCGGCGGCGGGGGAGCATCTCCGCGCACTGCCCGGCCCCAGTAGCTGCCCGCTGGCTGGGCTGGTTGCCTGAGGTAGTCCGGGCAGAGCGCGGCTGGCTGTCTTGCCAGCAGCAGGGGTGCTTGGGGACGGCGCGCCGGGGCCTACCCGCCAGCGGGTTGCTGGGCGAGCAGCTCCTCGACCGCACCGACATACAGTGCCACCAGCGTCCGGGCGCATTCCCCAACGGCTGTGTCCGGAGGCAGGAAAGTAGCCGAGTGCAGCGGGCTCTGCGGTGCAGGGGAAGGACTGCGCACTCCCAGGAAGGCCATAACCCCCGGGACGGCTTCGGTGAAGAACGAGAAGTCATCCGCGCCGCAGCTGCGCAACGGCTCGGCACCTCCCAGTCCCTGCTGTGCCAGCCAACGCTCTGCGCGGGATGAGAGAACGGCATCATTCCGCAGGACCGGTTCACCAACGGTGATGCTGACTTCCGCCGTGGCGCCGGCTGCCTGAGCAGTATGTTCCGCACAGCGGCGCAGGGCCGTGTGCAGCAGGGACTGCTCATGCTTGTCCATGGTCCGCAGGGTGCCGCGGATCAGCGCCTGATCGGGAATGACGTTCGACGCCGTTCCTGTCTTGAGCTCGCCGACGGTCAGTGCGGCCGGGCTAACCGGGCTGACCGTGCTGCGGATCAGGTCGTACGCCGCCAGGCAGATTCTCGCCGCCACGGGGACCGGGTCGACGCTCGAATGGGGATACGCTCCGTGGCCGCCGCGCCCGCGGACTACGATTTCGAACTCGTCGGCAGCGGCGTTGATGGCTCCGCTGCCCGTCGCCACAGACCCTTCCGGGATGCCCGGGTGAACGTGGACAGCCAGGACGGATGCCACCTGTTCGCGGGCCAGCAGCCCGTCATTGATGATGTCCAGGGCGCCGGAAGGATAGGTTTCCTCCCGCGGCTGGGCAATTGCCGTCAGTGCGAAGGGCAGTTCGACGGCGGCTGCCGCCCGAACGAATGCCGCGAAGGCGGCCTGGTGCACGTCGTGGCCGCAGGCGTGCATGGCGCCGTTGGCAGAAGCGAAAGAGACATCGTTTTCTTCGACCAGGGGCAGGCCGTCCAGTTCGGTCCGCACCGCAACCGAGGGCCCGTCCTCCGGGCCTGTCCGCAGGTAGAAACCCGTGGACGCCACAGGCTGAACCGGACGGCTGATGAACCCTGCCAGCTGGTCTGCCGCCGGTTGTTCAGCGCCGGAAAGGCATGGTGCCGCATGCAGCCGGTGACGCAGTTCCACCGCACCGCCCAGCTCGAGGTCCAGCGCCGCATTGAGCTCGGCGAAGAGTGCGGCGGAAGTCTCCGTCCCGGATCCCTGCCGGACAACGGCTGCCCCTGTCACCGCGGTTCCAGCCCGTAGGCACGCTCGGAATTCACGTGGCCTATCAGGTGGGCAACGCGTTCCGCATCCGCCGGAGACCACTCGCCGTCCTCGACCCACCGTCCCACCACGCGGTCGAAGCCGCGGCGGAACAGGTGAGCGCCCAGGAAGTACAGCTCGGGCAGGCCAAAAGCGTCCGTGGAGAAGACAGCCTTGTGGAACGGAGTGAGTTCCAGGGACTCGGCGATCACTGCGTCGGACCGGCTGCCGGTGTAGTTCACAGCCAGTCCGACGTCGGCGTACACATGAGGGAACACATGGGCCAGATAGCCCGCTTCCCGCTGGAACGGGTAGCAGTGCAGGAGCATGACGGGAACATTGCGGCTGCGTACTGCACGGAGCCAGGCAGTCATGTTCAGGGGATTGCAGCGGTGCAGGTCTACGTCGGCGTCGCCGTAACCAACATGGAACTGGATAGGCTTGCCCAGATCCACTGCAGCCCACAGCAGATGCCGCAGAAGGACGGGGTGGTCCATGCGGGGTTCGTTTCCGGCAGCGGCGAGCCACTGCGCTGCCGCGGTTTGAACCTCCTGGTCGGACGGGCGGTCCGGGTTGAAGTCCAGACCGTAGCGGTAGGCCATGATGGACTTCACCCCTGCAGCGTTCCGGGAGCGTTCCTCCAGGGCTGCAGCGAAGTCGGTGGCGAAAGTTCCCGGCGTGGTCCCGGCTGCGGCAACGTCTTCGGCGATTCGTTCCAGCCTCACGACTTCACGGAACCCGGCGGACGCCAGCAGCCCGGTTTGCTCCGGGGACGTGATCTCCTCACCGCGGTAACCGGTTTCCACCAGCACCGTGTCCAGGTTTGCCGCACTCAGCAGCAGTGAATTGACGGCGTCCGCACCGAGCTCGGCACGCCGAGCCAAATAGTCCTCCGGCGAAACATGTGCCTCCAGGCCCAGCACCGGCGCACACCAGCGCCGGATAGCGAAGCCAAGCTGGGTGTCGAAGAAGGTTGTCCCGGCGGGTCCCGGCCAGCTGGATTCCGTGGCGAGGTCCTCAAATTCTGCGCGCTGCAGCGGCCGTGCCATAACACCGTGACAATGGTGGTCGATCAGCGGTGCGCCGAACATTCCGTCCTGACTGGATGTCCTAGTAGACACCGGTGTACCTCCTGCATTTTTCGGCCTCGGAAAGGCCGACGAGTTGGTTTATTTCGTCGCGTTTGATGGCGCGGTGGATGTCGATAAGGTCGGGCGCGAACCATCCCCGAACGACGTCGTCCGCCTGCAGGGCGTCAAGCGCCTCGGCCAGTGAACCGGGCAGATCGCTGACACCGGCTGCTCCGCGTTCCTCGGGGCTGAGTTCCTCGACCTGCCGGTCCACCACCACCGGGGTCGGAAGCCCGTCGCGGATGCCTTCGAGTCCGGCACGGATGAGGACACCCATCGTGAGCCAGGGGTTGCCTGCGGCGTCTCCGGCCCGGAACTCGAGGTTGAACTGGGGCCCGATCTCCTTCCCGGCCATATCGATCGTCGGACACACACGAAGCATGGCTTCCCGGTTGCGTTCACCCAGGAACGCCTGGGCAGCCGACCATCGATGGGGGGAAAGACGCAGATAGGAAATGTCGCTCGGCGAGGTGAGCGCCACCAGCGCCGCGGTGTGCCGCAGGATGCCTGCCGCGAAGGAGCCCGCGGCTTTTGACAGGCGTCCGGGAAGGTCCGGATCGTAAGTCACCGGTGCCCCGGCCGCATCCCGCAGGCTCAGGTGCACGTGTGCTCCGTTGCCCGATCCCTCGGCATCGACCAGCGGTGAGAAGGACGCCCGGCGCCCGGTAGCCACGGCGTAGTCGCGGACAATGTCCCGCAGCAGTACCGCGCGGTCAGCGGCTGCCAGGGCCCCGGTTGCCCCAACGGTTAGCTCCCACTGGTGGGCACCGTATTCAGGGAGCCAGTTCTCCGGATCGAGTCCCGCGTCGGCCAGGATCTGCAGCAGTTCCGTTCCCATTGGTTCCACGCTACGCATGGCCTGGTAGGAGAACGGTGCGTCCGGGAGAGCGTCGGACAGCAGCATGAACTCATGTTCGAAGGCCGCGTGGACGCTCAGTCCGGTCTCAGACTCGAGGTCCTCAATTGCACGCCGCAGGAACGTCCGGGGGCAGCATTCCCAGGCGGTTCCGTCCGTGTGGGTGATATCCGCCAGGACCACGTTCACCGGTGGTTTGCCGGGAATGCCGTCGATCCGGGTCAGCGTGCCGGCATCGGGAATCAGGCGCAGGTCGCCGATTGATCCGAAAGCGATCCCGTCAACAATGTGTCCAAACGGTCCGATCCCGATGTTCGCCGGGACCCAGCCGCATCCGGTCGCGAAATCCAGGTCACCCAGCCGCATGGCCCGCCCGCGCGTGATGGCGCTGATGTCATTCGTCGCGACGAAGACCAGTTCGTCGTCGCGGGTCTTCGGTTCACGCATGGGTGGCGTCCTCCTCGATAAGGCGTTCGCCTATTCGCCTCGCCATGGCGGGCGCCGCGATGACAATTCCGGCACCGACGAGGCACCAGGCTGCAGCGACGGCGGGGAAGTAGGAATACGGCGCCGGCTGGTCAACGGACTGGACCACAAAGACGAAGACCAGGTAGGCGATGCCGATGACGGGAAGAACCAGTTCCCAGCGCGGAATCGATCCCTTGCCGGAGAGGATATGGACAGCCACGCCCGCCGTGGTGGTCGCATAGGCCACAAGCAGGCACAGGACGGCGATGGTCGCGTACCAGTAGTACGCATCGAATGCACCGACCCCGCCGGCCCAGAGCAGTACGGCGAGCACAGCCGCCGTCGCGGTTACCGCTGCCACCGCCCGGCGCGGAATGCCGCTGCCCGGGTGAATGACGGAGAGCGACCGGGGGCCGAAGCCGTCACGGGCAAGTGCAAAGACCAGGCGCGAGGCGGCAGCGGTTGAACTCAGCGTCGAGGCGAACGCGACCATAAACGCGGCAAACGCCAGCAGGAGGGCGTATTCACGGCTGATGTACATGCCGGCCAGTTCCGTCAGCGAAGAGGACGACGCCGCGAACGCTGCAGCTCCTTCCTCGCTGGAACCAAATCCGACCTGCTGGCTGAACATCATAAAGACATAGATCAGGCCGCATCCCACAACGGATCCGCCGAGGGCAAGCGGGATGGCTTTGCGGGGATTGGCTGTTTCTTCGCCAAGTGAAGCGCACGATTCAAAGCCTGCCCAGGACAGGAACGCGAAGACTGAGGCCGTGAGCAGGGTGGAAAGCGGAACCTCGCCGGGCAGCAGAAGGGAAAGGTCCACGGCTGTTTCCACGGGTGCGGCCCCGGTGGCCGCCTTGACCAGGATGACGCCGCCGAGGATGAGCATGAGCAGGACACCGAACCCTCCGATGGCGGTCAGCAGCCGTGCCGTGAACCGGGATTCACGGAAGTTGGCGGCTAGGGCCAAGACCGCTGCCGCAAGGGAAGCGAGTATCCAGGGCAAGGACGCGGCGTCCGGGTTCCACGCTGTCATCCAGGCTTCGAGGAAGACGGCGCAGGCAGCGAGTGTGCACGCGGCAAAGGTGACGTAGGTGCCCAAGAGGGCGAATCCGCCAAAGAAACCTGCACGTGGACCGATCGTGCGTCCGGCAAGCGCGTACACCGAACCGGCATGGTTGAAGCGGCGTGTCAGGCGCACAAAGCCGTAGGCGATGAAAGCGGTGCCCGCGAACGCTACGAGAAAGACGAAGCTGACCGAGGTGCCAACCAGCCCCGCTACCCCAATGCCGTTCAGGGACATGGCCAGCAGCGGTGCCATAAAGCCGACGGAGAGAGCGGCTGCTTCCCAGGAGCGTAGTTTCCGCACGGGTTTCTGTTGCGTCGCTTGGGGCATGATGATCCTTTTCGATGGTGAGGAATCAGCCGGGGCCATGGAGCTCTACGCCGACCAGCAGGTGCGTACTGTTATAGGCATTTCATGATTGCACGGTCAAGGGTCCCTATGTAATGTTCATGTCATGAAACTCGAGGGCGAGGATGAGACACCGGTTGCACGCAGGATCTCCGAGGCTCTGTCAGCCTCCACTCCCTCCGGGCGCCGCATCGCGCGTGAACTTCTCAACGACTATCCGCGGGCCGGACTCGAAAGTGCTGCACGGCTGGCGGGCAGGGCGGGGGTCAGCGCCCCCAGCGTCATTCGCTTCGTGTCTTCCCTTGGCTACGCCGGGTATCCCGAATTCCAGGACCGGCTGCGCTCCGAGCTGGCACACCGCCACGTGTCAGCGCTCGAACAATTCGGAGGCAGCCACAGCACCGGGCAGGGGAGCGGATCCCTCCGCGACGCCGGCCGGGTACTTTCCCGGTCGGTGCAGGACGGATTCGACGTCCTTCCGGTGGGGGCATTTGAGGATGCCGTAGCCTTGCTCGCCCGTACGGACCGGAAGGTCTCAGTGATTGGCGGACGGTTCAGCGGCTTCCTTGCCGGATACCTGGCCGTCCACCTGGGACTCATGCGGCCGGGAGTGGACGCCGTCCCTGACGGGAGCCTCTCGCGGGCAGCGCGCGTGCTGGACCTGGGAGCCGCAGATGTCCTGGTGGTATTCGACTTCCGCCGATACGAGGAAGAAACAGTGAACTTCGGCCGGCGTGCGGCGAAGCAGGGCGCCACGCTCATCCTGATCACGGACCAGTGGCTTTCTCCCCTGGCATCCGATGCCGCAGTCACGCTGCCCTGCCCGGTGGAATCAACGGTTCCCTTCGATTCGCTGACACCTGCCATGGCAGTAACGGAGGCGCTCATCGCCGCGCTCGCCGCAGCTCTGGGCACGGCAGCCAGGGACCGTCTGGCAGCTGCCGAGGAGGCATACCCAATCAGTCCCGGCGCGGAGGAAAACCGCGCAATCTAGCCCGCGGCGTCGGGCTCCGGAGACGGCGAAGGCGGCGATCCCGCGTCTCCGGACGGGCTGTGGCGGGGGCTGTCCGGGTTCAGCAGCGAGTGCTTCCGGCTGTAGAACCAGTACACCGCCATCCCGATTAGCAGCCAGACGCCGAACCGCAGCCAGGTCTCCCAGTGCAGCTGCGCGATCAGGAAGGCGGAGGCCAGGACGCCGAACGCCGGAATCCAGGGCATCAGCGGTACACGGAACTCCCGCGGCGCATCCGGCTGGGTCCTCCGCAGCACGATCACCGCGATGCAGACCACCACAAAGGCGGCCAGGATGCCGATGTTGGTCAGGTCCGCGACCGCCCGGATCGGGAAGAACCCGGCGAGCAGGGCGGAGACGCCGCCCGCAATCCAGGTGACGCGCTGCGGGGTGCCGTTGGAGTCCGTCGCCGAGAACCAGCGGGGCAGCAGCCCGTCACGGCTCATGGAGAACCAGACCCGGGTTACGCCCAGCAGGAAGGTCAGCATCACGGTCAGGATCGACAGGACCGCGAACGCCGAGATCACCGTGGCAATCACAGGCAGGCCCACGTTCTGGAACGCTGAGGCGAACCCCGCCGTCGGACTGATTTCGGTGTAGTTCTGCATGCCGGTCAGGACCAGGGTGGCCAGGATGTAGAGCACCATCGCAATTCCCAGCGAGAGCAGGATGGCCTTGGGCATGTGCTTCTTGCCCTCCTTGGCCTCTTCCGCCGCGGTGGACATGGCGTCATAGCCAAACACCGCGAAGAACACCGTGGCGGCGCCGGTGAAGACCGCACCGAAGCCGTTGGGCAGGAACGGCGTGTAGTTGGACGTGTTGACGAAGAAAATGCCCAGCCCAATGATGAACAGGATCAGCAGGACCTTCAGGCCCACCGCCACCAGTTCGAAGCGGCCGAACGTCTTGGTACCGCGGCTGAGGATAAACGTGATGAACAGGCACACCACGAGGGCCGGCAGGTTGACCAGCCCGCCTTCAATCACGTCCCCGGTGCCCTGCATCCACACCGGTACGTCCAGGCCGATTCCGGCCATGAACTCGGTGAAGTACCCGGAAATGCCAATGGCGACGACGGCGACGATCGCCGTGTACTCCAGCAGCAGGTCCCAGCCAATGAACCAGCCGATGATCTCCCCAAGGGCCACGTACCCGTAGGTGTACGCGGACCCGGCGCGCGGAACCATCCCGGCGAACTCGGCGTAGGACAGTGCAGCCGCAGCGCTCGCCAGCCCCGCGATGAGAAAGGAAATCAGCACGGCCGGACCCACGCCCTCGGCGTCGGGCCCCCCGTTGGCGACCAGCCCGGCCAGTGTGAAAATACCGATGCCGATGATGCCGCCGACGCCGATGGCGGTCAGCTGCCAGAGCCCCAGGCTTTTGAAGAGTTTGGAACCGGAGGCTTCGTCTTCGGTTTCCTCGATGGGCTTGCGTCGGAAAACGGATGTTCCCTTGTCTGCCGCGGACAAATTGGCTCCTTGGACATCATGGACGGTGGTGCTGCATGGAAGTATCTTCCCCGCACGCCCCCGCCGGAACCCCCTTCGCGTTTTTCCTGCCCGCAGCCCCGGAACCCGTTCAGTGCCGTCCAGCTGAGAAGGTGCGGCCTCTGCGGACCGCACCTTCTCAGCTAGGAGCAGTCAGCCCCGCGGCGACTACTCGCTCGGGCGGGTGGTCTGCTCGGCGAGCGTGTCCCAGATGGAGGTATCGGTGCTTTCGATCGACCGGTCCGCGATGGCGCGGGCAGTCGCATCCAGGGTGGTGACGGTCTGCTTGATCAGATAGCCGTTGCTCTTCTGGCCCAGCACAGCGGAGGGGTTGGAATGGTCCGACATGCCGCGCATTTCGAACAGCAGGGTGGAAATGCCGTATTCGACGGCAATACCGTTTCGGCTGATCGTCTCGGCGGATCCGCCCACGTAGCGGCCCAGGTGGCCCCATCCGGTGGGGTCAATTGCGTTGAAGACCACGGCACCAAGCTGCTTGGAGCCTTCAACAACGTCGGGGGAGGCATTCGGGGTGGTGGGGTAGAGGATCGAACCGGAGACCAGCTGGCCGTCACGCTCGCTCTGCGTGCCCTGGTGGTGCAGGTCGATCATGTAGTCGATGTCGTAGGCACGCATCACGTTGTTGTGCAGGGCCTGGGTCTCGGGCTGGATCTTCGCGACGTGGTCACGGTTCAGGTCTGTGCCGGTGGCGTTGGCCCGGGTGAGCGTGCGGCCCTTCGCGATATAGCCGTCCAGCGGGAAGTCGACGTCGCCCATGGCCCCGTCCGGGTTGAGCATCGGGACGATCAGGATGTTGACGCCGTCGAGCACTCCCTTGGTCTTGCCGGTGCCCAGGTGCTTGACGAATTCGAGGGCGCCCTCGGTGGTGAGCTGCTCGTTGCCGTGCTGCTGCGTCAGGTACAGGATGGTGGGGTTGTTGGGGTTGCTGATGTACTTCGCCAGGTACAGATCCCGGCCCTTGACCGACTGCCCAATTACTTCCAGCTCCATTGCCGGCTGCTTGGCGTCCTGCTTCTTCAGCTCCGCCACCATCTCGTCATAGGTGTGCAGGATGGAGGTGTTGATGGTCTCGTTGCCGTTGTAGTTCGGACCCTCACCGACGGCGAATGCCGGGGCAGCTGCCGTGCCGGATGCCAGCAGCGCTGCGAGCGAAAGGGCAGCGGCAGTTTTGGAAAGTCCCATGTTGGATCTCCTGAGTGATGTGAGTGGTCCCAGCAGTGAAGACGACCGGTTCGGATGTGTCAATCAAAGGGACCGCACTGTGGCTTTTTAGGGGCCTGTCGTTTATAAGCGCAGGTCAGAGCCCTCTTTGCAGCTCCGCCGGTACGGCCGAATGTGAGCTCCGGCTCACAGGCGGTTAGGGTTGATTGATTCGTTCTGTGAAAGGCCAGTTATGCACGACCGTATCTCCCACCCCGGACTCTCCAATCTTGTGATGAGCGCCGAGCAGGCAGCATCGATGATCAAACCGGGAATGACGGTCGCGATGAGCGGCTTCACCGGAGCCGGCTACCCCAAGGCCGTGCCGCAGGCGCTGGCCGAACAGATCGAACAGGCACACACGCGCGGCGAGGATTTCCAGATCAAGGTGCTCACCGGCGCCTCCACCGCCCCGGAGCTCGACGGTGTCCTGGCCAAGGCCCGCGGCATGGAGCTGCGCCTGCCGTACCAGTCGGATCCCACGCTGCGGAAGCGGATCAACGACGGCGAACTCGAGTACATCGACATCCACCTTGGGCACGTGGCCCAATACGCCTGGTTTGGGTTCTACGGCCACATTGACCTCGCCGTAATCGAAGTAGTGGGCATCAACGAGGACGGCAGCCTGATCCCTTCCTCCTCGGTGGGAAACAACAAGACGTGGATCGAGCAGGCAGACAAGATCATCCTCGAGGTGAACCGGCAGCAGCCGGCAGCGATGGACGGCATGCATGACGTCTACTACGGCACCGCCCTGCCCCCGCACCGCAAACCGATCATGCTGGTCAACCCGGACGACCGGATCGGCGAACCCTACCTGCGGCTGGACCCGGAGAAGGTCATCGCCGTCGTCGAGACGGACGCCCCGGACCGGATGACCCCCTTCGCGGCACCGGATGAAACCTCACAGATGATCGCCGGGCACCTGCTGGACTTCTTCGAATCCGAAATCAAGGCCGGGCGCCTCACCGACAAGCTGCTGCCCCTGCAGTCCGGCGTCGGCAACATTGCCAACGCCGTGCTGGCCGGTCTCTCCGGCGCCGGCTACACCGGACTGACAGCGTTCACCGAGGTGATCCAGGACGGAATGCTGGAACTGATCCGCGACGGCGTGATCCGGGTGGCGTCGGCTACATCCTTCTCGCTCAGCCCGGCGGGGATCGAGGAGTTCAGCTCCAACATCGACTTCTACCGCAAGCGGATCATCCTGCGGACCCAGGAAATCTCCAACCATCCGGAGCTGATCCGCCGGCTGGGCTGCATCGCCATGAACGGCATGATCGAGGCGGACATCTACGGCAACGTGAACTCCACCCACGTGGGTGGCACGTCCATGATGAACGGTATCGGTGGTTCCGGCGACTTTGCCCGCAACGGGTTCCTCTCCGCGTTTATGTCCCCGAGCACGGCCAAGGGCGGAAAGATCTCCGGGATTGTGCCGATGGCCAGCCATGTGGACCACACCGAGCACGACACCATGCTCATCATCACCGAACGCGGCCTGGCGGACCTGCGCGGACTCTCGCCGAAGCAGCGGGCCCGGCTGATCATCGAGAAGTGCGCCCACCCGGACTTCCAGCCGCTGCTGCAGGACTACTTCGACCGGGCCAGCCGGGACTCGGTCGGCAAGCACACCCCGCACCTGCTCGATGAGTCGCTGGCCTTCCACCAGCGTTTCGTGGAGACCGGCACCAGCCTGCCAGAGGCCGCGCTCAGCTAGGGCTGCGCCGTCGTTTTCGTTTCGGGTGCCGCCGTTCTGCGTTCGGGCTCAGGTCCCGTGCGCGGTTTCCCACCCGCTGCGAAAGGTGCTGCCTGCGGAGGCCGCACCCTTCACAGCAGTAACGATGGCTGGGAATCCGTCCGGACTCAGCTCCCGCTTGGGGCCGGTTCCCGGTGGATCGGTTCGGCAGGGCGCGAGTCCCTCCGCATGGGGACATCCCTGCCAGTTTGGGACAATCCTGCCGTGGCGCCGCGCAGGAATGTCCCAAACCCGAAGGCATGTCCCCAAGTGCAGCGAAAGGGCCGGGGATCAGTGTCCCGAATCGCAGGAATGTCCCGAAGCGCAGGGGAATGCCGGTGGATGACTGCCCAAACCGGCGGAATGTCCCAAACTGGCGGAGACCGGCGCAGAGTGATTCCCGCCTTCACCGCACCGCCGGCACGACACCGCTGATTGCCGCAGCCCTGGTCATGCGCCACCTGGACAACGCCCGGGCAGAGTCCGCCTCAGGACTCCGGTGACCCGCCAGCCTGATCGGAAACCGGAGCAGGGTTGTCCACAAACTTCAGCCCGATTACGCAGCCGATGATCCCGGCCAGGAACAGGACCTTCAGCACACCGGGTTCCTCGGTGCCGGTGAACATGGCCCAGGCGACGGTAAGCACGGCGCCCAGCCCGGTCCAGACGGCATAGGCGGTGCTGATCGGAATGTG
Source organism: Arthrobacter sp. BL-252-APC-1A (assembly GCF_009696625.1). NCBI lineage: Bacteria > Bacillati > Actinomycetota > Actinomycetes > Micrococcales > Micrococcaceae > Arthrobacter > Arthrobacter sp. BL-252-APC-1A. The sequence goes on along the minus strand of NZ_VULS01000009.1, from coordinate 9,423 downwards.
CTTCATGGCGTAGCCAAGGCCAGCCATGGACAGCGCTGCCGCCACCGCAAAGATGATCGACGGCGCGAGGACAGTGAACCCGTTGGAAGCCTCCAGCGCCGTGGCCCAGACAGCCTCAAGGACAGCGCTGAGCAGAAGAATGATCCAAGCCATGGCTATGCCACCAGCTTCAGGCCAACAACGCAGCCGACGATTCCCATCAGCAGCACCACCTTAATCACAGTGGCCTTCTCGCCGCCGAAGAGCATGGCATAACCCGCTGTGAGCACGGCACCGATCCCCACCCAGACGGCATAGGCCGTGCCAACCGGGATGCTGAGCATCGCCCAGGCAAGGCCGGCCATACTGGCCGCCAGCGCCACGGCAAACACAACGGTGGCAACGGGTTTCTTGAAGTTGTTCGACTTCCCCAGCGCTGTAGCCCATACGGCTTCAAGCATTCCGGAGGCAATGAGGACAACCCATGACATGGCTAGCTCCTTTGGCCAGTCTTGTCGCGTTCCGGGTACTGAACCGTCGTCCGGGGGCCGGAGAATTCACGGCCCTGCACCCCAAGGTAGCAAATTTGGAAATCCGGTGCCGCGGCCTGAGTCACGGCGGCGACGGGCAAAGGATAAGCACCTCCCCGCGGCGGGCCAAATCAGCCCGCCGCCCATCGGCGTCCGGATTCGGGCGGCGGCAATTCCAGTCCTCCCACGCCGATATCGTTAAGATGTGCCCGCCCAATATGGGCCTTAGGTGCTGTCCAGCCCCCTCCCACAGAGCCGGCCCAACAGCAGCCAAGACACTCATGCACATCCGTTATGTCCGCCTACCGGCGCGCGTCCGGTGTGCCGGAGCGGGGCACTGCGACGCCGGGATTTCGGCCCCGTCGTCTGGAACCTCAACGAAGCGGAGAAGCAATGCCCCACAAAATCATCCTGGACTGCGATCCCGGCCACGATGATGCGGTCGCCCTGCTGCTGGCACACGGCAGCCCGGAGATCGAGCTCCTGGCGGTTACCACCGTCGTCGGAAACCAGACTCTGGAGAAGGTAACCCGCAACGCGCTGGCGATTGCCCGTGTCGCAAATATCACAGGCGTTCCCTTCGCCGCCGGCTGCGACCGGCCCCTGGTGCGCACCATCGAAAACGCTCCGGACATCCACGGCGATTCCGGTATGGACGGGCCCGTCCTCCCCGAACCCACCGTGGAACTGGACAACCGCCACGCTGTGGACCTGATCATCGACACGGTCATGGCACACGAACCGGGCACCGTCACGCTGGTCCCGACCGGCGGGCTGACCAACATCGCCATGGCCGTGCGCAAGGAACCGCGCCTGGCTGAGCGGGTGAAGGAAGTCGTCCTGATGGGCGGCGGCTACCACGTGGGCAACTGGTCCGCGGTGGCCGAATTCAACATCAAGATCGATCCCGAAGCAGCGCACATCGTCTTCAACGAAAAGTGGCCGCTGACCATGGTCGGCCTGGACCTGACCCACCAGGCGCTGGCCACGGACGAAGTAGCTGACCGCATCGCCGCCGTCGGCACCAAGCCGGCCAAGTTCGTTGGCGAACTGCTCGAATTCTTCGGCCACACCTACAAGGACGCCCAGGGCTTCGACTTCCCGCCGGTGCACGATCCCTGTGCCGTCGCCTACGTCATTGACCCGTCCGTCATGACCACCCAGCGCGTGCCGCTGGACGTGGAGCTGACCGGTTCCCTCACCCTGGGCATGACCGTGGCTGACTTCCGGGCTCCTGCTCCCGAAGACTGCAACACCTCCGTTGCCATGGAGCTGGACCAGGACAAGTTCTGGGGCCTGGTTGTTGACGCCCTCGAGCGCATTGGCGAGGTGGACCTGTGAGCGCCTCAACCCAGCGCCGCGTCAATGTCGGCGCCCTCATGGCAGCCCTGCTGGCCGCCTGCGTGGCGTTCCAGCTCAACGCCTCCATGCTTTCCCCCGCCCTCGTCACCATCGAAGAGGAACTCAACACCACCTCTGCCGCCGTTGGCCTGACGCAGACCGCGTTCTTCACGGCCGCCGCACTGTTCTCCCTCTTCCTGCCCCGCCTCGGTGACATCATCGGCCGCAAGAAGGTCCTCGCCGGGATGCTCATCGTCCTGACCATCGGTTCCGTGGTGGCTGCCCTTGCCCCGAGCATCGAGGTCCTCTTTGTTGCACGCCTGATCCAGGGTGTCTCCGGACCCGTAGTTCCGCTGACCCTGATCATGCTGCGCGTGGAAATCCGCGACGCCAAGCTCTACGGCACCCTGATGGGTGTCATCACCGCAGTCAACGGCGGCATCGCCGGCATCGACGCCGTCGCCGGCGGGTACCTGGCACAGAACCACGGCTTCGCGTCCGTCTTCTGGGCAATGGCCGCCGTGGGCGCCCTCGCCACCGTCCTGCTGCTCTTCCTGGCACCGGAATCCACCGCCGAGAAGAAGGAAAAGATGGACTGGGTTGGCGTAGTGCCGCTGGTCATTTCCGTGGGCACCCTGCTCACTGCCTTCAACGAAGCCGGCAAGCTGGCGGACGCCAACTGGCCGCTGGTGGTCGGGCTTATCGTGGTGGCTGTTGTTGCGTTCGCCGTCTTCTGGAAGGTGGAGAACCGCACTGAACAGCCGCTGGTGGCCACCTACCTGCTCAAGCAGCGCTCCACCTGGGCCCTGCTGCTGACCACGCTGCTGACCATGACCGGCGTCTTCGCCGTTATGAACGGCATCATCCCGGCCCTGGCGCAGGACGGCGTGATCGGCTTCGGCATGGGCGCCGAGGAATCCGCCTGGTGGACCCTCACCCCGTACGCCCTCGCCGGCCTGATTGTCGGCCCCATCGCCGGCCGCCTGGCTGCAACCTGGGGCTACGGCAAGGTGCTGCGGATCGGCATGATCGGCTCCGTGATCGGACTGACCCTGGTGCTGCTGGTTGTTGGCAGCGATTCGAAGCTTGGCCTGCTGGGCGTCTCCCTGCTGATCGGCATCACCTACGCCGGCATTGGCAACATCATGCTCAACGGTCTGGGCATTGTGCTCTCGCCCAAGGAGAACCCCGGCTTCCTGCCGGGCCTGAACGCGGGCGCGTTCAACCTGGGTGCCGGCCTGAGCTTCGCCGTGATCTACGCGGTCAAGACGGCCACCACGCCGGCCGACGGCGGTGCCGGAGGCTACTACGGCGGTATCGTTGCCGGTCTGGTCATCCTGGTGCTGGCCCTTGCTGCCTCCTTCCTCATCCCCAAGCCGGTCGCCGCCGAGGTGTCAGCAGACGCACCGGCCGATCGCTGACACCCGCTCGTCCCCAAGGAGAATCCCCGCATGTCTGCAGGAAAAGTCGTAGTTGTAGGGTCGCTCAACGCAGACCTGACCGTCCGCACTGACCGTTTCCCCTCTCCGGGGGAGACCCTCAACGGGTCGGAACTGGTGATCGTCCCGGGCGGCAAGAGCGCCAACCAGGCCGCCGCCGCTGCGATTCTCGGAGCGGACGTTCGCCTGTTCGGTGCCGTGGGCGCCGACGGGAACGGGGATCTTCTGCTCGAGGCCGCTGCCGCCGCCGGAGTGGACGCATCCCGCGTGCTGCGCCGCACCGGCACCGCCACCGGCACGGCCATGATCGTTGTGGACGCTTCCGGCGAAAACACGATCATCGTTTCCCCCGGAGCCAACGGAACTGTCACCGGCGAGGAACTGCCGGCGGACCTGTTCGACGGCGCTGCCGTCCTTACCCTGAGCCTGGAGGTTCCGCTCGAAGCGGTCACCGCTGCGGCAAGGGCAGGGCACGACGCCGGAGCCCAGGTGCTGCTGAATCTCTCGCCTTACCGTGAGGTCCCGGCGGAGCTGCTGGAGCTGACCGATGTGCTGCTGCTGAATGCGCATGAGGCTGCGCTGGTGACGGGTCTGGCTGATCCGGCAGCGGACTGGGAAGCGGTCATCGCTGCCCTGGACGCCCTGGGCGTGCGCCGGACCATCATCACCCTGGGCGGGGACGGCGCCGTCGTACTGGATGGAACCGCCGCCGGTGACCAGCGTGTGGCCACCGTGGAACCTACCCGGGTTACTGCCGTGGACACAACGGGCTGCGGTGACGCCTTCACGGCTGCAACTGCCGCCCGCCTGGCCGCCGGCGAACCGCTGGCGGACGCCGCCCGGTTCGCTGCCCGCGCCGGGGCACTGGCTGCCACCCGCGAAGGTGCGCAGTCCTCCTACCCGGTCCTGCGGGACCTGCTGGAGCAGGACGCACCAGCCTAGGCCCAGCAGCGTCACAGGCATGAAGGAGGCCCCACACCAACCGGTGCGGGGCCTCCTTCATGCTCGGGGGAGCAGCTAGGGCCTTCGGTCCTTCTGGGCTGCTGTCCTTCGGCCGAACTGTTTCTTCACGGCTGCATCCACCTGGTCAGCCATTTGGTCTTCGTACTGTTCCTGCATGCTGTCCTGAACGTGCTCAGTCACGTGGGCGGTCAACTCGTCACGCGCGATCTTCCGCTGTGCCCGCATCAGGGTCTCGTGTTCCTGATGGAACGCCTTCGCGGTGGCAACGCACATCAGCAGAATCACCACGCTGAACGGAACGGCGGTGAGGATGGCCGCAGTCTGGATCGCTTCCAGGCCGTTGGCGAGCAGCAGTGCAATGGCCACTGCGGCGGCGGACAGGGCCCAGAAAATGCGGATCCAGTTCTTCGGTTCAACGTCGCCGCCGGTGGAGAGCATGCCCGTGACAAGGGCGCCGGAGTCAGCGGAGGTGATGAAGAAGATCGTGATCAGCAGTACCGCACCGATCGTCAGGGCTGTGCCGCCGGGCAGACCGCCCAGCATGCCGAAGAGCGAACCTTCGGTGTCCACGGAGCCGTCGGCGCCGACCAGGCCGCCGTTGCCGAAGAGCTCACGGTACATGGCAGTGCCGCCGAGGACAGAGAACCAGAGGAATCCGATGATGCTGGGAACGAGCAGGACGCCGGCAACGAACTGCCGGACGGTGCGTCCCTTGGAGACGCGGGCAATGAAGATGCCGACGAACGGTGCCCAGGAGATCCACCAGCCCCAGTAGAACGTGGTCCAGGCTGCCTGCCAGGCCTCACCTTCAGCACCGGAGAACGCCAGCGTGTTGAAGGTCAGGCCAATGACGTTCTGCAGGTAATTGCCGATCGACTGCACGAATTCGCGCAGCAGGAACAGGGTGGGGCCGGCGAACAGCACGAACATCAGCAGCAGGCCGGCCAGAGCCAGGTTGATGTTGGAGAGCCACTTCATGCCCTTGCCCACACCGGAAATCAGGGAGGCGATGGTGAGGGTGGTGATGCCCAGGATCAGCCCAACCTGTGTCATCTGCGTAGCCTGCATGATGTTGGCTTCTTCAAGCCCGGCGGAAATCTGCAGCACACCGAGGCCAAGTGACGTCGCCACACCGAAGAGGGTTCCCACCAGGGCGACGACGTCGATCAGGTTGCCCCAGCCGCCGGAGACGCGGCGCTTGCCCAGGAGGGGCTCCAGCGTCCAGCGGATTGAGATCGGACGGCCGCGGCGGTGGACCGCGTAGGCAATGGAGACGCCGACTACGACGTAGATCGCCCAGGCATGCAGTCCCCAGTGCAGATAGGTCTGGGTCAGTGCCTGCTGTGCCAGCTGGATTGGGGTGCCTTCAACACCCGGACGGGGTGCGGCGAAATGGTTCAGGGGTTCGGCGACGCCGAAGAACACCAGGCCAATGCCCATCCCAGCAGCGAAGAGCAGCGAGAACCAGGACCGTATCGAGAACTCCGGTTCGTCGTCATCCTTGCCCAGCTTGATGTCTCCGTAGCGGCTCAGCCCTATCCACAGGGCGAACACCACGAAAATGGCGATGGCGGCGACGTAGTACCAGCCGAACCAGCGGATGACGTTTGTCTGCACGGAGTTGAACATCTCCGTGGCCGTTCCGGGGAACGCGATGGCAAAGACTGCGAAGACCACGATGATGGTGGCAGCCGGCCAGAACACCCAGCGGGCGATTCCGTTGCCGGCCCGGACAGGGCCAGCAGGGGGTTCCCGGTCCACCTCAGCAGGTGGTTGGCTTCCCGTCATTTTCGCTTTGGTGTTTTCCTCGGTACCAGCGCCATGTGTGGCGGTCATTCCCAGTTTCTCCTCCTGCGCTCTATTCAAAGCGCTCAGACTTTTTCTGGCGGATGCTCTTGCTGCGGCGACTTACACCGTCTATAAGTCTACTGATTTACGGGCGCGCGGCCTCATCGGGGACAAAGCTGTCCCCGGGCGCCACTGGCGGCCGGCTCCGCGCCGATAGCGGCAGGACAGGCTATTGCCACCAACGGAGGGCACCCTGCAGGGGTTCCGGAACAGGGCCGAACGTCAGACTTCTCACTCCGGCTGGCAGCCGCCGGACACGCTGGAAGGTCCTAGACCCTGCGGTAGTGTCCAGGCCATTCGTCGGCCGGAATCCGGGTGATTTCCCGGACATCACCGATGGTTCCCCACTCATTCAGGCCCAGCCGGGACAGCGGGCGCAGCGCCTCGATGCGCGGGTGCGAGTCGCCGTCGAGCGTGTCCGTGCGGATGGCGGCCCGGGTGATTTCGCCGTAGACCACAAAGCAGTCACCCACCGGATGGATCTCATGCAGCCGGCATTCCAGGGCCACCGGAGAACCGGCCACTCTGGCCGGGCGCACGGTGGCGCTGGGCTCGCGGGCTATCCCGGCGGCGTCGAATTCGCTGACATCCGCCGCGAAACCCGTGCCGGTGGCGTTGACGGCTTCAAAGAGGTCCTCCGGGGTCAGGCTGATAACAAACTCGCCGGTTTCCCGGATGTTGCGCAGCGAGTCCTTCTCACCCACGGAGGTAAATGACACGACCGGCGGATTGACCGAGGCGATGGTGAAGAACGAGTGCGGAGCAAGGTTGTCCACACCGCTGGAGGAGACGGTGGACACCCAGGCGATGGGGCGCGGCACCACCACGGAAGTCAGCAGGCGGTAGAAGCTGCGGCCGCCCATTTCGGCGGGGTCGAAATCCGTTCTCATGCTGTTGAGCTTAGCCGGGCGCACACGGGGCCCGGGCACGGCCGGCCTGAGGGGATCATCGAATCGCCGGGCCGGCGTTCCCAAATGCCTGCCGGACTGGAATCGTGGAAGAGGGGTTTGTTGGCCGAACTAGACGAAACCAGGTGCAGCATGGAACTCGTTCCGGGAAACACCCTCATCACCGCTACGCCGGAGGAGGGCCGCAAACTGGCCCTGGAACTGGCGCTGCACAGTATCTACGCCATCCAGCCCGACGAGAAGGTCCTTAGGGCGGGCCGTGACGTGTATACGACGGACCCCGAGGAGCTGATTGCGTCCTCGCACGTAGTGGCCATCGAGTTCGCCACTATTGCTGCTGCCAACAACTACTGGCGCTGACGCTACCGGCGGTGATGCACCTCCTGCAGCCCGTACACCGGCGTCGGCACTCCTTCCATCCGCGCCTTGAGCTGCAGGGCCAGGAAGATCGAGTAGCGCCGGCTCTGGTGCAGGTTGCCGCCGTGGATCCAGAGGTTGTCTACGTTGGTGGGCTTCCACATGTTCCGCAGTTCGCCCTCCCACGGTCCCGGGTCCTTGGTAGTTCCCGAACCGTAGCCCCAGCATTTGCCCACCTGGTCGGCGACTTCCGGTGAGATTAGGTCCGCGAGCCAGTTGTTCATGGATCCGTAGCCGGTGGCGTAGATGATGACGTCCGCGTCCAGCTCCGTGCCGTCGTCGAGCACTGCACCGTTGCCGGTGAGCTTGGAAACCTGGCCCTGCTTCAGCTTCACCCGTCCGTCGATGATGAGCTGGGAAGCACCAACGTCGATGTAGTAGCCGGACCCGCGGCGGAGGTACTTCAGGAACAGGCCGGAACCGTCTTCACCGAAGTCCAGGCTGAACCCGGCGTCGCGGAGCTGGTCGTAGAAATCGGCGTCGTGTTCGGCGATTCTCTCGTAGATGGGGATTTGGGCGTCGGGCAGAATCCGGTAGGGGAGGGACGCGAAGAGCATGTCCGCTTTCTCGGTGGTGGTGCCGGCGGCCAGGGCGCGTTCGGAGTAGAGGTCGCCCAGCGCGTATTCCATCAGGGAGTCGCTGCGGACAATATGGGTGGAGGAACGCTGGAGCATGGTCACGTCCGCGCCGTGTTCCCAGAGATCCGCAGCGATGTCATGGGCAGAGTTGTTCGACCCGATGATTAGGGCCTTCTTCCCGGTCTGGTCACCGCCGCCGGGGTATTTGGACGAGTGGTACTGCTCGCCGAGGAACGCATTGGCACCTTCGAACTCCGGGACGTTGGGGTAGCCGGAGACACCGAGTGCGAAGACGAGCTGCTGCGGGTGCAGCGTGATGTCCTCCCCACCGCGGCGGACGCGCAGTTCCCAGGTGCCGGCGTCGTCGTCGTACCGCGCGCCCAGGCACTCGGTGCCTGACCAGTAGTCCAGCTCCATGAGCGCTGTGTAGTGCTCCAGCCAGTCGCCGATTTTGTCCTTCGGTGCGAAAACCGGCCAGTCATCGGGGAACTTCAGGTAGGGCAGATGGTCGTACCAGACCGGGTCATGAAGGGCGAGGGACTTGTACCGTTTGCGCCAGGAGTCGCCGGCGTTCTCATTCCGCTCGATCACGATCGTGGGAACGTTCAGCCGCCGCAGCCGTGCCGCGAGCCCAATGCCGCCCTGACCGCCGCCGACGATTACGCAGTACGGCTGCTCCTCGTAGCCCAGCCGGCTCTGGTGTTCCTGCTTCTGCTCGAGCCAGGATTTCCGCCCGCGTTCAACGGTGTGTTCCACACCCTTGGGCCGGTTGGTGCCCTTGGCTTCTTCGAAACCCTTCAGTTCCTGCATGGTGGTCAGCAGCGTCCACGCCTTCCCGTCCCGCAGGCGCAGATGGCCCCATCCCCGGGAAGCAGCCGTTTCGAAGCTGAGCCAGCCCTCGGTCACCCCGTCTGCCTCGGTTGGCTGCTCGGTGAGCTGCCAGTTGGCGGGCTGGACGTCATCGAGGACCGTATCCAGCATGTCCGAGATTTCCCGGCGGCCCTCCAACGTTTTCAGGTTCCAGGTGAAGGACACGAAGTCCCGCCAGAGCCCGTCTTCTTCGAACAGTTCCGCGGCGGCCGTGGTGTTCCTGCCGGTCAGCGCAGTGTTGAAGGCGTCCAGCCAGTTTTCGACGCCGGTCTCCAGTGCAGAATCAGCCATCTCCACTCCTTTGTGGTTGCGTTTTGGAGGTTCCAGTAAACGCCGCGGTGCCGCAGATAGGTAGGGGTCCGAACGGAATCTGCTCCGCCTTCCCACATCGGCCGAGAGGCCAGTTACGGCTGTTTTGAGGGGGGTGAAGTCATATGGTCGTTGCAACGCTCTGATTGATGGAGTGTTTGATGGTCAAGGTATTTCCCGCCCGCGTGCGGGCTGATTTCGTGGATTTGGTGTGCTCGGGGGTCCCTCTTGGCGAGGCGGC
>NZ_VULS01000008.1:0-188866 GCF_009696625.1 Arthrobacter sp. BL-252-APC-1A | reverse complement strand
CCCAACCCAGCTCAAATAAGGCTACCGCTGCCTCACGCTGCTCTTCCGACAATGAACTGCTGCTGTGCATAGAACTGCTCCCCGAGAGTGAACTGATTTCTCAGTCCAACTTTCGGGGAGCAGTTCAGAGGGGGCCCGGCCTTTTGCGCTGCAGGATCCTAGTGGCTGCGCAGCGCCACAACAGCGTTGTGTCCGCCGAACCCAAAGGAGTTGTTCAGGGCCACGATGTCGCCGGAGGGAAGATTGCGGGCGGAGGTAACTACGTCCAGCGGAATCTCCGGATCCTGGTTATCCAGATTGATGGTCGCCGGTGCCTGCCGGGTATACACGGCCATCGCGGTCATCACAGCTTCAACAGCACCTGACGCACCCAGCAGGTGGCCGGTCTGGGACTTGGTCGCTGAGACGGCTACGTTGTCCACGTGCGCACCCAGGGCCGTCTTGAGAGCGGTGTACTCAGGCTTGTCACCAACCGGAGTCGAGGTGGCGTGGGCATTCACGTGCACCACGTCTTCGGCCTGGGCACGCGCATCATAGAGGGCAGCCTTCAGGGCGCGGGTGGCGCCAAGGCCCTCGGGATCCGGAGCGGTGATGTGGTAGGCATCTGCCGTGACTGCCGTGCCGGCGAGTTCGGCGTAGATACGGGCACCGCGCGCGACGGCGTGCTCTTCGGCTTCCAGGACGATTGCGCCTGCGCCCTCGCCCATCACAAAGCCATCGCGGTCCTTGTCGTACGGGCGGGATGCACGCTCAGGGTCGTCGTTGCGGCGTGAGAGTGCCTGCATGGAAGCAAAGGACGCCAGCGGCATCGGGTGGATGGCAGCTTCAGCGCCGCCGCAGACCACAACGTCCGCTTTGCCGGACCGGATCAGTTCCAGGCCCTGGTGCAGGGACTCGGTGCCGGATGCGCAAGCGGACACCGGTGTGTGGGCGCCGGCCCGGGCGCCGAGGTCCAGGCTCACGGCAGCTGCAGGGCCGTTCGGCATCAGCATGGGAACAGTCATCGGAAGGACACGCCGGGGACCCTTTTCGCGCAGGGTGTCCCAGGCATCCAGCAGGGTCCACACCCCGCCGATTCCGGTGGCGAAGGAAACCGCCAGCCGGTCGTGGTCGACGTCGGTTTCCGCCAGGCCGGAATCGGCCCAGGCTTCACGGGACGCGACGACGGCGAACTGGGTGGAAGGATCCATCCGCTTAGCTTCTACGCGGGAGAGGACATCAGTGGCCGGCGTGGAAACGCGGGCCGCGAAGGTGACCGGGAGGGAGTACTTCTCAACCCAGTCGTCTTCCAGGGTGCGTGCACCGGAGACGCCCTTCAGGGCGTTCTTCCACATGGTCGGGACATCTCCGCCGATCGGCGTGGTTGCGCCGAGGCCGGTAATGACTACTTTGCGGGCCATGATTCACTCTCTCGGAAAATTGGGGGCGCACCCTTGAACGGGTGCAGCGGGTGGTGCTGCAAAGGGCGGCCGCCGCACCGGCAGCGGCCGCCCCTCACGAACTACGCCTGGGCGTTGGAGATGAAGTCGACGGCGTCGCCAACGGTCTTCAGGTTCTTGACCTCTTCGTCGGGGATGCGCACGCCGAACTTCTCTTCAGCGTTGACCACGATGGTCATCATCGAGATCGAGTCGATGTCCAGGTCATCCGTGAAGGACTTGTCCAGCTCAACGGCCTCGGGGGCCAGGCCGGTTTCCTCGTTCACGATCTCTGCGAGACCGGCCAGGATTTCTTCATTGCTAGCCATGGGGGCTCCTTTTTTCGTTGGTACCGGTGCTGGACCGGCGTGGGTTTTCCAACCGCCGAGACGGTGTGGCTTGGAAACTAGGGGAGGACAACAACCTGGGCGCCGAAGACCAGGCCGGCGCCAAAGCCGATCTGCAGCGAGAGCTTCCCGCTGAGTTCGGGGTGCTCGCTGAGCAGACGGTGGGTGGCAAGCGGGATGGATGCTGCGGAGGTGTTGCCGGCGTCGGCGATGTCCCGGGCAATGACAACGGACTCGGGGAGCTTCAGCTGCTTGGCCATTTCGTCGATGATCCGCATGTTGGCCTGGTGGGGAACAAAGGCACCGAGGTCCTCGGCAGTGATACCGGCGGCGTCGAGTGCCTGCTGCGCGGACTTTGCCATTTCCCATACAGCCCAGCGGAATACCGTCTGGCCGTCCTGGCGGAGGGTGGGCCAGAGCTTGGTTTCGCGTTCAGCCAGCACGGAGGCAGGCAGTGTTCCTTCGGCCTCGGCGGCCAGGGACAGTTCGCGGATCTCCAGCATTGAATGCGTCATGCCGATGGCTCCGGACTTGCTGCCGTCCGAGCCCCATACCGACGGACCGATGCCCGGAGTGTCTGACGGGCCGATGACAACAGCGCCGGCGCCGTCGCCCAGCAGGAAGGAGATGGTGCGCTCGGTGTTGTCGATGAAGTCCGAAAGCTTTTCGACACCAACAACCAGTACGTACTTGGCTGCGCCCGACCGGACAAGGGCATCTGCCTGGGCAATGCCGTAGCAGTAGCCGGCACAGGCTGCGGAAACGTCATACGCCGGTGCGGGAGTGGCACCCAGCCGGTCCGCTATCTGTGCGGCCGCCGACGGGGTGGCGAAGGGATGCGTGACGGTGGAGACGATCACTGCATCAAGGGCCGATCCGTCGATCCCGGCGTGGGCCAGGGCGTCGCGTCCGGCCATCTCAGCCATGTCTACTACGGAGGTGCCCTTGTCTGCCCGGTGCCGGGTGACGATGCCGGTGCGCTGGCGGATCCACTCGTCGGAGGACTCGATCCACTGGCACACATCGTCATTGCTGACGATCACGTCGGGCCGGAAAGCCCCAATGCCGTGGATACGGCTGAATTCGTTGACCGGGGACTGCTTCAGGGTGGGCGTGCTCACGCGTTACCTTCTTGGGTTGTAACTGCTGCCGCGCCGGAATGCTCGGCCACAAAGGCACGGGCAGCGGCGAGGTCTTCGGGGGATTTCAGGGCCAGGGAGGGGACGCCGCGCATACCGCGCCTGGCGAGCCCGGTAAGGGTACCGGCCGGCGGAAGTTCCAGTATCCCGGTGACGCCCATGGCTGTCATGGTCTCCATGCAGGCGTCCCAGCGAACCGGGCGTGAAACCTGGGCGATGAGGCTGTCCAGGTTGGCTTCACCGCTCACTACCGCGGCGCCGTCGTAGTTGGACAGCAGGGTCGGCAGGGGCTGGGCGGGGGAGAGCGAGGAGCGCAGGGCTTCGAGCACGCTCAGCGCCGGTTCCATGTGGGCGGTGTGGAAGGCCCCGGCCACCTTGAGCGGAATGACCCGCGCCTTCGCCGGCGGGTTCGCGGACAGCTCCTGGAGCTGTTCGAGTGTTCCTGCTGCCACGGTCTGCCCGCCGCCGTTGGCATTGGCAGCGGTGAGGCCGAGTCCGTCCAGGACCCTGGCGACGTCCTCGGGGTCACCGCCGAGTATGGCGGACATGCCGGTGGGAACCTCGGCAGCTGCGCGGGCCATTGCGTTGGCGCGCTCCCGGACAAAGAGCAGCGCGTCCTGTTCGGTCAGGGCGCCTGCTACGGCGGAAGCGGTGATTTCACCAACGGAGTGACCGGCGACGACGGTTGCTGCGGTCAGAGCGCCGGTGTCCAGCAGCTGCCTGGCTGCGATCAGTCCGGCCGCCACGATCAGCGGCTGGGCGACGGCGGTGTCCTTGATGGTTTCTTCATCCGAGACTGTGCCGTGGGCAACGAGGTCAAGCCCCGCGGTGTCCGAGAGCGCTTCGAGGTGCTCCCGCACTCCGGGCAGTTCCAGCCACGGAGCGAGGAAGCCTGGCGTTTGTGACCCCTGGCCGGGGCAGACGATTGCAAGCACGTATCAAGCTTTCCAAAGAGGGACAGGTTTGCCGGGTGTTTAGGTGAACCAAGCTCACCGATGCGCGTTGTAGGAAGTCTACAAGTGGTGCGCAGGTGGGCAAGTGCGTTTAGGAGCGGGCTGCCTGCCGTTCGGGAACGGCCTTGCCGGCCGGTGAAAGCCGCCCGACGACCAGGGCGGTCTGCAGTACGAAGGCTTCGCGGGGCAGCATGGGATCCCATCCGGTGATGTCGCAGACGCGGCGAAGCCGGTAGCGGACAGTGTTGGCGTGCACGAACAGTTCGCGGGCCGTGGCCTCCAGGGAGTGCCCGAGGGAGAGGTAGGCGGAGAGTGTTTCAGCCAGGCCGTTGGAGGCCGCCAGCAGGGGCCGGTAGATGCTGCGGACCAGCGCCTTGCGTGCCGTGTCATCACCGGACATGACCCGCTCCGGCCAGAGGTCGTCGGCGGCCACCGGGCGGGGCGCCGCGGGCCAGGCCCGGGCAGCAGTCAGGCCGGCAAATGCCGCCTGGGCGGACGGGCCCGCTTCAACGAGTGATTCCGCAGGGGGCCCGTAAACAACCGGGCCGGGGCCGAACAGATCTGCCAGCCGGGACAGGGCGCCGGACTTTTCGCTCATGCCGCCCAGCACCAGGATCAGCCTGTCTCCCTGGATGCCCACGAGGGTGTCTTCGGCCAGGCGTCCTGCCACCCGCCGCAGTTCGTTGACGAAGGAGGGGCTGGGATCCGCTGGCGAGCTGCCAACAATGACGGTCACTCCGGCGGTGGAAGTCCAGCCGACGGCGGCGATGCGGGAGCGAAGGGCATCTGAGCTTTCCCCTCGGAGAATTGCATCAACTACAAGGGCTTCCAGCCGGGTATCCCAGGCGCCGCGCGTTTCTGCGGCGCGGGCGTAGACGTCCGCTGCTGCGAAGGCCACCTCCCGTGAATAGCGGAGAACTGCTTCGCGCAGCGGTCCCTGCACAGAACCGGCGGCCAGCTCGGGCACGCGGTCTTCCACTACCTGCACGACCACACGGATCAGTGCCAGCGCCTTTTGCAGGCTGATGGCGCGGGTCAGTTCGGTGGGTGCGGTGCCAAAGACGTCGCTGAGGACCCATGCCGGGGAGGCGGGACGTTCGTACCAGTTGACGAAGGAGGCAATGCCCTTCTGGGCCACCATTCCCAGCGCAGAGCGCTCATCCGGCCGCAGTCCCCGGTACCAGGGGAGGGAGATATCGAGCTGTTTGAGGGTGGCGGTGGAGAGCTTGCCGATGTTGGCTTTGAGCCGCTCCAGGATCAGTGGATCGGCACCGCTTTGCGGCGCCTTTGTTTCCTGTGGCGTACTGCGGGTCACTGGCATCCTCGAAGCTTACGGCCTTCGGTCTCCAACCTCCATTTTGTGTGAAGGCTACAACTGTGAGTCTCCCGCCCTGCCGCCGTCGGGCCTAGGCGTCACCCCCGGCGTTGCCGCTGGTGCCCTTGGTGACATCCAGCAGGTGGTACCGGCTGATCGCTTCGGAGGGCGCCTTGGAATCGACTTCGCCGCGGCGGGCGAGCATTTCCAGAGCGCGGACCACCACGGAGTGGCTGTCGATCTTGAAGAAACGCCTGGCTGCAGCCCGTGTGTCGGCGAAGCCGAACCCGTCAGCGCCCAGGGACGCGAACTCGTTTGGCAGGAACTGGCGAATCTGGTCCGGAACGGCTTTCATGTAGTCCGAAGTTGCCACCACCGGACCGGTCGCACCGGCCATCTGCTGGGTTACGAACGGCACCCTGGGTTCCTCATCGGGGTGCAGGAAGGATTCTTCCTCAGCAGCCAGGCCATCGCGGCGCAGTTCGTTCCACGAAGTCACCGACCACACATCCGCCGAAACCTTCCAGTCCTCGGCCAGGAGCCGCTGGGCTTCCAGCGCCCACGGCACGCCGACACCGGAGGCGAGCAGCTGGGTGCGCGGCCCGTCAATCGACGCGGGGGAGAGCAGGTAGATACCCCGGATCACACCTTCAACGTCCAGATCCTCCGGTGCCTTGGGCTGAAGGATCGGTTCGTTGTACGCCATGATGTTGTAAATGACGTTCGGGTCCTTGGAATCCGGACCGTACATGTCATCCAGGCCCTGGCGCACAATGTGGCCGATCTCGTAGCCATAGGCCGGATCGTAGGTCTTCACCGCGGGGTTGGTGGAGGCCAGGATCGGGGAGTGGCCGTCGGCGTGCTGCAGGCCTTCGCCGGTAAGGGTGGTGCGGCCGGCAGTTGCGGAGACCATAAATCCGCGGGCCATCTGGTCAGCTGCTGCCCAGATGAAGTCCCCCGTGCGCTGGAACCCGAACATCGAGTAGAAGATGTAGACCGGAATCAGCGGCACGCCCTGCGTTGCGTATGAGGTGCCCGCGGCGGTGAAGGCCGCTATTGACCCGGCCTCGTTGATGCCAACATGCACAATCTGGCCCTGGGGTGATTCCTTGTACGCCAGCACCAGGTCCCGGTCCACGGAAAGATAGTTCTGGCCCTGGGGGTTGTAGATCTTCGCCGTCGGGAAGAACGAGTCCATGCCGAACGTCCGGGCTTCATCCGGGATGATCGGCACAATCCTCATACCGAACTCCTTGTCCCGCATCAGGTCCTTGAGCAGCCGCACAAACGCCATGGTGCTGGCCGCCAGCTGCTTGCCGGAGCCGCGGTTCGCAACCTCGTAGGACTTCTCTCCGGGGAGATGGATCGGCTTGTAGTCCGTGCGGCGTTCCGGGAGGAACCCGCCGAGTTCACGGCGCCGGTCCAGCATGTACCTGATCTCCGGTGCCTGCGGCCCCGGGTTGTAGTACGGCGGCTGGTACGGGTCCGCTTCGAGCTGCTCGTCGGTGATCGGGATTCGAAGTGAGTCCCGGAACAGCTTGAGGTCATCCAGGGTGAGCTTCTTCATCTGGTGCGTGGCGTTGCGCGCTTCGAAGTGCGGACCGAGGCCGTAGCCCTTGACCGTATGGGCCAGGATGACGGTGGGCTTTCCCTTGAACTCCAGCGCCGCCTTATAGGCCGCGTAAACCTTCCGGTAGTCGTGCCCGCCGCGCTTCAGGTTCCAGATGTCGTCGTCGGAAAGACCGGACACCATGGCCTTGGTCTGCGGGCTCTTCCCAAAGAAGTGGTCGCGGATAAACCCGCCGGACTCGCCCTTGTAGGTCTGGTAGTCGCCGTCGACCGTCGAATTCATGATGTCCACCAGCGCGCCGTCGTCGTCGGCGGCGAGCAGCGGGTCCCACTCGCGGCCCCAGAGAACTTTGATGACGTTCCAGCCGGCACCGCGGAAGAACGCCTCGAGTTCCTGGACAATCTTGCCGTTGCCGCGCACCGGACCATCCAGCCGCTGCAGGTTTGCGTTCACTACGAAGGTGAGGTTGTCCAGCTTGTCGTTGGCCGCCACATGGAGCAGGCCGCGTGATTCCGGCTCATCCATCTCACCGTCACCCAGGAACGCCCAGACGTGCTGGTTGGAGGTGTCCTTCATGCCGCGGTTGTCCATGTAGCGGTTCAGCTGTGCCTGGTAGATCGCGTTCATGGGACCAATGCCCATGGAAACGGTGGGGAACTCCCAGAAGTCCGGCATGTTCCGCGGGTGCGGATAGGACGAAAGGCCGTGGCCTTCGCGGGACTTCTCCTGACGGAACCCGTTCAGGTCCTCTTCAGTCAGCCGTCCTTCGAGGAAGGCGCGGGCATACATTCCCGGCGCAGCGTGCCCCTGGAAGAAGACCTGGTCGCCTCCGCCGGGGGCATCCTTGCCGCGGAAGAAGTGGTTCATGCCCACTTCATAGAGGGTGGCAGCACCCGCGAAAGTGGAGATATGGCCGCCGACGCCGATGCCCGGGCGCTGCGCCCGGTGCACCATGATTGCAGCGTTCCAGCGCATCCAGGCCCGGAACCTCCGTTCAATCTCCTCGTCGCCGGGAAAATCGGGTTCCTGGTCCACCGGAATGGTGTTCACGTAGTCCGTGGTGGTCACCATGGGAACGCCTACGGAATGCGCACCGGCCCGCTGCAGGAGCGTGCGCATGATGAACTGGGCCCGTTCGGTTCCCTCGGTGCGGATCAGGTCATCCAGGGACTGGACCCATTCGGAGGTCTCTTCGGGATCATTGTCGGGCAGCTGGCCGGTGAGCCCGCTGAGGATATCCGTCTTGTCTTCTGCGGCCACGAAACTCTCCTATGCACAGGTGGTGCCTGGAACCTGCCGCTGCGGGGGTCCTTTGCCTGCGGGGACGTTTCCGCGGTCGGCCGGATGCCGAGGACATACGCGCCGCGGGTACCCGCCGTGCGTGTCCTTTTAGCCACTGTAGACCGGCAGCCGCGGCTTGCGTAGCCTTCCCGGCGAAGGCCGTTCCCGGTCCGTGGAACCCTTGAAGCTTGCCGGTTAAAGGTGTTCCCTTGAGTCAGGAAAAGGGCAGTTCGGGCCAAGATGTGATTCCCTTGTATTTATGCAGTCAACCAGGAGGAGTGAAGTGAGCGAGGCCGATGCCGTCACAGAGAAAAACGTGGCGGAAAGAATGGGTTTCAAAGACGGCGACCTGATTCAGGAATTCGGCTACGACGAGGACGTGGACTTCGATCTCCGTGAGGACCTCGAAGAGCTGTCCGGCGGTGAGCTCCTTACCGAGGACGACCATGAGGTTGTTGACGGAGTGATCCTGTGGTGGCGGTCCGATGACGGCGACCTCGTGGATGCGCTGGTAGATTCCCTGACCACGCTCGACGACGGCGGCGTTGTGTGGGTACTGACCCCCAAGTCCGGCCGGGACGGTTATGTTCCGCCGGCAGACATCGAAGAAGCGGCACCGACGGCCGGGCTGCACGTGACCACCTCTCCCGGTGTCAGCCAGGACTGGGCAGCCACCCGACTGGTCAGCCGCAGGAAGAAGTAGCCGGCTTGGTATCTGCTGCAGCAGGGGTTCCGCGCATTGGGGACCCGGCTCCGGCTTTCGAGCTTCCCAACCAGTACGGGGAAACGGTGAGCGCCGGCGACCTGGCCGGCGCCCCGGCGGTGCTGGTTTTCTATCCGTTTGCCTTTTCCCGGGTCTGCCTGGGCGAGCTGGATGCGCTTGCCGCCCTGCAGCCGGAGTTCCGGACCGCAGGAGCACGGCTGCTGGCAGTCTCCTGTGACCCCAAGTACTCCCTGCGGGCATGGGCCGCCGAGCAGGGCTGGGACTTTGACCTGCTCTCGGATTTCTGGCCGCACGGCGCGGCTGCACGCAGCTACGGCGTATTCCAGGAAGACCGGGGGATGGCGGCGCGGGCCAGCTTCATCATCGGAGCAGACAACACGGTGAAGGAGATCCTGCGTTCGGACCTGGACATGCCGCGCAGCCCCGGCGACTATGTCCGGGCACTCGCGGATCTGTCCTCCGTGGAACGGAGCTGAGATGGCTGAGCCTGTATCCCGTGGAACGGGGCTGACCGGATTCGTCACGCGTGAAGCGTCCGAGGCCTCCGCGGAACCCAGCGCCGCCGAGCGCCGCCAGCTCGATGCCGCCGCCGGCCTCCTCTCCGGCCGCCGGATCGCACTGCTGACCGGTGCCGGCCTGAGCACCGACTCAGGGATTCCCGACTACCGCGGACCGGACGCCCCGCCGCGCAACCCCATGACCTATCAACAGTTCGTCGGGGATCCGGTGATGCGCCAGCGGTACTGGGCCCGGAACCACGTGGGCTGGCACCATCTCCGGCATGCCGTGCCCAACGCAGGGCATGAAGCGGTGGTCCATCTGGAAGAACGCGGACTGCTGACCGGCGTCATTACGCAGAACGTGGACCGCCTGCACAGCGACGCGGGCAGCATCAGGGTCATTGACCTGCACGGACGGTTCGACCGTGTGGTCTGTCTTTCCTGCGGATCGGTCTACACCCGGGTGGGCCTGGCCAGGCTGCTGGAACGGCTAAACCCCGGGTATTTGGAAAGAGTTGCGGCGGAGGGCGACATAGCACCTGACGCCGATGCGGAGATCACGGACACCGAAGGTTTCACCGTCGCGGACTGTCCCGTGTGCGAAGGCATGCTGAAGCCGGACTTCGTGTACTTCGGTGAGAACGTCCCCAAGGAACGCGTCCGGCTGGCCTATGCCGCCGTGGACGACGCCGGTGCCCTCCTGGTGGCCGGATCCTCGCTGACGGTGATGAGCGGGCTCCGGTTTGTCCGCCATGCATCGAAGGAAGGCAAGCCGGTGGTCATTATTAACCGCGGGCAGACGCGCGGGGACGACCTGGCCGATCTGAAGATCGACGTGGGCGTAGGCACGGCCCTGCAGTACCTTGCACGGAACCTGCCCGATCCCGGCCCGGGGTCCGAAAACCACGCCAGAGACACTGATTAGGCGAACGGGGGAATGATCCGGTAATGTAATTCCTCGTGATGCGGCGCTGGCCGGGTTTGTCCCCGCTGGCATAACGGGTCACTTTGGGTCTTTAGCTCAGCTGGTAGAGCGCCACGTTTACACCGTGGATGTCATCGGTTCGATCCCGGTAGGACCCACCGGCAAAACCCGCCTCCGGAGAAATCCGCAGGCGGGTTTTTTCGTGCCCGGCACGCGTTTGGACAGACTCCCAGGTGTGCCAAGCGGCCGCACACCGAACTCAAAGATTCCGGTGCTATCAAGGAAAAGGGTGTGGCTTTCACACCGCTGACCAACAGCAGCTGAAAGATTAAGGCACTTTGCGCACTGACCTCCTCAAACCTGCGGCAGCTCTCCTGCTCAGTGCAGGGCTGCTCTCCACTGCCATCACCGGATGCACGGGCCAGCCCGCACCGCAGTCCGTTACGGTGCCGGGCAGCCCGGCAACGCCGTCGGCCAGCTCTGAACCGGAACTGGCGCTGCGCATGGAACTGGACCGCTATGCGGCGGAGACCGGCGCCGATTTTTCCGTCGCCATTTACGAGTACGGGTCTAACCGCGCCTGGTCCTACCAGCCGGACGGCAGATACCTCGAAGCGAGCCTGGTTAAGGTCCCGATTCTCCTCACCCTGCTTCGCCAGGCCACGGAAGAGGACCGCGAACTGACGGCCGAGGAGATGGAGCTGGCTGAACTGATGATCTGCCAGAGTGACAACGCGGCTACCGATGAGCTGTATGCGCGGACGGGCGGGGCCGGGGAACTGCAGCGGACCTACGGTCTGCTGGGTGTGAGCGGCACAGAGGCCAGCGAGGTCTGGGGAGCCAATGAAACCACCGTGGAGGACCAGCTGAGGATCACTACGGCGGTGGCCCGCGGGGTGGACTGGATCAGCGCAGGGCTGCAGGATTACGCCGTCCAGCTGCTGGAAAGCGTCGTTCCGGAGCAGGCATGGGGGATCAGCGCCGGCATCCTGGACCCGCTGGCCCAAGTTGGGCTGAAGAACGGCTGGCTGCAGGACGATTTCCTGGCCTGGAACGTTTCCAGCTCGGGCTTTGTGCTCGGGGCAGGCTCGGAGTACAGCATCGTTGTGCTTACAGCGGGCACAGAGACACTGGATCAGGGCATCACCGTGCTGGAGGGGGCTGCGGCGATTGTGAACCGCTGGGAACTGGGAGCAGGAGGCTAGCTCACTCGCTCCGCGCAGACGGCCTCCGGCCGGCGGGACCGGATTCAGTCCACCGGTGGTATGCCGCAACCAGCGGCCTGGCTGAGAACCCGTGGGCGAACACGCTAAGCCCCACAGTGACAACTACTGCGGTCAGCAGCGTCTCGGCAGCGGGGGTGCCGCGTTCAAAGGCGAGGATTGCGAACACCACAGAGGCAAGTCCGCGGGGACCGAACCAGCCCAGGAACGCCAGCGTTTGCCACGGCGCCCCGGTTCCGGCCATAGCCGTTCCGACCGACAGCATCCGCACTGCCGTCAGGCTGAGCACTGCGTAGACGACAATCTGCCAGGTGATGTGGGGCAGGGCAGCGGGAATGGCAGCGGCACCGAAGATCATCCACGTCGCCGCCGCAAGAATGCCACCCGTTTCTTCCGTGAACCTGGTGGCTTCGCCGTCACCGGTGCCGTGCGCCAGCCGGAAGGCCAGCCCCGCCACAAAGGCCGCCAGGAAAGCACTCCCGCCCAGGGTTACTGCCGCAGCGTAGGCGGCCAGGGCCACGGCCAGCGTGCATGGCTGGCGCCAGCGGGTTTCGAACCATCCGCGCCTGGCAGCCGCACGCTGCAGGTACCCGCCGGTGCAGCCGATAAGCACCCCTGCGGCCAGTCCCCAGCCGATTTGCTGGGCCAGCGCGGCAGCAATTGCGGAGGGCACGCTGTCATCCAGCACGGACATTGTGATGTCCAGGGAGACCAGGAAAAACGGTACCGCGATGCCGTCGTTCAATCCGCTTTCCACGTTCAGTGCCCGCCGCACCGGAACCGGGACTGAGGGATCTTCCACTACCCGGTGGCCCAGGGCGGCGTCGGTGGCGCACAGCATGGCCGAGAGAAGAAAGACGAAAGGGAGGGGAGCAGGACCACCCCGGCGGCGAAGCCGAGCAGCAGCGTCAGCGGGAGCCCCAGCCCCAGCAGGCGGGCGGGCCAGCCCGGGCTGCGGCGAAGCGCCCCCAGATCCAGGCGTGCGGCGTCGTTGAACAGCAGGAATACCAGCGCCAGCTCTGCTACCCGCAGAACAGAGTGGGTTTCCAGCGATATCCCCAGCTGATCGCCAAGCGCCAGCCCAAGGATGAGCCCGGATACAACGAATGCGATGGCTGATGTCACGCCCCGGCGGCCCAGCGGGCCGGAAAAGGCACTGAGCAGGATCAGGGCTGCGGAACCGAGCAGTAACGCAATCATGCTGTTCCTCCCGTGCCTGCAGTTCCTCGCGCTCGTGCGGACCCGCGGAAACTGTTCTGGCACCCAAGCTACGAGACCGTGCCCGGCCCGTATAGGGTTCCGCCGTGCACAGGCGGGGGAGAGGTTGCCTTCCTGCCGGATGCCGCTGGTTCCGCAGGGTCTCCCGCAGACTGGACCAGGGCGGTATTCTGTGGGGGCTGTTTGCGGTGCGGCAGCGCCGCCGGCCTTCGGCCCGGACAGCACCCCAGCCTGCGAGAGGTCGCCGATCATGGTCAGGACCAGAACCAGTCATCTGAGCGTCGGAGCGCGTACGGACAATGGCCGGACACGGCGGGAAAAAACGCCGCGGTCAGTGCATGGAAACTGGGTCCCCGCTCCCCGAAGGCGGGACCCGGTGGCGCTTTTGGAGGAACAAAACCTTACCCGGGAACCGGACCTGGTGCCGGTCCGGCACGGCCGCATGATCGCCTCAGCCCTGACCTTCTACCGCGGAGCGGCCAAGATCATGGCCTCCGACCTCAAAGACATTCCCAGGAGCGGGCTGAGCGTCCAGCTCTGCGGGGACGCGCACCTGTCCAACTTTGGGGTGTTCGCCTCGCCTGAACGGCGCATGCTGTTTGACCTCAACGATTTCGACGAGACCCTTCCGGGGCCTTTCGAATACGACGTACTGCGGATGGGAGCGAGCTTCACGATCGCAGCCAGGAACAATCTTTTCAGCCCCGGACAGGCACACCTGATAACCACGGCGGCCCTTCGGTCCTACCGCGAAGCGATGCTCCGCTTCGCGACGATGGGCATCCTGGAAATCTGGTACGCCCGGCTGGAGGAACAGGATGTACTCAAAGCCATCCAGCTGGCAGTGGGCAGCAGCAAGGGAAGCGGCCGGAAGAAAGCTGCCAAACAGGCCGGTCTCATGGCAGAAAAGACTGTTCTCAAGGCGCGCTCCAGGGACAGCCTGCAGGCTCTGTCCAAACTGGCGGAACTGGTGGACGGGAAGTACCGCATAGTCAGCCAGCCACCCATCGTCATTCCGGCGCGGGACGCTCATGCTTCCTTCGGGATGTCGGCCGGCGAGCTTCGGCGGGCCGTCCACGAGCAGCTCAGGTCATACCGGGACACGCTCCAGGACGACCGAAGACAGCTCCTGGAACGTTTCGAATTCGTCGATGCAGCACGCAAGGTGGTGGGGGTAGGCAGCGTCGGCACCCGGTCCTTCATTGTCCTGCTGCAGGGCCGCGATTCCGGTGACCCGCTCTTCCTGCAGGTCAAGGAGGCGACCCGGTCCGTGCTGGAAGACCACCTTCCCGCCAGCCAGTACCGGCAGCCGGGCGAACGCATTGTCCAGGGCCAGCGCAGCATGCAGGCTGCGAGCGACCCGTTCCTGGGCTGGACCAAAGGAGTGCAGGCCAACCGGTTCATGTACTGGCGGCAGCTGCGGGACATGAAAGGTGCCGCGGCGGTGGAAGCGATGCGGCCCCTGGGCATGGAGTTCTATGCACAGTTGTGCGGCTGGACGCTGGCGCGGGCCCACGCAAGAACGGGGGATCCGGTGGCAATGGCAGCCTATCTTGGCCGGGGCACGAAATTTGATGAGGCGGCTGCTGCATTCTGCGAACGTTACGCGGACCAGAATGACCGTGACTACCAGGCCTTTGCCGAAGCTGTGCGGTCCGGGCGGCTGAGCGCGGTGGAAGGCGTGTAACGGCCGGAACAGGCCGGTGCGGGATGCGCTGCGGGCTCCGGGGCCGGGCCTCCGCGCCGCGCCGTGTGGCGGCAGCTCCGCCGGGAGAATAGGCTGGAGGCTGAAGACGGCGTATACACACGCCGAGTCCGTGCTGCCGTCAGCGGCACCTGAAGAATCCTTGGAGTGAACTTGAGCGCACAAATCGGTGTGACCGGCCTGGCCGTGATGGGGGCCAACCTCGCCCGCAACCTGGCCCGGAACGGCTACACAGTGGCCCTGCACAACCGCTCGATCGAAAAGACTGACGCCCTGCTGGAGGCGCACGGTGACGAAGGGGACTTCATCCGGACGGAGTCGCTGCAGGAACTGGTGGATTCCCTGGAGAAGCCGCGCCGCGTGCTGATCATGGTCAAGGCCGGAGCACCCGTGGACTCGGTCATTGACCAGCTGGTGCCGCTGCTTGAACCGGGCGACATAGTGATCGACGCCGGCAACTCGCACTATGAGGACACCCGCCGCCGCGAAGCAGCGCTTGCCGAAAAGGATCTCCACTTTGTTGGCGTAGGGGTTTCCGGCGGCGAAGAAGGCGCCCTCCTGGGCCCGTCCATCATGCCCGGAGGCTCCCGCGAGTCCTACGATTCGCTCGGCCCGATGCTGGAGAAGATCTCAGCCAAGTACAACGGTGAGCCCTGCTGCACCTGGATTGGCACTGACGGCGCCGGACACTTCGTGAAGATGGTCCACAACGGCATCGAGTACGCAGACATGCAGGTTATCGGTGAGGCCTACGACCTGCTCCGTTCCGCGGCGGGAATTGAGCCGGCCGAGCAGGCCGAGATTTTCACCGAGTGGAACAAGGGCCAGCTGAGCTCCTTCCTGATCGAAATCACGGCAGAAGTCCTGGCGCATAAAGACGCACGGACCGGCAAGCCGTTCGTCGACGTCGTGGTGGATTCCGCCGGCCAAAAGGGCACCGGCCGCTGGACCGTCGTGTCCGGCCTGGACCTCGGTTCACCGGTGTCCGCTATCGCCGAGTCCGTCTTTGCCCGCGCCCTTTCCTCCCAGCGCGGCCAGCGCGAGGAAGCCCAGGGCATCCTCGCCGGCGAGGAAACCGCCGTCGAGCTCCCCGAGACGTTCGTCGAGGATGTGCGGCAGGCACTGTACGCCTCCAAGCTGGTCAGCTACGCCCAGGGCATGGACATGCTCACCGGGGCAGCGAAGACCTACGGCTGGGACCTGAAGCTGGATGAGATTGCCTCGCTCTGGCGTGCCGGCTGCATCATCCGCGCCGAGCTGCTGGACGACATCATGAAGGCCTACGCTGACGGCAAGGCTCCGGCAAACCTGCTGCTGGCTCCTGCGTTCGCCGAGTCCATTGCGGCCGCTGTCCCGGCCTGGCGCCGTGTTGTCTCCGTAGCCGTGCAGCTGGGAATCCCCGTACCGGTGTTCTCATCCTCACTGGCCTATTACGACGGCCTGCGGCGCAAGCGGCTGCCTGCAGCACTGACCCAGGGCCTGCGTGACCTCTTCGGTGCGCACACCTACAACCGGGTGGACGCCGAAGGCACCTTCCACACCCTGTGGGGCGGAGACCACTCCGAGGTTGAGGCAGTGGATACCCACTAGCACCCGAACAGCAAAAGGCCGGTTCCATCCCCGCAGGGATGGAACCGGCCTTTTGCTTGTTCTGTTCGAAATGTACCTAGATGTAGATCGCCGGATCCACGTACTCCGCCGGATCAACGGCGGGCTGGTTCATCTTCGGATCCCGGTGGCGCCACGTCGCCGGGATACCGGTGATGATCGAGTCCGCCGGCGCGTCCTTAACCACGACGGCGTTGGCCCCCACGGCGCTGTTTGCACCGATAGTGACCGGGCCCAGGATCTTCGCGCCGGCGCCTACGACGACGCCGTTGCACAGGGTGGGATGCCGCTTGACCTTGGCCAGGGACCGTCCGCCCAGCGTCACGCCGTGGTAGAGCATAACGTCGTCACCGATCTCCGCTGTTTCCCCGATGACCACGCCCATGCCGTGGTCAATGAAAAACCGCCGGCCGATTGTGGCACCCGGATGGATTTCGATTCCGGTGGCAAAACGCGCGAACTGCGAGAGGGCCCGTGCGGGGAAACGCAGTGCCGGGTTCGCCCACATCCTGTGGGTCAGGCGGTGGATCCAAATGGCATGGAGCCCTGAGTAGACAACGAGGTTCTCGAAGGATCCACGCGCCGCCGGATCATGGGATGCGGCAGCGGTGAGGTCTTCGCGCAGGCGGGACAGGAAACTCACGGGTGACTTTCTGCTTCGGGGTACCCGCCTATGCGGGCTCGGCTGGCTAGCCGCGGATGTCGTCGTAGAGGACGGTGGAGATGTAGCGTTCTCCGAAGTCGCAGACAACGGCCACGATCAGCTTACCGGCGTTTTCCGGGCGCTTCGCGAGCTCGAGGGCTGCCCAGACGATTGCGCCGGAGGAAATGCCGCCCAGGATACCTTCCTGGGTTCCCAGGGCACGCGCGGTGGACACGGAGTCCTCGATGGAGGCGTCGAAGACCTCATCGTAGATTTCAGTGTCGAGGATCTCGGGGATGAAGTTGGCGCCAATGCCCTGGATCTTGTGCGGGCCCGGGGAACCGCCGTTGAGGATTGCCGAGTCCTTGGGTTCCACGGCAACAATCTGCACGCCGGGCTTGCGCTCCTTCAGGACCTGGCCCACACCGGTCACGGTGCCGCCGGTGCCTACGCCGGCTACGAAGATGTCTACCTGGCCGTCGGTGTCGGCCCAGATCTCCTCGGCAGTTGTGGTGCGGTGGATCTCGGCGTTGGCCGCGTTGGCGAACTGCTGGGCCCAGATTGCATTGTCGGTGGTGGCGACGATCTCCTTGGCCTTCTCGACGGCTCCGCGCATGCCGTCAGCTCCCGGAGTCAGGACAATCTCTGCCCCGAAGGCGCGCAGCATGACGCGGCGCTCGGTGGACATGGTTTCCGGCATGGTCAGAATGACCTTGTAGCCGCGGGCAGCGCCCACCATTGCCAGGGCGATGCCTGTGTTGCCGGAGGTGCCTTCGACGATGGTCCCGCCCGGACGCAGCGCACCGGCCTTCTCAGCGGCGTCGACGATGGCCACGCCGATGCGGTCCTTGACCGAGTTGGCGGGGTTGTAGAACTCAAGCTTGACCGCGACATCCCCGGGCAGGCCTTCGGTGAGGCGGTTCAGGCGGACCAGCGGGGTACCGCCTACCAGCTGAGTGACGTCGTCGTAAATTCGTGCCATGTTTTTTGTCCTCTGTTCGAAAGCCGGTGAACCGGGAAGCGGAACGCTTGTTGCTTCAAGCGTATCCCCGCCCATTCAAAGGCTCAGTTGTCAAGCCATTCGGCGTAATATTTCCTGGCCTTCGCCAGCTTCGGATTGATGATTACCTGGCAGTAGCCCTGCTCCGGATGCTTGGCGTAAAAGTCCTGGTGGTACTCCTCAGCCCGGTGGAAAACGGGCAGCCGGGTAATTTCCGTCACGATCGGGTCGCTCCACAGGGCCTGGGCACGCTGGCGCGTCTTCTCCATCTCTTCCCGCTCTTCCTCGGTGCGGTAGAACATCGAGGAGCGGTACTGGGTGCCCACGTCGTAGCCCTGGCGGTTCAGGGTAGTCGGATCGTGGGAGATGAAGAACATGTCCAGGATGACTTCCGCCGGAATAACCTTCTCATCGAAGGTCACCTCAACGACTTCCGCGTGTCCGGTGATGCCGGAGCACACGCTCTCGTAGTCCGGATGGGCAGTAAAACCGCCGGTGTATCCGGAGACGACGCTCTGCACGCCGCGGGTCTTCTGGTAAATGGCGTCAAGGCACCAAAAGCAGCCTCCGCCAAGGACATAGGTCTTCATGCTTACGTATAAGCGTCCCAGGGGGCCAAAGATTCCCTTCCACACCCGTCATTCCGCCATTGGTTGTGCCCGGGGAAAGACCGCTGCCGTGTTCTCCGCCCCGGCGGCGCGGCGTGTGCGGTAGAACTTATACCTATGGAAACCCCACGCAACGGCGAACCCGAGGGAAGCAGCGACGAGCTACCTGACGAGGGCGGGCCGTCACCGGACTCACGCACACAGCCAAGTCTCGGTGACGTGCTCCTGGCGGTAGAGGAACTTTGGCCTGAATCCCTTGCCGAGGACTGGGACGCAGTTGGGCTGGTGGTTGGCAGGCCCGAGCGGACGGTGGAGCGGATCCTGTTCGCGGTCGACCCCACCCACGAGGTCATCGACGAAGCCCTTGAAGGGGGCGCAGACCTGCTCATCACGCATCACCCGCTGCTGCTCAAGGCCGTCCATTCCGTGGCCGGAACAGGTTTCAAGGGCGACGCCGTGCACCGCCTCATCGAGGGCGGCTGTGCACTGGTCACGGCGCATACCAACGGCGACAGCGCGGTTGGGGGAGTCTCCGACGTACTGGCCGATGCTTTCGGCCTGCAGGAGACCGTTCCCTTGGTACCTGCCGCCAACGGGCTGCCGGAGGAAGGCATCGGCAGGGTGGGCAACCTGCCCGACGTCACCACGCTGGGGGAATTTGCGGAACTTGTGTTCAGCATCATGCCTGCCGTCGCGGGCGGGGTGCGCGCGGCAGGGGACCCGCAGGGGCTCATTCGGCGGGTCGCCGTCTGCGGCGGGGCAGGGGACAGCCTGTTCGACGCCGTCCGGGCACAGCAGGCCGATGTATATGTCACTGCGGACCTTCGGCACCATCCTGCTTCCGAGGCCAGGGAAGCGGCTGTGAACGGCCGCCCGTACCTCATTGATGTTTCCCATTTCGGGAGTGAGTGGCTGTGGCTGACCCCCGCTGCCGGTGCCCTTGGGAACGTGCTGGCGGACCAGGGATTCGACGTCGAGATAAGGGTCAGTTCCCGCAACACCGATCCGTGGGACTTTGTGCTGACGCCGGGCTAGCCACGCCTGCCCGCCGGTGGCATAGGCTAGGAGGGCCGCACCAGTCAGGCAAGCGGATTATGTGGAGGTATTTGGTGGCAAAAGCATCATCGGCAGAGCAGCTCCGGCTGCTCGACCTGCAGGCGTTGGATTCCAAGATGAGGCAGCTGGATTCCCGGGCACGCAGCGTTCGGGAGAATCCCGATCTCAAGGCCCTGGCAGCCAAGGCAGCGGCGGCACGCTCCGCGCTGGGCGCAGCAGCCACCCAAAGTGCCGACATCGAGCGCGAACTTGCCCGCGCCGAGGCCGACGTAGCATCCGTCACGTCCCGCCTGGAGCGGGACCGGAAGCATTTGGACAGCGGAGCCGGCGGGTCCAAGGAACTGACGGCCCTGCAGAGCGAAATTGAGTCACTTACCCGCCGACGGTCCGACCTTGAAGACACCGAGCTCGAAGTCATGGAGCGGCTTGAATCTGTTCGCGGAGTCGAAGCCGAGCGCCGGGCAGAAGCAGCATCCGCTGAGACCGAAATGGCTGAGCTGGAAGCCAAGCGTGACGCCGAGCTGGCCGAAATCGAAGCCGAACGCGCCGAAACCATGCGGCAGCGCACCGAACTCGCAGGCCGTTTCGCTCCAGACCTGCTGGCTGTCTACGAACGGACCCTGGCGCGCCACGGTATTGGTGCTGCCCGTCTCTTCCACGGAACATCCGAGGGTTCAGGCATGCAGCTGAGCCCCGGTGACCTTGCGGATATCCGGAAGGCCGCGGACGACGACATTGTGTTCTGCCCGGACTCCGGGTGCATCCTGGTCCGTTCCTCGGAATGGGGCAGCTAAGCGGTGACCCTGTTCGACCCCTCGGACTCTGAAGTCCATGCCTCACCCGCGCCTTCCCGGCGCGTCCTGATAGTTGAAGCCGACGGCGGGTCCCGCGGTAATCCCGGCCACGCCGGCTACGGCGCGTTGGTCCGGGATCCGGAGACCAATGCCATCCTGGTGGAAAAGGCGGAGTACCTGGGCATCGTCTCCAACAACGTGGCCGAGTACTCCGGGCTTATTGCTGCGCTGGAACTGGCACATGAGATTGACCCTGACGCGTGGATCCTGGCGAAGATGGACTCCAAGCTCGTTGTTGAGCAGATGAGCGGCCGCTGGAAGATCAAGCACGAGGACATGCAGCGGCTCGCGGCGAAGGCCCGGTCAGTGGTCAACCCGCGGCGCGTGAAGTACCAGTGGATTCCGCGGGAAATCAACAAGGATGCAGACCGTCTCTCCAATGAAGCCATGGATGCCGGAATTGCCGGCGTGCCGTGGAAGGGCCGGGCCCTGCCTGGTGCTTCCGGCACTGATACAGAGGAAAACGGAAAGGCCGCCGCGGCTGCACCCGCTGATCCTGTTCCCACCGGTCGGCTGCACCACCTGGAGATTTGGGTGCCGGACTTCCCCCGGGCCGAAGCGAGCCTTGGCTGGCTCCTTGAACGGCTGGGGTATGTCCGCAGGGACTCCTGGTCCTCCGGAGCCAGCTGGATGGGCGCCGCAGGCTACATTGTCATCGAAGCCGGCACCGACGTCGCAGGGGAGCGCCACGAACGGACCCGGCCGGGCATGAACCATCTGGCTTTCGGCGCCGGTTCTCCTGCCGACGTCGACCTGCTGGCACGCCGCGCAGCGAGCCACGGATGGTCCCTGCTGTTCGCGGACAAGCACCCGCACGCAGGGGGAGCCGGGCACTACGCGGCGTACCTTGAGAACGCGGACGGTTTCGAAGTGGAGCTGGTGGCCGACCGCAGCTAGGAACTGCTCTCCTGCCTAATGCTCCCCGGGCAGGATCAGGTTCAGCTGGTACGGCTTGCGCCCCGCGGGCGCGAGGAGCTCAGCTTCCCACTTTTCCGCCGCGGCGGCCAGCAGTTCCTCCGCGGTTGCCGGCGCCTTTGAATCCCGGGCAAGCAGGTGCCGGGCAAGTTCCCCGCGCGTGCGCTTGGCAAAGTGGGAGACCACCTTGCGCTGGCCGTTCCGTACCTGGAAGACGTTCACTGCAGCGGTCCGCTCCGGCGCCGGCTGCCACGCTGCGGCATAGGTGCTGGAGCGGCAGTCAACAACAAGCTGTTCTTCGGCGTGCCTGTTCAACGGTTCCGTGAGGGCTGCTTTCCAGAACGCAGCCAGGCGGCCTATGCCCGGGAGCTTGGTACCCATCGACAACCGGTAGGCCGGGATGGCATCTCCGAAGCCGATTGCCCCCCAGAGGGCCGAAATGACAACGACTGCTTCATCCGCGGCGGCCTGCTGGCCGGGCGTCAGCGAATCGTAGCCAAGCGCGTCATACAGGACGCCGGAGTAGACCTGATGGGCCGGAGCGCAGGGCTCGCTTTCCAGGACAGTGTTCCGCTGGACTTCGGAAGCCAGGGACGCGCCTACGCCCAGCACCGTGTGTGCGTCCTGTGCGGCACTCGCGTCCATCAGGGCCGAGAGCACTTCCTTGCGGGCAGCGGCCAGTTCGGGAAAACGCAGCAGGTCCGGATTCAGGGCGGGACCGGACTGGGGGCGTGTTTTGCCCTCGGAGGGCGGCAGGAGGATCAGCACCAATTAATCCTAAGGTCCGGCGGCAGGTAGGATTGACCGCGGGACGGGTTGGCCAGGCAATCGCGTCAGGACGGTTTTCGGACCGGACCTGCCGAGGAAAGTCCGGGCTCCGAAGGGCAGGGTGGTGGGTAACGCCCACTCGGGGAAACCCGCAGGCCAGTGCCACAGAGAAAAGACCGCCCGCACTCGTGTGGGTAAGGGTGAAACGGTGGTGTAAGAGACCACCAGTGCCCCGGGTGACCGGGGCAGCTAGGTAAACCCCACCCGGAGCAAGGCCATACAGGATGCGTTTGAGGGCTGCCCGCCCGAGCATCCGGGTAGGCCGCTAGAGGGACCCGGCAACGGTTCCCCCAGATGGATGATTGCCACCTGCTGTTCCGGCAACGGAGCGCAGGTACAAAACCCGGCTTATCGGCCAGCCCGTCCCACTTCACCCGTATGGTCACCATGCCGGAAACCGACCGTGCATTATGTACACCCGAGTCGGCAGATACAAGCACACCTAAACGTTCTGAGGGAATTTAGGGTGACTTAGTTTTACCGGTACGGTGCGTCATGTGTCTGCATGAACCTCGGCTATTCTGTGTCGATGGTCATGCTCTCCGCACCCCGCAGGCACCTCGTGCTGCGCAACGCCAACTTCCGGGCGCTTTGGGTATCGTCGACCATGGGCATCCTGGGTGGCTCGGTGACGGCAGTGGTGCTGCCGGTCATTGCAGCTGTTGAGCTCGGTGCGAGCGACTTCGCCGTTGCTGCCCTCTCTGGAATGGTTTTTCTCCCCTGGCTTCTGTTCGGGCTGCCGGTCGGCGTCGTAGTGGACCGCCGCAGGCGCCGACCCGTCATTCTGGTTTCGCTGGTGGCCCGGGTCGTGCTGCTGGCAACCCTTCCAGTGGCGTATTGGCTCGGTGTCCTGACCACGGCGCAGCTTTTTGTGGTCTCATTCCTCGCAGGACTCGCTGCGGTCTACTTCACGCTCGCGGAAGCAGCACTGATTCCACGGGCCGTCTCCAAGGATGAACTGGTCGAAGGCAATGGTCTGATGACCGGATCCGGCGCATCGGCAGACGCAGTTGGCCGGGGACTGGGCGGCTGGATGACGCAGGCAGTTGGTGCTTCCAACTCGCTGCTCGTGCAGGTTGTCGCCTCAATCGCCTCATTTGTTGCCATCCTGGGTTTGAAGGTCCAGGAGACACTCCCGGTGAGCAGCGAAAAGCACCACATCTGGCGGGAAATGAATTCAGGGCTCCGCTACACACTAAGCACCACGCCGCTGCGTGTCCTGCTCCTGGTGGCTGCGCTCTGGAATCTCGGCGGCAACATCGTTGTGTCCCTGATTGTTCTCCTGGTGGTACGGACGCTTGGCGAAAACGGCACCTGGCTGGGTTTCCTGATGGCGGCCACCGCAGTAGGGGGCACCGTGGGCGGGCTCACCGTCAAGCGCCTCGCCGACCGGTTCGGGTCCGGAGTCGTGTGGCGGTATTCAATGTTCCCGGCTGCACTGGGGTACTGCACACTTCTGCTGATGACTCCCGGGTGGGGGATGCTGCCCGGTTTCTTCGGTATGTTCCTGACGGGACTGGCCATTTCCATGAACATCGTCGTCTCCACCAGTTTCCGCCAGCGGGTCTGTCCGCCGGAGATGATGGGGCGCCTGGGCTCTGCGACCCGCATGGTCAGCTGGGGAATGCTGGCTGTTGCGTCCCTGGTAGCCGGTGTACTGGCCACCACGGTTGGCGTTCGAGGCGGGATAATCCTCGGGATTGCCATCGCAGTCCTGGCGCCGGTGGTGGCGTCGATGGGTCCGCTCAAAGGCGTACAGCACCTGGAAGACCTCGAACCTGCCGCACCCGAGCCTGAGCGCGTGGCTTAGCCGGCACGGCCGAAACCCGCCGGCGGGCTGTGACGAACATCTCCCAGCCCCGTGCGAAGCTGTCTTTGTGGCCTAATACACTTGTAAGTGGTCCGTCGGCGTACCGTCTGCGCGGATCACAAGACCCAGCCCCTCTGCGGGCTTGCTCCGGCTGGCGCCGGGGGACTTACCAACCGGTCACAAAGCAGTGCCGGCTGAGACAAAGGATGTGAAGATCTGTGAGCCAGAAGTCCGATACCTGCCTGGATGCGTGGATGGACAGGGAAGCGATGGCAGAAGCCATGATCCCGCTCATTGGCCGGCTCTACCGGGAGAACAGTGTGGTCACCTCGGTTCACGGCCGTCCGCTGGTCAACCGCTCCGTCATCGACATCTTGAAGGCGCACCGTTTCGCCCGGCAGATTGACGACGTTGAGCTCCCGGTCGCCGAGACCCTGCCGATTCTCCAGGCCCTTACCGAACTCGAACTTGGTGCAGCGTCCGTAGACGTGGCCCGCATGAACGCCAAGTACCAGCGTGAAGGCAACGGCGCACCCCTGGTGGACTTCCTGCGTGCCGAACTGGCCGACGTCGCCGGCAAGCACGGTGCAGACGAGCGCACCAGCACGGATGTGGTCCTGTACGGTTTCGGCCGGATCGGCCGCCTCCTGGCGCGTATCCTCATTGACCACGAAGGCGGCGGCCACGGACTGCGGCTTCGGGCCATCGTGGTCCGCAAGGGTGCAGAAAACGACCTCGTGAAGCGGGCGAGCCTGCTGCGGCGCGACTCCGTCCACGGTGCGTTCCCCGGCACCATCACCGTGGATGAGGAGAACAACACCATCCTCGCCAACGGCACGCTGATCCAGGTGATCTACTCCAACGATCCGAGCACCGTCGACTACACGGCTTACGGCATCCATGACGCGATCGTCGTGGATAACACCGGCCGCTGGCGCGATGAGGACGGGCTGGCCCAGCACCTGCAGGCGAAGGGCGCTTCGCGCGTCCTGCTGACTGCTCCGGGCAAGGGCGACCTGAAGAACATCGTGCACGGCATCAACCACCAGGCCATCACGGATGAGGACAAGATCCTCTCGGCAGCGTCCTGCACCACGAATGCCATCACGCCGGTGCTGAAGGTCCTCAATGACAAGTTCGGCATTGTGAACGGACACGTGGAGACCGTCCACTCCTTCACCAACGACCAGAACCTGATCGACAACTTCCACAAGGGCGACCGCCGCGGGCGCTCCGCTGCGCTGAACATGGTCATCACCGAGACCGGTGCTGCAAAGGCCGTTGCCAAGGCACTTCCCGAACTGGCCGGAAAGCTCAGCGGCAACGCGATCCGTGTTCCCACCCCCGATGTTTCAATGGCCATCCTGAACGTGAACCTTGAAACTGAGACCACCAAGGAAGAGCTGAACACCTTCCTCCGCGAGACCTCGCTGAACTCCGAGCTGCACAAGCAGATCGACTACATCGATTCTCCGGAAGTTGTTTCCACGGACTTCGTCGGCTCCAAGCGCGCCGGCATTGTTGACGGCCTGGCAACGATTTCCAACGGCAGGAACGCCATTCTCTACGTCTGGTACGACAACGAGTACGGCTACAGCTGCCAGGTCATCCGGGTGCTGGAAGAAATGGCGCACGTGAATCCGCCCGCCTTCCCGCGCGCTGAAGAACTGGTCGCCAGCCTCTAGCCAGCCGGCAGCAGCGAAAAAGTGCCCCGCCCCGGAAACCCGGGCGGGGCACTTTTTTTGGACCGGCGTTCCTAGTGGCCGAACGGATCCGGGTCCACACCCGGCATCCAGCTCAGTCCCGGAACGTTCCAGCCGTTGGACTTGAGTGTTTTGCGTGCCTTGCGGCCCCACCGGTCGTTCAGCCGGTCCACGTAGAGTTTCCCGTCCAAATGGTCGTATTCGTGCTGGAGCACGCGGGCAAACCAGCCGGTTGCCTCGAACTGCACCGGAACACCGTTCTCGTCGAAACCGGATACCCGTGCCCAGTCCGCGCGGGTCAGCGGGAAGTTCTCGCCGGGAACGGAAAGGCAGCCCTCGGTGTCTTCATCCGGATCCGGCGCAGACCCGGGAACCTTGGTGGTCAGCAGTACAGGATTGACGACGACGCCGCGGTCCGGCGCGTCGTCGTCGTTGGCAAAGTCGAAGGTAAAGATGCGCAGGCCCACACCAACCTGGGGAGCGGCAAGCCCCACTCCGTTGGCGACGTCCATCGTTTCGTACATATCTGCCACCAGGGTGCGCAGCGAACCGTCGAATGCGGTTACCTCAGCGGCACGGCGGTGCAGTACGGGCTCACCGTATATAACGATTGGGCGGACGGTCATGGGTTCTGCTTTCCTTCCTGGGTGGCGGGCCGGGTAATGCTGCGGCCTATTACTTCACGCATGATTTCAGAGGTCCCGCCAAAGATGGTCAGCAGACGGGCAGCCAGGAATGCCTGTGCCACGGGGTACTCCATGATGTAACCGTAGCCGCCGTGCAGCTGCAGGCACCGGTCGGTTACTGACTTGGCCCGTTCGCTCGCCCAAAGTTTCACCTTGGCGGCGGAGACCGCGTCCAGTGCCCCGGAGTTGAAGGCCTGCACCGCAGAATCAACGTAGGATTCGGTGACTTCAACTTCCGTGAGGATGTCCGCCAGTGCGAAACGCGTGTTCTGGAAGTCGCTGATCCTCGCTCCGAATGCGCCACGCTCTGCTGTATAGGCTGCGGTGGCCTCATAGACGGTCCGTGCCACAGCAGAGGACGCAACGGCAATAGCCAGGCGGCCCTGTGGCAGTTGTCCGGCGGCATATTCGAGCCCACGGCCCTCCTCGCCCACGAGATTCACCTCCGGCACCAGCACATCGTCGAAGTACAGTTCGGCGGTGTCCGAGGCTTTGAGTCCCATTTTGTCCAGCTGGCGGCCGGTGGTGTAGCCCGCGGTTTTCTCCACCATGAACATGCTGAAGGACTTTGGTCCGCCTCGTCCGGTGCCGCCGTCGGTCCGTGCAAGTACCAGTGCTGCGTCGCCGCTGATGCCGTTGCCGATGAATGTCTTCTGGCCGTTAAGGATCCAGTTCCCGTCAGGGCTGCGGACCGCCCTGGTACGGATGCCGCGCAGGTCGCTGCCGGCCCCGGGCTCAGTCCAGGCCACGGAGGTTACTTTGTCCCCGCTGACCATCTGCGGCAGCCAGCGTTCCTTTAGCTCAGCTGACCCGTAGGCGAGCAGGTGGGGGAGGACCATATCGTCATGGAGATGGAACGCGAGCCCCACTGCAAGGTGGTTTGCGCGGGCGAACTCCTCGTCCAGGACAACGCGGTACCGGTAGTCGGGCATGCCTGCACCACCGAACTCTTCGGGGACGGCCAGGCCCAGCAGCCCTTGTTCTCCGGCGGCCTTCCAGAGACGGCGCGGCATCATGTGCTCGGTTTCCCAGGTAGGGTACCCCGGAGCAACTTCACGGCTGTTGAACTCGCGTGCCAGGTCGCGGAACAGTTCGTGGTCTTCTTCGAAAAGCGTGCGTTCCAACGCGCCGCCTCCTTGTTCTTGCCTAGGTTCTTTCCTGCCGGCGTTTCGCGGGGACACGTAAAAGGCCGCCCCGGACAAATCCGAGGCGGCCTTCCTTGAAGCTGTTAACCAGCCTCTTCCGGGTGAGTAACGGGGGTTGAACCCGCGACCTCCTGGACCACAACCAGGCGCTCTGCCAACTGAGCTATACCCACCATGTGCACTCAGATTATTTGTTTGCGAAGTCCAGGCGAGTGGTCTTCGCGAACTCATTTATCTGAGGCAGCGGATACAAGCTTACACGGTTTTTGGAGTGCTTCTGACACTCTGGTGCCTTAGGCCCCCAAATGTGATGCAGCTAACTGTCCGAGGCTGGGCTGCTGATCCGGGCTGCGATCTTTTTTGCCTCGGCAGAATCGGGTCCGGGGGCGGGTACAAAGATGGCGGCACGGTAGTAGCGCAGCTCGTTGATTGAGTCCTGGATATCACCCAGCGCACGGTGGCCGCCGTTCTTGGCCGGTGCCTGGAAGTACGCACGGGGGTACCAGCGCCGTGCGAGTTCCTTGATGGTTGATACGTCGATGATCCGGTAGTGCAGGTAGTCAATGACTTCAGGCATGTCGCGAGCCAGGAACATCCGGTCTGTCCCCACTGAATTGCCGGCCAGCTGGGCCTTCTTCGGTTCGGGAACCCACTTGGTGATGTACTCGATCACCTCTGCTTCGGCTTCTGCCAGCGTCATGCCGCCGGGCAGTTCATCAAGGAGCTTCGAAGTGGTGTGCATCTGGCGGACGAAGTCGCCCATCTGTTCCAGTGCGGCGTCTTCCGGCTTGATGACGACGTCGACGCCGTCACCGAGGATGTTCAATTCGGAGTCTGTCACCAGCACTGCGACCTCAATGAGGGCATCAGCGCTGATATCCAGCCCGGTCATTTCGCAGTCGATCCAGACAATGCGTTCGTTAGTTATTGGCACGAGACAAATGTACCCCTCACCGGTCGGGCGCCGCCGGTTCAGAGCTTGGAGTGGCTGCGCTGGCGGCGGTCCTGGCGATCCGGATTTGCAGTCTGAACCGATGCACGGAGGGCAGGAACGTATGGCTGCACCGGGAGCGAACCGGTTTCAGGCGGGCCAAAAGTGCGGGTCCAGCGGCTTGCGGGGACAGCGGACTCAGTCCGGCGTCCGGTAAGGAATTCCTGTGCGGCGTCTGGTGCCAGCGGAATGGGCGGGACTTCGGCATGTTGTTTCGCGTCCGGCTGAGGATCCGGAAGGAGGCGGTGTGTGCCGCCCGCTTCTGCCGCGGGCTCCGAGGACGGAGCCGGGGAGGCGGCCGCTGCTTCCGGCGCTGCACTGCGGGAGGCATACCAGGCGCTGACAAAGGCCGTCAGGAGGAGTCCGGAGGTACCGGCTGTAAATGAAACGGGTATCCCGGCCCAGAGGAGGCAAAGCGCGGTGATGCCGGTCAGGAAAACACCCCAGCCCAGCAGCTCCGGATTGCGCTGCGCACGTCCTGCCTGCTTCGCGGCGCGTTCTTCGCGCCGCCTGACTTCTGGTTCTGCCCGGTGGCGCCCCACAGCCCATACCGCCTTGCCTTGTCCGACCCAACCGGACCAGTCTATGTGAGCCGCAACGCAGTGCCGGTGCAGCACGCCGCGGCGTCCCGGAGCGTGTCCATGTCTCGATGCTAATATTTGGCCTACTGACGAAGCCGCCGTTGTGGATCCGCCGCCGGAGAGCTGCGCGCGGATTTCGATTGCGGGTGCAGGCATTGCGCGCGCTCATCCGGGCGCATGCCTATGTGCCCGGCGCCGGTTCGTTGGGACCGCCGCACGAACCAAAGATTGGAACGACCCACGATGACCGCCCAGGTCCCTGCGACCGAGCCTTCGTCTCCCGAATCGGAGAGCACGAAAACCGACCATCCGAACGTCGCGATCATCCAGGGTTTCATCGGTTCGGTGATGATGCTGGCCGGTTCGCTCGGCGTGGGATGGCTCTCTCTTTCCTCTTTCGAACTCCGCCGTGTCGAATTCATCATGTGGCTGCGTTTTGAACCCGCGGGTGCGGTCATTTCAGTTCTGCTGCTCGCCCTGGGCGGGATGCTCCTTGTGCGCTCCTGGCTGCGCTTCGGTCAGCGGATCGGGGACTGGGGGCCGCATTCCAGGCCGTATGTGCTCAAGGCGATCCTGGCCTGGGGCGGACCTATGTGCCTGACCCTTCCGCTCTTCAGCCGAGATGTCTTCGCTTACATTGCGCAGGGCCTGGTCATGGTGAGCGGGCTGAACCCGTACAAGGACGGCTATTCCCAGATTTCAAACTACCTGCAGCTGGGTGCTGATGATCTTTGGGCACAAAGCCCCACGCCCTACGGCCCGATCTTCCTCTGGCTCGAAGAGATCGTGGTTCGGATTACGGGCGGCCAGACCGAGTTTTCAATCCTGCTGTTCCGGCTGATCGCGCTGATCGGCGTGGCAATGTGCGTTTACTACGTGCCCAAGCTGGCCGAACTTCACGGGATCAATCCCAACCGGGCGCTCTGGCTCACTGCAGCCAACCCGCTCTTCCTGACCAACTTCATTGCCAGCATCCACAACGACGCGCTGATGATCGGGCTGGCCCTCGCGGGACTCTACTATGCTGCAACCAAGCGCGGTGTACTGGGAATCCTGCTGGTCACGCTGTCCGTGGGCATCAAGCCCATCACGCTGATCTTCCTGCCGTTCATCGGTCTTATGTGGGCAGGCAAGGGTGCTTCCTGGCCGCGCAAGTTCCTGTTCTGGTTCCTCACGGCAGGGATATCCCTCGGGTTCCTCGCCATTCTTGGCGTCGTCAACGGACTCGGATTTGGCTGGGTCGGCGCTCTGAGCACTCCGGGAAGCGTGTGGATCTGGTACGCCCCGGTTGGCTTCCTTGGACTTATCGTGGCGACCCTGGGAAATTCGCTGGGGTTGCCCGGCTGGTCCTTCGCGGACTTCGTGCACACTATTGGGCGGCTGGCGTCCCTCGCAGTCGTTGCCTGGCTGATGTTCGTGGGGGACTACTCCCGGCTGGTTCGCCGGCTGGCACTGGCCTTCGCCGCGATCGTCATGCTGGCGCCCATGATCCAGTCCTGGTACGTGGTGTGGCTGATCCCGCTCTTCGCAGTCACCGGCATCCGCAACGACTGGCAGGTCAAGACGCTGTACCTGTTCGTGTCCTTCTTTATGGTTTACGCGATCAGCGACCAGCTGGACATCTGGCCGTACTTCGAGTTCAGCCTCAGTGCAGCGCGGCAGATTGCCGCGGTTACCGCCGTCGCGTTCGCCCTCTACCTGATTTTCCTTGACCCCAAGACCAAGGTGCTCTTCCGCAAGAAGCTTACGGAACCTGTCCCGGGCGAACTGCGGATTCGCTGAGGGCACCTGCCCGGGCCAGACCCACGATCTTGCCGACGGCCCAGACGAAGAGGGCCATGAGCAGCAGGTTGCGCACGGTCAGCAGCAGTGCGACCCCGATGTTCAGGTCGTCATAAAGGGCCTCGTAGAACATTGGGTAGACCAGGGTCGTGAGGGCCGCCACGGCTATCATCATGGCCGCGGGCAGCCGCCAGGCGCGCCCTTCCCAGGCAATGCCAACGGCAACCACAGCGCCAAGCCAGAGCATAAACTGCGGCGAGCCGACCTTGTTGAACACGATGAAGGCTGCAACGAGGGCCAGGGAGCCGGTGGCCAGCAGGGCACCGGTGTCCGCGCCCCGGCGCAAGGCCCAAATCAGCAGGGCCACGACGGCGACGGCGGCCAGTGCAAGGAGCGGCGTCATGAGGGCCGCCACCGGCTCGCCCAGGGCACCGCGGACCTCGCGCGTATTAATCACGGTGTCTTCAAAGATGTGCGCATCTGAACGTCCCAGGATTGCCTGCCACAGGCCGGGAGTGGTGAACGGGGCTTCCAGCTGCATGCCTCGGTCTCCCTGCGCTCCGACGAAGCTCAGCAGGTGCCGAAGGCCTCCGGCGGCGGTCACGACTGCGGCAATAACTGCGGAAAGTGCCGCACCGGTGATGAGCATGGTCAGGCGGCGCTTTGAAACTGCGAGGACCGCAAGGATTACTGCTGCCGGCCAAACCTTCATCCACGTGGCAGCGGAGAGCAGCAGGGAAGCAACCACCGGGCGGGATGCAAGCAGGAGCAGACCCATGATCACCAGCGGGACGGTGAGTCCGTCAATGCGGCCGACGGCGACCGGCCCGAGCAGGGCGGTGATGCCGAGCCACCAGTAGGCGGCGACGCAGCGCTGGCGGGTTCGCGGGGCCGTCAGGACGGCAAAGCCTGCAGCATTCAAAGCCGTGAAGATCAGGAACCAGGCGAACTGGTAGGCGCCGTAGCCGAATGCGGATGCCAGCAGCATGGGCACCAGCGCGCCGATCGGGTAGACCCAGTCACTGCTGATGCCCTGCCACGCTCCGTCCCGGATTCCTTCGAAGGCCCACTGACGGTAGAACTGGATATCGCTGAGAACCTCGCCGGTGAAAATCAGGGGTGAGAGGAGTCCGAAAAAAAGCAGGTGAACGCCGGCGAAGGCCAGCCACAGAGCCTTTGTTTGCATGTAGCGGGGCTCGGCAGCAACCGGTGAGGACGACATGCGAGGTGGTACTCCTTAACAGCGGATTCTGGATGCGCAGGCCGCCGCACCCCAGCGATAAGGGTACCTGTGGCGCAACTCCGGCATGCAATCGGAGGCCGAACACGGAATACTGGTGGCATGGCCGACGGAACAGAGCACTCGATCACTGCCGATTTTGAAGTTTCCTCCTGGGAGCCGACCCCTTATGTAGTGGAGGGGACCAACAGCGAGCTCTCCACCGTTCGTGCGGTCAAGGTCTTCGAAGGTCCCGTCACGGGCACGAGCATTTCCGACCTCCTCCTGGCCGGCAACGCAACAGGGGCCGGCTACGTCGGCAGCGAGGTCTTCGCAGGCAGCGTTGAAGGACGTGAGGGGACCATGGTGATACAGCACTGGGGCCTCGCGGAAGGGGAGGCTACGGCATCGTCCGGCCACATCATTCCGGGCTCGGGAACCGGAGGACTCACGGGAATCTCCGGCGCGGCGATCTTCTCCCAGACCGAAGACGGGCAGCACCGCGTTGAGCTGCGGGTGTCCTTCCCACAGAATACGGCGGAACAGGATGGTTCCGGGACGGAGCAGCCTGTCGGCGGACAGGAAGCCGGCTCCCGCTAGCCTGCCAGCCAGCCCGGCAGGGAAAATGCCGGAGCGAGCAGCCGGAACGCAGTGGCAGTGCATGCACCTATCACCCCGGCGAACAGCCCGAGCCACACGACAGACGGCACGCCCGAGCGCTGGGCCAGGATCCAGGCATCCGAAGACTGCAGCGATCTGCGGCGCCGGGTGTGGACGGTGACCACGTTGAGCCAGTCCCGGACAGCACCGACCAGCAGGGCGATTCCAAGGGAAGCAACGACGGAGGCCGCAAAGGTGGCCGGAACAAACCAGAGCAGCAGCACCGCTGTTACTGCGCAGCCGCCTGCTATCGCCGCCCCCTGTAGATTCCGGATGAACACCAGCGCTGCCGCCAGGACAAGTACACCCCCTGAGAGGGCGGCAGACGCCCAGCCGGTCTGGGCTGCCCAAATAAGCACCAAGCCAGTCAGGGCCGGAACGGGATAGCCCCAGAACCCGGCCCAGAGGGCGCCGAACCCGCCACGCCCGAGGCTTTTCATCTGCCCCGAGTGGTCGAACCGCAGTTCAATGCCTGAAATTCGATGGCCGACCAGCAGTGCGGCGAAGGCATGTCCGAGTTCGTGGACAAACGTGACGAAAAGTCCAAACCACCGCCATGTTTGCCGGGGCACCGCCAGCAGCACCGCGGCAGCCGTAACAGCCACCAGCAGCCAGGGGTCTGCATCCAGGCCACCGGTGCGGCTGAATCCGGACGTGATCCTGTCCCAGAAGCTGACAGCCCAGGTCAAAGGTCCAGCTGACCCCTCAGGATCGAATTTCCTGAGTGCTCGGGGTTGCCGTCGTGTGGTTCGTCGGAAATATCCACGATTGGGTAAGCGCTGAGGTCTAACCCGTCCGGGATTCTCAGGCGCGCCTCGGTGCCGTCCATCTCGCCGAGGCTCACCATGGACGTGATATCCGGTGAGATCAGCCAGACTTCCCGGTAGCCCTCTGCATCGGCACTGCTGGAGGTGATGACGAGTTCGCGTTCGCCGTCGGGCAGGAGGTCCACGGTGGCGGTACCCTCGTCGCTGTAGGAGGGCAGGGGAGCCAGCGGAACCGAAGCAATGACCTCCGGTGCGGGCTCCAAATTGCGCACAACACCCCAGGTCGCTGCTCCCGCGACAACGGCTGCTGCGGCTGCCGCGGCGAGCCATTTTGCTCCGCTGCGGCGGCGGCGCCGTTCATCTGCGAGGGAAACGGGCTGCGACGTATCAGTGGAAGAGGCCCTCGGACCCGCGCCCGCAGCCGGTTCCTGTCCCCGTTCGTTTTCCAGCGGATCGCGGCGCAGCGCAGGGTCAAGGTTGAGTGCTTGATGGATCCCGGCCCAGACCGCGGGGGGAGGAACTGACCCCTCCGGAGCGCTGCTGCGGCCGGCCCGTACAACCCGGCCATAGGCACTGATTTCACTGCGGCACTGTTCACATGACTCAAGGTGCGCCGATTCTTCGGCGGCAGGTTCCTCACCGAGGGCCAGGAGAGCCAATGCATC
The DNA here is from genome assembly GCF_009696625.1 of Arthrobacter sp. BL-252-APC-1A. Lineage (NCBI taxonomy): Bacteria > Bacillati > Actinomycetota > Actinomycetes > Micrococcales > Micrococcaceae > Arthrobacter > Arthrobacter sp. BL-252-APC-1A. The sequence continues at coordinate 155,027 of NZ_VULS01000008.1, read as the reverse complement.
ATCGTGCAGGTGCTGCATCGCTTACCTCCAATCTTTGCCTCAGTTGAATAAGTCCCCGGCGGATGTGGCTCTTGACCGTTCCCAGCGGCAGGCTCAGCTGTTCCGATATCTGCTGGTGGGTCATGTCCTCATGGAAGGCCAGGCGGAGAATCGAATGCTGAGGTTCGCCCAGGCGGGTGAGCTCCGCATCCAGAACCACTTTGTCTGCCACGCCTTCCTGGTCAGGTCCCCGTGTTTCGTCCCGCTCGCTTCGTGCGGCGGCGCCTTCGAGGACGTCTTCCTCACGGATCCGGGACGAGGTCATTGTTGAAGCAACGTTCCGAGCGATGCCCACCAGCCATGCAGCGAGGGTTGAACGCTCCGGCGAATAGGTCTCGCGGTACCGCCAGGCACGGATAAAAACTTCCTGCACGGCGTCGTCTGCAGCCCCGGGATCTATGAGGCGCCGCAGCGACATCGTCCGGACCAGCGGAGCGAAGCGGCGGTATGCCTCGGCAAGGGCTGCCTCCTCACCTGCGGCGAAAGCCTGGTCGAGGCCGTCGTCCCGCTCGGGGGCACCGGATGACATCGGGGGAGTACTCCTGCCGTTGGCCTGCTGACGTGCGGCGCGGGGGGGGTAGCCCGCGTGCGGATTTTCCCTATGATACCGGTGTTGCCGTGAGCACAACGTTATCTTCATAGTCGTTCTCCGTGTCGAGCCACTGGCCGCCGCAGGTGACCAGCTTCAGCAGATGATCCCCCGTCCGGTCGAAGAGGCGGTGTCCGTCAAGGGATCGCTTGGCGATGTTCTCTACCTGCTGTGTCCGGTACACGACGGTGGAGCCGTCTTCCCTGGTCACAGTGACTTTGGTTCCTGGTGCCACGTCCTTCAGGCCGGCGATGGGCAGCACCTCCGTTTGTGAGTCCACATGTGCGGCCAGGACCGAAGACCCGGCGTCGGCACCTGGTGCCGGTCCGTAGCGGTACCACCCGGCCTGGACGTGGTTGTCGGGAATGGTCATTGCGCCGTTGTCCTCCACTCCGACCGGCACTACCTCCAGGTCAATACCCGTACCTTCCACCTGGACCCGGACCGGGGCGGGGATGGCTTCCTCCGCTTCGGGGGAAGCCTGCCGGATTGGAATGCCTGCTGCGGGAGATGACGCAGTGGGGGATGATGGCGCGGACTGCTGAGTCTGCGGCGAAGCGGAGCTGGCTGCCGGTTCCTGTGCTGCAGGCCCGCCGGCGCACGCTCCCAGCGCCAGAGCTCCGGCGGTCAGCCAGGCTGCAGCGAGGTATCGGCGGGAGCTTCCGGGGTGGTGCATGTAAGGAGCCTTTCAGGGTGGTTATCGGGGAACTTCGTGATATGGGAGAAGGTGCAGTGCAGCCGTCACGCCGGCTGCACTGCACCTTCGGATTGGAGGGCGCTGCACGCCCGCGGACTACTCCGCGGAGGTTGCGTCCACGGTGCTGCGGCGGCGGGCCACCACAGCGGTGCCGGCCAGTGCCATCAGCGTCAGGCCACCGGCGGCGGCAAGCATGACGCCGGAGTTGTCCTGGGCTGCGGGCAGGGCACCCGGCACTGCGTTGGGCGCGCTTTCCATGCCTTCGACGGTCTGGGTTGCGAGGGCGAGGTTGCCGTCTTCCAGGGAGCCCCATGCGTAGACGATGGTGTGGACACCTTCAGGCAGGGTCAGATCGGCCGGGCCAATGACAGGCTCAGTCGTGCCTGCTGCCGCCACGGAGGCCGAGATGGTTCCGGCGTCCACGGGAAGTGTCTTCTCATCGGGATTCGCCAGGTTCGTGATCACCGGTGTGCCGTTGGCGAGCACATCTACAGCGGGAGCGGCGGCCACGTGGCGAACCGTGAGGTGTGCCTTCCCGGCCTCGATGGTGGACATGTCATTGGTGTAGAGGTTGGCGGTCGGGGTGCCGTCCTCGGCAAGGTTTGCCACCGCCGTGAAGTTGCCGCCGGCGGTGAGGTCTGCGGTTACCGGACCGATGATCGGAGCGGAAGCGTCAGCTGCATCCGGAGCGGTAATGGCGAGTTCGTAGCTGCCTGCGGGCAGGGACAGCGGCCCGGCCATACTGCCGGGCGTGAAGTCATCAAGGGTCAGCTCACCATTGACGTAGACATCCACGGTGGTGTCCGGGACGGCGTGGAAAACTGAGAGCTGGGCCTCATCTGCTGCCGAGGCTGCGGGTGCGGCTGCCAGGCCTGCTGCGGCTGCCAGGCCGGCTGCTGCAAAAATTGTGGTGGTCCTGCGCATGGCTTCTCCTAATGTGTTTTGCCGGCCGTGTTGCCCGGCTCCTTTGTGGCCTACACCTCCTTTACCGGTGGGCCGGCGGGTTTGGATGCAGAAGTATGAAAAGTTTTTCGAAAACTTTTCCACGCCCGCGCGTGCCTCCGTTTGGCACGCTGCCAGCCGTTTCGCTGCCGGGGACCTGTCCGGGTGCGTAGTATCATCGTTTGGTCTGCCCCCGTAGCTCAATGGATAGAGCAACGGCCTTCTAATCCGTAGGTTGCGCGTTCGAGTCGCGCCGGGGGCACCATCCCTGAAGCCTCCAGAGCCCTGCAGTGCGCTGGAGGTTTCACCCTTTTCCGCTTCCGATCCTTCCGCAGGCACTTCCCCTCCACACCCCCGCGTATGCCAACCGATGACTTCGAATCATCCACATGGCTGACCGGCGCGGTTTTCGCATACGCGATACCGGCCAGACTGGCTGGACCGGCCAACCGCCGGCACTGAACCGCAGGAGAAGGGCAGATTGATGACTGACACCATTACCCTCCGGGGCTACGTTGCGACGGAGGTCCGGACGACAACGGCGGACAGCGGACTGGCCATCGCCGGATTCAGGATGTGCACCACCGAACGGCGGTTCGACCGTGATTCCGGGTTGTGGGTGGACGGCCATACGAACTGGTACTCGGTCTCGATGTTCCGCCAGCTCGCCACAAACGCCGGGGTGAGCATCCACAAGGGAGACCGGGTGATCGTAACCGGCAGGCTGCGCGTGCGGCAGTGGGCAACCGACGGCGGCCGCAGCGGGACCTCGGTGGATATCGATGCCGACGCCGTGGGGCACGACCTCATGTGGGGCACCGCCAACTTCCGGCGGAACATCGGCGAGAAGGCGTCCCTGCGCACTGCGGCTGCAGGGGAGGACGGGGAGACGCAGGGCGGCAACGCATTTGAGGGGGACGTTGATCCGGTAACGGGGGAACTGCTCGGCTCCGGCGGGGAAACGGACTCTACGGGCGGCCTGGATAACCTGGCGGGGTTTGAGACGCAGAGCCTGCCTCACGACGCCGAACCCGAGCCCGCCGCCTACTGACTGGGCAGCTGCGTGGCAGAATGTCAGGGTGAAGGCAGCCAAGCAGGTCAACAGGTTCCGTTTCCGGATTGGCGCCGCGGCTGCCGTCCCGGCCGTTCTGGCGCTGGCACTCTCCGGCTGCAGTCCTGCCCCGCAGCCGGCGGTTCCGTCCGCATCAGAATCCTCGTCAGCAGCCACGGAGGGCAGTCCTGCTCCCGCCGAAGCCGCCCCTGAGCTGTCGGCGCAAGTCCAGGCGGTTGAAGCCGCACTGACCGAGCTGCTGGCCGCCAGTCCTTCCCCGTCGCGTGAAGCGGTGCGGGAGGCCTATGTCAGTGCCGGTTTCAGCCCGGATGCGGTGGAGGTTTCCCAGGACGGCACGCCGACTGGCCTAGGTGTGGACTCGATCGTCTCTGCCGCGCCGGAAGGCAGCGACTGCATCGTCGGCGAGATCCGCGGCGGGAGCCTGAGCATCACCACCATTCCGGTGTTGTCCAACGGTGACTGCCTTCTGGGAGATGACCGCTAGAACGCTCCCTCCCCGGGGCGAATGGCCTCTGGCGCGAGTGCCGCAAAATGGCACTTAGTGGCTTCAACCCACTAGCCTGAGAGCATGGCGGAATTTATCTACACAATGACCAAGGCCCGAAAGGCCGTTGGCGACAAGGTTATCCTCGACGACGTAAGTATGTCCTTCTATCCCGGCGCCAAGATCGGCGTGGTTGGGCCGAACGGTGCGGGTAAGTCCACCATCCTGAAGATCATGGCGGGCCTGGACACCCCGTCCAACGGCGAAGCCAGGCTCAGCCCCGGCTACACCGTGGGTATCCTCCTGCAGGAACCGCCCCTGAACGAAGAGAAGACTGTCCTGGGCAACGTCCAGGAAGGCGTCGGGGAAATCTACTCGAAGATCCAGCGCTTTAACGAGATCTCCGAAGAGATGGCCCAGCCGGACGCTGACTTCGACTCGCTGCTCGAAGAGATGGGCAAGCTGCAGGAAGCCATCGACGCCGCTGATGCATGGGACATTGATTCCCAGCTCGAACAGGCGATGGACGCACTGCGGTGCCCGCCGCCGGACTCGGATGTCACCGTACTCTCCGGTGGTGAGCGGCGCCGTGTCGCGCTCTGCAAGCTCCTGCTGCAGAAGCCGGATCTCCTGCTGCTCGATGAGCCCACTAACCACCTCGACGCCGAGAGCGTCCTGTGGCTGGAACAGCACCTCTCCTCGTACCATGGCGCTGTCCTGGCCGTGACCCACGACCGCTACTTCCTCGACCACGTTGCCGAGTGGATCGCAGAGGTCGACCGCGGACACCTCTACCCGTACGAAGGCAACTACTCGACCTACCTCGAGAAGAAGCGTGCCCGCCTTGAAGTCCAGGGCAAAAAGGACCAGAAGCTGGCCAAGCGCCTGGCAGACGAACTGGACTGGGTCCGTTCCAACGCCAAGGGCCGCCAGACCAAGTCGAAGGCACGTCTGGCCCGCTACGAGGAAATGGCAGCCGAAGCCGAGCGCACACGGAAGCTTGACTTCGAAGAAATCCAGATTCCGCCGGGACCGCGCCTTGGTTCCCTGGTTTTGGAAGCCAAGGACCTGCAGAAGGGCTTCGGTGACCGCAAGCTGATCGACGGGCTGTCCTTCTCGCTGCCCCGCAACGGCATCGTCGGCGTCATCGGGCCGAACGGCGTCGGCAAGTCCACACTGTTCAAGACCATCGTTGGACTTGAACCGTTGGACGGCGGCGACCTGAAGATCGGCGAGTCCGTCAAGATCTCCTACGTTGACCAGTCCCGTGGCGGCATCGATCCCAACAAGACGCTGTGGGAGGTCGTATCCGAAGGACACGACTTCATCCAGGTGGGGCAGGTTGAAATGCCTTCCCGCGCCTACGTGTCCGCGTTCGGATTCAAGGGACCGGACCAGCAGAAGAAGGCGGGTGTGCTTTCCGGCGGTGAGCGCAACCGGCTGAACCTGGCGATGACCCTTAAGCAGGGCGGAAACCTGCTGCTGCTCGATGAGCCGACTAACGACCTTGACGTCGAAACGCTCTCCAGCCTGGAGAACGCCCTGCTCGAGTTCCCCGGCTGTGCCGTTGTGGTCTCCCACGACCGCTGGTTCCTGGACCGCGTTGCCACGCACATCCTGGCGTGGGAAGGCACTGACGAGAACCCCGCTGACTGGTACTGGTTCGAGGGCAACTTCGAGTCCTACGAGCAGAACAAGATTGAACGGCTCGGCCCGGACGCTGCCAAGCCGCACCGCGTTACGCACCGCCGGCTGACGCGCGACTAGTCACCGCGATTCGAACAAATACAAAAGCGCCCTGCCAGCCGGCAGGGCGCTTTTGTATGTCCGGCCAGGGAAACTACTGCGAGGCAGGATAATCCGGCAGGCGCAGCATGCCTTCCTGCGCGATGGTTGCCACCAGCTGGCCATCGCGGTTGAAGATCCGTCCGGTGGAGAGGCCCCGGGCTCCCGAGGCACTCGGGGATTCCTGCACGTAGAGAAGCCATTCGTCCACGCGCAGCGGCCGGTGCCACCACATGGCATGGTCCAGGCTTGCCACGGACATTCCCCGGGACGCCCAGGAGATGCCGTGCCGCCGCAGCACCGGTTCCAGGATGGTGTAGTCAGTGGCATAGGCCAAAGCAGCCCGGTGCAGGTTCTGGTCATCCGGCATGGGCCCGAATGTCTTCATCCAAACGGCATTGCGTGCCGTCCGTTCCGGATCAGCTTCGAAGTAAACAGGCTGGGACACATGCCGGATATCCATGGGCCGGTAATAAGACCAGGCCTTGGCTACGGGGTGGTTGAACTGAGCCAAAAGATCGGCGGTGGTGGGAAGCGACTCAGGATCCGGGATGCCTTCGGGCATTGGCTCCTGGTGGTCCAGACCTTCATCGGGAATTTGGAAAGACGCAATCAGGGACAGGATCGGCACACCGTTTTGATAGGCGTGCGTGCGGCGCGCGGAAAACGAGCGGCCGTCGCGCAGCCGCTCCACGCCGAAAGTAATCGGCACTTCAGTGTCTCCGGGACGCAGGAAGTACCCGTGCATTGAGTGCATATGCCGGTCCCCGGGCACTGTGCGCGCCGCCGCCACCAGCGACTGGCCGAGTACCTGCCCGCCGAAGACACGCTTGCGCGGCTCGTGCTGCGACCCGCCGACGAAAATATCCTCGTCGGTCTTCGCCCCGCCGGCATCGCTGAGATCCAGGAGGTCGATCAGTGCTGCGGTCGGATCAAAGTCTTCGGCTGGTGCCATGTGGGTGTGTCTCCTAGCGGGCGGTGTTCATCAAGCCCGCCGCAGAATACGTCACGGAGGGCCTGTTTCGAGATTAGACGTATCCGCAGGTAACACCCAACATTTGTGCTGGCCGGGACACCGTCCGGCTCCACCGGCCGCCGGCAGGAAGCAGTGGGGCCGCTGCGCCGGCTGTTCTCCGCCGGACGCGTTTTCGACGCCGCGGCAGACTCCTGAGAAGATGGACAGCATGCCTATCCATCGCTTTCCCATCCAGCTGCGCTTCGGCGACGAGGATTCAAACGGCCACGTCAACAACGTCCGCTACGTGCAGTTCCTGGAGGAAGCCCGCGTAAGGCTCTCACTGCTGCCGCTGGAGCCGGCCGGCAGCCAGGAGCCCGCCGCTGAGGCAGAGACGTTCCGCTCGGTGACGAGGCAGGCGGGAAGCACCGTGGTCGCCCGGCAGGAGATCGAGTATCTGACGCCGCTTACCTACCACCAGGACCCGGTCTGGATTGAAATCTGGGTAAGTGCACTCGGCGGGTCGAGCTTCTCATACGGTTTCCGCATCATGGACGAGGATGCGGGAACGGTATACGCCGTGGCAGAAGCTGCGATGGTGATGGTGGGGCGTGAATCCGGCCGTCCGGAGCAGCTGACCGATCGGCAGCGCGCCATCCTCGGCAGCTGGGCAGGCGGACGGGTTCCCTTCCGCCGGGAAGCTGCCGGAGCAGCAAAGTGACGCAGGCGCAGAGTCTTCGGCTGGCAGACCCGCAGGTCACAGCCGACCTCAGGAACTTCGTGTCCCGGGCCCGCAGCGCCGACGACGGAGCGGTGCGCCTGCAGGCGGTCGGGGAAGTGCTGGCGGCCTATGTGTGTGTACTGAGGCCGAGGGTTCTGGGTGAGGCCATGCCCACGGTGATCGGGATGCGTGCAATGCCGCTGGGGGTTCCTGCTGAGCTCGACACCACGGTCCAGCTCTCGGCCGTGGCCGACCGGCTGGCGCGGCTGGACTCCGGAGACACAGAGCTTCCAGTTCCGCCCATGACGGTTTCGGAGAGCTGGGCTGGAATCGCTGCTCCGCGTGCGGGGTGGCAGCATGAAGCAGAGGTGGAAGTTTCCCTGCTGGAGCAGGCAGCCCATCGGGGCATCAAGGATGTTGCTGCCCGGATCCCGGGAAACCCGGGAGCGGCGATGGTCAACAATGTGCGCGTGCCGATCTGGAGCGAGCCGATCGCCGGACTGGCAGCAGAGCTTCCGGCAGGGGCAGCCTTCGCGGCGCTCACACTGGGTTTCCTGCCAAAGTCCGGAACGGCGTCGCTGTTCAGTAACGGACGGTGGCTGCGGCTTAGCACCAGCACGGGCCATGTACTGGTGCGCCCGCCTTCCGTCCTGTTCTAGGCGGAGTTGACCATTGAATGGGCTGCGCGCTCCAGATAGTCCCAGAGCGTGGCTTCATGCAGGGGCGCCAGGTCCAGGGAGTCGACGGCGGTGCGCATGTGGCGCAGCCAGGCGTCGCGGGCTGCGGGGGTAACCTGGAAGGGCATGTGGCGCATCCGCAGACGGGGATGGCCGCTCAGCTCGCCATAGGTCTTTGGCCCGCCCCAGTACTGTTCGAGGAACATCAGGAGCCGTTCCTTCGCAGGCCCAAGGTCCTCCTCGGGATACATCGGCCGCATCAGCGGATCCTCGGCAACGCCGTCGTAAAAGACGTCAACGAGCTTCACGAAGGCGTCGTGGCCGCCGACTGCCTCATAGAAGTTGTAGGCGGGCGCGGTGAAGCCGGTACCGGGATTCGACGCCGTCAGCGGCAGCGAAGCGGGACGGGGCTGTTCAGTCATTTACGTTCTTCTTCCTGTAATGCTGCGGAACCGGCTGCGGCCCCGGGTTCATTGGCGGGCGGGACAAATTCCCCCTGGGAACGGTTGCCCACTTTGGCGAACTCTCCGTTGCGGATGTACCAGATAACACCGCGCTCATCCACCAGACGGGTGATGCGGATGCCCACCGACTGAACCGTCCCGGTGGTGTCACCGACCTCGATTACGTCCCCGATGCCGTACTGGTCTTCCATGGTGATGAACAATCCGGCAAGGGCATCCCGGATGACTTCCCGGGCACCGAAACCAAGGGCAATGCCGACAATGCCCACGCTGGCCAACAGCGGGGCAATGTTGGTGCCCAGAGCATCCAGGACCATGATGACCGCGACCGTCCAGATGGCGACGGTGACGGAGCTGCGCAGCAGGGCACCAATCGTGTCTGCCCGCTGGACGCGGCGCTTGTTGTCCAGATTCCGCATTACCGGCTGGGCCCAGCGGAGCCGCTGGGTACGCAGCAGCGCAGAGCCCTTCTGGGCGCGCGCCACCACCTTGGAAATCAGGAAGCGGGCGATGAGCCAGACAATCAGGGCGGCCAGGATGATGATCCCACCATCGAGAAGTCCGCTGAAGTCGAAGCTCATCTCAATGGGGGGAGTGTCAGTTGTTGCCGGAAGCTGCACAGGTGCTGGCCGTCCTTCGAAATCGGGGAGGGATACTCCAAGGGTACTGCGGGAGGAACCTCCGCAGGATCTGTGGAAGGGGCCTCAGACCAGCGTGAGGGCCGCGTGTTCCACCGGGAAGTTCACGCTGCGGGCGATGAAGCATAGCCGGTGTGCTTCATCATGCATTGAGGAAGCCAGAGCGGGGTCACCGGTGCCGATGCGGACCCTGGGACGGAGCAGGACTGAGGTGAACTCGCCGCTGCCGTCACGGTTGAGCCTCAGCGTGCCCTCGGCGTTGTCTTCATAGGAGATGACGCTGATGCCGTTCTTCACTGCCACATGAAGGTAGGACAGCATATGGCATTGGGTGAGGGCGGAGAGCAGGAGCTGTTCCGGATTCCAGCGGTCCCGGTCGCCATGGAACGTGGGATCGGCCGTGCCGGGCAGATCCGGCAGGCCGGGGGAGCGGAGCACATGGTCACGGCCGTAGCCGCGGTACGTCTGCGTCCCGGTGCCTCGGTTCCCGGTCCATTCAAGGCTGACGCCGTAGCGGTGTTCTGAGAGGTTCACAGCTTTAAGCTACCGTGCGGGACCCCGGTCCGGCGGATCGGACGGGATCCCGCACGACGGCGGCTGGCTGCGCTAGTGGTCGGCGGCCTGTGCCTTGAGGGCACGGACCACGCCGTCGCGGTTTTCGAGCAGCAGGCGGCGCAGGGCCGGTGCTTCATCCCCGAGCGAGTCCAGGAAGGCGTCTGTCCGGTCGACGGTCTCCTGGGTCGTCAGTCGTGCCGGGTAGAGGCCGACGACGATCTGCTGTGCGATTTCGTGGGTGCGGGTGGCCCACACGTCGCGCAGCGAGTCGAAGTAGCGTTCGGCGTACGGTTCCAGGAGACCGGTGTCGTGGACCCGGCTGAAGCCGCCGATGGCTGCCCGCTGGGCGGCGTTGGGCAGATCCGAGCGAACCACGATGGCTTCCCAGGCGGCGGCCTTGGCTTCTGCTGAGGGCAGGGCTGCACGGGCACCGGCTGCGGCCAGCTGGCCGGTTGCCGTAGCGTCCCGTTCCAGCTCGGCGGCGATTTCCGCCTCGCCCATCCGGCCCCCGGCAACGAGTGCGGTGAGCAGTTCCCAGCGCAGGTCCGAGCCAACCTCCAGGCCGTCCAGGACCAGGTCGCCGGAGAGCAGGGCAGCTACCTCGTCCAGCTGCTCCGGGGTCTGGGCATGGGAAGCGAAGGCCTTGACGAACTGCAGCTGCGAGTCAGAGCCGGGTGCTGCACCGCGGGCCAGGTCCCAGAGGCTGTCGGCTGCAGCGGCGGTCATGGGCTCACGGTCCTGCGGTGCTACGTAGAAGGTCAGCGTCGTTGCCAGCTGGCGCAGCAGGACCTGAACCACTGAGGAGTCCGATTCGGAGGCGATGTTCTGCAGGACCAGTTCCACGTAGTTCCGTGCCGGGATCTCGCCGTCGCGCGTGGCGTCCCAGGCCGAAGCCCACACGAGGGTGCGCGGCAGCGACTCGGCGATGTCCCGCAGGCGCCGGGTGGCGAGGCGCCAGGAAGCGTCATCGAGGCGGATCTTGGCATAGGCAAGGTCGTCGTCATTAAGCAGGATCAGGTCCGGGCGCTGAAGGCCGGCCAGATCCGGAACCTCGGTGAGTTCACCGTCGACGTCCAGTTCAACGCGGTGGGTGCGGCGCAGCTTGCCGTCCTCGGCAGTGTTGTAGAAACCAACGGCCAGCCGGTGCGGACGAAGCGTCGGATACTCAGAGATCGCAGACTGCGCGACAGCGAAGGAAGTGATGACGCCGTCGTCGTCCGTCTCAATGACCGGCCGCAGGGTGTTGACGCCTGCTGTTTCAAGCCACTTGGCGGACCAGTCGCTGAGGTCCCGGCCGCTGGCGGTTTCAAGTTCCGAAAGCAGGTCGGAGAGCTCAGTGTTGCCCCAGGAGTGCTTGCCGAAGTACTCGCGGACGCCCTGCATGAACTTGTCCTGGCCAACCCACGCCACCAGCTGCTTGAGGACGGAGGCGCCCTTGGCGTAGGTGATGCCGTCGAAGTTGACCTGTACGTCTTCGAGGTCACGGATCTCGGCGACGATGGGGTGTGTCGTCGGAAGCTGGTCCTGGCGGTAGGCCCAGGCCTTTTCCATGGAAGCGAAGGTTGTCCACGCCTGCTTGAACTCGGTGGCCTCTGCTGCGGCCAGGGCGGACATGAACTCCGCGAAGGACTCGTTCAGCCACAGGTCGTTCCACCAGCGCATGGTGACCAGGTCGCCGAACCACATGTGGGCCAGCTCGTGCAGGACGGTGATGGCACGCCGCTCGACGGTTGCGTCGGGGACCCGGCCGCGGAAGACGTAGCTTTCCAGGAAGGTCACGGCGCCGGCGTTCTCCATGGCGCCGGCGTTGAACTCGGGGACGAAGAGCTGGTCGTACTTCTCGAACGGGTACGGGGTGCCGAACTGGGACTCGTAGAACTCGAAGCCCTGCCGGGTGAGCTCGAAGATGTTCTCGGCGTCGAGGTATTCCATCAGGGACTTGCGGGCGAAGACGGCCAGCGGAATGGTGCGGCCGTCGGAACTGGTCAGCTCGGAACGGACGGACTGGTACGGGCCGGCGACCAGGGCCGTGATGTAGGACGAGATCCGCGGCGTCGGCTCGAAGGACCAGGTGGCACTGGGGCTGCCGGAGTCCTCGGCACTGGCCTGGACCGGTTCCGGGGTGGGGGAGTTGGAGATGACGTCCCAGTGCTCCGGGGCTGTCACCGTGAACCGGAAGGTTGCCTTGAGGTCCGGCTGCTCAAACACAGCGAACATGCGGCGGGAGTCCGGTACCTCGAACTGTGAGTAGAGGTAGACCTCGTTGTCCACCGGGTCCACGAAACGGTGCAGGCCTTCGCCGGTGTTCATGTAGAAGGCGTCGGCTTCAACCACCAGTTCGTTGCTCGCGGCAAGGTTGGGGAGCTGGATGCGCACGCCGTCGGAGACTTCCTGCGGATCCAGGGCCACGCCGTTGAGCGTGATTCGGTGGACCTTGGAAGTTACGGCATCGATAAAGGTGGAGGCTCCGGACTGTGCGCCGAAGCGCACCACCGTGGTGCTGCCAAAGACCTCGTCGCCGCGGGTCAGGTCCAGATTGATGTCGTAGGACTCGACATTAATCAGTTCCGCCCGTTCACGCGCTTCAGCACGGGTGAGATTCATACCTGGCAAGGAAGAGCCTTTCGAAGTGGAGAGATATCGCCGGGGCTGTCAGTGAGTCAGCCCCGGCGTCAAAAGTAACAATTGCAACAATCTCTTACTGAGGGCGGTTCTGCCAAGTGGGAACGGAAAAGGAAGTGCCGCTTGTCTAGCCGGTTTTGCCTGCGCTTCGGCCCTGCTGGTATCCCTCGTTTCGCATACCGTCCCCTGCGTAGTGCCTGGTGGCTCCGGCCGGAGTTATGCCTAGCAGGTCCGGAATGCGGTCACCCGTGGTGTCCGGCGTTCCGAGCAGTTCCCTAAAGATGTTCCAGCCCGTGCCCACGTTCTGGGCGCTGCGGAAAGTACCGTTTCCCTGTCCGCGGTAAAGCAGCAGAGCACCGTCCGGCGTGCGGGCCAGGACGTCGTTGGTGCCGTCCTGGTCGTAGGTTCCTGCCGCGGTGAGAACCAGGTTCTCCCAGCCATAGTTGCCTATCCGAAGTCCCGGTGAGTAGCCTTCTGCCCCGCCGCCGACCCGGCCGGTGCCCCGGTACAGCCAGAGCGAACCGTCGCGGTGGCGGGCGAGAAGGTCAGGGCGTCGGTCACCGTTGAGGTCCGGACTGCCCAGCACCTGATTGAAGATTCCCCAGCCTGTCCCGATCCTGAAAGCAGGCTTGTACCCCTCGTTCCTGCTGTCGACCTTGCCGGTGCCCGCATAGAACCAGAGCGTGCCGTCGTGTGTGACCGCGATCAGGTCGGCGAGTCCGTCCCCGTTAAAGTCGCCGGGGCTCGTTACTTCACGATAGATATTCCAGCCGCTGCCGATCCGCTGCGGCGAGCCGTGGGCTCCCTTTCCCTGGCCCGGATGCAGCCAGAGGGTGCCGTCACGCCGAATGCTGAGCAGGTCGGGCCGGCGGTCTCCGTTGAAATCCGAAACGCTAAGGGTCTTCACGGCCTGGCCCAGGCCGGGGGTGCTGGTGCTGACGGCCGCAGCGTAGCCCTGAGTGATCTTTTGGGTCCCGGAGTAGAAGACCAGGGACGTATTGGGGGAGCGTCCAATCAGGTCCGGACGCCCGTTTCGGTCGAAATCGAAACCGCTGAGGATTTCCGAGTAGACATTCCAGCCCGTGCCGATGACGGAACCGGCCGCGAAACTCCCGTTCCCGCGGCCGGGCCGCAGGACGATGCTCCCGTCGGAAGTGCGGCCGATAACGTCGGGGCGTCCGTCTCCGTCGAAGTCGCCTGTGCCAACCAGCAGGTTGTACTGATTCCAGCCGGTGCCCGCAGCCGAAGACGGTCCGTGTTCGCCCCGGCCGGTGCCCGAGTAGAGGAAAGCCTGCCCATTCGGCCGGACCGCCAGAAGATCAGGCCCGCCGCCGTTGACATTGGAGACGGCTATGATCCGCTGGAAGTCATCCCACCCCCACGCACCAATTTTCCGTCCTGGCCGGTAGCCCTCATTGCTGCCGCCCACCACACCGGTTCCGGAGTACAGCCAGAGGCTGCCGTCGACGTGCCGGGCCACCAGGTCATTGCGCCCGTCGCCGTCGTAATCCCCTGGTCCGATGATCAGGTTGAAGATCTCCCAGCCGGAGCCGATCCGCCGCGGAGAGCTGAACGAACCCTTGCCGTTTCCAGGGGAGAGCCAGAGCGTTCCGTCGGTCCGGCGACTGACCAGGTCGGCTGATCCATCGCCGTTGAAGTCCCCGGGAGAAACGGTGCGGAGGCTGTGGTCGTACGTAACGGGACCGGTAACGGTCACGGATGCGGAGGCTGCGGAAACCGAATTAATCCTGACCGTAGTGCCCGCATGGGTAGTGAACGTTTGGCCGGCCTGCCAGGCATGCCTGCCGTTGTAATAGCCGGCGAATGGCCGGGTGGAGGGCGGAATGATGAGGGAGTTCACCGCCCACGAGTTGGCCTTGTCCGCCCTGACAATCTTCACCCCGCGGTTTCCTGACGGTCCCGACTGGAGGTACTGGTCGTATCCTGCGGGCTGGCGCAGTTCTATGTAGTAGGTGTCGCCGGACCGCGGATCCGTGAACTTCACGGCCCTGTTCGCGGCAGTGCCGCCCCAGGGGCGCAGGGTATAAGTCCGCGGGGTTCCCGCCCGCCCGCCGTCCGTGATTTCATTTCCGCGGCCAAAGTTGCCGGCGTCCCAGAAATAGGAGTTGATTACCGGCTGGTTGTACTGGGCGGATCCCATCAGATCCGTTGTGTCCCCGTACTCGCGGCTGGTGCACGCGCCGTCCGCCCAGCGGCCGCCGTTTCCGCTTCCCACGTCCTGGCGTCCGTTTGTGCATTGGAGGCTGTTGGCGTGCAGGAGCCCGAGGACGTGCCCGACTTCGTGGGTGACGACGTTGTTGGTGAATGATGAGGGTGCAGGCATGAGGATACGGCCGGCGGTTCCGCCCACGGTCCAGCCACCGCCCAGGATGCCGCCATAGCCGCCCGACCGAAGGTCTGCCGTCGGCACAAAGACCACGAGGGCGGTGTAGGGCTTGTCGACCCATTTCAGTTCCTTGGCAATCTTGTTCATCATCGTCGCGTAGTCGTCACTGGCGTTCGCGGTGGAACTGTAGTGGACGCGCTCTGAAGCGATGGACATGGACAGGCGCCCGTTGGACATGGAGCGCCAGTAGTTGTTGGCGCTGGTAATGGAGTTCCGTGCCGCAGGCAGGTTCACCAAGTTCCCGTTGCCGTTTACAGTCGCCCGCACCAGCGTCACCTTGATGTTCCCGGCCCTTGCCGGTGCCGCGAGCATGCTTGCGGCACCGCCACGTGCCAGCATGGGCTCGACGTGTTCGTGCTCGGACTCGACCGCCGAGCGGATGCTGCCGTCTTTTTCCGTGACCAGCGGGGTGTCAGGTCCCGGAACAACATGCCCTTCGCCCACGGGAACATACACATAGCCGTCATCTTCTGTCTCGGCGGTCTCGGCCTGTTCAGCCATTTCCGCTGCAGGGACGGGTTCCGGGGCGGGGGAAGCCACTTCGCTGGGAGCCTGTACGTGTGCCGGATCAGTGGCCTCAGGCAGGGCCGGCTCCGTAGCGTCCTGGGTAGGCAACGCCGTCCCGTCCGGGGTTGCCTCACCACTTGTCGAAGGAACCGCGGGGTCCTGAATTTCCGTTGGTGGCGCAGGCGCCGTCGCCACGGCGTTTGCGGCCGGGAGGCCTCCGAAGGCAAGCGCCGCCGTCAAGGTTGCAAGAAGAGCGAGTTTTCCGGTTTTCAATGGTGAATCCTTGCATAGCGTTGCGGCGGCACATGGAGGTGGTTCCGCCGGGAACACTCCAATGCCGGACTTGCCGACGGACGAGACCCGTTCCCAGCGAAACCACTTGCCTGTGCTGCTATCGGCACACATGAGCTCAGTGTTATCTATTTGGGACCGAATCCCGCAAAAGTTAAGCTGGTGTCTGGCAGTTCCGCCACCCATCATCAATGAACGGAAATCATGCGCGTCCACATTGCAACAGACCATGCCGGGCTGGAACTCAGCTCCCACCTGCAGGAACACCTCACGGCTTCAGGATACGAAGTGGTGGACCACGGGCCGCAGGAATATGACGCCGAAGACGACTACCCCGGGTTCTGCATTGACGCAGCCAAGGCGGTAGCAGCAGACCAGGAAGCCGGCCTGGATGCGCTCGGCATAGTCCTCGGCGGTTCCGGGAACGGAGAGCAGATCGCCGCGAACAAGGTCCGCGGAATCCGGGCTGCCCTGGCATGGAACCTGGACACGGCCCGCCTGGCGCGCCAGCACAACGACGCCAACGTCGTCGCCGTCGGCGGCCGCCAGCACACCCTGGCTGAGGCGACCGAGATTATCGATGCCTTCCTCGCCGAACCCTTCAGTGGAGCGGAACGCCACGTCCGCCGCATTGCACAGATCGCCGAGTACGAGGCAAACGGCGCCATCGCGGCCCGCTAATGCCCGAAGGCCACTCAATCCACCGGCTGGCCCGGCAGTTCAGCTCCGTGTTTGCCGGCCGGCGACTGGCGGTCTCCAGCCCGCAGGGCAGGTTTGCCGCCGGCGCTGCGAAGCTCGACGGACAGGTCCTGACCGGGGCCCAGGCGCACGGGAAGCAACTCTTCCTGGAGTTCGGGAATGACCTGTTCCTGCGGATCCACCTGGGCCTTTACGGTGCCTTCGATTTCGGCGGGGACGAGACCTTCCGTGGCGCCTCCAGTATCGGCGCGCCGCGCCGGGTGGGGGAGCAGGAGACGGCGGACGACGGCGATGCCTCCCCGTACGCGGGCCCGCCGCCGCCAAAGGGGGCGGTCAGGGTGCGGCTGGTCTCGGACCACGGATGGGCAGACCTGCGCGGCCCGACTGCCTGTGACGTCATTACCGATCCCGAACGCCGTGCCGTGCTGGCCAAGCTTGGGCCTGACCCGCTGGATCCAGCGGAGGACGGTGCATTGGAATTTCAGAGCAGGCTGCTCCGCCGGCGGTCACCGGTGGCTGCGCTGCTGATGAACCAGGAGGTGCTGGCGGGCGTCGGGAACGTTTACCGTGCCGAAGTGCTTTTCCGCCAGCGGATTTCACCCTGGCATACGGGTACACAGATCCGTCCGGAACAGGCCCGGGCGCTCTGGGAGGACGTAGTGTCCGTCATGACGGACGGCGTCGCAGAGGGACGGATAATCACCACCAGGCCGGAACACAGGGAAGACCCCCGCCTTCCGGTGCCCGTATCCGAGGCGCATTACGTCTATCGGCGGCAGGGACTGCCCTGCAGGATCTGCGGCACCGCCGTGGCTCTGACGGAACTTGCTGCCCGGAAACTCTACTGGTGTCCTTCCTGCCAGGCTGAGTAGCAGGCAAACTGCAGAGCACAACAAAAAGGCCCCTGGAAACCAGGGGCCTTTTTGGGTTTATTTGTCCGAGGGGATGACGGGAATCGAACCCGCGTAATCAGTTTGGAAGACTGAGGCTCTACCATTGAGCTACATCCCCGGCGCCGTAAGGCAGGATTTACCTTAGCACGGTAATTCGGCGGATGAACAATCGGCGGCTTCCCGTCCTCAGGCAGGGTCGGTGCGTCCCGGAATTGTGCATGTGCCAGTCAATGCCGGTAGGCTGTCAGGTGCACTGACGGGGTGTAGCTCAGCTTGGAAGAGCGCCTGCTTTGGGAGCAGGAAGTCGCAGGTTCAAATCCTGTCACCCCGACTCTGTATAAACGACGGTGCAGACCAACCCAAGAACCCTCAGGAGAACTAACGCTGTGAAGAGCGCTGTAGAAAACCTCACACCCACGCGGGTAAAGCTCAACGTAGAAGTTCCGCTTGAGGAATTGAAGCCGAGCATCGACGAGGCCTACAAGACCATCGCCACCCAGGTGCAGGTCCCGGGCTTCCGCAAGGGCAAGGTCCCCAACAAGCTCATCGATCAGCGCGTTGGCCGCGGCTACGTCCTGGAAACCGCCATCAACGAAGGCCTGAACGGCTTCTACCAGGCCGCAGTGCAGGAAACCGGCATCCGTCCGCTGAGCCGTCCCGAGGTCGAGATCAGCGAAGTTCCCGATCCCACGTCCGACGAAGGCCAGCTGGTCTTCAACGTCGAACTGGACATCCGTCCCGAGATCGAACTCCCGGACTACGCCGGCATCGAGGTCACCGTTGAGCCCGCAGAAGCAGGCGACGCCGACGTCGAGAAGGCAATGGACGAGCTTCGCGGCCGCTTCGGCACGCTGAAGAGCGTTGACCGCCCCGCCGCCGAAAACGACTTCCTGACCATGGACCTTGTTGCCAAGGTTGACGGCGAAGAGGTCGACTCCGCTTCCGATCTTTCCTACCAGGTTGGCGCCGGCACCATGCTCGAAGGCATGGACGAGGCCGTCACCGGTCTGTCCGTGGACGAGTCCGCCACATTCACCACGAAGCTGGCCGGCGGTGAGCACGCAGGTGCCGACGCCGAGGTGACCGTCACCGTGAAGGCCGTCAAGGAGCGCGAGCTGCCCGAGGCCAACGATGACTTCGCCCAGCTGGCCAGCGAATTCGACACCATCGCTGAACTGCGCGAAGACCTGGCCAAGCGCGCCGCTGAAGCCAAGGTCATGGAGCAGGGTGTCGAGGCCCGCGACAAGGTGCTCGAGAAGCTCCTCGAAATGATCGAGGTTCCGGTTCCGGAATCCGTCATTGAAGAGCAGCTGGACCAGCACTTCAACTCCGACTCTGCGCACGCCGCCGGTGAAGACCACGACACCGAAGAGCACCGTGCAGAAATCCGTGAGAACACCGCACAGGCGTTCAAGAACGAAATCATCCTGGACGCTGTCGCGGACAAGGAAGAAGTCGGTGTCAACCAGAACGAACTCATCGACTACATCGTCTCCATGGCCGGCCAGTACGGCATGGACCCGAACCAGTTCGCCCAGCTGATTGACCAGGGTGGCCAGGTTCCGATGATGGTTGGCGAAGTCCGCCGCCGCAAGGCCCTTGCCAAGGTCCTGGAACTGGCCAAGGTCACCGACACTGCCGGTGCCGAAGTTGACCTGACCGCTTTTGTCCGCCCC
The DNA here is from genome assembly GCF_009696625.1 of Arthrobacter sp. BL-252-APC-1A. NCBI lineage: Bacteria > Bacillati > Actinomycetota > Actinomycetes > Micrococcales > Micrococcaceae > Arthrobacter > Arthrobacter sp. BL-252-APC-1A. The sequence goes on along the minus strand of NZ_VULS01000008.1, from coordinate 136,314 downwards.
GAGGGTGAAGAAGCAGCCGCTGAGACCGAGGCTGCCGAAGAAGCAGGCGAAGAGAAGGCTTAGTCCTTACCGGACCGGTCACCTCCGGTCCGTATGCAGGAAGCACCGCAGCGCCATGCTGCGGTGCTTCCTGCGTTTAAGCCGCAGGCGAGACAAGGGGTGTTGCAGGTGCTGGCCTGCCGTCTCCCACCGTGCGCCGTCAGCGAACAGCGCGCGTAACGGGAGCAAAAGGGCAGCGGGAACGGTTAGTGTCCAAGAAGAGATAAACGGCGGTAGCCAGACACGGTGCATCAAAATGTGCCCGGCCCGGAATTTCCGCCAGAGCGAGAGGTCACTCAGTATGGCAAATGCACCCAGCACACCCACTATGGCTACTGTGGACCCGGCCAGCCGGGATGACTACATCTACAACCGGCTGCTGAAGGAACGGATCATCTGGCTCGGCTCGGAAGTCCGGGACGACAACGCCAACGCGATCTGCTCCCAGCTCCTGCTCCTCTCGGCTGAGGATCCGGAAAAGGACATCTTCCTTTACATCAACTCTCCCGGCGGTTCCGTAACGGCCGGCATGGCGATCTACGACACCATGCAGTTCATCCCGAACGACGTCGTCACCGTTGCTACCGGCCTCGCGGCTTCCATGGGGCAGTTCCTGCTGTCCTCGGGAACAAAAGGCAAGCGCTACGCCACCCCGCACGCACGTATCCTGATGCACCAGCCTTCCGGCGGCATCGGCGGCACGGCTTCGGACATCCGGATCCAGGCCGAACTGATCCTGCACATGAAGCAGGTCATGGCCGAGCTCACCGCTGAGCAGACCGGGCAGACTGTTGAGCAGATCCTGAAGGACAACGACCGCGACAAGTGGTTCACCGCAGAAGAAGGCCTGGCCTACGGGTTCTTCGACAAGATCTCTGCCCACGCCGGCGGCGTCACCGGCGGCGGCGGAACCAACCAGGACCAGGACGGCGAGCAGGGCTAACCAAGCCGCCAACCGGCCAGCGCACCACAGACTTCAGGAGTAAAAGCAATGAACCACAATTTTGGAACACCGGGCAGCGCGGCACCGCAGATGCCGACCAGCCGTTACGTACTGCCGCAGTTCGAAGAGCGCACGCCTTACGGCTTCAAGCGCCAGGACCCGTACACCAAGCTCTTCGAGGACCGCATCATCTTCCTCGGCGTGCAGGTGGACGATGCTTCGGCAGATGACGTCATGGCCCAGCTGCTGGTCCTTGAGTCCACTGACCCGGACCGTGACATCACGCTGTACATCAACTCTCCCGGCGGCTCGTTCACGGCTATGACGGCCATTTACGACACCATGCAGTACATCCGCCCCGAGATCCAGACCGTCTGCCTCGGCCAGGCAGCCAGTGCTGCGGCCGTGCTGCTGGCTGCCGGTACCCCCGGCAAGAGGCTGGCCCTGCCGAACGCCCGCGTGCTGATCCACCAGCCTGCGCTTGGCGGCGGAGAGCGCGGACAGGCCTCTGACCTGGAAATTCAGGCAGCTGAGGTCATGCGGATGCGTACCTGGCTGGAGGACACCCTGGCCCTGCACTCGAACAAGACGTCCGAGGAAGTCAACCGGGACATCGAGCGGGACAAGATCCTGACCGCCGCCGGCGCACTCGAATACGGCCTGATCGACCAGGTTCTTGATTCCCGCAAGATCAAGACCCCGGCCATCAACAAGAGCTAGAACCACCACTGCGCCGTCCCTGCCCGTCCTCGGGCAGGGACGGCTGCTGTTTCACCAAACGCGCCGGATGGCCTGAGGCTCGTAAAAAGGGCGCACCACGGCTTCGGAATTGCTGATTACCCCAACCAAGTGTCCTAGAGTGGAACATGGTTGACTGGCATGGTTTTCCTTCCGGCACGTTTTTTCCTCGGCACGGCTACCGCCGCCGGGGACCATCTAAAGGGGACTGAATTATGGCTCGCATTGGTGAGAGCACAGATCTGCTTAAGTGCTCTTTCTGTGGAAAGAGCCAGAAGCAGGTGCGCAAGCTTATCGCCGGCCCCGGCGTCTACATCTGCGACGAGTGCATCGAACTCTGCAACGAGATCATCGAAGAGGAACTTTCGGAGACCAGCGAAGGCGATTCCTTCGTCCTCCCCAAGCCCCGCGAGATCTTCGACTCCCTGCAGGAATACGTTATTGGCCAGGAACCGGCCAAGCGTTCCCTCGCAGTGGCCGTCTACAACCACTACAAGCGCATCCAGGCCGGCCATGCCTCCCGCGGCACCGGGAACCTGACGGACGCTGTAGGCACCGAGGACGTCGAGATTGGCAAGTCCAACATCCTGCTGATCGGCCCCACCGGCTGCGGCAAGACCTACCTGGCGCAGACCCTTGCCCGCCGGCTCAACGTGCCCTTCGCCGTCGCCGATGCCACCGCGCTGACCGAGGCCGGCTACGTGGGCGAGGACGTTGAGAACATCCTCCTCAAGCTCATCCAGGCTGCTGACTATGACGTCAAGAAGGCCGAGCAGGGCATCATCTACATCGACGAGATCGACAAGATCTCCCGCAAGAGCGAGAACCCCTCCATCACCCGCGACGTTTCGGGCGAGGGTGTACAGCAGGCGCTGCTGAAGATCCTGGAAGGAACGGTAGCTTCCGTTCCGCCGCAGGGCGGCCGCAAGCACCCGCACCAGGAATTCATCCAGATCGACACCACGAACGTGCTGTTCATCGTTGCCGGTGCGTTCGCCGGCCTGGAAGAGATCATCGGTTCCCGCTCGGGGCGCAAGGGCATAGGTTTCGGTGCGCCGCTGAACGAAACGAACAAGGACACGGATTCCTACGCGGACGTTATGCCCGAGGACCTGCTGAAGTTCGGTCTGATCCCTGAATTCATCGGCCGTCTGCCGGTCATCACCACGGTTTCCAACCTTGACCGCTCAGCGCTGATCCAGATCCTCACGGAGCCGAAGAACGCGCTGGTCAAGCAGTTCCAGAAGATGTTCCAGCTTGACGGCGTCGAACTGGTCTTTGAACCCGAGGCGCTGGACGCGATCGCGGATCAGGCTCTGGGCCGGGGCACAGGCGCACGCGGACTGCGTGCCATCCTGGAGGAAGTGCTGCTGCCGGTCATGTTCGATCTTCCCAGCCGCGAGGACATCGCCCGCGTGGTAATCACCCGGGAAGCCGTGACGGAGAAGGCCGAACCGACGCTCATTTCCCACGACGTCATCGCGAAGCGGCGGAATAAGTCCGCCTGATTCCGCGCTGCCCGAGGCGGGACGGGAATTCCGTCCGCGCCTGTCTTTTGAACGAGGAGTATTCTGTGCCCGAGAACCCCGCAACTGCCGATTTCTGGTTCGATCCCACCTGCCCTTTCGCGTGGGTGACCTCGCGCTGGATGGGCGAAGTCGAGCAGGTACGCAACGTCCGGACCCAGTGGCATGTGATGTCCCTGGCAGTCCTCAATGAAGGACGGGACCTTCCCGAGGACTACCGCGCCCGCATCGACAAGGCCTGGGGTCCGGTCCGCGTCATCATCGCCGCAGCAGAACTGCACGGCCAGGAGAACATCAAGAAGCTCTACGACGCCATGGGCACCCGCATCCACGTGCAGGGCATGAAGGATTACGACGCAGTAATCGCAGAGGCTCTGGCCGAAGTTGGACTGCCGGCTGAACTGGCCGACGTTGCCGCTACCGACAAGTTCGACACCCAGCTGCGTGCCTCGCACCAGGAAGCCATCGACAAGGTGGGCGACGACGTCGGCACGCCCGTGGTCGCTTTCAACGGCACCGCCTTCTTCGGTCCCGTCCTGACCCGCATCCCGCGCGGGGAAGAGGCAGGAAAGATGTTCGACGGCGCACTCGCGCTGGCCTCGAACCCGCACTTCTTCGAAATCAAGCGCAGCCGCACCGAGAACCCGCAGTTCGACTAAGAGCCGCTAAACATAAAGTGCCCGGCCGGAATGATCCGGCCGGGCACTTTGTGTTTTTGCTGCCTACTCTGCGGGCGCCAGTTCGACGTCGCTTACCGTCAGCTCGCCGTCGGCGGCTTTCAGCTCAAGGTTCCGGACGTTGCCCGCTGCCAGCAGATCGGGCAGGCCGGCACGCAGCCGCTCAACCAATGCAGCCGGGGCGGTTACCGTGGCGTTGAGGACCTCGGTGCGCTGCTTGACCTTGGCTTCGGACTTGGCCTTGCGGATGCCGCCCAGTGCCTGGGCAACGGTTCCCAGGATCGCCGCATCGGCACCCGAGACGCCTGCGGCCAAGCCATCGACGGTGGGCCAGGACGCGCGGTGGACGGATCCGGCGCGCCACCAGCTCCAGACCTCTTCGGTGGCGAAGGGCAGGAACGGGGCGAACAGACGCAGGAGCGAGTCCAGCGTGGTCGCCAGGGTGGCCAGCACGGAAGCCTGCTCCGCGTCGCCTGCGGCACCGTAGGCGCGATCCTTGATCAGTTCCACGTAATCGTCCGTGAAGGACCAGAAGAAGGACTCGGTGATCTGCAGCGCCCGGGCGTAGTCGTAGCTGTCGAACGCCTTGGTCGCGTTGTTCACCACGTCCACCAGCTGCACCAGCAGGGACTGGTCCAGCGGGTTGGTGATAGCCGAGGCATCATTCTTGACCACATTCGCCTCTGTGGCTCCGAGGTTCAGCACGAACTTTGAGGCGTTCAGAAGCTTGATGGCCAGCCGGCGGCCGATCTTCATCTGTGCGATCTCGTAAGCGGTATCCGCGCCAAGGCGGGCCGAGGCAGCCCAGTAGCGGACGGCGTCGGACCCGTATTCATTGAGCACATCGGTGGGGACCACCACGTTGCCCTTGGACTTGGACATCTTCTTGCGGTCCGGGTCCAGGATCCAGCCGGAGATGGCGGCGTGCTTCCACGGGGCAGCGTGCTGCAGCGCGTCGGCGCGGACCACGGAGGAGAACAGCCAGGTACGGATGATGTCGTGGCCCTGCGGGCGCAGGTCGAACGGGAAGACCTTGGAGAACAGGTCCTCGTCCACGCCCCAGCCGCCCACGATCTGCGGGGTGAGCGACGAGGTTGCCCACGTGTCCAGCACATCGGCGTCGCCGATGAAGCCGCCGGGCTCGTTGCGCTGCGACTCCTCGTAGCCCGGCGCCGGGTCGGCAGCCGGATCAGCCGGGAGTGCCTCGAAGGCAGGCAGGATCGGGTTGTCGTAGTCCGGGTTGCCGGAGTTATCCAGCGGGTACCAGACCGGAACCGGCACACCGAAGAAGCGCTGGCGGGACACCAGCCAGTCACCGTTCAGGCCTTCGATCCAGTTCTCGTAGCGGGAGCGCATGAACGCCGGGTGGAAGTCGATTTCCTTGCCGCGGGCGATCAGGGCCTCGCGGCGGTCCGCGTCGCGTCCGCCGTTGCGGATGTACCACTGGCGGCTGGTGACAACCTCAAGGGGCTTGTCACCCTTTTCGAAGAAGTTCACCGGGTGGGTGATCTTCTTCGGTTCGCCGTCCAGGTCGCCGCTTTCGCGGAGCATCTCCACGACGGCTTCCTTGGCGCTGAAGACTGTCTTGCCGGCAACGGCGGCGTAGTTTTCCCGGGCCGCGTCAGTCTGAATCCATTCCGGGGTGTCCGCAAGGATGCGGCCGTCGCGGCCGATCACGGCGCGGGTGGGCAGGTTCAGTTCACGCCACCAGGTGACGTCAGTGAGGTCGCCGAAGGTACAGATCATCGCAATGCCCGAGCCCTTGTCCGGCTTGGCCAGCGGGTGCGCCTTGACTTCAACCTCAACGTCGAAAAGCGGGGACTTCACCGTGGTGCCGAACAGACGCTGGTAGCGCTCGTCGTCGGGGTGTGCCACCAGCGCCACGCAGGCGGGGAGCAGTTCCGGGCGGGTGGTCTCGATGTAGATCTTTTCGCCGTCCGGGGCGTGGAAGCTGACCCGGTGGTACGCGCCGGGCTGCTCGCGGTCCTCAAGCTCGGCCTGGGCTACAGCGGTGCGGAAGGTGACATCCCAGAGGGTGGGGGCTTCGGCCATGTAGGCGTCGCCGGCCTTCAGGTTCTCCAGGAAGGCTCGCTGGCTGACGGCGCGGGAGTGGTCGTCAATGGTCCGGTAAGTTCGGGTCCAGTCGACGGACAGGCCAAGGGTGCTGAAGAGGTTCTCGAAGACCTTTTCGTCCTCCACAGCCAGCTCTTCGCAGAGTTCGATGAAGTTGCGGCGGGAGATGACGTCGAAGTCGCGCTGGTTCTTTGGGGCCGTTGCCGGCGGACGGTAATCGGGATCGTACGGCCTGGTCGGATCGCAGCGTACGCCGTAGTAGTTCTGCACCCGGCGTTCGGTGGGAAGGCCGTTGTCGTCCCAGCCCATCGGGTAGAAGACGTTCTTGCCCTTCATCCGCTGGTAGCGGGCCAGGACATCAGTCTGCGTGTAGGAGAACATGTGTCCTACGTGCAGGGAACCTGAAGCAGTCGGCGGGGGAGTGTCAATCGAGTAGACCTCATCCCGGACCGTGTCGGGATCAAAGGCGTACGTGCCCTCTTCGCGCCAGCGGCGGCTAAGGGTCTCTTCCAGCCCTTCCAGGGCGGGTTTGTCAGGAACGGAAACGGTCGCAGCGGGCGTGTCTGTGCCCGGGATATTGTCAGCCATGGTGCCATTCTCCCACGGGTGCCGGTGCCCTCGTCATCTGTGTCGTGGTCTGCGAACTCCCGTTGCCGCAGGCCCCTTCCGGGGGCAGCTGCAGCAGCCTAGCATCCGGTACATGGCTGAAATGGATCCGTCCCAGGTGCGCGTGCGGCGCATTTATGCAGAGCCCGACGGCGGTTTCCGGGTGCTGGTGGACCGGCTCTGGCCGCGCGGGGTCTCCAAGGCGCGGGCTGACCTGGACGAGTGGTTCAAGGAAGGAGCACCCAGTACAGAGCTGCGGGAGTGGTTTGGGCACCAGCCGGAGAGGTGGCCGGGCTTCGTGGAGCGCTACACGCAGGAGCTGGAGGATAACGACGCCGTAGCTGACTTCGCGGCCGCCTGCGCTTCCCGGCCGGACACGGTGCTGCTGTACGGCACGCGGAACGAGCAGGAGAACGAGGCGGTGGTGCTGCGGGACTACTTGCTGGGCCGGAACTTCACGTAGCTGTACACCACCAGGGCGATGGCAATGCAGCCGGAGAGAATAAGTGCCGTTCCCGTGGTCCAGCCGCCCGGAAGCCACCACGTGTCCTCCAGCGGCCACCACGAGGGCACCCTGCGCCACAGTCCCCAGGTGATACCGGCAGCGATTAGCGTCAGGGCACTGGTCAGGGCAACGGCAATCCGGCCCCAGGACTGCACCCCCTGTTCGGCCGCGCGGAAGGCCTGGACTTTCACGGGATGCAGCCAGCGGCTGGCCCAGTGGTAGCGAAGGGACAGGATTGCCAGGCCGGCGACCAGCATGAGCAGGCCCGGACCGGGAAGCACCAGGGCGACAGCTCCGAGCGCAATCAGGGTCCAGCCGGCCACTTCAATGCCCGTGCGGCGGACCCAGGCGGGGATTCTGTCGGTGCGCGGCATGCTTCCAGCTTCGCATAGCCCTCCTTCCGGACCGACACCTCCGGTCCGGACCGGGCCGCCTGCGGCTTGACCGTGGCCCGGTCCCAGCCGCGTTCGGCTTGACCGTGGCCGACTGAGCGTAGGTTCCCAGTCCTCGTTATGGGTGGGGCAGGCGGGGCCCCGCTGGTATGCAGGGGTAACGAGGGATGGGAAGCTGTGCGCTGGGAGCCCCATGCCGGCGTCGTCAGTCCCTGCACCGCCCCGAGCCGCGGACACAGATGTCTTGAGGGTCCACAGATTGGGCGGCAGACCGCACTCGTTGTGGGGTATCACTACAGGCTTGCATCGTGAAGACCGTGGTAGCCGTGCAGACGGTAAAAACGATGCAACCGATAGAAGCAGTGTGCCGGGCGCACTTCGGGGTCCTTAGCGCAGGGGCGCTCGCAGCGAACGGGTTTGGGCGTGCCAAGGTTGCCGCTGCACAGCGCAGCGGCGTCCTGCAGCGTACCGGTCGCGGGTACTACCGGCTGGAAGATGCTCCGGATGAGCTGGTTGCGGCGGCTTCACTGGGCGCCTCCCTTACATGTGTCTCCGCTGCCCGGCTTCACGGCTGGTGGGTCTTGAATGCTCCCGAGGTCCTGCATCTGCGAGCTGACAAGTCAGTGGATGTTCCCGGAATCAGGCTCCATCGGGGCAAGAGATCGGCGTCCAGGCTGATGTGCTCACCGCCGGCCATCGTCCTGGACGCCTTTCGGTGTCTTCCACCTTTGGACGCCCTGGTGATTGCTGAATCGGCAGTGGTCAGCAGTGCCGTCTCAAAAGCTGTACTCATCCGTGCTTTCGGCCGGCCGCAGGACTGGCGTGTTCGTGCCGTTCTGGAAGGAATCAGTCGGAAAACGGCTTCTCCCCTGGAGGTCTGCGCCCGGTACCACCTTTGCGCGGCGGGGTTTTCGGTCCGGAGGGAGGTGATGGTGGAAGGTGTGGGTCGGGTGGATTTCCTGGTTGGGGACCGGCTCATTATTGAACTGGACGGGTACGAGTTCCACAGCGACCGAACTGAGTACCGGAACGACCGGGCCAGATGGAACCGGGCCACGGCTGGTGGATTCATAACCCTGCGTATCACTGCCGAGATGATCCTGCGAAGCCCTGAGGACTTCATCCGGTTAGTCCGTGCCGCCCTGGCCCGAGCCTGAAGCGCGGGCCGACGCTTAGAATCCCAGCCATCGTTGCGCACGGCCACTGGTGGTACCTCGGCAACCACACAGGTAACGGCGGGTGGGAAACTGCGCCGCCCCCAGCCGACCGCCCAGAGCCCCAGGGCGGCACCCCCCCGCGACACAGCACGACCCGCACCGGGCCGCAGGCAACACAAGTTCGCTAGGGTTGCTCCCATGACGAACAAGCGCGTGGTTGTAACCGGAGCAAGCTCGGGAATCGGTGCGGCAGCAGTCCGTGCCCTGCGGAAGACAGGTTGGGACGTCATCGCCGTCGCCCGCCGCCGGGAACGTCTGCAGGAACTGGCAGAGGAAACCGGCGCCCGGATCGTTGCCTGCGATGTCACAGACCGCAGCTCCGTCGATGCCATGGCCCGCGAGGTACTGGCGGGCGGGGGAGTGGACGCCATCGTGAACAACGCCGGCGGCGCTTTCGGTATGGACACGGTAGCGGCAGGCAAGCCCGAGGACTGGGTAAACATGTACAACGTCAACGTGCTTGGCGCGCTCAACGTAACGCAGGCCTTCCTGCCGGCACTGCGGGAAAACGGGCACGGCTCCATCCTCATGCTGACCTCCACCGCCGCGCTCGCAGCTTATGAAGGAGGAGCCGGCTACTGCGCAGCCAAGGCCGGCGAGGAAGCTATGACCCAGGCGCTGCGGCTTGAGGAAGCCGAACACAACGTGCGGGTCATCGAAATCCTGCCCGGCATGGTGAAGACCGAGGAGTTCTCCCTGAACCGGCTCGGGGACGCAGCAGCGGCAGAGAAGATCTACGCCGGCGTCGAAAAGCCCCTCACGGCAGAGGACGTTGCAGACGTCATGGCCTATGCACTGAATGCCCCGCACCACGTCAACCTTGACCAGGTGGTCATCCGCCCGGTGGCGCAGGCCGCGCAGCACAAAGTAATCCGCCGCTAGGCACTGGCCGGCCGGGGCTTCGACATCAGCCCCGGCCGTGGCCTAAACTGGGCCAAGCAGCTTTGACCCGGCCATCACCGGTGAGCTTCCGGAAGAACGGCGCATAACTGAAGCAGAACTGAATGCGCCCAGTAGAACCGGACGGGTAAGCCCGTCACAGCAGTCAACGAGCGGCAGCCGGCGCGCACCCAGCAGGATCGGGCGTACGACGGCGGCAAGCGAGGTGGTACCGCGGCTTATCCCCGGCGTTCGCGCCGGGAAGAGAAGTTCGCCCTCGCATCCTGTTTCACAGCCAGATTCATTTGCCGCTACCAGGATGACGAACATGCCACAGATCTACCCCAAGGCCTCCACGGGCGATTCCGCCGAAGCAGCAGCCTCCTCACCCAGGTTCCCCGAGATCGAAGAACGGGTCCTGAAGTACTGGGATGAGGACGGCACCTTCCAGGCCTCCATCGACGCCCGGCCCGCCGGCGAAGATGGCTCCAACGAGTTTGTCTTCTACGACGGCCCTCCCTTCGCCAACGGCCTGCCGCACTATGGCCACCTGCTCACCGGTTACGTGAAGGACCTGGTGGCCCGCTACCAGACCCAGCGCGGACACCGCGTTGAGCGCCGCTTCGGCTGGGACACCCACGGGCTGCCCGCTGAACTGGAAGCCATGAAGCAGCTCGGCATGAGTGACAAGGTCCAGATCGAGAAGATGGGCATCGACAAGTTCAACGATGCCTGCCGCGCCTCGGTCATGAAGTACGCCGGTGAATGGCAGGACTACGTCACCCGCCAGGCACGCTGGGTGGACTTCGAGAACGACTACAAGACGCTCAACGTTGAGTACATGGAGTCGGTCATCTGGGCCTTCAAGACCCTGCATGAAAAGGGCCTGACCTACAGCGGTTTCCGGGTGCTCCCGTACTGCTGGAAGGACGAGACTCCGCTGTCCAACCACGAGCTGCGCATGGACGACGACGTCTACAAGATGCGCCAGGACCAGACCGTCACCGTGACGTTCCCGATTATCGCCGGGGACAACGTGCTCTCCGCCGAGCTCGAGGGCGTCAACGCCATCGCCTGGACCACCACGCCGTGGACGCTGCCCACCAACCTGGCCCTCGCCGTCGGGCCGGACGTTCGTTACGCCGTCGTGCCCGCCGGCCCCAACGGCACCATGCTCGATCAGGGGACGGCCGGTGAAGGCCGCTTCCTCCTGGCCGAGGACCTGGTCGCTTCCTACGCCAAGGATCTTGGGTACGACGACGCCGATGCGGCCCGTGCCGCCGTTACCTCCGTGCACACGGGCAAGGAACTCGAAGGCCTGCGCTACACGCCGCTCTGGGACTACTACGCCGACGCCGAAAAGTGGGGCACGTCCAACGCCTGGAAGTTCGTTGTGGCCGACTACGTCACCACGACCGACGGCACCGGCATTGTCCACCAGGCTCCGGCCTACGGTGAAGATGACCAGAAGGTCTGCGAAGCCAACGGCATCCCCGTGATCCTCTCCGTCGATGAAGGCGGCAAGTTCCTGCCCATGTTCGGCGAAGGGCCGCTGTCCGAAATCGCCGGCCTGCAGGTCTTCGAGGCGAACAAGCCGATCACCCGCGAGCTCAAGTCCGAAGGCCGCCTGCTGCGCCAGGCCAGCTACGAGCACAGCTACCCGCACTGCTGGCGCTGCCGGAACCCGCTGATCTACAAGGCAGTGTCCTCCTGGTTCGTGGAGGTCACCAAGATCAAGGACCGCATGATCGAGCTGAACCAGGAGATCAACTGGATCCCGGAGAACGTCAAGGACGGGCAGTTCGGCAAGTGGCTCGAAAATGCCCGCGACTGGTCGATCAGTCGCAACCGGTACTGGGGCAGCCCCATCCCGGTGTGGGTTTCGGACGACCCCAACTACCCGCGCACCGACGTCTACGGTTCCCTCGCGGAGATGGAAGCCGACTTCGGCCGCCTGCCGCTGAACAAGGAAGGCCAGCCGGACCTGCACCGTCCGTTCATCGATGAACTGACGCGCCCCAACCCGGACGATCCCACCGGCAAGTCCACCATGCGCCGGGTCGAGGACGTGCTGGACGTATGGTTCGACTCCGGTTCGATGCCGTACGCCCAGGTGCACTACCCGCATGAGAACGCCGACTGGTTCGAGCACCACAACCCGGGCGACTTCATTGTGGAGTACATCGGCCAGACCCGCGGCTGGTTCTACACGCTGCACATCCTGGCCACGGCTCTCTTTGACCGCCCGGCATTCCGCAACGTCATCAGCCACGGCATCGTGCTTGGCTCGGACGGGCAGAAGATGTCCAAGTCCCTGCGGAACTACCCGGACGTTTCCGAGGTCCTGGACCGCGACGGTTCCGACGCCATGCGCTGGTTCCTGATGGCTTCCCCGATCCTGCGCGGCGGCAACCTGGTTGTCACCGAACAGGGCATCCGCGACGGCGTCCGGCAGGTGATCCTGCCGCTCTGGAACGTATGGCACTTCTTCACGCTCTACACCAACGCCGCGAACAACGGGGCCGGCTACGAGGCAACACTGCGCCACGAGTCCACCGAGCCCCTGGACACGTACATGCTGGCCGCCACCGGCGACCTCATCCGGAACATGACGACGGCGCTGGACACCTATGACGTGTCCGTCGCCTGCGAAATGCTGCGTGCCTACATGGACACGCTCACCAACTGGTACGTCCGCCGCAGCCGCACCCGGTTCTTCGACGAAGACACCCAGGCTTTCGATGTGCTCTACACCTGCCTCGAAGCGCTCTGCAGGGTGGCAGCACCGCTGCTTCCCCTGGTCTCCGAGGAGATCTGGCGCGGCCTGACCGGCGGGCGCTCCGTGCACCTGACGGACTGGCCCGAAGCCGGTGCCTTCCCGCGGGATCCGGATCTGGTGGCCCGCATGGACCTGACCCGCAAGATCGCCTCCGTCGGTTCCTCGCTGCGCAAGGCTGCCAACCTCCGTGTGCGGCTGCCGCTCGCGGGCATGACCGTGGTGGCACCGGACGCAGAAGCGCTCGAAGGACAGTTCGCGGCCATCATCGCCGATGAACTGAACCTCAAGTCCGTCCGCCTGGTGGATGCAGGCGCAGCGGATCCCGCGGAGTTCGGCATCACGCAGAAGCTTGTGGTCAACGCCCGCGCCGCGGGTCCGCGCCTGGGCAAGAACGTCCAGACCGCGATCAAGGCCTCGAAGTCAGGGGACTGGTCCGTCGCGGAAGACGGTACCGTGACCGCCGGGGGACTGGAGCTCCAGGAGCACGAGTACACGCTGGAAACCGTGGTGGAGTCCGGAGAGGGCGAGTCCTCCAAGGCAGTGGCAGTGCTGCCCGGAGGGGGCTTCCTGGTCCTGGACACTGAGGTCACCCCGGAACTGGCTGCTGAAGGCACCGCACGTGACGCCATCCGCGCCATCCAGCAGGCCCGCCGCGACGCAGACCTGCACATCAGCGACCGGATCCGCACGACCGTCTCCACGACGGAGGCCGACGCGGCCGCGCTGGAAGCCAACGTCAGCCTGATCAAGGCCGAAACCCTTACGGAGGAGCTGATTGTTGTTGGCGACCTGACGGTCAGGGAGAACGACAAGGACACAGACAAGTACATCGTGACCGTGGAGAAGATCTGATGAGCACTGAAGACACCCCGTCAGGCTCCATTGACGGTTTCTCCGTGGAAAGCGTCTACGCTGAGCTGCTCAGCCGCGCCCCGGAAAACAAGATGGAGCCGCGCATGGCTCCGCTTTTCCGGGCCATGGAAATCCTGGGCGAGCCGAACAAGGCGTTCCCGATCATCCACATCACGGGGACCAACGGCAAGACCTCGACGGCGCGGCTGATCGAGGGCGGCCTGCGCGCCTACGGGCTGCGCACCGGCCGCTACACCAGCCCGCACCTGACCAAGGTCACCGAGCGCATCAGCATCGACGGTGAACCGGTGGCGGATGAGACCTTCGTCCGGATCTGGGACGAGATCCATCCATACCTGCAGATGGTCGACGCCGAACTGGACGCCGCGGGGGAACCCCGGCTCACCTATTTCGAGTGCGTCACGATCCTGGCGTTCGCGGTCTTCGCGGACGAACCGGTGGACGTGGCCGTGATCGAGGTTGGCCTGGGCGGCATCACCGATGCCACGAACGTGGGCGACGGCGCCGTTTCCGTGGTGACCCCTATTTCGCTGGACCACACCGAGCTGCTCGGTGACGACGTCGCGGACATCGCCCTGGAGAAGGCCGGGATCATCAAGGAAAACGGCTTCCTGGTCAGTGCCGCCCAGCCGGTTGAAGCTGCGCAGGTCCTGCTGGAGAAGGCCACTGAGGCAGGAGTCCCGTTCCGGTTCGAAGGAATCGAGTTCGGCGTTGAGTCCCGCACCATGGCCGTTGGCGGCCAGATGGTGACAGTCAACGGGCTGGCCGGACGCTACGAGGACCTGCTGGTGCCGCTGCATGGCGAGCACCAGGCGCAGAACGCCGCAGTTGCCGTCGCCGCGCTGGAGGCGTTCATTGGCGGCGGGAACAAGGAACTCGACGTCGAACTGCTGCGCACCGGTTTCCAGACCGTGACATCTCCCGGCCGGCTGGAGGTTGTCCGCACCGCACCGACGATCATTGTGGATGCTGCGCACAACCCGGCCGGCGCCAAGGTGAGTGCCCAGGCAGTGCTTGAGTCCTTCAACCTGTCTTCGCTGGTACTGGTGGTGGGCATCCTGGCAGAAAAGGACGCCGTCGGGATCCTTGCCGAACTGCATGAGGTACTCGGGGACATCGTCACCGGCATCTGCCTCACCCAGTCCAGCTCGCCGCGGGCCATCCCGGCGGATGAACTTGTTCAGGACGCCGTGGACGCCGGATTTGCCGACGAGGACATCCAGGTTGAACAGGGCCTGGACAATGCGATCGAGTGGGCTGTGGCCAAGGCGGAGGAAAACAACGACCTCGCCGGGGGAGTGCTCGTCATCGGTTCCATCACGGTGGTCGCGGAAGCGCGCACCCTTCTCGGAAAGTAAGCACATGGCACGTATGACCAAGGCCCAGCGCGAATGGCGCCCGGGCATGCCCAAAAAGCGCCGCTCCATCCGGGTGATGTTTGCATCCACTGTCCTGAGCCTGGAAGCGTTCGTGGTGCTGTTCGGAACCCTGGCCATTTTTGGACTGCAGCGGGACCGGGTGGAACCGCTCGTGATCCTTGCCGGGGGAATTCTTCTCGCGGTCGCGCTGATCGTCGCCTGCGCGTTCCTCTCCAAGCCCGCAGGTCCCTGGATCGGCTGGATCCTGCAGCTGTGCATCATCGCCACGGGTTTCCTGGAACCCATGATGTTCCTGGTAGGTGCTCTCTTCGCGGGGACCTGGTGGTATGCGCTGCGTGCCGGCGCCCGCCTTGACCGGGAAAACCGGCAGCGGGATGCGGAACAGGCGCAGTGGGAAGCCACCCAATCGGCGGAAACCGGCGAAGCCAGCAGTTAGGCTTAGAACCAGCTACCCCAACCTCCAAGGAGATACCAAGCGTGAGCACCGAGCGCACACTCGTCCTGATCAAGCCCGACGGCGTCAAGCGGAACCTGACCGGCGCCATTCTGGCCCGCATTGAAGCCAAGGGTTACACCATGGTCGAACTCAAGAAGATGGACGCTACCCGGGAACTGCTCGAGGAGCACTACGCCGAGCACGTTGGCAAGCCGTTCTACGAGCCGCTGGTCGAATTCATGCTCAGCGGTCCGATCGTGGCGGCTGTCTTCGAAGGCCAGCGCGTCATCGAAGGCTTCCGTTCACTGGCGGGCACCACCGAACCGACCACGGCTGCGCCGGGAACAATCCGCGGCGACTTTGGCCGGGACTGGGGAACCAAAGTGCAGCAGAACCTGGTCCACGGCTCGGATTCTGTTGAGTCCGCTGAACGCGAGATCGGCATCTGGTTCGGCAAGTAACAGCTTTTCCGGATTGACTGGCAGCAGGCCGGCTCCCCGTTACGGGGTGCCGGCCTGCTGCATATTCAGGGCAGCCATGGCTAGGCTGGGGCGCATGGCAATCATCTACCAGGCTGACCTGCACCCTACGAAAATGGAATTGATCTCCGGCTGGCTCCCCACGGCGCCGTGGTTCCCGCCGGAGGAGGCCGGATCCGGGATCCAGGCCGAGCCCCTTGCCGCCTACCGCTTCGATGACCCGAAGGGCGAGGTGGGCATGGAGACGCACATTGTGCGTGCCGGCACGCAGACCGTCCAGGTTCCGCTGACCTATCGGCCAGGACCGCTGCAGGGCGCCGAAGCTTTTTTGGTGGGAACAATGGAGCACTCGGTGCTGGGCCGGCGCTGGGTGTACGACGCGTGCGGGGACCCGGTATATGTGGACGCCTTCGCCGCGGCAGTGATCGACGGAGTTGGCCAGGCTTCGCTTTACACCGAGGAAAACGGCGTCCGCCGCGAACTCCCGCAGACCATGACGCTTGAAACCAGCGGCATGCCCGACGGCGAGGAACTGGTGGAGGCACCGGAGCGGGAACCTGCGGGGTGGACCGTGACCAGAATGCAGAAAGAGCACTGGGAGCTCTCCCTGGTCCGGCTTCTTGACCTGGGCGGGCGGGCTGCACCGCCGCCGTCGCTCGTGGGAGTGTGGGACGGCCAGCGCGAGCCCGCTGTACTCGGATGGGCCTTCCCGCTCGGCTAGGAGCCCGGTGCGGCACTGCCGGTCCCGCCGGGACCGGCAGTGCCCTGCCAGTGGATCAGCTGCCCAGGAACGAGTTCATAAAGCGGAAGAAGATTGAGGCAGCTGTTGCCACCCACAGCAGTGCGGTGATGACCCAGGCCCATTCCGACACAAAACGAACCAGCGCGGCCGGTGCCGGAATTACGCCATGGGCGAGGTTGCGGACAGTAGTGAAGACGAACAGCGGAATCATGGCGGTCCAGACAACAATGCAGTAGATGCACAGGACATAGATGTCGAAGAGGGCCTGGCTCCAGAGCCACACGACGAAGACCATGCCGAGCGTCACGCCGGCCTGGACGGCAGCCCAGTACCAGCGGGCAAACCGGCCGCCTGCCAGCATCGACATGGCGACCGTGATCATCACCGCGAATGCCACTATGCCGATCAGCGGGTTCGGGAAGCCGAACAGTGCTGCCTGCCAGGTCTGGAAGACCGTTCCGCAGGAGACCCAGGGGCTGATGTCGCAGCTCGTAATGTAGGTGGAATCCGCGTAGACGCGGAGGCGCTCGATAACCAGGATTCCGGAACCCAGCCAGCCGATAACCGAGGTGATGAGGACCAGCCACGCGAACGGTTTTTGCTGCACGGAGCGGACGATCCCGGCTTCGCCGGCGCTCCCGTCCGGGGCCGCGGCGGGGGTGGTGCTGATGGAACGGGAAGGCACGTGCTGCTCCTTTAGCCGGGTGTCGGTGGTCCGATTCTATGTGGTTGCTAGAGCCTATTTGACCTCCGTGTGAGATAATGGCTGTGGCTGATAGCGGAACCACATTCCGTTATCGGTCCAGCGACAGGCTTCCGGTGCTGTCGGCGATGCTTCCCAAGGCAAGAATGCCCATCAATCCGGATGGGGCAGGGGAATCCGCCGAACAGCCCTACCCAGCCCAAACGCCTAGCCGTTCCGAGCAGGTAGCAGGAAAAGCGCCGCTGGTCTTGCGAGTGATGCCGCGCCCTCACGATGGTGCGACCTCGGATGACATTTAGACGACTTCCGGCTGGCGCTGGCTTTGATGCCCCCGCACAGCCGATACATTGCCCTCCGGGCATTGGAATGTGGCCAGTGCCGCGGGGGCCGGAGCATAGCTTTATATGAATATTGACCGCACAACAGAAGAAGCAGTTGAACCCGCTGAGACGGCCCCGGCCGTTCCCCCGATGACGGAAACGGATTCGCCGGCTGACGAAGCTGTCAAAACACCGGCTAAGCGAGCCCCGCGGGCACGCCGCAAGACGGCCGCTGCGCCGGCAGCGGAGCGGGAGGAACCCGCACTGACTGAATCCCCCGCCGAGCAGGCCTCTGCGGCGCCTGCCGTGGACGAGGCCGAGCCCGCCGCGAAGCCAAAGCGGACCCGAGCCCCGCGCCGCAAGCCGGCTGCGGCGGCAGAGGAAACCCCCGCCGCCCCGGGTGCTGGCGAAGAGCCGGCCACCGCAGATACCGAAGCCCCCGCACCCGCCGCCGAAGCACCCGCCAAGACCGTTCGCCGTCGCCGTGCCCCGGCCAAGAAAGCCGCCGAGGCAGTTCCCGATGATGCAGAACAGGCTGTCAGCGGTGCCGGGGAGCCCGAAGCGCCCGTCGAAACGGCACCGGCACCCCGGACACGTACCAGGCGCCGCGCAACCGCCAAGGCAGGTCCTGCCGCCGAGGCCGCGGCTCCCTCGGACAAGGTTCCTGCAGACGAGGCCCCCGGAGACAAGGAACAGGTCGAAGCTCCCGCCGACGCAGCTCCTGCTGATGCCGTAACGCCGGCTGAAGAAGCGCCGAAGGCCAAGGGCGCCAAGGAAGAAGAGAGCAAGCCTGCGGCTGCCGCTGCGGTCCTTGATCCCTTCGCCATCCCGGAATCACCGACTTCCGTCCTTTTCCACGCTCCCGACCTCACCGCGGTCCAGGCCCTGGCCGCTGCCGCTGCCTCAGCCGAGGGCAGCGACGAGGACGAATCCGATGAAGAATCCCGGGAGTCCAACCGTTCACGCCGCAGCCGCCGCCGCAGCCGGGGCCGGTCACGCACTGAGGGCGAGGCAGGTACCGACAGCGAAGGCGCTGACGGCAGCGATGCAGCTCCCGCCGAGGAAAACGCCGAGGGCGTCACCTCACGGCGCCGCCGTCGCCGCCGCCGCGGTGACGCGGACCTGGAACTGACCGGAGGATCCGACGACGATCCGCCCAACACGGTGACCCGCGTGCGTGCGCCCCGGGCCCACGCGGACGCTCCGGTGAGCGACCGCGTCACGTCCGTAAAGGGTTCCACCCGCCTGGAAGCCA
Source organism: Arthrobacter sp. BL-252-APC-1A (assembly GCF_009696625.1). NCBI lineage: Bacteria > Bacillati > Actinomycetota > Actinomycetes > Micrococcales > Micrococcaceae > Arthrobacter > Arthrobacter sp. BL-252-APC-1A. The sequence continues at coordinate 117,753 of NZ_VULS01000008.1, read as the reverse complement.
AGAAGCAGCGCCGGCGCGAATCCCGTGAGTCCGGCCGCCGCCGCCACGTCATCACCGAGGCTGAGTTCCTGGCGCGCCGCGAATCCGTGGACCGGCAGATGATCGTCCGCCAGCGCGACGACAGGATCCAGATTGGCGTCCTCGAAGACGGCGTCCTGGCTGAGCACTTCGTTTCCAACACGCAGCAGGATTCCCTGATCGGCAACGTCTACGTCGGCAAGGTCCAGAACGTGCTGCCCAGCATGGAAGCTGCCTTCGTCGACATTGGCCGCGGCCGCAACGCCGTGCTCTATGCCGGTGAGGTCAACTGGGATGCCGCAGGCCTGGACGGCCAGCCGCGCCGCATTGAACTTGCACTGAAGTCCGGGGATTCCGTCCTGGTCCAGGTCACCAAGGACCCGGTGGGCCACAAGGGTGCCCGCCTGACCAGCCAGATCTCCCTGCCCGGCCGCTACCTGGTATACGTCCCGGGCGGCTCCATGACCGGCATCTCCCGCAAGCTGCCCGACGTCGAGCGCAACCGGCTCAAGAAGATCCTCAAGGACCACCTTCCGCAGAACGCCGGCGTCATTGTCCGCACGGCGGCCGAAGGGGCTTCCGAAGAGGAGCTGATGAATGACATCAACCGCCTGCGTGCACAGTGGGAGAACATCGAGGCGAAGGCAAAGTCCACCAAGACCCTTCCCCCGGAGCTGCTCTACGGTGAACCGGACCTGACCATCAAGGTTGTCCGTGACGTCTTCAACGAGGACTTCTCCAAGCTGATCGTTTCCGGTGAGGAAGCCTGGGACACCATCGAGGCCTACGTGACCTACGTAGCCCCGGATCTGGTGGGACGGCTGGAGAAGTGGACCAAGGACGAGGACATCTTCGCGGCCAGCCGCATCGATGAGCAGATCGCGAAGGCCCTGGACCGCAAGGTGTTCCTGCCTTCGGGCGGGTCGCTGGTAATCGACCGCACCGAAGCCATGACCGTAGTGGACGTCAACACCGGCAAGTTCACCGGCAGCGGCGGCAACCTCGAAGAGACAGTCACCAAGAACAACCTGGAAGCGGCGGAGGAAGTTGTCCGCCAGCTGCGGCTGCGGGACATTGGCGGCATCATCGTCATTGACTTCATCGACATGGTCCTGGAAGCCAACCGCGACCTTGTGCTCCGCCGCCTGGTTGAGTGCCTGGGACGCGACCGCACCAAGCACCAGGTCGCTGAGGTAACTTCCCTTGGCCTGGTCCAGATGACGCGCAAGCGGATGGGTACCGGCCTGCTGGAAGTCTTCGGCGAAGAATGCCAGCACTGCGCAGGCCGCGGTGTCATCACGCACGACATCCCCGTGGAACACCGGCGCAGCACCAGCCACACCAGCCACGCAGTGTCCGAGGACAACCACTCCGCGCACCTGAAGCAGGAAAAGCAGACCCGCGGAGAGCGCAAGCGCCGCAGCCGGGGCGGACAGAACCAGAACCAGCAGCAGCCCGCTGCGCCGGTTGAGCAGCCCAAGGTGGAAGAACCGCAGACCGACGACGCCGAGCGCGCCGCAAAGGCCGAGGCGGCCCGCGCTGCCCTGGCTACGATCGCTGCCGCCACGGCAGCGGCGCACGACGCCGGTACCGAGGCTCCCGCCAACGAGGATGCCCCCCGGACGGATGCAGCTTCCGAGGCCGCGGAGCCCGGTGAGAAGCCGCTGATCAAGGAACCGCACGACGACGTTCCGGCAGAAGCCGGGGCTATCCTGCGGATCCAGGGAGAAACTGTGGTGGTTCCCCGCAGGGAACGGCGCCGGCCGGTACGCCAGGACGTCCAGCTGACGCTGGAAAGCCTTACCGAGGCATTCAATGAGGTTTCTCCGGTCTCCGGCCGGGAACCGCAGCCGGCGAAGGATGAGCAGGCTTCGGCCGGCACGGAAAAGGGCAACGGCCGGGGAACCGGTGAGCCCGTGCGTGAAGCGGCTCCGGAAGCTGCTGAGCCTGCCCGCCGCCCTCGCCGCCGCCGTGCAGCACGCAGCCCGCAGGGATCTGCTGACGCACAGATCATTCAGGAACGGGATGCCTCCGGCGCCCAGGGCAGCAGCACAACTGCGGTCGCCGCCGCGCCGGCTGCTCCGCGGGCGGAGGCTGCCGCACCGGTAATCCTTGGGGTTGGGGTTCCCGCCTCGGACCTCTAAGCGTCCCTCAGCAGCACACAGCACAGCTCCCGTCCGGACTCCGGGCGGGAGCTGTGCTGTGTGCTGATCCTCTGCGGTTGGGGCCGGTCCGCCAGTGCTATAGAATGGTAGTAAGCGCAGTGACGTCCCCAGTACAGCCGGAGGATGGCACGCCGGGGTCAGCCGTGCATTTGCGGCATATAGGTCCCTTAGCGTAGCCTTGAACTTCGGTGCGAACGCCTTCTAAGCCGTTATTCGGTACAGGGCGTGACTGCATGGCGCAAACCGGACACATTTGAAGGTCCGGGGAAGTGCGCATCCAAGTATTAAACGTCGAGAGAAGTGAGTTCCCAAGTGGTGTACGCGATTGTCCGCGCTGGCGGCCGCCAAGAAAAGGTTTCCGTCGGAGACCTCGTAACCCTGGACCGCGTCCCCGGTGGAGCCGGTAGCACTTTTGAGCTGCCTGCCCTGCTTTTGGTTGATGGCGACAAGGTCACCTCTGCCGCCAAGGACCTGGCCAAGGTTACGGTTACGGCAGAAGTTATCGAAAACTTCCGGGGTCCGAAGATTGTTATCCAGAAGTTCAAGAACAAGACCGGTTACAAGAAGCGTCAGGGCTACCGCTCCTCGCTGACCAAGGTCAAGGTCACCTCCATCAACTCCTGATTCCTAACGTCCGGGACCACGTGGTTCCGGATCGCGGGAGTTGTGCCCGCACCTAGGCATCAAAGTCAGTCATAGCAAAGGCAGGATTAGAAAATGGCACATAAGAAAGGTGCGAGCTCTACTCGCAACGGCCGCGACTCCAACGCTCAGTTCCTGGGCGTGAAGCGCTTCGGCGGCCAGGTCGTCAAGGCCGGCGAGATCATCGTTCGCCAGCGTGGCACCCACTTCCACCCCGGCGCAGGCGTTGGCCGCGGTGGAGACGACACGCTGTTCGCCCTGGAGGCAGGCGCTGTTGAGTTCGGCAGCCGTCGTGGCCGCCGCGTCGTGAACATCGTCGCAGCAGCCGAGTAATTTCGGCACATAGCTTTTCCGGTGGGGCGGGCCAGATGGCCCGCCCCACTTCTTTTTTAAGCCGAGTAGACTTGGCTTGATCCAAAAATTTTCAACAAGGAGAACCATGGCCAGCTTTGTAGACCGTGTTGTACTGCATGTTTCAGGCGGTGCCGGCGGCCATGGTTGCGTGTCCGTAAAGCGAGAGAAGTTCAAGCCTCTGGGCGGGCCCGACGGCGGAAACGGCGGCGACGGCGGCGACGTCATCCTGCGCGTTGACGGCCAGACCACCACGCTGCTGGACTACCACCACGCACCGCACCGCCACGCCGGCAACGGCGGACCTGGCATGGGTGACTGGCGGGCCGGCAAGACGGGGGAGACCCTGGTGCTCTCGGTTCCCGAAGGCACCGTCGTTAAGTCCAAGGATGGCAAGGTCCTCGCCGACCTGGTGGGCATGGGTGCCGAGTACATCGCAGCTGCCGGCGGCCAGGGCGGCCTGGGCAACTCCTCGCTTTCCTCACAGAAGCGCAAGGCCCCCGGCTTTGCCCTGCTTGGTACCCCGGGTGATGAACGGGACATCGTCCTGGAACTCAAGTCGATCGCCGACATTGCCCTGGTTGGTTTCCCGTCCGCGGGCAAGTCCTCGCTCATCGCAGCGATGTCCGCTGCACGGCCCAAGATTGCGGACTACCCGTTCACCACCCTCATCCCGAACCTGGGCGTGGTCCAGGCCGGCGACGTCCGTTTCACCGTTGCCGACGTTCCGGGCCTGATTGAAGGCGCCTCGGAAGGCAAGGGCCTCGGACACCACTTCCTGCGCCACGTAGAGCGCTGCGCTGCGCTGGTCCATGTGCTGGACTGCGCGGCCCTCGAAGCTGACCGTGATCCGCTCAGCGACCTGGACGTCATCGAGGCCGAACTCGAGAAGTACGAAGTCGACATGAGCTACGCAGGGGCAGACGGCGACGTCGTTCCCCTGAACCAGCGTCCCCGTCTGGTGGCGCTGAACAAGGTGGATGTCCCCGATGGACGGGACATGGCCGAGTTTGTCCGCCCTGAACTCGAAAAGCGCGGCTACCGCGTGTTCGAAGTCTCCGCTGCCAGCCACGAAGGCCTGCGCGAACTTGGCTTCGCGATGGCTGCCATCGTTGCCGAGGCCCGCAAGACCGTTGAGACGGCTCCGCCGCGCATCGCAGCGCCCGTTGTCCGCCCGCGTTCCGTCAACGCCAAGGGCGGATTCACCATCCGGCGCGAAGAGCGGAACCTGGAGCCGCTGTTCCGCGTCCTGGGCGAAAAGCCGGTCCGCTGGGTCCAGCAGACCGACTTCACCAACGACGAAGCTGTGGGTTACCTCGCCGACCGCCTGGCGAAGCTGGGCATCGAAGACCAGCTCTTCAAGGCAGGCGCCAAGCCCGGCGATGCTGTGGTCATCGGCGAGGGCGACGGCGTCGTCTTCGACTGGGAGCCGACCATGATCGGCGGGGCCGAGCTCCTGGCTGCATCCCCGCGCGGCTCGGACATCCGCATCGAAGATTTCTCCCGCCCCACCCGCAATGAAAAGCGCGAGGACCACCAGCAGCGCAAGGATGCCCGCGCGGCAGCCCGTGCCGAGCTGGAAGCCGAGCGCAAGGCTGGAATCTGGACCGAGTCGGTGAACTACAAGCACTCCCGTCCCACGGCAGGCGATGACGACTAATCGCTTCACAGACACGGAGCCCGGGCGGGCTTGGGCATAGGCTGGTTCGGTCATGACTGAAGAAACAGCTGAAGCAAAGACCATTGCCACACCCAGGCGCCCGCTCAAATCAAGGGCAGGGCTCGCCCGTGCCCGCCGGATCGTCGTCAAGGTAGGTTCGTCCTCCCTGACCTCGGTCGCCGGCGGTATTTCCGACGAAGCGCTGACGTCCCTTGCGGACGTCCTCGCGGCCCGGCGGGGGCAGGGCACTGAGATCATCCTGGTGTCCTCCGGTGCGATTTCGGCAGGCCTGGCCCCGCTGGGCCTGTCCAAGCGCCCGTCCCAGCTCTCCACCCAGCAGGCTGCAGCAAGCGTCGGCCAGGGCCTGCTGATGGCGCGTTACACCGAAGCGTTTGGGCGCCATGGCGTCACCGTGAGCCAGGTGCTGCTCACCATCGAAGACCTCATGCGGCGCACCCATCACGCCAACGCCCACCGGGCGCTGGAGCGGCTGCTGAACTTCGGCGTCGTGCCTATCGTCAATGAGAACGACACCGTGGCGAGCCACGAGATCCGCTTCGGCGACAACGACCGCCTGGCTGCCCTGGTAGCCCACCTGGTGAAGGCCGATGCCCTGATCCTGCTCTCCGACGTCGACGCGCTCTACGACGGCCCGCCGTCCGCAGGCGCCCGCCGCATTCCGGAGGTCACAGGCCTGAAAGACCTCGAAGACGTCCGGATCGGCAAGGTCGGCAAAGCCGGCGTGGGAACCGGCGGCATGGTCACAAAGGTCGAAGCCGCCACCATCGCGGCACAGTCCGGGATTCCGGCGCTGGTTACGTCCACCGACAACGCCGCAGCGGCGCTGGCCGGGGAAGATGTTGGCACCTGGTTCACCACACGCGGTGTCCGCCAGCCCATCCGCCTTCTGTGGCTGGCCCACCTGGCCCGCATCCAGGGAACACTGGTGCTGGACGACGGCGCTGCCCGGGCTGTGGGGGAGCGGCGCCGTTCGCTCCTGCCCGCCGGAATCGTCGCCGTCGAGGGCCATTTCGAACCCGGCGACCCGGTGGCACTGCGCGATACCTCGGGACGGGTGCTGGCCCATGGCCTGACGAACTACGCCTCGGACGAGCTCCCGCGGATGCTTGGCCGTTCAACCCGGGAACTGGCGAAGGAACTGGGCAGGGGCTACGAGCGTTCCGTCGTGCACGTTAATGACCTGGTGATCCTCCAGCCGCACGGGTCCTCGGCGGTCCAGGCAGCCGCGTCACGGACCCCGCAGGCCGACGGCACCGCCGCTACACTGGGATCATGACCGTCCAAGACACCTCTTCCGTGCCCGAGAACCGCACTGCTTCCGCCGCGCCCTCGCCGGAGGAAGTGGAAGCCGGAGTCCACCGGATCGCGGACCGGGCACGTGCCGCCTCGCGCCGCATGGCCCGGGCTAACCGCGCCTGGAAGGATCTGGCACTCGAGCAGATTGCCCAGGATGTAGTGGCGCGCCGCGACGTCGTTCTGGCTGCCAATGCCAGGGACGTGGAACGCGGCCGGGAGAACGGCACCTCCGAAGCACTCCTGGACCGGCTGACCCTCACCGTCGAACGCATTGACGGCCTGGCAGCCGCCCTGCGGAACCTGGCCGGCCTGCCTGATCCCGTGGGATCGGTGGCGCGGGGCCAGACCCTGCCCAACGGCCTGCGGATGCGCCAGGTCCATGTGCCCCTGGGTGTTGTCGGGGCGATTTACGAGGCCCGGCCGAATGTCACGCTGGACATCGCAGGGCTGGCGCTGAAGAGCGGCAACGCAGTGATCCTGCGCGGCGGCAGTGCCGCTGCGGAGACCAACACCGTGCTGGTCAACCTCATCCGCGATGCACTCGATACCGTGGGACTGCCCTCGGACGCAGTGCAGACGATCGATCAGTACGGACGCCCCGGCGCGAACTTCCTGATGAAGGCGCGCGGACGGGTGGACGTCCTGATTCCGCGCGGCGGCCGGGAACTGATCCAGAACGTGGTCACCAACGCCGCTGTTCCCGTGATCGAAACGGGTGAAGGCAACGTCCACATCTACCTGGATGAATCCGCCCCGGAAGAAATGGCAGTGGACATCCTCCTCAACGCAAAGACCCAGAGGCCCAGCGTCTGCAACACCGTGGAAACCCTCCTGGTGCACAGCAACTCCGCTGCCGCCCGGGAAGTGCTGGCTGTGCTGGCGTCTGCCGGTGTCCGGCTGCACGCTGACGACCGGATCCGCTCGATCCTGCCCGAAGGCACCACTGCCAGCGAGGCCACGGAAGAAGACTGGGGACGTGAGTACATGGACCTTGACCTGGCGGTTGCCATGGTCGACTCCATGGATGAAGCCCTTGAGCACATCCGGACCTGGTCCACCGGGCACACCGAAGCCATCATTACCAATGACCTGGCCAATGCCGAGCGTTTCATCGCCGAGATCGATTCCGCCGCGGTGATCGTCAACGCTTCCACCCGCTTCACCGACGGCGGCGAACTGGGCCTTGGCGCGGAAGTTGGCATCTCCACCCAGAAGATGCATGCCCGCGGGCCCATGGGTCTCAAGGAACTGACCACCACCAAGTGGATCATCCAGGGCGACGGCCAGGTACGCGGCTAGGAGCCCGGACCGGATGCGGACTGCGGCGTTCTCGCCGCGGACGCGTACCATTGATCTAGAAACGATGCTCTGCCGGGATGCCCGGCGGTTGATTTAGGGAGATTCATGCTGATCCAGCTTTCAAGTGCTGCGCTGATGGCGGCCGAAGTTGCCGAAGAACACGCAGGAACGTCACCGTTCGTATACGGCGGGGTCATCTTCGGAATTTTCATGGTGCTTATGTTCGCCACCATGGCTTTCACCAGCCTTGGCCACCGCCACGAGGCCGTGCCGGAGCACGTGGATCCGCAGCGTCAGTTCCCGAACAAGCACGACCACGGCCAGGGCATCCCCGAATAGGACAGCCCTGCGGGCGGACCGGTTGGGACCATGAATAGTGCACAGAAGGACACGGCTGAAACCAGCCGTCCCTACCGGCTGGGCGTGATGGGCGGGACGTTTGATCCCATCCACCACGGCCACCTCGTGGCCGCAAGCGAAGTGGCCTCTGTTTTCGACCTCGACGAAGTGGTCTTTGTGCCCACCGGTGAACCGTGGCACAAGTCCGCCCAGGAGGTTACTCCGGCGGAGCACCGTTATTTGATGACGGTAATCGCCACGGCTTCGAATCCACGCTTCAAGGTCAGCCGCGTGGACATCGACCGGCCCGGCCCGACGTATACGATCGATACGCTCCGCGACCTTCGCAGTGCGCGTCCGGATGCTGAATTGTTCTTCATTACGGGCGCGGACGCGATGGCGCAGATCCTTTCCTGGAAGGACGTCCAGGAGCTGTGGTCACTGGCGCACTTCGTCGGAGTGACCAGGCCCGGCCACGAACTGCAGAACATGGGCAGGGATGACGTCAGTCTCCTGGAGGTCCCGGCGATGGCCATCTCTTCAACGGATTGCCGCGCGCGCGTCGCGGCATCGGAGCCGGTCTGGTACCTGGTGCCGGACGGCGTGGTGCAGTACATCGCCAAGCACAATCTGTACACCCCGGTTCAGCAGCAGGCGAGACCCGCCACTACTGAGCCAGTAGCCTGAGCGATCAACACCGGATGGGTAGGAAATGACGAACGGTCCAGAGTCCGCAGACGCACCCCGACGCAGCCGCCGTGCGGCTGAATCAGGGGCAGCTGCCGGAGCGCAGGAACGGGAGTCCCAGCAGCGGGCCAGGGACCGCGAGGCGCTCAGGGCCTACAAGGCGCTGACCGACAACCAGCCCCGCCGCGAAACTTCGGATGCCAATCCGCCTACCCGGCGGCAGCTTCGGCTCGCGCAGCAGGCCGCACAGCAGGCTGCGCAGCAGCGCGACACTGCACCTGCCAGTCCCGCAGCGGCGGCAGCGCCGGAAGCGGCGGATGCGGTTCACGGCGGTGCGCACGCGGCCAACGTGCGGAGCACTGCTGCGGCTCCCGCGCAGTCGGCCCCTCCGGTCCCCGCAGCTCCGGCTACCCGCCGCGAACGCCGCCGCAGGGCGGCCGAAGAGGCAGGCCCGGAAGCAGCTCCGGGGCAGGCACGGGCAGCAGCGGGACAGGTCGTCAGTCCTGTTACACCTGCACCCGGGCACGCTCCCTCCATCCAGGAGAAGCCTGCATCCGGGAACAAGCCCGTGGCTCAGGATCCAGGGGTGCAGAAGCAGACAGCATCCGCACCTTCGCCGGATGCAGCTAAGCAGGCGCCGGCTGAGCCGAACGCCGATGTAGCGAACATGACGGTTGAACAGGCCCTGGCAGCCCGTGAAGCTCTGAAACACCAGGCACGCAACCAGGTGGCCGCCATGGAGGCGCTTCAGCAGACTGACCCAAACGCCGTGGATCTGGAGCTGCTGGCGCAGCAGCGGGCGCTGGCCGAGCGCGCTGCAGTGCTCAACCGGCGCACCCAGAACATCCAGCGCCTGGCACAGGAGAACGAACAGCGCAGGTCGTCCACTCAGTCGGATCCCACCGCCGCCCACAACCTGGCGATGGTCACGCCGCTGGAGTTCGTGGAAGTACCCGGGCTCGACCGCCCGGTCATGAAGCCCCCGCCCACTTCCCACGTGCCGGTGGTAACGTCGTCGAACCCGGCTGCCCGCAAGGCACCTGCAACGGGACGGATGCCCTCGGTCCGCCAGTCCGGGGCTGATCGTCGCCCCGGATGGACACCGGAGAAGGCACCCGCCGCGGCCGCTGAAGTGCGCCACTCAAAGATTCTGGCCAGGGCTGATGCCCTGGTAAACGCACCGCTTGAAGCGGATCAGGGGGCCAAGCCGGTGGGCGCGCGCAGCGCCTTCGGACTGGATCCCCTGGATGTTATGACTGCAGGCCTCGGCCGCACCCGGCGGATACGGTTTGTATCCTTGGGAATTGTGGGCGTGGGCCTTCTGGCCCTCACCCTCGGAGTATTAATGATCGTCGGCGGCCTTGGCAGCTGATACCAAACAAGGAGACATGTGAGCGCCACCGAATCATCCATGAATATCGCCCGGACCGCTGCCAAAGCGGCGTCGGCCAAGCTGGCGGATGACATCGTCGCCATCGACGTGAGCGAGCGGCTGGCGATCACGGACGTTTTCCTCATCGCGTCTGCCTCCAACGAACGCCAGGTCAACGCCATTGTGGACGGCGTGGAGGAAGAACTGGCCAAGGAAGGGCTGAAGCCGGTCCGCCGGGAAGGCCGCAGCGAAGGCCGCTGGGTGCTGCTGGACTACGCGAACGTTGTGGTGCACGTCCAGCACGAGGAAGACCGTGTCTTCTACGCCCTGGAACGGCTCTGGAAGGACTGCCCCGCGGTGGATCTCCAGCTCCCCGAAGGGGAAGCTGCAGCCGGGCAGGACTAGCTCCTGAGGTGCGGGGCAGCGCCCTGGAACTGCTCCGCACCGCCTGAATTCCACTGCTGTAGTTTGATTTTGCACTGTGCGGCATCTGTACTAAAGTAGAGGAGTTGCTTCGCCCCGGAGGGAAAAACCGGAACGAAGAACACATCCGATTTACTTCCTGTGATGTACTTTATTGCGGGCAATTCGGGGCTGTGGCGCAGCTGGTAGCGCACCTGCATGGCATGCAGGGGGTCAGGGGTTCGAGTCCCCTCAGCTCCACCGATGGACTTTACCGGGCAGCCGGTGTCCAGGGCCGGGATTTTGTTCCCCGGTGGAAATCAAACTGAATTGGGGCTGTGGCGCAGCTGGTAGCGCACCTGCATGGCATGCAGGGGGTCAGGGGTTCGAGTCCCCTCAGCTCCACCAATTCCAGAAATACCCCGGTCTGCAGACCGGGGTATTTCTTGTTAATGGCCACCTCTAGTCGCTGGCCAGCGTGAGTCCGGCTGAGGCACAGAGAGTCGTGAGGCCTTCGAGCCCGAAGGCCTGGACCGGGCCCAGGACACCGCTGCCGACTGCCTTCCCCTGCTGCAGCGCCATTGCCCCCTCTGCCAGCAGTTCACCGGTCAGCGTATAGACGTTCGGCCCCTGGACATGAACCTCAACGGCAGGCCTGCCGTCCTGTCCGTCGAGCTCTGCTACCGCGTGGCTCAGGGATTTGGAACGTTCCTGCGCGTCCGGTCCGCCGCCTGAGCCGCCTGCCTGTTTGGCAGCAGCGGCGAGCATTCTCTTTCCAGCAGGCACACGTTCCAGCTTCTGGGTCACCCAGGTGAGGGGACCGGCAATGCGGCTCAGGGCGGGGAACCAGCCGTTATATACCTCGACGGCCCCAAGATCCGCGAAGGCCTCGGGCAGGAACAGCACTTCGGTGCCGGTTGCGAGGAAGGCCCGCCTCACCCGGCCGTGGATACGGAAGGCATGTGTCCGGCTGGCCATCCTTGTGTACTGGAGGGAACCGGCGCGCCAGACAGCCGCCGGCAGTGCCAGGCCTTCAGCGAGCGTCGCCCGCGTTCCGCCGCTAATGCCCCGGCGCAGGGAACCAACCGTGAAATAGCCGATGCTCAGCCTCCCGGCCGCAGTACCGGCACGCTCGGCAGCGACGGCCCCCGCCAGGGTGCCGGGAACGTAGTCGTATCCGAAGGCGGGGACCATGGTGGCACCATTGCCGGCAGCCTGTGCCGAATAACGCCGGCGCACCTCCTGGACAAAGTCGACTTCACCCGTGGAATCCAGGTAGTGCGCCCCAACCTCAGCGGCAGCTGCGGCCGCGGCATGGCCAAAGCGGCTGAACGGACCCACCGTGGACACCAGCACGTCGCCGGGGTCCACCAGCGCCCGTACGGTGTCCGGGTCCGTGACGTCGGCAGTCTGGAACGGGAGGCCGTGCGGGTCAGCCAGGGCCTGCAGGCCGGTGTGGCTGCGGCCGGCAAGCAGGGGGCGCTGGCCTTTTGCCAGCAGGGACTCGACGACGAGTCTGCCGGTATACCCGGTAGCACCAAACACTACGATTCTGGACGTCATCGCTGCCTCCTTTCCTGCGGGCACCCGGTTTGGAGGGCAAAGCCGCTTCCGCGCAGTCTAGCCCGGCGGCTGCAGCCAGGCGCCGGGACGGCACTGGTTCCCGGGGCCTGCGAGTGGATATGGCATGGTAGGGGACGTGAGGATTGAACCGCCGGCTCCCGGAGAGCCACGACGCCCGCATGGGCCGCGCGATCCCGGTGACGCCTGGGTGGTTGCACCGGACGGCCAGCGGTACTGGGGCCGTTTCGGCGCCGCAGGCCTGCTCGCCTATGATCCAGGGCGCGGGATCCTGCTCCAGCACCGCGTTTCGTGGAGCCACCACGGGGGCACCTGGGCCCTGCCGGGCGGGGCCCGCCACGAGGGTGAGTCGGCCATGAGTGCAGCGCTCCGCGAATCTGCTGAGGAAGCAGGCGTCCCGCCGAAGTCAGTCCGGCCACGGTTTATAAGCATCCTTGACCTGGAGATCTGGTCTTACGCGACGGTCATCGCAGATGTCACGGCACCCTTCACCCCCGTGATCAGCGACGAGGAAAGCAACGAACTCGCCTGGGTGGCGCCGGCTGAGGTGGAACGGCTGCCGCTGCACCCGGCGTTTGCGGATGCCTGGCAGCGCCTGCGGCCGCTGCTGGATACGCGCCCTGCGCTGGTGGTTGATACCGCCAATGTCCTGGGAGTCGTCCCCGACGGCTGGTGGAAAGACCGGGCCGGTGCTGCCGGCCGCCTGCTCGCTGCCATGGGACGGCTCAGCCTTACCGGGGTTCCCGCCGGGGTCCTGGGCTTGCCTGCGGACTGCTGGTATCCGGAGATTGCCGCGGTCCTGGAAGGCCAGGCACGTTCGGCTGATCCGGGGGAGCATCCGGCTTCGCTGCGGATCATCCGTGCCGACGGTTCGGGCGACGACGCCGTCCTGGCCGAAGCGCAGGAGCTCCTGGGCCGGGGCCGCCGGGTAACGGTCGCGACCAGCGACCAGGAACTCACCAACCGCTGCCTGCGGGCCGGAGCGTCGGTGCTCGGCTCCGGGACGTTCCGCGCCCTGCTGGAGAACTAGCCCCTGGAAACGGGCTTCCCCGGGACGCTCCCGCGCAAATATCCGGCGATGATCAGCCCCTGTCCGGCGCAGTAGGTCAGCATAACCAGGGCGCTGGTGATATCCGGCATCGATTCGGGCATGAAAATACGGAACGCCAGGATGGTGTCCGAAGCCAGGAACAAGACACCTCCGGCAGCGATCACCGGGTTGCAGCGTGCCGCGGTGGCGGCGGTCCCGCCGAGGACCAGGCCGTACAGCGCGACGGCGATTGCCAGGCTGCCCAGCGCAGGCCACAGGAGCACCAGCATAAGTACCCACCAGACCGGGAAGACGAGCGCCCAGCGCGGGAAACGGCCCAGCGCGGCGTATTTCCAGAACAGCCGGATGTAGCACAGATGTGCAATGCCGAAGCTTCCCAGCATCACCGGCAGCTCCGGCAGCTGCGGCAGGAACGTCGCAGCGCCGTCGCCGATCCAGGAGAAGAAGAGTGCCGCCAGGATCAGTGCTGCGGGGGCACCGAACCGGAGTTTCCGCATTCCCCAGAGGGCAGCCACCGCCAGCAGCGGCATGAGCGTCAGCTTCGTGGGCGCGGCAAGCCAGTCTGCCTCCACCGCCCGCGCTGCCACGTGCACCACGGACAGCGCAGTAAACGGGACGAAACCCCACCACCAGTCGCGTGGAAGGATCGAAACCCGGTGATGGGCAGGCGCAGTGGACACAGCTTCTCCTTGGTCGGTTTCTGAGCATCCTATGGCTAATGCAGCTCCCACCTGCGCCGACCCGCACAAACCCGCATTTGCAGGTACGGGGTGGGTCAGGAATGAAACACTGTGGTACGGGCGTTACCGATGAGGAGCATCGACCAGAACGGTCCGGCGACTGCCGGCTTCTGCGCTCCACCTTCCTGACGCTGCCCCGGGCAGCGCCCGCCAGCGACGACGACCCTTGAAGAGGAATTCCCCACCTTGAGTACTGAAGCCCGCCCTGTCCCGACGCCGCTCACGCCGGCGGCGGACAGACCCGCCCCGGACCGCCTGGATGCACGGACCAAGACAGTGATCGGGCTTTTGCTGGTCTCTTCCTTCGTGGTGATCCTGAACGAGACCATCATGAGTGTGGCCCTGCCGCGCCTGATGGCGGACCTGGACATCAGCGCAGCCACCGCCCAGTGGCTCACTACCGGCTTTATGCTTACGATGGCCGTGGTCATTCCGGCCACCGGCTTCCTGCTCCAGCGGTTCAGCATGCGCGCACTGTTCCTCGCCGCCATGTCCCTGTTCAGCACCGGCACGCTCGTCGCTGCACTCGCCCCCGGCTTTGAGACTCTTCTTGCCGGCCGCATCATCCAGGCCAGCGGAACGGCGATCATGATTCCGCTGCTGATGACCACGGTGCTGAACACGGTCCCGGCACACCGGCGCGGAAGCATCATGGGCACCATCTCGATTGTCATTGCCGTGGCGCCGGCGATTGGGCCCACCGTGTCCGGGCTGATCCTCAGCGTGCTGGACTGGCGGTGGATGTTCTGGCTGGTCCTGCCCATCGCACTGCTCGCGCTGGTTCTGGGAGCGCTGAAGGTGCAGAACCTCACTGAGACCCGGCGGACGCCCTTCGACATCCTTTCCATCCTGCTGTCCACGCTTGCTTTCGGCGGCCTGATCTTCGGACTCAGCAGCATTGGCGAGGCCGCCGCAGGCGAGGCGCCCATGCCGGTATGGATCCCGCTGGCCGTTGGTGCAGCAGCCCTGGCGGCGTTTGTGGCCCGGCAGCTGTTCCTGCAGCGAACCGACCGGGCGCTGATGGATCTGCGGACCTTTGCCAGCAGGCCCTTTGTCGTAGCGATCATCATGGTGCTGATCAGCATGATGGCACTGTTCGGCTGCCTCATTGTGCTGCCGCTGTACCTGCAGAACGTGCTGGGCCTCAGCGCGCTGAATACGGGGCTGCTGCTGCTGCCCGGCGGCGTCGTGATGGCCATTCTCTCCCCGATCGTGGGCAGACTCTATGACCGTGTGGGCCCGCGTCCCCTGGTGGTTCCAGGCGCACTGGTGCTCAGCACGGCCCTGTGGGGCATGACCCTGCTGGACCAGGACACACCGGTGGCCCTCGTGATTGCCCTGCACTGCCTGCTCAATGCCGGACTCGGCTTCATCTTCACGCCGCTGTTCACCTCTTCCCTTGGATCCCTGCACCGTTCCCTGTACTCCCACGGAAGTGCGATCCTCAACACCCTGCAGCAGCTCGCCGGAGCTGCCGGAACGGCAGTGTTCATCACGCTCATGACCACTGGAACTGCTTCGGCGCTCAGTGAAGGTGCGGCGGCGGTGCCTGCGGCTGCGGCGGGAGTGCACACGGCCTTCTTCTGGGGAGCGGTAGTATCCCTGGGCGCGCTTGCAGTGTCCTTCCTGGTCCGCCGTCCCGCACTGGATGCAGCCGGGGCGCCCGCGGAATCACCGGCACCGCACTAAGGAACTGCAGTGCTCGTCCGCTCAGGGTTCAGGCTCCGAGCACCCGGTCCAGGTAAGCGTTGGTAAAGACCCGGTCCGGGTCCAGTTGGTTGCGCACGGCCTGGAAATCGGCAAAACGCGGATAACGTTCGGCCAGGGTGTCTGCCTCCAGACTGTGTTCCTTGCCCCAGTGGGGGCGCCCGCCGTGCGCCAGCATCACCTGCTCGACGGCGGCGAAATAGTCTGCCGGGTCTTCGCGGTAGTAGCGGTGGACCGCTATGTAGGCGCAGTCACGGCCGTAGGCAGTGGAGAGCCAACGGTCGTCTGCCGGTGCCCAGCGGACTTCCACGGGGAAAGACACACGCCAGCCCGGGTTTTCTGCCAAGACCTCCTGCAGGGCGCCGAAAGCGCGCTCGAGTGAGCCGGCGGGTACTGAATATTCCATTTCCCGGAAGCGCACCGTGCGCCGCTGGGCAAAGACCCGCGGGGATTCATCCGTGTATTCGCGGCCGCCCAGGGCAGCTGCGGCGGCGCGGTTCACTGCCGGGACCAGAGCCGGAATGACAGTACCCGCCGCGCAGGTTGCCCGGAACACCGTGTTGGAGAGCAGGGACTCATCGACCCATCGCCGCAGCGGCGGCAACGGTGCTCTAATCGAGGTCCACGGAAGTCTGGTGTTGGTCTTTGTCGCTGCCCGCCCGGTGTGGGGAAACCAATAGAACTCAAAGTGGTCGGCAGCCTTTACCCGGTCAGCAAGATCCGCGAGTACGGTTTCAAGCGGTTCGGAACGTTCCTCGGCCCGCAGCAGGAAGGCCGGTACGCATTGGAGCGTGACCTCCGCGATGACGCCGAGTGCGCCCAGTCCAAGGGCAGCAGCGGCAAGCAGCGGATCCCCGCTGTCCAGCGTGAGCCTGCCGCCGTCGGGCTGGATAAGCACCAGCCCGGCAACCTGCGCCGAGAGGCCGCCGTAGCCTGCACCGGTGCCGTGGGTGCCGGTGGAGATGGCGCCGGCAATGGATTGGCGGTCAATGTCGCCCAGGTTTGCCATCGCAAGCCCGTACGGCGCGAGCAGGCCGGGAACCGCATGGAGGCGGGTGCCGGCCAGAAACGTGGCCTGCCCCGTGGCCGGATCCGCCCGCAGCAGGCCCTGCAGCCGGCTGAGGTCCAAAAGCACTTCCGGGGCTTCGGCTATGGCAGTGAATGAGTGCCCTGCACCCACGGCCTTGACCCGCAGACCCGCCGCAGCGGCGTCGGCCACAGCGCGCTGCAGGTCGGCAACGGACGCCGGGGCGTGGACCTGAAAGGGACGGACGCGGACTGTCCGCGCCCAGTTCTGCCAGCTGTACCGGTCGATGGACGCCTGGCGTGCCGGCTGGGCCCTCACAGGAATGCCTTTCCCTCACCGCGGTAGGTCGGCACCGTGGCGGTCACAGCGCCGCCGTTCACCACGTGGAATTCGTTGACTCTCTCGGAGAGCTCCCCGCTCTTGGCATGGCGAAGCCAGACTCTGTCTCCGGGACGCAGTGCTGCTGCGGCTGCTCCCGCCAGCGGGGTCTGGACCTCACCGGCCCCTTCCCTGGGCAGCAGGCGGAGCCCGGGCGGCCATGCCACCTGCGGCTCCCGGCTATGCCCGGGCGGGCCGGAGGCAATCCAGCCCCCTCCCAGAGCAGTTGCAATTCCAGGCGCCGGCCGGCGGACAACATCCAGTGCGACGGCAGCCGCCGGAGCGGGGGAGAAGGCCCGGTAGTTATCGAAGAGGTGCCCGGCAAACAAACCGGAGCCTGCCGTAATCTCGGTGACCGCGGGGTCAGCTGCTGTTGCCTCAATTGAACCGGTCCCGCCGCCATTGACGAATTCCAGGTCTGTTGCTTCGCGCAGACCATGCACAATGGCACCGCGGCGTTCGGTGAGTTCGGCCATGGAGCGGCGCTGTACCCAGCGCATGACCCGGTTCATCGGCCCTGCGCCGGGAACGTTGTCTCCAACACCGGCAACCTGGCCTTCGTACATCATCAGGCCTACCAGCCGGAATCCCGGACGGGCAGCTATGTGCCGGCCCAGCATGAGTGCGTCTTGGAGGCTGTGCAGGGGAGAACGGCGCGTTCCGATGAATCCCAGCAGCGGCGCCTGCCAGGAAGCGTCGGCGTCCAGGCAGACGCGCAACGGTAGACGGCGGACCGCCGGGACAATCGAGTCGATCAGGTCCAGCTGTGACGCGTCGTCGATCATGAGGGTGATCCTGGCGGCCAGGGCGTCGTCGTTCAGCAGCCGCGCCAGGGCGCGCCGGTCAACACTTGGGTATCCCACCATGACGTCGCTGCAGCGGTCTGCGAGCCAAAGCGCCTCCGGAAGCGTGAACGCAAAGACCCCGGCAAAGCCGGGAACCCGCAGGAGAGCCTCCAGTACGGCCCGCACCCGGATGGATTTGCTCGCGACACGCAGCGGAACACCCCCGGCCCTGCGCACCATGTCCTGTGTATTCCACCGCAGCGCGTCCAGGTCCAGCACCGCGGCGGGAGCCGGCAGCTGGGCGGCTGCGCGCCCCAGCCCTTCCCAGTACTCCCCGGGGCTCCGCCATGCCGTGCCACGGGCAGGCACTCCAAGATCCAGGACAACAGCGCGATCTCCCGGACTGCCGGACTCTTCACGGGAACGGTCGGTATGCCTCATGCATGGATACTAGCCACAGACCTCGGGCTGCAGCCGTTACCCGGCGGAGGAGAGCGGGGTGTGGCTTTCGTGGGCGGGAACTAGCCGGCCAGCTTTCCGTCCGCATAGGCCAGCAGTGCCTCACGTACAAAGGCCGCACCGTCCGCCCCGCCGTAGTTGGCAGCGAAACGCGGATCAGCCACGTACATTTCGGCCAGGCTCTTCACGTACCCTGGCAGGCTCTCCGGGCCGGTTGGCGCGCCGGGCACGCTCCGCAGCCAGTCCACGTGCCGGGCAGCAAGCCCCTGGGCAGCGGGGCCGGTGGGATCCGTGCCCTGGGCTGCAGCTTCCGCCCAGGCCCGGCCCAGCTCGGCTGTTTCCTCCTGCCAGGCAGCGCGCTCGCCGTCGTCCATGCCCTTCCACCATTCATCTGAACGTGCGTATGCCTCTTTGCCCCACTTCTGCTCAACCTCTTCCCGGTATTGGGTGTGGTCGAATCCGTCGAAGGTGTTCTCAGCCATGATGTCCTGCCCTTTCTCCAAAGCAGTGATTGTGCGCCGCACCGAGGCGAGCTGCCGGCCCAGGCGGTCCTGTTCCTTTTCCAGCCAGACCAAATGGGTCCGCAGCGCTTCGGCCGGGTTGTCCCCGCGTTCCAGGACCTCCGCGATCTCCGGCAGTCCCAGGCCCAGCTGCCGCAGGAGCAGGATGCGCTGCAGACGAACCAGGGAACGGCTTCCGTAATAGCGGTAGCCGTTGGCGCCGGTGCGGGATGGCTTCAGCAGGCCGATTGCGTCATAGTGGCGCAGGGTCCTGCTGGAGACGCCGGCGAGCCGGGCAACGTCCTGGACAGAGAATTCCCGGTGCTGTTCCCCGGACTCAGTGCTTCTCATGTCTTTCACGCTACGGGTTGACGCTGCGTCAATGTCAACTGGTGAGTTTGGCTGCCAGATCCTCCAGCCGGCCGCTCTCAGCTGCAAGGAACGCTTCAGCAGTCCGGAGCAGGCCGGCGATGTTCGCCGGCGTGGCGTTGTCCAGGGCGTGGTCCACTCCGGGAAGCAGTTCCGTTTGCAGGCGCTGGTACCGCTCGCCCAGACTAAGGCTGAGCAGCCGGCGGGCGAGCCTGCCCGGCGCGCCGTAGAGCGATTCGATCACCGGTTCAAGAATGGCAAGCTGGTCGGGATGGGCGAGCTGGGACACGGCGCTTGGCTCCAGCGAGCCTCCGCCGGACTGTTCACCAGTACCCAATGAGACCAGCAGGATCTCTTCCCCTGGCCTGACGGTCCGCTGCTGCACCAGGGCAATGGTCAACCCGACGAAAGCGGGATCGTTGGCTGCCAGTCCGCCGTCCACCAGTGTCCGCCGGGTCCCGTCCGGTTCCGTGTAGGGAACCGGCTCGAAATACGTGGGAGCGGACGACGTCGCCAGGGCAGCAAGTGCCATCGGGGCGTCGCCAAGGGGATCCTGGTCCAGGCCGCCGCCGCTGAAGAGCAGACCGGTGAAATGCGCCAGGTCCACGGTAACCACCGCCACCGGTTTCAGTGCCGCGGAGAGCGCCCGCTCGCCGAAGTACTGCTGAAGGTATCCACGCAGCGGCTCCGAGGAGTACCTTGCCCTGGACCCGGCGTCTGCTGAGGGCGAGCCGGAGAATATTTCCGCTCCGTGGTCCACATAGAGGTTTCGGAGCTCCTCTGCGCTGTAGCCCTTTCCGCCGGCGGCAGGGCACGTCAGACCGAGCGCCAGGATGCCGCCGGTGGAAGTCCCGACCACCACATCGAAGAGTTCGGCAGCGGGCCGGCCGGTGAGTTCCTCAAGCTTCATGAGCCAGGTAGCGGGAAGGATCCCGCGGATGCCCCCGCCGTCAATTGACAGGACTTTGATCACTGCGGCTCCCGTTTGCTCGGCGGATTGGACCGGTACCTGGTGCAATGCTCGTTGGCGGTGCAGAGCGGGTCAACCAGGGGCGGATGAACCGGTCCGGAGATGGGCAGAACCCATTGTTACGGCAAGGTCACGGCGAATTGCCAGAAAATCGGGTTAGGATTGTCACATCTACTGAGCATTTGCTCTACCTTCGCGGCTGGGAAGTCGAATAGACCAGCCAGAGGCGCTTATGAGCATTGCTGCACAACCACGTACCACCAGGAACCGCGAGAATGCCGTTACCAGCAGTTATTCAACGCTGCTGAAGATCATCCGCGACGAAGGGCTGCTCAAGCGGCGCCGTGCTTTCTACATCACTACCTTTGTGTTCCTCTGTGCCGGCCTTATCGCTGCCGGCACCGGCTTCTTCCTGATCGGTGAGAGCTGGTTCCAGCTCCTGATCGCCGCCGCACTGGGCATCCTGTTCACGCAGCTTGCCTTTATTTCCCACGAAGCTTCCCACCGCCAGGTTTTCGAATCCGGTCCCGCGAATGACCGGGCCGGCCGTTTCCTCGCCAACGCCGTTGTTGGCATTAGCTACCAGTGGTGGATGAACAAGCACAGCAGGCACCACGCCAACCCCAATACTGTGGGCAAAGACCCGGACATCGAGATGGATACCATCTCTTTCCAGGTTGAACAGGCCGAGACCCGCAAGGGCCTCATGGCATGGCTGACCCGCCGCCAGGGCTGGCTGTTCTTCCCCCTGCTGCTCCTCGAAGGCATCAACCTGCATGCCACGTCCATCAAGCACCTGTTCTCCAAGAACAAGGTCAAGGGCCGCTACACGGAGATCACCATGGTCTTCCTCCGGCTGGGTCTCTACGTGGCCGCGGTGTTCTTCTTCCTGCCAGTTGGCATGGCTTTCGCGTTCCTTGGCGTCCAGCTCGGCGTCTTTGGTGTGTACATGGGTGCCTCCTTCGCACCCAACCACAAGGGCATGCCGCTGATTCCACGGGACTCGAAGATTGATTTCCTCAGCCGCCAGGTCCTGACCTCGCGCAACATCCGCGGCCGGGGCATGAACACCTTTATGGGTGGCCTGAACTACCAGGTTGAACACCACCTGTTCCCCAGCATGCCGCGTCCCCACCTGGCCCGTGCCAGCGAAATCGTCAAGGAACACTGTGCCAAGCACAAGATTCCGTACACCGAGGCTTCCCTGACCGAGTCCTACGCGATTGTGGTGCGTTACCTCAACCGCGTTGGTCTCTCGGCCCGCGATCCGTTCGATTGCCCCGTCCGCGCTCAGTACAGGTAGACCAGTACAGCTAAGACTGCAGCACGATCGAAGGACGGCTCCCTGGACAGGGAGCCGTCCTTCGCCTTTGCCGCCCGGGCCGGCCGTGTCTGCTGCTGCGTCCGGCAGCCGGGAAAGAGGGGTGGATCACAAGTTCCTCCGTGTCTGCGAGACTGGGGGCATGCCTTCGACACCCGTACCCGGACTGCCCGCAATGAAACGGACCAAGGACCAGGCGATTCATATTGGCGCCCGGCTGGAGGACCGGTTCCACACGTACCGCATGAATGCTGCGAGCAAGCGCGGGGGAGTGCAGACAGTTCTCCCGTTTACCGGCTACGGATCCGATTCCTGGGTCCGTGTCCTGGGCCGCGTGGTTCTGGCCAAGCCGGGAAAACTGTCAGCACCCGCAAGCGGATCCGTCCAGGCACTGCGCGACGGTGTGCGCGGATGGCGCAACTTCATCAGCCCGCCGGTCAATGATGCCGTGGTGTGCGTCCGGATCGGCGACGAGAAACACCTGGTGACCGCGGACCGCGGGGGAGTCGTCGACGTCGTACTTCCTGCTTCGCTGGCACCGGGGTGGCAGACGGTGAGCCTGCTTCCGGAAGCTGAACCCGACGCTGAGCCGGTGCTGTCACCTGTCTACATCGTGGATCCGGCAGCACGAACCGGCGTCATTTCGGATATTGACGACACCATCATGGTTACCGCCCTGCCGCGTCCGCTGCTGGCCGCCTGGAATACGTTTGTGCTCGACGAGCATGCCCGTACACCTACCCCGGGCATGGCTGTGCTGATGGACCGCCTGGTGCGGGAGAACGAAGGCTCTCCGGTCTTCTACCTGTCCACGGGGGCGTGGAACGTCGCCGCGACGCTCACCCGGTTCATCACCCGGAACCTGTATCCGGCTGGTCCGCTGCTGCTCACGGACTGGGGCCCTACCCGCGACCGCTGGTTCCGCAGCGGCCCCGAGCACAAGCGCACCCAGCTGGAACGCCTGGCGAAGGAGTTTCCGGACATCAGCTGGCTGCTGATCGGGGACAACGGGCAGCACGATGAAGCGATTTACTCCGATTTCAGCCGCAAACACCCGCAGAATGTCAGGGCTGTGGCCATCCGTGAACTCTCCCCAAGTGAGGCGGTGCTGGCCGGCGGCCGGTCCGCGGGGCGCGGAACCACACCGCAGGATATTCCCTGGATCTATGCTCCCGACGGCGCCGGTATGGCACGGCAGCTGACGGACAGGGGTCTGCTGCCCGACGCCGGATAGCGGTGTCCGCTAGGGCTGGTCTTCTTCCGTGCGGATGGTGCGCATGATCCGCCGCAGGCTCATGGCGAGCGAAGCCGTGGCATCCATCGGAGTGTCCGGGGAAGCGTTCCCGTTCATGGTGGTCACCAGTTCCTGCACTGCCTGGACCGCTTCGGCGTATTCCTCAGTGTCCGCATCCCAGGTTTCCACTGCCTCGGCCGAAGCAAGCATGGCCCGTTCCAGGGCCTCGGACACGGTCCCGGGCACGGGGGTCTCCTCTGGAGAAGTCCAGATGGCAGTGGCCAGCACCTCGGTCATGTCCTCCACATAAAGGGTGACGCGTTCCATGGCGCGGAGCGCCCGGAAATCTGCGTTGAGATCACGCTGGTGCCGCCTGCGGCGCAGGTTCCCGTGCCGGCTGGAGTCTGCCAGCTGTACTGCCTCCCGGACCTCTCGGCTGAAGGAAATCAGCTCTGTTCGCCGGTTGGACCAGTCCTCGTGCTCCGGCGGCCAGGATTCGCCAACCGCCATTCCCATTTCTCTCAGCTGGCGGGCAAGGGACAGTCGCAGCGAGGCGAGCCCGTCCACGGCGCCGTTCAGGTGCAGCGGGGGATAGAGCACAGCGTTCACCGTCAGGCCCACCACCACACCGACGAGCATCTGCACGGCATAGCCGTAGGAGTAGCCGTCAGCGTCATCCCCGCCCAGGACCAGCACGAACAGTGCAGCCACCGGGAGGTAGTCACGGCCGGCACCAAGATTGGGGATACCTGCCAGCAGGACGCCCAACCCCACGATCAGGGCAATCGTCCACACGGTTGGCCCGCCGAAGAGCAGCGCAATCAGCGCCAGCCCGATTCCGATGGCCAGACCGATCAGGGTCTGGATTCCGGCGCGCGCAGTTCCAGCCACCGTGGGATACATGCAGACCAGGGCACCCAGCGGAGCGTAGTAGGGGTACTCCGCGGCAACCCCGGGCACCAGCGGGGCGAGAGTCCAGGCGATACCGACAGCTACAGCCGCTTTCACCGCCAGCTGGAACCGGGTGTAGCGCAGCATGCCGGTGAGCCGGTTGGAGACCGCCGCCATGGACGGTTTGGGCAGGGACTTGCCTCGGAGAGCCATGCTCGCAAGTATGCCTGCTGGCCGGCGGGGGCGTCGATTTCTGCGGGCTGGGCCACTCTGAAGGGTCTTGCGGGTCTCAACAGTGACAAGGCTGCCCAAAGGAGAGACATGGCCCCGTCGGTGGATCAGCGGCGGGAGGAACCAGGGGAGATGCTGATGCCCTCCAGCACCTCGGCCAGCCTGTCCAGGAAGACCCGCGTCCGCGGGCCCTGCCGCTCGTTGATCAGCAGGGCGAAGATACTGCGGGCGAGCCGGATTTCAGGGACGTCCAGTACAACGACGCCCTGGCTGTGGTTCAGCATCGCCAGTTCCGGGACCAGTGCGGCGCCAATGCCTGCCGAGGCCATCTCCAGGCTGGCGTTGAAGTCGTCGCAGTAGGCCGCGACCCGCGGATGCAGGCTGCAGCTGGCGAAGAGCCGCTCAATCACCAGTGCGTCCGGTGTGCCGGGGTGGTGCATGATCCAGGGCATGTCCGAGAGCTGTTCGGCGCTTACTTTGGCGCCGGGGCGGATTCCCCAGCGCTCGGGCAGGACGACGCGGAAGTTGTCATCGCCGAGCCACTGCCTGCTGACCGTGGCCGGCCACGCCAGACCTCCCTGCCCCACCTGGAACACCAGCGCGACGTCGAGCTCCCCGCCGGCGCGCAGGCCCTGAATGGTCTGTCCGGGTTCGGCCACGAAAATCTTCAGGTCGATGCCCAGGTCTTTCCAGTCCGGCGAGTTCACCAGCCGGGGCAGCGCGAACGTTGCAAGGCTGGGGAAGATGCCGAGCCGCAGCTCGTGGCCGGTGCCCGCCTCGGCGCGGGCCGCTGCTGCCAGCAGGGCATCCATGTCCGTTAGTACCTTGGCGGCATGGCGGGACATCACGACGGCGGCTTCCGTGGGTACGGCGGCACGCGCCGACCGCTCGAAGAGGGTTGTGCCGGTTTCCCGTTCAAGGGCGGACATCTGCTGTGAGACGGCGGAGGCCGTGTACCCCAGGTGCACGGCGGCCGCCGCAAAGGAGCCGCAGCGGATTACTTCCAGCAGGGTTTTGAGGTGGATCGGATTGACCATCGCGGCGCCCCTTTCCCATCCTTGGTGCCCTGAATCGACGTCGACCACAATATCTAGTGGTGCCAGGTACTACGCGCGACACGCCCAATGGGTGCGACACGCGATCATTCAGCCAGCCCCACAGGCTGTGCATCCCGCCTCCACAGGCTGTGGAGAACCGGGCTCTTCCCTGCGGAAATCCACGAAAATTCACGGCTCTGCCTGTGCAGAAACTGTGGACGACGCACGTGTCGAATGACATACTTGTAATACATCATCTTGGGGTAGGGCATCCGGTGTCGCACTAGATGTAGTGGCTGGATGTAGTATCAATGGACAGACTTCAGCATTACCTAGGGGAGACCACCATGACCGTTACGGTTTACACCAAGCCTTCGTGCGTTCAGTGCAACGCCACCTACCGCGCGCTCGACAAGAAGGGCATCGCCTACCAGAGCGTGGACATGTCCCAGGACCCTGAGGCCCTTGAGCGGGTCCGCGCGCTGGGCTACATGCAGGCTCCCGTAGTCATCACCGAGCAGGACTCCTGGTCCGGCTTCCGCCCGGACAAGATCGAGGAACTCGCACAGGCCAGCGTCACCTCCGTCGCCTAGCCTGAATAAAGCTGGAAGGGCCGGCCGGGCTTCCCTGCTGGACCCACAGATCCGGTTCCGCCGCTTCTCTTAACGGGACCCGGGACCCATAGCAGAACGGCGCACCAAACGCAGGTGCGTCCACCGGAACCAAACGCAGCAAAGAAGACGCAGTAAAACGAAGACACAGCCAGAACCGCTGTCAAAGAAGCAGGACGCCATGACATTGGGATCCGTGATTACAGAAGTCGGAGCCGCTACAGGCACCGGCGCACTGCAGACTCCCGGCAACCCTGTCACGAATGACGACCTGGTGTACTTCACCTCCGCATCCGGATACACCGGAAAATTCGCTGACAAACTTGAACGGCCGGCCAGCCGGATTCCCCTGCTGACCTCCGCTCCCACCCTCCTGGCGCAGCGGCCTTACGTGCTGCTGCTCCCGACTTACGGAGGGACAGCGGCCCAGCCCGGTGCGGCAGCGAAGGGTGCAGTACCCAAGCAGGTCATCAAGTTCCTGAACGTTGAGGCCAACCGGGCATTGATCCGCGGCGTCATCGGAGCGGGCAATACAAACTTCGGGGAGAACTACTGCCTGGCGGCAGACATTATTGCCGTCAAATGCAAGGTCCCCGTTCTCTACAGATTTGAACTCATGGGCACGTCGGAGGACGTTGCCAAGGTAAACCAAGGATTGGAAGAGTTTTGGACACATCAGTCGCAGAAGCCGGCATGACGGACTCCAAGGAGCTGCCGGAAGCCTACAAGGGCCTGGGCTATCACGAGCTCAACGCCATGCTGAACCTCTACGGCAAGAACGGTGAGATCCAGTTCGACGCCGACCGTGCGGCTGCACGCCAGTACTTCCTTCAGCACGTTAACAACAACACCGTGTTCTTCCACGACCTGGAAGAGAAGCTGGAATACCTGGTCAAGAACGAGTACTACGAGCGGGAAACCCTCGACCAGTACTCCATGAACTTCATCCGTGAGCTGTACCAGCGTGCGTACAAGAAGAAGTTCCGCTTCGAGACCTTCCTTGGCGCCTTCAAGTTCTACACCTCCTACACGCTGAAGACCTTCGACGGCAAGCGTTACCTGGAGCGCTACGAGGACCGTGTGTGCATGGTTGCCCTGCACCTGGCCCGCGGCAACGAGCAGCTGGCAGAGCAGATGGTGGACGAAATCATCGAGGGCCGCTTCCAGCCGGCGACCCCCACCTTCCTGAACGCCGGCAAGAAGCAGCGCGGCGAGCTGGTCTCCTGCTTCCTGCTGCGCATCGAAGACAACATGGAGTCGATCGGCCGTTCCATCAACTCCGCACTGCAGCTCTCCAAGCGCGGCGGCGGCGTCGCCTTCGCGCTGACCAACATCCGCGAGGTCGGTGCCCCGATCAAGCAGATCGAGAACCAGTCCTCCGGCGTCATCCCCGTGATGAAGCTTCTTGAAGATTCCTTCTCCTACGCCAACCAGCTCGGTGCCCGCCAGGGCGCAGGTGCCGTGTACCTGCACGCCCACCACCCGGACATCAACCGGTTCCTGGACACCAAGCGCGAGAACGCGGACGAAAAGATCCGTATCAAGACCCTCTCCCTCGGCGTCGTCATCCCGGACATCACGTTCGAGCTGGCCAAGCGGGATGAGGACATGTACCTTTTCTCCCCGTACGACGTCGAAAAGGTCTACGGCATGCCGTTCTCCGATGTCTCGGTCACCGAGAAGTACTACGAGATGGTCGATGATTCCCGGATCAAGAAGACCAAGATCAAGGCCCGCGAGTTCTTCCAGACCCTCGCCGAGATCCAGTTCGAATCCGGCTACCCGTACATCATGTTCGAAGACACGGTGAACCGGGAAAACCCGATCGACGGCAAGATCATCATGTCCAACCTGTGCTCGGAGATCCTCCAGGTTTCCCAGCCCACCACGTACAACGATGACCTTTCCTACGACCAGACCGGCAAGGACATCTCCTGCAACCTGGGTTCGCTGAACATTGCGAAGACCATGGATTCCCCGGACTTCGGCCGCACCATCGAAACCGCAATCCGCGCCCTGACCGCTGTCTCGGACATGAGCCACATCGGCTCGGTTCCGTCCATCGCCAAGGGCAACGACCAGTCGCACGCCATTGGCCTGGGCCAGATGAACCTGCACGGTTACCTGGCCCGTGAGCGGGTCCACTACGGATCCGTTGAGGGCATCGACTTCACGAACATCTACTTCTACACGGTCGTTTACCACGCCGTGCGTGCCTCGAACCTGCTGGCTATTGAAACCGGCCGTACGTTCGCCGGCTTCGAGAAGTCCAAGTACGCCTCGGGCGAGTTCTTCGAGAAGTACGTGAACGGCGAATGGGTTCCGCAGACCGAGCGTGTGCGGGAACTGTTCGAGAACGTGCACATCCCCACCCAGGCAGACTGGGCTGCGCTGCGCGCCTCCGTCATGGAACACGGCATCTACAACCAGAACCTGCAGGCCGTGCCGCCGACCGGCTCGATCTCCTACATCAACAACTCCACCTCCTCCATTCACCCGGTGGCGTCGAAGATTGAGATCCGCAAGGAAGGCAAGCTGGGGCGCGTCTACTACCCGGCTCCGTACCTGACCAACGACAACCTGGAGTACTACCAGGATGCGTACGAAATCGGCTACGAGAAGATCATCGACACCTATGCCGCTGCCACGCAGCACGTGGATCAGGGCCTGTCCCTGACGCTGTTCTTCAAGGACACCGCCACCACGCGTGACATCAACAAGGCGCAGATCTACGCATGGCGCAAGGGCATCAAGACCATCTACTACATCCGCCTGCGCCAGCTCGCCCTGGAAGGCACCGAAGTTGAGGGCTGCGTCAGCTGCATGCTGTAGCCGCCGTCCATCTTCAACTTCTTCAAGACAAGGAAAACAATGACCGAGAAGCTTAAGCTGATCGACCAAGTGCAGGCGATCAACTGGAACCGCATCCAGGACGACAAGGACGTAGAAGTCTGGAACCGCCTGGTGAACAACTTCTGGCTGCCTGAGAAGGTGCCCCTGTCCAACGACGTCCAGTCGTGGAACACGCTGACTCCCGAAGAGCAGC
The DNA here is from genome assembly GCF_009696625.1 of Arthrobacter sp. BL-252-APC-1A. NCBI lineage: Bacteria > Bacillati > Actinomycetota > Actinomycetes > Micrococcales > Micrococcaceae > Arthrobacter > Arthrobacter sp. BL-252-APC-1A. Next base: position 89,563 of record NZ_VULS01000008.1, on the reverse strand, counting down.
AGCTGACCATGCGCGTGTTCACGGGCCTGACCCTGCTGGACACCGTGCAGGCTACCGTTGGTGCCGTCTCCCTGATCCCCGATGCGCTCACCCCGCACGAGGAAGCGGTCTACACGAACATTGCGTTCATGGAGTCCGTGCACGCCAAGAGCTACTCATCGATCTTCTCCACCCTGGCTTCCACCAAGGAGATTGACGAGGCGTTCCGCTGGTCCACGGAGAACGAGAACCTCCAGCGCAAAGCCCACATCGTCACGGACTACTACCGCGGCGATGATCCCCTGAAGCGCAAGGTAGCCTCGACCCTGCTGGAGTCCTTCCTGTTCTACTCCGGTTTCTACCTGCCGATGTACTGGTCTTCCCGGGCCAAGCTCACAAACACGGCCGACCTGATCCGCCTGATCATCCGTGATGAGGCTGTGCACGGCTACTACATCGGCTACAAGTTCCAGCGCGGGCTGGAAACTGTTTCCGAGGAGCGCCGCCAGGAGCTGAAGGACTACACGTACGAGCTCATGTACGAGCTGTACGAAAACGAAGTCCAGTACACGCACGACCTGTACGACGGCGTCGGGCTGGCTGAGGACGTCAAGAAGTTCCTGCACTACAACGCCAACAAGGCCCTGATGAACCTGGGCTACGAGGCCATGTTCCCGTCCACCCTGACGGACGTGAACCCGGCTATCCTTTCGGCGCTGTCCCCGAATGCGGATGAGAACCACGACTTCTTCTCCGGCTCGGGCTCGAGCTACGTGATCGGCAAGGCCGTGAACACCGAAGACGAGGACTGGGACTTCTAGTACCCGGACTCGTTCTTTCAAGAGACGCCGCAGCAGGCTTGGGAGCCTGCTGCGGCGTCTCTTGTTTAACCTGCGGTGGGCCAGAGGACATTAGTCCCTCGGGGGCTTCTGCCGCTGCTGTTTTGTTGCTGATCGCTGCTTTTTTGCATCAAGGCGCCGATAGTTCGAACCGCGGGTGGGTTTGGTCCGGCGGCGTGTCGCAGGGCCGGGTGCGAGTCCGTCGGCCACCATCTCGGCGAGCTTGGCCAGGGCTGTCTCCCGGTTGCGCAGCTGGGAACGCTGTTCGGAAGCCGTAACAACAAGTGCTCCGGCAATCAGGCGGTGTTTCAACCGGTGCATGAGTCTCGCCCGCTGCTCTTCGGACAGAGCCGCCGAGTCGGCAACGTTCCAGGTCAGGGCTACACGGCTGTCCGTGGTGTTGACGTGCTGGCCGCCCGGGCCGGACGAACGGGAGAACCGCCACTCGAGTTCGGCAGCGGGGATCGTCAGTGCAGGCGATACCAGTAAGTCCATGGATCCAGCGTCGCACGAATGTGCTGCAGGTCGGTCATGACTATGTGCTCCCTCCGTTGGCTTCCAGGCCCTTATGGACATGGTGGAAGTGCTGTGTGAAGACGAATGTTCCCGAGATTACTCGGTAAGACAAGGGGTTCAAGGGCGTCCCATTACTGTGAATCGAAAAGGTTTTCCGCGATCTGAAAAGGGGAGCTAGGACAGTGGATATCTTCACGGAGGATTTCGACACCATTGTGGTGGGCGCAGGAGTGTCGGGCCTCAGTGCCGCCCGGGCGCTGGCAGCCAACGGTCAGCGGGTCGTGGTGCTGGAAGCACGCGACCGCATCGGCGGGCGCCTTCATACCGAGCGCCTCGACGGCCGGGTCACGGACCTCGGTGCCTCCTGGATCCACGGCGTCGACGGCGGACCGCTGCACTCGCTTACCCGTTCCTTTGACATGCCGGATGTTGAGTTCACCGTGGGAAGCTACCAGGCCGGCGGGCGGCCCATCGCCTACTACTGTCCGGATGGAACACGCCTGCCCGACGGCGCTGTGGAGCGCTTTGTCGCCGACGCCGCACTGGTAGAGGTGCGGCTGGTCAAGGTCATCGAGGCCATGGCACCAGGCGCCAGCTATGCGGAAGCGGCGCGGACCGCGGTCGGAGAGGTGGCGGCAGCGGAAGGCTGGGACGCCGAACGCACCGAACGCGTTGTGGAGTACCTCGACCACCGCAGCGAGGAGCAGTACGGTGCCGATTCCCGCCTGCTCGACGCACACGGACTCGAGGATGAAGTGATCAGCGGGGATGAGGTGGTCTTTCCCCGGGGCTATGACGAGCTGGCATCCAAACTGGCAGCCGGGATCGATGTGAGGCTTGAACACGCGGTGACCCGCGTCCGCCGGATCGGGGCCGCCGGAGTGGAGCGCGGCGTCGTCGTGGAGACGGATCAGGGCGTATTCACCGCGGCCCAGGCAGTAGTCACGGTCCCGATCGGTGTCCTGCAGTCGGACCTGATCACGTTTGATCCGCCGCTGCCAGAGCTGGTCACCGGCGCGATTTCCCGTTTTCGGATGAACGCCTTCGAAAAGGTCTTCCTGCGCTTTCCCGAGCGCTTCTGGGACGCAGACGTGTATGCGATCCGCCGCCAGGGAGAAGCCGCGAAGTGGTGGCATTCCTGGTATGACCTCACGGACCTTCACGGGGAGCCGACGCTGCTGACTTTCGCGGCAGGGGAGTGCGCGCAGGAAATACGGGAGTGGTCTGATGAACGGGTGGTGGACTCGGTCATGGCATCGCTCCGGGACATCTACGGTTCCCGGACGCTCGATCCGGTTCATGCGAGGATCACCGACTGGCAGGGTGATGTTTGGGCGGGCGGGGCCTACGCGTACATGATGAAGGGATGCACCGGTGAGGACCACAGCCGGATTGCTACGCCCATCGACGGGGTGCTGCATCTCGCCGGGGAAGTGACCTGGGAGGATGATCCTGCCACCGTGAACGCTGCCCTCTGCTCGGGGCACCGTGCCGCAGAACGGATTCTCGGTGCGGAGATTCCGTACTCATCGCTCTCGACGGCGGGTGTCCTTTAGGGACTGCCGACGACCGCTCCGGGCCGGCACCGCTGCGGTATGTAAGGATGGGGCGGACGGGCACATGAGTGCCCTCCGACGGGGGACACATGCGAACGCAGTGGCAAAGACGAATGCTGGCCGCCGGAGTTGCGGCAGCCGCCGCTCTGACTGCGGCCTGCGGTTACTCCGGGGATCCGGCGGACGAAAGTGAAGGCGTCACGAACTTTGCCGCCATCATTGAACTGTCGGAGTTCAGCTCAATCGGGGACCTGTACGACGCCGCAGACGCCGCCTTCGGCTGCGGGGAGGGGACGACCGCCGAACCGGTCGAGTTCACGTTCGACATCTATACCCCTGAGTACGCGATGTGCACCGACTCGCTTCAGCTAGTGCTGTACCAAAGCTGGACCGACCGCGAGAAAGTCCACGAACGAATAGTGCAGGGTGGGGAGAATTCCCCCGACGGATTCGCTGAAGGAGAGAACTGGCACGCTTTCGAGCTGCCCCGTCCAGAAGCGGCTGACCCGGCCGACGTCCAGTCCCTGGCCGAGGAGCTTGGCGGAGTCTGGGTGCAGATCGGCGGAACGGACTCGTAGGCGGCCTCTCCTGCATACTGCACGTTTCGCGTCGGTACTGCTGTGCGCTGCGGGACTGTGGGAAAGTTGCAGGGGAGGAACAAATGCCGCGCCAGCTCGTCAAGACACACATTGCCCTCATAGGCTGTGTCTGCCTTTGCCTGCTGGGATATCTCTCCTGGTTCGAGTCCCAGGCGCAGCAGGCATCCGCACAAACGGCGCGGCTGGACTTTGATTCCCCGGACAGCCTCGCCGTCGTCGTCAACAAAACCCGGCCGCTGGCGGATCCTGCGTATATTCCAGCGGAACTGCACGACGCCGGCGGTGTGCTTTTGCGCCCCGAGGCAGCTGGCGCCTTCGGTCAGCTTAGCGCTGAGGCCGCTGCTGCCGGTGTTGGGATAACGGCTGTCAGCGGTTACCGAACCGCTGCGGACCAGGCGCACATCCATGAGTCGTACTCCGCCAGCTACGGTGCCCCAACTGCGGACGGCATCTCGGCCCGGTCCGGACACAGTGAACACCAGACCGGGTTGGCCGTAGACATTGGCAACGCGGACGGATCCTGTGCGCTGGAGCCCTGCTTTGAAACTACGCCGGCCGGTGCCTGGGCTGCCGCCAACGCCCACAGGTACGGCTTTGTGATCAGGTATCCGGCCGGTGCCACTACGATCACCGGATTCGCCTACGAGCCGTGGCACCTGCGTTTCGTTGGTACGGAACTTGCTGCCGAGCTTCACGAGACCGGCCAAACCCTGGAAGAATTCGCCGGGTTTCCTCCGGCTCCCTCCTACTGAGCCTCACGGGCAGTGCCGGGCCTCAAGCCCACGGGACTGGTCTTTCCCTTGCCCTGGAAACTACCCGTCTGCGGGACAGAGCTTGTTGAGCCGGTACTTCAGCTTTCCTTCGCGGCTCGCATCGCTGAGGGAAGCTGTCTTGTCTATATAGTCCTGGCCGAATTTGCTGAGCAGCAGATCGTCCAGGATACGGACGTGACCAGCAATGAACCGGTATCCCATTCGCTCTGTGAGGGCGTCCCAATCGGCTTCGGTGAGCAGCCTGTTTGCCTCATCCACTGTTGTGATCCCCACTGCGGCCATCAACTCCACCAGCCACTGGTAGTGCTCACGGCGGCTTCGGGGATTTTCAGGAAGTTCGGCGACGAGCATACTGGTGAGTTCCTTCGCCGTGAGTTCTTCGGTTCCATGCACCAGGGTGTTCACCGGGGCCGTCGACTGGCTCTCCCGGCTCATTTCGGTATGAATCGTCACAAACTGATCGTCTGCCAATTCAATCAGCCCGGACGCCAGCGTAAAGGCACGATTAATTGCAGGATTCACGTCGCCTGAGGATTTGTACCTGATGTCGTGCTCGAATTCCGCCCAGGCATGCTGCAGGACGGTTTTCACCTGAACCTCGAATCGCTGTCCAATGTGCTGGCCGCACCCGGCAGGGTAATCATCACCTACCTCGAGGATGAGGTGGTGGGCGGCGTAGCCGATGGTTCCTTCACGGAGATGTACCTCTGATTTGTCCTCATCCTTGATCACGTTGAACTGCCCTGTCAGGGCTGTCACCACACGCGATACGTCGGGTTTGATATGGGTCCGCAACGGCACGGTCAACCATGGTATTAGTGCCGGAATTCATCATTGAACTTCCTCTCAACCGTTGGCCTTTGCGGAAAGTTCGAGAATAGAACGAGGGATCCATTCCTGCTACGCCATGGACACACGGAACCGGCAAAACGCCCCGAAAAGATCCAAGCGAGCCCTGCGAGTGCCGGATTTTCACTGCCGCCGTTCCGGCGTTCCACCCCGCAACAGTGCCCGCCGGCCCAGAGCGACGGCACCGGTTCGGCGATGCAGTGTTTAACCGGGGTTTAACCGGGGTTTAACCGGCAGACTTGGCCCGCTGCCCTGTATCCAGTGCCGCCACCACGCCTCCGTCGACCAGCAGATCCACTCCGGTCACAAAGGATGCATCGGCGCTGAGCAGGAACGCCGCCGCGTTGGCGATATCCCCGGGAGTGCCTACCCGCCCGGTTCCCGATCCCTCGATCATTGCCCGCATTTGCGCGCCCGACTCGCTTGAGAGCTCCTGCTGGCCCATCGGCGTCGAAATCACCCCCGGGCTGATGCTGTTCACCCGGGCGCCCCGGGCACCCCAGCGCAGGCTGGCCGCCTGGACCCGGACCTGGTTCGCGCGCTTGGCAGCGCTGTAGGCGAAACCCGGATGGTCGATTCCTGTGACAAACGGCAGCCCCAGCAGATCGTCCGCCGGTTTGGCAGCCAGCTCGGCGAGCGCATCAGCCGGGATGTTGCCCCCTGCCATGTAGGCGGACATGGAAGAGACCACCACTCCGGAGCCTCCGGGAGCAATCACCTTCTCGAACTCTTCCAGCACCAGTGCAACGCCGTAGAGGTCCACCTTCCAGATCGCCTCTGCCGGTGCCTGGGCAGGGGAGAGGCCTGCGGTGTGGACGACGCCGGTGACCCGGCCCAGCTCCCGGGCAGTGGCCGCGAGCGCCGCAACCGAATTCCGTGACGAGACGTCCACTCCCTGCGAAGCGACGTCGTATCCCTCCGACACCGCGGTATCCACCGCGTGTTCCAACAGGGTTTCGTTGAAGTCGGCGAGCAGGACCTTTCGTCCGGCCCCGCTCCGGCGCAGGACTGCCAGCCCCATACCCCCGGTTCCGATTATTACGAGTACATCCGTTGACATGGCCTGCTCCATTCCCGTTGGGTTCCTTCCCAGTGTTCTCCGGCCGGGGACGGGCGGCAACGGCTCGGAGGCGCGTCCGGCCGCTACGCGGGATATGGGGAAGGTTCTGGAGATAAAGGTGGGCCCGGATAAACCCTGCTGAGTGGACGTGCCGGCATCAGCGTGCCGGCCTCCTCGAGTTCCACGCGCCTGGCCGGACAACGGACACACTCCACGTACACCACGTGGCCTTGGGAGGTCCGGTGCCTGGAGGTGACTGCCCACCCGTGCTCGCAGCCGAAGTGCGCCGGTGCCTGTATCAGTTGCCGGTTCGGATATGTGTTCATGTCACGAGCATGCTGTAATGCCGTTATGCATCTCAACCCTTACGGCGAGTACGCCGTCCTGTTTGCCGCCTCGCTGGCCAATGACTGGCCGGACTCACGCGGCGGCATAGTCGCCAGGGCCCGCGAGCACGGCATGACGATGGCCTTTCCCCAGGCGCCCGGTGACCATACCGAGGTGCGGACGGTGGTTGACCGGTGGCTGGCGGTAGTCGACGCGACGGACCCGGCCCGGCGGGCCGAACTGCTGAACGAGATGATGAAGGACGCCGCGGCGTACCCGCGGCTGACCGACCATGACCAGGAAGGCTGGCATCTGCACTACCGCGACGGCGGACAGTCGCTGGCCGAAGTCCTGCTGGCGGTCTTCAGCGTCGGGACGGCGCTGCACCTGACCACACGCGGCATGACCCGGCTGCGGCGCTGTGAAGCAGGTGTTGCCCCGGGTGATCCGTGCCGGAACGTGGTTGTGGACATCACCCGCAACGGCCGCCAGCGTTTCTGCTCCGTCCGGTGCGGCAACCGGGCAGCGGTCCGCCGCCACCGGGCAGCACACAGCTAGCCCTGCATGGGGCAGCAGGTCCCCGCTGCGGCACTGCAGTCTGTGCTCGGAAGGCAGAGTGCGGGATTCTGGAAGCTACGAGCTGTTGCACGCTAGGAGCTGCGATGAATGCCATTATGCCGAAGCTGACCTTGAACAACGGTGTAGTCCTGGATGCCGTGGGCTTCGGGGTGTACCGGAACCCGCCTGCCCAAACCACCGTTGCAGTGGAGACCGCGCTGGCCAACGGCTACCGGCTCATCGATACGGCCGCGGCCTACCGCAATGAAACCGAAGTGGGGGCGGCCCTGGCCCAGTCCGGCGTCGACCGCGCAGAACTCTTCATCACCACCAAACTCTGGGTTGACGACTACGGCTACGACTCGGCACTGCGGGCCTTCGACGCCAGCATGGCCCGGCTGGGACTGGACGTGCTGGACCTGTACCTGCTGCACCAGCCCCTGCCGTCGGACTTCGAGGCGACGATTGCTTCCTACCAGGCGCTGCAGACCCTGTACGAGCAGGGGCGGGTCAGGGCCATCGGCGTCAGCAACTTCAGCGTCCGGGAGTTAAGCGAACTGATGGCGGGCACCGACGTCGTCCCTGCCGTGAACCAGATCCAGGTGCACCCCTATTTCAGCGAACCCGCCCTGCGCGCCTTCAACCTCCAGAACGGCATCCTGACCGAGGCCTGGTCTCCCATTGGCGGCGTCACCCGGTACTGGGACCATGGTCCCGGAGCAGGACCGAAGGATCCGCTTCACGACCCGGCAATCGTCGCGATTGCTGCCGCGCATCACAAGACCCCTGCCCAGGTGATTCTGCGGTGGGAGATCCAGCTGGGTATCTGCGTGATTCCCAAATCGGTGACGCCCAAACGGATCGCGGAAAACATTGACCTGTTCGACTTCTCCCTCAGTGCCGCCGAGCTTTCGGACATTAGTGCCCTGGATACAGGAATCCGTTCCGGACCGGATCCGGACACGATCGCGCGCAGCTGAGCTGGGCTGAGCTGAACCCCGCGTCCGTGCCGCAATATGACGACACCGCGGGGCGCGGCTTTGTTAGTGTCGCGGGCATGGAGAACACACAGTTGGCACCGGCGGCAGCCCGCGTCCAGCAGGAACTGGCAGAGCGGGGGTCAGCGGCGCAGGTCATCGTGACGGATGGCTCGGCGCGTACGGCCGTCGAAGCAGCGCAGACCCTTGGCTGCGAGGTCGGTGCGATTGGGAACAGCCTGGTGTTTATGGCCGACGGCGCGGCGCTGCTGGTCATTACCAGCGGCGCGCACCGCGTTGATACGGCAGCGCTCGCCGGACGGCTCGGCAAGCAGAAAATCAAGCGGGCTTCGCCGGAAGAGGTCCGGCAGGCAACCGGACAGGTGATTGGAGGAGTGGCTCCCGTCGGCCACCCGGCACCCGTGGAAACCGTTGTAGACCGGGATCTTGGTGCCTATTCGGATGTGTGGGTCGCAGCCGGAACCCCGTACACGGTCTTTCGCACCGATTTGGCGGAGCTGGTCCGAATCACCGGCGGCACGGTGGAACAGGTGGACTGAGCCTCCGGCAGCGCCCGGGCACCTGTTGACGGCGCCGGCGACCGGGCGCAGGGTGGAAGGCAAACTGAAGCGGCGGCAGCTCAGCCCGCCACCCGGCGTCGTGCCTGTGGGCCGGCACTGAAGAGGGGAGTAGACGGATGAAGACGCGTGAGTTGGGGACGGCGGGCCTGAAGGTGTCCGAGCTGGGGCTTGGCTGTATGGGGTTCAGCCAGGGTTACGGGCCGGCGGGAACCAGGGAAGACGCCATCAGCCTGATCCGGACCGCCTTTGACCGGGGCATCCGGCTCTTTGACACTGCGGAAGTCTACGGACCGTTCACCAATGAGGAGCTGGTTGGTGAAGCGGTGGCGCCATTTCGGGACAGGGTGGTTGTCGCCACCAAATTTGGCTTCAAAATCAACCGTGACGGCCGCCAGATTGGACTGGACAGCCGTCCGGAGCACATCCGGGAAGCGGTAGACGGGTCACTGCGGCGGCTTGGAACGGGACATATAGACCTGCTGTACCAGCACCGTGTGGATCCCGAAGTACCCATTGAAGATGTGGCAGGCACGGTTCGGGACCTGATTACCGAGGGCAAGGTGAAGCATTTTGGCCTGTCGGAGGCCTCGGCCGGAACCATCCGCGCCGCCAACGCCGTCCAGCCGGTAACCGCTGTGCAGAGTGAATACTCCCTCTGGTGGCGCGAACCCGAAAAGAAGGTGCTGCCTGCCTGCGGAGAACTGGGTATCGGTTTTGTTCCCTTCAGCCCGCTGGGGCGGGGCTTCCTGACCGGAAAAATCTCCGCCGGGACAGAGTTCGCCCCGGGAGACATGCGCGGGCGGCTGCCACGCTTCACCCCGGAAGCACGAAAAGCCAACCAGGCAGTGGTCGAGCTCCTGGATACGCTGGGCCGGACCAAGGACGCGACGCCGGCCCAGATCGCCCTGGCCTGGCTGCTGGCACAGAAGCCGTGGATTGTGCCCATCCCGGGAACTCGGAAACTGGAGCGGCTGGAGGAGAATCTCGGCGCTGCCGGTGTAACCCTGACACCTGAGGACCTCGCGAACCTGGACGACGCCGTCGCCCGCATTCCGATTGAAGGCGCCCGTTACCCTGAAGAACTGGAGAAGACGATCGACCGCTAGCCGGCGGGGCCGGGAGGAAATGCAGCAATGGGGAACCGCGGTGCCGATGCTTACCGGCGTCGGATGGAACGCGCGGCGAGGCTCCGCGCGGCCGGAACTCTCGAGAACGCCGAGCCGGAGGAGTCTGCTGAGGAAGCCGAACTGCGCCGGCGGAAGGAACAGGTTGATCCGGCAGATAAAGCTGAATATCTGATCCGGGATGCAATGATGCGCGGGGAGTTCGACAACCTGAAGTATGCCGGCAAGCCCATTCCCAATCTGGGCGAGGCCAACGATCCCGACTGGTGGGTGAAGGGGCTGCTGCAGCGGGAGAACATCAGCGGCCTGGGGCCTCCGGCACTGCTGCTGAGAGTAGAGGATGAGCAGCTCGACGCCCTCCTGGACAGCAAACCGTCCGAAGCGCTGGTCCGCGAGACCGTGGAGGACTTCAACCGGCGCATTATTGAAGCCCGACGGCAGCTGCTGGGCGGGCCACCGGTGATCACCAAACTGCGCGACGTCGACGCGGAGATCCAGCGCTGGCGGAACCGCAGGTCAGACCAGACGCCGGAGGAACCCGCTCCACAGCCGCCGCGCCCCTGGTGGAGGCGGCTCTGGAAACGCCCCCAGTAGGTGAGCCGCGTACGAGGGGGGGAGCCGTGCCCGGGATTCCGGCAGACTGGTTCCGCCACGGGAACAGACCGGCAGAAAGGGCACCGCAACATGGGGATCACACGGCTGGAACACGCTTCGCCCGCCGACATTGCACGCCTGTCGGCAGTCCTGGGGGAAGCCTTCGCGGACTACGCCTGGACCCGCTGGACAGTGGACAGCGAGCGCCGGGAAGCACGGATCAGCGCCATCCAGCGCCTTTACCTGGAACACCTCGGCCTGCCGCACGGGGAGGTATGGGCCGACGAGGTGAGGACCGCCGTCGCGGTCCTGCTTCCGCCGCACCTGAGCGCACTGGATCCGGCGCCGCTGACCGCAGGGCTGCAGGACAAACTGGCGTCCCTGCACGGAGATTCCGCCCGGAACCTGCACTACCCGCTTCCCCAGGCGCCGGCAGGAGCCTGGACACTGGCGACCATCGGCGTCGCACCGGCGGCACAGGGAAGCGGGCTGGGCACACAGCTCATCGAGGCCATCCTGTCAGCCGGCCCGGGCCGGGCCATTGCCCTGGAAACGTCCGCAGAATCCAACGTGGCGTTCTACCGCCGGTTTGGGTTCGGTGTCTGGGCGGTGTCTGAAATGCCCGACGGCGGTCCGCTGGTGTGGTCCATGCTGCGTGGGCCAGGCGGGTAGACAGGCAGCGTCGGAGAGCCCGCTGCAGCGCAGGGAACGGCAGGCCGGACATCCCGTCCCGACCCTCGACGGCGCTGGCCAGGCTCGGCACACTTAAGTAGGCCGCCCGACCGGAGGGTGCCCGACGGAAGGTTGCCCGTGCTTGGTTTGGAACTGGTGGTGGCCCTGGGCGTGGCGATACTGGCGGCCTCGCTGGGTGCGGAGCGGCTGCGGATTGCTGCTCCGCTGCTGCTGCTGGTCAGCGGTGTGCTTCTGGGATTCGTACCGGCCTTCCGAAAAGTTGAACTGCCCTCTGAGGTGGTCCTTCTGCTCTTCCTGCCGGCCCTGCTTTACTGGGAAAGCCTCACTACGTCCCTCCGTGAAATCCGCAGCAACCTGCGCGGAATCGTCCTGACTGGGACGGGGCTGGTTGTTGTCACCGCTGCCGCTGTTGCGTTCACGGCCCACGCGCTGGGGATGCCCTGGGGCCCGGCCTGGGTCCTCGGCGCCGCACTGGCACCAACAGATGCCACTGCGGTGCGCTGGCCCGCAGCCTGCCCCACCGGAACGTCACCGTGCTGCGTGCTGAAAGCCTTACCTTCATCACGCCATTCGCGGCTTTCCTGCTCGCGGAAGAAACCGGCGGATCGGGTGTGCTCGCCGTCGTCGTGGGCCTGATCATGAGCCAGGCCGGTCCGCGCGTGACGGCGGCACTGGCCCGCCGCCAGTCGCAGGCTTTCTGGTCCTTCTCCACGTATATGCTCAATGCCGCCCTGTTCGTGCTGATTGGGGTTGAACTGCACGTTGCAGTGCGGTTGCTCGACGGACCGCAGATCACCGTCGGGCTGGTGGCGGTGGCCGCAGTGTCCGTGGTCCTGGTGCTGGTGCGCATCGCCTTCCTGTTCTCCACGACCTACCTGATCCGGCTGATCGACCGGCGGCCGTCACAGAAGCTGCGCCGGGTCAGCAACCGCTCCCGCATCCTCAGCGGCATGGCAGGCTTCCGCGGTGCGGTGTCCCTCGCAGCAGCGCTGGGTGTCCCGGCCCTGACAGCGGCCGGTACGCCCTTCCCGGACCGGGGTCAGATCATCTTCGTCACGGCGGGGGTGATACTGGTGACGCTGACCGTCCAGGGGCCGCTGCTTCCGGTAATCGTCCGCTGGGCGAAGCTGCCGGAGGACAACCGGCTGGAGGAGGAGCGCCGCCTGGCGGAGATACGCTCCGCCGAGGACGGACTGTCTTCCCTGCCGGAACTCGGAGCGCGACTTGGAACGGATGGCAGGGTGGTGGAACGGCTGGTCCATGAGTACCGGCATCACCTGGAGGTGCTGCGGGCCGACGGCGAAGTCCAGTCAGCGGGCGAGCCGGCACCGGCGCTGGAGCGCTGGCAGCAGGAGATCGAGCTGCGGCTGGCGCTCCTGGACCGCAAGCGCACGGTGATCCTGGCGCTGCGCGACGAACGCACCATTGATGACCGTGTGCTCCGGCTGCTCGAAACCCGGCTTGATGTGGAGGAACTGCGCCTCACGCAGCCGGACCGCGATGAGTGAGGAACCCCGGGGCGCCGGCGCACTCCACGGCCTTCAGTGCGGAACGATGCCCTGCTGCTAACGCGTCGCGGCGCTGACCTCATGCTCGAGCGAGGGATGGTCTGAACACTCGCTCTCGAGGGTCAGGAATGCCAGCACCGGGCTGGCCGAGTACACGATTAGCTCGCCTTCCTGCCCCTTGGCTCCCACACTGTACGGCATATCGGATTCAGCACCTTCCGAAGGATCAATCATTGACGTGAGGGTGAATCCGCTGGCCTCAAGATAGTCGCGCATCTGGTCCCGTGCTGCACGGGGATCGGCAGGTGCCGGTCCCTCAAGCGCAAGCTGAAGGTCGCGGGCGTTCGGCCCTCCCTTGGATTCCGGGCAGCGATGCGGATAGAAAACCAGGTCAGGCGCCTCAGGATCCCAGGGGGATCCGTCTTCATGAATCCAGCCGCCGGTCTTCGTGGCATCCACGGCCCCGCTGGCCATGGCCATAAACCCGGCGAAAACCTCCGGAGCGGGACGGCCGGACGCTGAGGAAGGGTTCCCGGTACTTTGGGTGGGCGAGGCGGCAGAGTTATCCGGCACAGAAGCTCCTTGGGCGCACGAAGTCAGGGTTAGGACAGCAAGCAGCCCGGCACTAGTCAGAGCCCTGAAGCGCAACGAGCTTCCCCGCCACGAACTCAAACGCGCGCCACTTCCTCTTGAAGTATTCATCTGCTGCTTTCTGGTGGGCATCGATAATTGTGTCAACGGTACTCTGGGCCCCGTCCATTGCGTTATTGAACTGTTCCTGCAGCGCATCCGTTTTCTCGAGGGCTATTCCCTGCAAACCGTCGACCAGCGGGTTCAGCGGGTTCCGGAAGGGACCGACGTCCCTCAGGTGCTGTTCCTGCAGCGTGTCCGTGGCGAACATCAGACCCCCCTGGACAGTGTCTGCGGCCCTGTTCACTGACGCCTGGGCGGCGTCGGCGAACGCCGCTGCTCCGTCCTGCACGGAGTCCACGGCCCGTCCCGGAGCGTAATAGACGGCGCTGCCCCGGTCGGCGAGCCGGCCAAGGGCTGCATCGGTTTCTGCTTCCGGGATCAGGCCGATGCGCTCCCCGCTGCCGGAAGAAGCCGCCGCAATGTGGCGAAGGCTCGCCGTGTCCGGATCCAGGTATCCCCGGCCTTTCTCGGTCTCCGTAATACCTGCTCCGACCGTGGATCCTTCCCCGCCGTGGCCTCCGTTGCCGAGGAGTTCCCTACCGTCAACAACGGCCGGCTCCGAACTGAACACCTTTGCGCCCCAGGTCTCTGATGTGGGGGTGACCCGCGGGTCGCCGAAGTTGGACCCGAGTTGCCCGGCCGGAGCCACCTTGTCTGCGCGGCCCAGGGTGGCGTAGACCTCGCCGCTGCGCACCTTCAGGTCAGCGGCGCTTTCTGCTGCCTCAGGATCAATACCGGCCGAACCATAGAAAACCAGCGAATCGATGGTGTTTTCGGTCTGGCTGAGAGCGTAGGCAGCGGTGGTGGTGCCGTAGGAATGGGCGGTCACGCTGATGAACGGAGGGTTCTCCGCGCCCCGGGTGTAGTAGAAGCCGTCAATGACGGTGGCCAGTTTCGCGCCGCCGGTCCGCGCCTTGTCGGAGAACAGCACTTCGGTGGACGGGGGCATGTCCGGAGCGTCATAGCCAATCCAGGCTAGGACCGCGGGATCGGCTCCCAGCCGCCGCTGTTCGTTGTAGAGGTTTTCAGCTACCCGTACGGCGCCCCCCATGTCCTGGGTGGAGCTGCCCATGCCGGAGATGTTGGCGGTGATGCTGGTGGCCGTATCCATATTTCCGATGGCGACGGCGGCCAGGGGAGGCTCGGCCGGGTCGAAGGAAATCAGGCTGCGGTCCGCAGCCTTGGAGCCTGTCTTCTCAAGGGACTCTTCGATCGCCGCATATGACCGCCGCTGCTCTTCGGTCGCCCGCCAGGCGGGTTTCATCACCAGTGCCAGGACGGCAGCGTTGGCTGCAGCCCGCACGGCGTACGGCACTCCCTCTGTATTGCCTGCGACGGCGGGCAGCGATTCTGCGAGCGCAGCCTGCTGCTCAGGACTCAGGGAATGCCAGAAGGCGGCCTGGTGCTCTGCGGCCAGACCCACCCGGGGCGGAAGAACCGCCGCTTCCGGATAATCCGCGGCGAACTCCCGGTACCGGCCGGCGTCCATGCCGGCCAGCTGGTTGTAGTACGCCTGGACGTCCTCCGGCGCCGCATCCGGGGACAGCGCCAGCCGGTGCAGGCGCTCGGCTTCGTGGCTGAGCAGGTCGAGCCGGTTCGAGCCATAGTAGGAATTCACGTCCGTGCTGGCTCTTCCCACCGCAGACAGGGCCTTCAGGCATACGTCCCGTGCCTCTTGGTAATCGGAGGCCAGCTTGCTTGCACGGTCCTCGAAATCCCACTGGTAGCGGATCAGGGAATTCGAGAAATCATCGCCGATCCCCGGCACCGGCTCCTCCAAGATGGCGCCCAGCTGACGGTCCGCGGCCGCTATGTCGCTGCGCAGCGAATTCGTTGCGGCCCGTATGGTGTCCACTGCATCCCCGAAGCTCCGGATGGCCGCGGCGACGGAGTCCGTGCTCTCGGCCAGCCCGGTGGCCTGGTGCGCCGGTGCCGCGAGGGCATTGAGGACTAGGTGCTTGTGGGGAGTTTCGTAGAGTCCCTCGAGGGCCTGCCATTTCCCGGCCGTATCCTTGACGGATTCAGCGAAGCCCATTCCGGCCGCAGCCAGCAGCGAGGCTTGGACCCGCAGGGTTCCCGGCGGGGGCAGCTTCTCGAGAGCCGAGAGGTCAACGTTGAGGTATCCCATCTACTGCACCATCCAGCGCCGGGTCCCGCCGCTGAAGCAGGATGCTCCCGGGTAGGACAGTGAGGCGGCCTTGCCTGCCGTGTCTGCCATTTCCCGGTCGCCGTCTACGTAGGCCTGCACACTCTCCCGGGTGCCTTCAACGGCGTTGTTGCAGCGAACCATGATGTCCGTCATGTCATTGGCGATTACCTCGAAGCGCAGCCGGTCGACGGCGTCGGCGAGTTCAGGGCAGTCCGCCAGCGCCGTTTCCAGGGCGTTGAGTGCTTCCAGCGCAGAGTCTTTGGCCGGTTCGCATTCCAGGATCAGGTTTTCGGCGTCGTGCAGCAGGGAAAGTACTCCCTGCACTTGGATGTCCCACTGGTTTGCCCCCATAAGCGAAAACCTAGGGCAGCGGTCAAGGAGTGTCCATGGGGAGAACTGCCCATGTGGACAAACCGGCGGCTCCTGGACTCAGCGCGCTTTTACCACCGGAAGCTCGTCCCAAACGGTGGTGTAACGCGGCGAGGAGAACTTGCGGGACATGGTCCATTCAGGGCGGGCGCTGGGCATCCCGGCCACGCCCAGCCCAATGCTGGCCGATCCGTATTTGTCAGCCACTTTGCCCAGCAGCTCCCCGAGGTTGCGGTGTTCCTGGTCCGGGACGAAGGCGTCAAAGACCGGCTGGGCCCCCGCGTCGGAGAGGCCGCTGAGCATTACCCCCGCCTTGGTGTAGGGGATGCCTTCCACAATCTGGTCTTCGAGCGCCCCCACCGCAGCGCGGGTCAGCACCACCGGATCGGACGTGGGGCTCTGGAGCTTGACCGTGATGGAAGGAAACGACGCCGCTTTGTGGCTGAAGTGCGAAGTCCCGGCATACGCGGTGAGCACGCGTGCCTGCTGGTGTTCCCGCTGCAGGCGGGAAGCCGCCTGCTGGGCGTAGATGCTCATCACCTGCCTCATCTCGGCCGCCGTCGTTACCGGCACCGAGAAACTGCGGGAGAAGATCAGCTGCTGCCGGTCAGCACGTTCTTCTTCCAGCGGCAGGCACGGTGTGCCGTTGAGTTCCAGGACAGTCCGCTGCAGGGTCACGGAGAAGCGGCTGCGAATTACTGCAGGATCGGCTGCCTTGAGGTCGGCGACGGTCCGGATACCCAAGGCCTCGAGCCGCTTGCCCAGTTTGGCTCCTACGCCCCAGAGCCCGGTGACCGGTACCCGGGACATAATCGTCGCCACGGCACCGGGGTCCATGGTGTCCAGGTTGCAGACCCCGCCCAGGTGCCCGTTCTGCTTGGCGATCCGGTTGGCGAACTTGGCCAGCGTCTTGGTGGTGCCGATCCCCACGCATACCGGCAGCCCGGTATGGCGGGCCACTGCGGCGCGGATCCGTGTGCCCTGCGTATCCAGTTCCTGTGCCGTACCGGTCAGGCCCAGGAACGACTCGTCAATGGAGTAGACCTCCTGCCACAGGGCGTACCGGCCCAGCAGCTCCATGACCCGGGAACTCAGGTCGCCATAGAGTTCGTAGTTGCTTGAACGCTGGATCAGGCCGAGGTGCGGCGCGGCTTCAGCCAGCTTGAACCAGGGTTCCCCGGTCTTGATGCCGAGGGCTTTCGCCTCATCAGAGCGCGCCACCACACAACCGTCATTGTTGGAAAGCACGACGACGGGCACGCCTTCCAGCCGCGGGTCGAAAGCGCGCTCGCAGGAGACATAGAAACTGTTGACGTCCACCAGCGCGATCCGGTGCAGTCCTCCTGCGGGGGAGCGGGCCCCGGCGGTGGTACCAGACGGGGGCACCGGACCTTCAGACATGGTGGAGGCAGCGGGTTACGACGCCCCAGATGGTCAGCGCCGCCGGGTCCGGAACGTTCACGTCCGCATAGCCGGGGTTCTCAGCGGACAGGACGATTCCGCGGCCGGTGAGCCGGAGCCGGCGCACGGTTAACTCTCCGTCGAGGACGGCGACAACCACTGACCCGTCACGTGGAGTGAGGGAGCGGTCCACAATCAGTTCGTCTCCGTCGCTGATTCCGGTGCCGGACATGGAGTCCCCGGAGACCCGAACAACGTAGGTGGAAGTGACGTCCCTAATGAGGTGCCGGTTGAGGTCGATCCGCCCGTCGAAATAATCGCGGGACGGGCTGGGAAAGCCGGAGGCGGCATCCGCGTCCGACTGGGCCTGGGACCGGGAAGAAGTGCCGGGAACATTCCCCGAAAATACGGGCACTGGCCTGCCTCCTCCGCACGGGTTTTAGAACATACTTTCGATTGACTAAGACTAGCACTCCGCGTCCGCGGGGAGGGTAGAGTGCGCTGCTGTGGAAGCCGAAAATGGACCGGCGCCCGGGGCGGGCGACACATTGCGCAGGGTGGCCGCCATGCTGCCCAGTCCGGCGGCGGCCGGAAGGCGCGTGTTCGTCGGGATCGACGGCGTTGACGGCTCGGGCAAAACCACGTTTGCCGATGCGCTCGCGGCCAGCCTCCAGGGCCCCGTAGTCCGCGTTTCGATCGACGGATTCCACCTGCCTCGCCGCGAGCGCTACCGGCAGGGGCGGGATTCGCCGCGCGGTTTCTGGGAAGACTCCTATGACTACGGAGCTTTCCTCCGGCTGGTGGTGGAACCGCTGCATCCGGGCGGCACGGGCGCCTACAGCTGCTCCAGCCATGACCTGGACTCAGACCTTCCGCTGGCAGGTCCGAAGTTTACGGCCCCCGAACTGGCTACGGTGCTGGTGGACGGGCTCTTCCTGCATCGTCCGGAGCTGGCCGGAGTGTGGGACTGCTCAGTTTTCCTGGATGTGTCGTTGGAGACATCCTGCGGGCGGATGGCGCTGCGCGACGGCTCCGATCCTGATCCGCAGGCGCGGTCAAACCGCCGGTATGTCCTGGGCCAGAAGATCTACCTCTCGACCTGTGATCCGCGCTCTGCCGCGGAAATAGTGGTGGACAACAATGATTACCAGGCCCCGCGGGTCCTCTGGGGCAGCGCGGATGAAATGCCTCCGGCCGGTTAATGGCCCGGTTTCCGTTCGGCTTCCGGGCCTGCGCGCAATGACCGGACGGGGTCAGGGGAGCGGGGCAGTTCGGACGGAGCGTGCTGCGGCGATACCATGAACGTTGAGGTGCACATCCCGCCCAAGCTGGGCCGGGAGCTGGAAGAGCTGGCCGCGGAACAGGAAGTTCCGGTGGAGACTTTGATCCTCAACGGAGCCCGGCTGCTGCTTGAGCACCGCAACCGCCGCAACCATGTCCAGTCCTAGCTGAGGCATCGCCGGGGTTTTTCCTCCGCACCCTTCCATGCAACCCGTCGGTTGCCTATTGTGGCCGCATGGACGCAGTCTTTCGGGCAATGGCAGATCCGGTCCGCCGAATCCTGCTCGATGAACTCGCGTCCCAGGGCGGCCAGACACTGTACGAGTTGTGTGTCCGCCTGATCACGAACCACGCAGTTGGCATTTCGCGGCAGGGAGTTTCAAAGCATCTGTCGGTTCTGGAAGAAGCCGGGCTGATCAGGGTGGAGGCAGACGGGCGCTTCCGTCGCCACCACCTTTGCCTGGAACCACTGACGTCAGGCGTAGCCGGCTGGATTGCCGGACTGGCCGATGGGCTGCCGCCGCAACCACCCGGACAGAATGAAGCGGAAGGACAAGAGCCATGAAGATTGTGACAGCGAGTATCTTCGTCGATGACCAGGAGAAAGCCCTGGATTTTTATACCCGGGTTCTAGGGTTCGAGAAACGGCAGGACCAGCCGGCGGGCGGCGCGCGCTGGCTGACGGTGGGAAATCCGGGCGAGGAAGGCGGCGTCGAACTGCTGCTGGAACCCAGCTCTCACCCTGCCGTGGCGCCCTTCAAGGAAGCACTGGTGCGTGACGGGATTCCGTACAACTCATTCGGTGTTGACGATGTCCAGAAGGAGTATGAGCGGATGCTGGCGCTCGGCGTCGAATTCTCCCAGCCGCCCGCGTCGATGGGGCCGGTGACAACCGCAGTCTTCTCCGACACCTGCGGAAACCTCCTGCAGATCGCGGCGATGAACCAGGGCTGAACGCGCTCGAGCTGCTTGTGCCGGGTCCCGGATGCCGGGGCTAACGCTGGGAACCGTAACTGGGTTCGCGCAGGGTGGAGCCGCTGATGCGGTGCATGCGCTGGCGGCAAAAGGGGTCATAGACGGCGACGCCGATCCGGCCGGTTGCGGGATCGGTACAGCGGATGCAGGTGCACGGTGCGTTCACGTGCGCGGGACCTTTCTGCTGGAAAACCGGACTTAGCTGGTTCTTCCATTTTTACTCCGCTGCGCGGGTGTCCTCTCGCCGAGGGTGGTGCGGGTCCGGCCGGACGAACGCCGGGAAACGGCGGATGCCCAGACCCAGGTTGAGCGGCGAATACCTGCGTCTTCCCATAGAACCTGCACTGCTTTCGCTGACCAGGTGCAGGTCTCGGCCGCCACGTGTTCGGCGCTGCCTGGGAAACGGATCCAGGCCCAGATGGGAATGGCAGGCATGGAGGTCGTTGCCGGAAAGTGGTCAAAATCAAGTTCTTCGGGGGTTAACCCGATGGGTTCCGCGCGCCTGGCATACCTGGCCGCCAGCCGCGCCGCCGCCTGAGGATCCATGACTTAAGTAGAACATATGTTCGAATGACCATCGGAAGGGTTCCGGCTCCTTCGACACTGTGATCCCGGACGTGCTTAGGGCACAATGCTGTCCATGTGCGGACGATATGTCATGGCCAGGGCGACGTCAGACCTGGTTTCTGCTTTCTCGGCGGACCAGGTGGTGGGCGAGGACGTTGAACCGTCGTGGAATGTTGCTCCCACCGATGACGTGCGCATCATCACGGAACGGAAAGGCCCCGACGGGAGCGTGCGGCGCCTGGCCACAGCGAAGTGGGGACTCGTGCCGGTGTGGGCCAAGGACACGAAGATCGGCGCGCGGCTGATCAATGCCCGCCGGGAGACCATCCTGGAGAAGCCCGCCTTCCGGAAAGCAGCTGTGAAGCGGCGGGCCCTGGTTCCGGCAGACGGTTACTACGAGTGGGAGAAAACCGAGGAGGGAAAGATTCCCACCTACCTGCATCCAACCGTCCCGGACCCCATCGCCTTCGCCGGGCTGTATGAGTTCTGGCCGGACCCGAACCTCCCGGAGGACCACGAGCACAAGTGGCTGCTGAGCGTCACCATCATCACCACCGAGGCCACCGATGAACTGGGGCACATCCATGACCGCACGCCGCTGGTGGTTCCGCCGGACCTTTACTCAGAGTGGCTGGACCCGGGCCTGACCGATGCCGAGGCCATTGCTTCCCTCCTGGACTCCATCCCGGAGCCGGTCCTGAGCCCCCGCGTGGTTTCCAGCGAGGTCAACTCCGTGCGCAACAACGGCCCGCAGCTGATCGAACCGGCCCAGGACAGGTAGTCCGTTACCAGGCGTAGTCTTCCGGCGCCGGGCGGTGGCCCGGGAATATGCCGTCCAGTTTCTCCAGCGTGGCTTTGTCGAGCTCAACCTCGAGCGCCGCGAGCGCGTCATCCAGCTGCCCCTGAACCCTCGGGCCAACTATCGGTGCGCTCACCGCTGGCTGGTGCAGCAGCCAGGCCAGCGCAAGGATTCCCGGTTCAACCTCGATTTCCGCCGCCAGGTCCTCATACGCCTGGATCTGGTCACGGTGCCTGGAGAGCAGATCCTGGACCCGTCCCTCCGCCCGGCGCCCGCCGTCGTCCTGTGCTTTCAGGATGCCGCCCAGCAGTCCGCCCTGGAGCGGGGACCACGGAATGAGTCCCAGCCCGTATTTTTGTGCAGCAGGGATTACTTCCAGTTCCACGGAGCGGTTGACCAGATTGTAAATGCTCTGTTCGGAGATGAGACCGGCGTACTGCCGCCTCCGCGCGCTCTCCTGGGCTTCAGCAATGTGCCAGCCGGCAAAGTTGCTGGACCCGTTATAGATAACTTTTCCCTGGGCTACGGCAGTTTCCATGGCCTGCCAGATCTCGTCCCACGGCGTGTTCCGGTCAATGTGGTGGAACTGGTAAAGGTCCACATAATCCGTCTGCAGCCGTTTGAGGCTGGCATCGAGTGCCTGGCGGATGTTGAGCGCCGAGAGATAGGTCTGGTTGGGTCCGGGCCCCATGGAACCGTAGAGCTTCGTGGCAATCACGGTGGATTCGCGCCGTCCGCCGCCCTGGGCGAACCACCGGCCAATGATCTCCTCGGTCAGGCCTTTGTTCTCCCACCCGTACACGTTTGCCGTGTCGAAGAAGTTGATGCCTGATTCCCGGGCAGAGTCCATGATCGCGTGGGCGTCGCCTTCAGGTGTCTTGGGGCCGAAATTCATGGTGCCCAGGCAAAGCCGGGAGACCTGCAGGCCGGCGCGGCCCAGATGGGTGTACTTCATGCTGTCCTCGGTTTCTTCTGTGAGAGTCCGCTGTGGGGCGGGTGAATCCAGGCGGCCGGTGCACGCAGCCGCTGCAGCCACACGGCTGCCCCGGCCATTCAACACCGCAGCAGCAGCCCGGGGAAGGGGAAACGGACCCCGCGGAGCCGGCAAAGCAGGATAGCCTGAGACCGCATTGTTGGGACGTGCCAGGAGGATAAGTGGCCGAGTCGTACTACCGCTCACTGGGTGAGGGGACTTTTGAATCAACCCGCCATACGCAGGGAGCCTGGAACGAGGACGAACAGCACATGGCGCCCGTCGCCGGCCTGCTGGTCCACTGCCTGGAAGAGGCAGAACCCCGTCCCGGAATGCGGCTGGCCCGGGTCAGCTATGAAATCCTGGGCGTCATCCCGCAGGGAGTCTTTGATGTCACCACGAAGGTCATCCGCGCCGGACGCACCATCGAACTCCTCGAAGCCGAGCTCACCGCAGCCGGCCGCACGGCGGTGCGTGCCACCGCCTGGCGGCTGGCCACCGGGGACACCAGTGAAGTCGCTGCAGTGGAGGACGAGCGCATGCCGGGCCCGGAGGACGCAGAGGGATTTGACGGTATGACTGCCTGGCCCGGTGACTTCATCAACACCCTGGAATTCCGGGCGGTTCCCGGCCTGCGTCCCGGCCGCGGCCAGGTGTGGGTGCGCTCGCCGTTTGAAATGCTCGACGGCGCCGCGACGTCCCCGACAGTGGGCCTGCTGGGCCTGGTCGACGCCGCCAACGGAATTGCCGCCCGGGTACCCCCGGGCGGGGACAGCTGGATGTTCCCCAACGTGGACCTGCAGATCCATCTCCACCGCCGCCCCGAGGGACGCTGGCTGGGCCTGGACACACGGGTGAGCTTTGGCACGGACGGAATCGGGCTCACCTCTTCTGTGCTCCACGACGAGTCCGGTCCGTTTGGCCGCAGCGAGCAGATTCTCACCGTCCGCCCGCTGGGCAGGAACTGATCCAGTGGATGCTGCACGTGCCCTTCAGGTCTACCGCCAGCAGGAGTCCTTCGGCGCCGCCGAGGACCTGCAGCATGCCCTGGATCTGCTGGACGCTGCGCGCCGCGGAACGCTGGGTCCCAGCCTGCGGGTTTACCGCCCGCAGCCCACGGTTGCCTTCGGACAGCGCGACGCGCGCCTTCCCGGTTTCCCGGACGCGGCAGCCGCCTGCCGTGATTTAGGGTTCGAACCCCTGGTCCGCAAAGCCGGAGGGCGGGCAGCTGCCTATCACGGGGGCTGTTTGATCCTGGACCATATTGAACCCGAGCCCAACGCCGTCGCCCATTCCCTGGCACGCTTTGCCGGCTTCGCGGAGCTGCTGGCCGGCGCACTGCAGGACGCCGGAGTTCCGGCAGGCGTCGGGGAGATCCCGGGGGAGTACTGCCCGGGTGAATACAGCGTGCACGGCGGCACCGGTGCCCGGATCAAGCTCGTGGGAACAGCGCAGCGGGTAGTCTCCGGCGCCTGGCTCTTCTCGTCAGTTGTGGTCATCGAGGATTCCGCACCGCTGCGGGAAGTGCTCTCCGCGGTCTACAAGGCGCTGTGGCTGGACTGGGACCCTTCCACGGCCGGAGCGGCAGAGGACCTGCGCCCCGGGCTTCGGGTGTCTGAGGCGGAAGATGCCCTGCTTGCGGCCTACGGCAGGTATGCGCCCCTGGAGCACGGCGATCCCTCCCGGCTGCTGCAGATAGTTGCCGACGGTCCGGGCACGGTCCTTCCAACCACAGCCCAATCCCGTTAGGCTCGGGCAGCGGAAGCAGGCGTTTGGCTTCGCCTTGGAACCCTCAAGCAAAGGATCCGCACATTGCCCAGGAAGACCCTCGAAAACACTGCCCTCCGGCTCAAAGCCATCCTTGAAGTCCTGGCAGCCCAGGACCCCTCAGCCGGTGCAGGGACCGGCAGGGCCGAGGTGCTGCGGCAGGCACTGGAACAGGTGCCGCTGGAAGGCACCGAGGCCGAACTGCTGGCCAGCGGCGTCGCCCGCGGAGAGCGGGCACTGATCACTGCCAGCACCAAGCTTGTCAAGGCCGGCTGGATCCTGAAGGAAGGGCGGGCAGGCTGGAGCATCACCCCCGAGGGGCGCTCGGCACTGACCGAGTTCCCTGACGTGCATCACCTGAATGAAGCGCTGAGCGGGAGCAAGCACTCGGTCACCGCGCTGACCAGTGCGGAAACACAGAGTGAAGCCGTGCTCGAAGCAGCGCTGGTGGAATCCGGTGCCGCGGCCGAACCGGAAGCCCAGGTCCACGGCTCCCACGCGGAGGAGCGCTACGCCGGGCCGTCCTTCCCCCAGCCCGACGCCGTCGCGGTTGCCGGTACATTTGCCGCAGCGCTTGGCGGTGCGGACTGGGATCCTGCAGCGGACACCGTTCAGCTGGGATTCGACCGCAGCGACGAACTTTGGAAACTCACCGTCGACCTGCCGGCGGGGAACTACGAGTACAAGGCGGCGCTGAACCGCACCTGGGCTGAGAACTACGGACAGAACGCCCACTTTGACGGCGCGAACTACCGGCTGGAGCACTCCGGCGGGTCCGTGACTTTCCTCTACGACCATGCAACGCACACAGTGATTACCAAGCCCGACGGTTTCTGAGGCCACGGCACCGGAACCGCCAGGCTCGGTTTCCGGGCCCTCCGGCACCCCGCTACCGGTGCCGCAGGCCCTTCCCTGGGACTATTATCGAGGGCACGGCAACGCGAAGGAGTGCCCATGTTTGAGTACGGCAATGCGTTCAGCGGATTTGCGGTGGATGACGTGGCTTCCGCCCGCCGGTTCTACGGCACCACCCTCCAGCTTCCCTGCACACAGGCCCCGGGACAGCTGCGGCTCGAACTCGCGCCGCACACCCATGTGCTGGTCTATGAGAAGGCAGACCACGCGCCCGCTGCGTACACCGTGCTGAATTTCCCGGTCCGGGACGTCCAGGCAGCAGTACACGAACTCAGCGGCAGGGGAGTGGTCTTCGAGCCCCTGGATGACGCCGGCGGTGACGGGATCTTCCGGCGCGGGGATACGGCCATGGCCTGGTTCCGGGACCCGTCCGGGAACATTCTCTCGATCCTGGAACAGGACTAGCGCGTTTCGTGGCAGGACGGCGCGGTTCCTTTGGTCCGGCGGGCAGGCCCTATCTCCGTGCGCTTGCCGCTGCTGCCGCTGCCGGGTCGGCAGCCGGTGTATATCTCCGGCTTGTGCGCCTGCTCCGCCAGCTTGATAACGGACCGGTGCACCGGCTCCCCGGTGACGCCGTCCTTACCGGACCGGCGCTGCAGGTCACACGCAGCGTCCTCATCCCTGCGCCGGCCGCAGATGTGTGGTCCTTCCTGAACCGGATCGGGCACGGACGCGCCGGCTGGTACGTCTTTGACCGGGTTGGCCTGCCGGACCAGCAACAGGCCGACCGGGCAGCGCCGCAGCTGCGCGAACTGGACATCGGCGACCTGCTGACCACCGCGACCGGACACCGGCTGCGGATCAAGGAGGTCCAGCCCAGTGAGTGGATGCTCTGGGCCGGCGGCGACGGACGCTCCACGTGGCTGTGGCTGCTGCAGCCGGTGCGCCACAACCAGACCCGTCTGGTGGTACGGGCACGGTTTCAGTACGGGCTGCGCCATCCCGGCGCCCTCGCTGCCGTGCCGCTCGACGCCGTTGACCTGGCATCGGTGCGGCGGGCCATGGTGGCCGTCCGTGACCGGGCAGTCATCCGCTCAGCCACCCGTCTGGGGAAGCGCTAGGGCTATCTCTGCAGGACCCGGGCCCTGGGCAGCGGGTCCGCTGGTACGTTGGATGGATGGAAGATCTTCCGGCCGCCCAGCAGCTGCTGGCCGGGCCCCGTGGACGGGAACTCTGCCTTGACCTTGCCCGGTCCCTGGTTGCCGAAGGACAGGTGTTCTCCTGTGGGAGCAGCGCAATGCTGCCCCCGGGGATGTCGCAGGAATCCAGCAGGGTCCTGCAGCTGCTTGAAGCCCTGCCGCACCGGCCCGAGGTAACGGTGGCCCAGGTGCTCCAAAGCCTGGACCGCGTCGTGAAAGGTGCCGCCTACTGGCAGCCGCCGTCGGACACCGCCCGCCTGCTGGCTGAGCCCGTGCCCCGGGACCTGCTCCTGCCGGTGGCCGTCGCCGTTGTACGTTCCGGCCCGGGATGGTGGCGGGACCCCGGTGCAGTTACCCAGTACTACGTCCAGTGGATTGCCAGTACCACTGTTCCCGGCACCGGGCCTCCCATCCTGACCGGCAGCGCTGCCGGACTGCGGCGCTGGCGTGAATCGATTGCTGCCGAGGAGGGCCATACACCCCTGGTCGCCAACTGGACCGGCCGGTGGTGGTCCATCCCGGCGCTCTCGGATGTGCCGGCGACTACGCCGGCGATCCCCGGCAACGGACCGGCCGGACTGGTCATGGTAGAGAACCCGCTGGAATGGACCACGGCCCGGACCTACCCGCTGCAGGCGGCCAAAGGCGCCCGGATCTATGAGATTCGGGATCCGCGCAGCTGGCAGGACCTGGTCACGGCCTATCCGCTGGAAGTCACGCGCTCACGCGGACGCAGCTGGGCGGTTAGCTCCGGGGATCCGCAGGCCGACACCTGGCTCTGGGCAATCCCGGACTGGCAGGCGGTGGCAAGGGATTATGACGGCGTGCACCTCAGTGTGGCCGGGTACCTGCTGACAGCCGGCAGCGTGCTGGACGCTGCCGGGATGAAAACGATGCTTGCCGGCTGGGCTCCGGCCGAGACCTGGTGGCTGAATGATGTCCTGGCACCGGCAGGTGAACCCGCCACGTGGACAGCCGTTCCCGGCCGCCACGGCTGGCAGGTCCAGGCAACGGCTGTTCCGTAGCTCATCGAGATAGCAGAAACTGCCCGAATCAGGCGTGAAACGGGCAGTTTCTGTTGTCTCGATGAGGTGGGTGGTGAAGGAGGGTGGTGCAGCGGGGGCCGGGTTTAGTGGCCCCGGTCGATCCACTCCTGGAGGTGCGGAGCTTCAGCGCCGATCGACGTCGAATCCCCGTGGCCGGTGTTCACCACCGTCTCCGCCGGCAGCGTGAGCAGCCGTTCGCGGATGGAGTCGATGATGGTGCCGAAGTCGCTGTAGGAACGTCCCGTGGCGCCGGGGCCGCCGCTGAAGAGGGTGTCCCCGGAGAAGAGCGTTCCCAGCTCAGGAGCGTAGAAGCACACCGATCCGGGGGAGTGGCCCGGGGTGTGCAGGGTTTCCAGCGTCACGCCTGCGATTTCGAAGGTATCCCCGTCCTCGATGACGTCATCCGGTTCCTCATCGGGGAAGACGGCGTCCCAGAGCATCCGGTCCGCAGCGTGCAGGAATACCGGTGCACTGAAACGGTCCTGTGCAGCGGTTACGGCCCGGATATGGTCGTCGTGGCCGTGCGTCAGAAGGATGCCCATGACCTCGCGGTCGCCTACGGCTTCCTCAATGGCATCCACGTCGTGGGCAGGGTCAATGATGATGACCTGCGCGTCGTCGCCGACGATCCACACGTTGTTGTCCACGTCCCAGGTGCCGCCGTCCAGGCTGAACGTTCCCGAGGTGACTACCTTGTCGATGCGTGCTGCCATCAGAGTTCCACCACCGAGCGCAGGACCTTGCCGTCATGCATCTTGGTGAAGGCTTCCTCTATGTCGCCCAGGCCGATCCGCTCGGAGACGAAGGCATCCAGGTCCAGCCGGCCGAGCTTGTACTGCTCCACCAGCATCGGGAAGTCGCGGGAGGGCAGGCAGTCGCCGTACCAGGAGGACTTCAGCGACCCGCCGCGGCCAAAGACATCAGCCAGCGGCAGCTCAATCTGCATCTCCGGCGTCGGAACGCCCACCAGCACCACACGGCCGGCGAGGTCGCGGGCGTAGAAGGCCTGCTTGTAGGTTTCCGGGCGTCCCACGGCTTCAATGACGACGTCGGCGCCATTGCCCCCGGTGAGCGCGCGGATGGCTTCCACCGGATCCTCTTCGCGGGAGTTGATGCCGTGCGTAGCGCCGTTGGCCAGGGCCAGGTCAACCTTCGCCTGGTCGATGTCCACCGCGATGATCGTGGTGGCACCGGCCAGCTTGGCACCGGCGATGGCAGCGATGCCCACGCCGCCGCAGCCGATCACGGCCACGGATTCCCCGCGCTTGACTTCGCCGGTGTTGATTGCGGCGCCGATGCCGGCCATTACGCCGCAGCCGAGCAGGCCCACCGCGGCGGGATCGACGTCGTCGTCTACCTTGGTGCACTGCCCGGCGGCAACGAGCGTCTTCTCGGCGAACGCGCCGATGCCCAGTGCGGGGGAGAGCTCCGTGCCGTCTTCCAGCGTCATCTTCTGGGTGGCGTTGTGGGTGTTGAAGCAGTACTGCGGCTGGCCCTTGCGGCAGGCACGGCACTCGCCGCACACGGCACGCCAGTTCAGGATCACGCGGTCTCCGGGCGCTACTTCAGTGACGTCCGGTCCGACGGAGGAAACCACGCCGGTTGCTTCGTGGCCGAGCAGGAACGGGTAGTCGTCGCTGATCCCGCCCTGCTTGTAGTGCAGGTCGGTGTGGCAGACGCCGCAGGTGAGGATGTCTACCAGGGCTTCGCCCGGCCCGGGATCCGGAACCAGGATCGTTTCCAGGGACACCGGTGCATTCTTTTCCTTGACTACTACAGCTTGGACCTTGTGAACCATGGGGGAGGGCTGCCTCTCGGGAGATTTCTCAGGGGCACCTCCGCAAACCGGAGGCACCCCTCCATCCTATGAAGCAGCAGGCCGGGAGTCACTTTTGCGCTGCCGGCCGCTGCCCCGCAGGACTCCCGGTCAGAGGCCCAGACGGGCCTTCACCTCGGCTGCCGAGGGATTGGTGGCGGTGGAACCGTCCGGGAAGATCACGGTGGGCACGGTCTGGTTGCCGCCGTTGAGGGACTCCACCAGCTCGGCGGTGCCCTCAGTGTTCTCTATGTTCACCTCGGTGTAGCCGATTCCGGCAGAATCCAGCTGGGACTTCAGCCGGCGGCAGTAGCCGCACCAGCTTGTGGAGAACATGGTGATGGTCCCGGCATCGGGAGTAAACGATTCGGCAGTGGCGGTCATGGGAGTTCCTTCACATGGGTTGCTTGGGCTTCTGCTGTCAGGAGAACACCGTCCCGGGCCGGTTTCATTCCCCGGGCCCGTCCGGAGATTCACCGCTCCGGCAACTGGTCAGGCAGACTGATGGCATGTGCGGCAGATACGTTATGGCGCGGGCAGTAGGAGACCTGGTGGCCGAAGCGGAGGCGGAGGCGGACGCGAACCTGGATCTCAGGCAGTCCTGGAACATAGCTCCCGCCGCGGATGTACCGGTGGCCCTGGAACGGCTGATTGACGGCAAACCGGTCCGGCAGGTGCATGTGGCCAGGTGGGGACTGGTCCCTTCCTGGGCCAGGGACATTGCGTCCGGCGTGCGTGCCTTTAATGCCCGCAGCGAGACACTCCTGGAGAAGCCCACGTTCCGTGAGGCCGTCCTGGCCCGTCGCTGCGCCGTTCCCATGGACGGGTACTACGAATGGAAAACCGGTCCCGGAAATACCCGCGAACCGTACTTCGTGAGTCGCTCAGATAAAAAGCTCAGCTGGTTTGCCGGACTTTACGAGTGGTGGGCGGACCCGGCTGTGCAGGCGGGTGAGCCGGGCCGCTGGCTGCTCTCCGCCTCCGTCATTACGCTTGCCGCCCCGGATCCGGAGACCAGTGAGCCGGCACTGCGCCCGCTGGCGGAGCTGCACCACCGGATGCCGCTTCCCCTGGCGGGACCGGATCTGGAGCAGTGGCTAGCACCGGGGAACCTGGGGGCCACAGAGGCACTGGCGCTTTTGGGCAGGGTGCTCGGGAATGCCTGGAAAACCGCTGAAGGACTCAGGGTTGAACCGGCGAATCCAGCCGTCGGCAATGTCCGCTGCGACGGTCCCTGGCTGCTGGACCCGGAAACCGGGCCGGGCGGCACAGCCGCGCCGGGGGTAGTGCCGGCGCTGTTCTGACCCGTGCGGTTTCGCCTAAAGGGAATATTTGCCTAGGAACCTGCAGGCTGCTGCTCAAGCGGAGCCGGGGATTCTTCTGCGGCGGGGGCCGGTGCAGCGCCGCCGGGGTTTCCCGGATCCAGCACCTCCAGGGTCACGGTCCCGTCTTCCGCCACGTGCAGGCCCGGATTATGGCAGACCTCCCAGCGGAACCCGTCGGGATCGGTGAAGTAGCCGGAGTATCCGCCCCAGCTCATCTGCATCCCCGGCGCGGCGATGGAACCGCCGGCGGCAGCTGCGTCGTGGAGGATCGCATCGACCTCCGGCGGGGTGGCGACGTTGTGGGCGAGGGTAAACGGGGCCAGACTGGCTGCACCGGTGGCGCCGGACTCGGCAGCGAGGTGGTCATTGCGGAAGAACGAGAGCAGCAGGCCGTGGCCTACCTGGAAAAACACGACTTCGCCGGGCACATACTGCAGCGGCTCCCAGCCCAGCCGGCGGTAGAAGGCATGGGACACTTCGACATCGCGCACGCCTAGGGTGACGACGCTCAACTGGGGCTGCATAAATGAATCTTGCCACCGAACACCCCGGCAAACCCAGAACGTGAACCTACAGGATTTCGCGCCGTGCCGGACCGGTCTTTCCCGGACGCCGTTGACGCGGCCTGCCGCGGAGGGCTCTCATGGAAGGCGGCAGTGCACGTCCACGGGCGGGGTGAAGGCCGGTCAGGGTCAGCCCGCGCTCTCGCGAGAATGCGACGAGGCCCATGAGCACAGCAATCCCCCCGGACTCCGGTCCTTCGAGGCCCTCCGCGGCCAGCGCAACCCCTGCTCCTCCGGACGGAAGCGGACCGCCGCGGGAAACCGGGCGCAATGCAGGGCCGCCGGCCTGGCTGCGGATCGTGATCCCGGTGCTGCTGATCGTCGTTTGGTTCGGCCTGGGCGGGGTCGGCGGACCGTACTTCGGCAAGATCAGCGAAGTCCAGCAGAATGACCAGGCCTCCTACCTCCCGGCCAGCTCCGCGTCCACGAAGGTCAGTGAACTCCAGTCCGAGTTCACGGACAGCGAGTCGATTCCCGCGGTCGTGCTTTACGTCAACGATGCCGGGCTGACGGACGCGGACCGCACCTTCATCCAGGACCGGGAGAAGGCCTTCGCGGACGCCCCGGGGGTCAGCGGCGGCGTGTCCCCGGCCCAGTTCTCAGAAGACGGAAAGGCTGCGGAGATCTTTGTGCCGGTGACGGATGACGACGCCGCTGCCGACAACGTGGAGAACCTCAGCACCGTGGCGAAGGACGGACTGCCGGACGGGCTCAGCGCGTATGTAACCGGACCGGCCGGACAGCTGGCAGATATCTCCCAGGCGTTCGGCGGCATTGACGGGGCCCTGCTGATCGTTGCCGTGATCGCCGTGCTGGTGATCCTGGTGATTGTCTACCGTTCTCCGCTGCTGCCCATCCTGGTGCTGCTGACTTCCATACTGGCTCTCTCCGCCGCGATCCTGGCCGTGTACTGGCTGGCCAAAGCCGGTGCAGTAACGCTGAACGGGCAGGTGCAGGGGATCCTGTTCATCCTCGGCATCGGCGCAGCCACGGACTACTCCCTGCTCTATGTCTCCCGTTACCGCGAAGCGCTGCGGGACCATGCGGACCGCTGGGGGGCAACGCGGGCTGCGCTGAGGGGGACGCTGGAACCCGTGACGGCCTCCGCCGGCACCGTGGTGGCGGGGCTGCTGTGCCTGCTGCTCAGTGACCTGAACTCAAACAAGGCCCTCGCACCGGTGGCCTCCCTGGGGATTGTCTGTTCCTACCTGGCCGCCATGACGCTGCTGCCGTCGCTGCTCTTCGTCTTTGGCCGTTCCGCGTTCTGGCCCCGCCGCCCGGCGTTCGGCTCCCCGCACCCGGACCGCGACCACCAGGCGCGGGGTTTTTGGCCCGCGGTGGCCCGCACCGTGCGGAACCACTCCCGGCGCACCTGGCTGATCTGCGCCGTCGTGCTGGCCGCCGCCGCGGTGGCCGTGGTGGACTTCCGTGCTTCCGGCGTGCCGCAGAGTGATTTTGTGCTGGGCCAGACCGAAGCCAAGGAAGGCCAGGCGGCCCTGGGCGAGCATTTCCCCTCCGGGTCCGGCAGCCCGGTGCTGATCGTGGCCCCTGAAGCGGAGCTGCAGTCCGTCGCGGACACGGTGCTGGGTACCAGCGGGTTCTCCGACGTCACCGTGGTGGCGCAGGGCACCCCGGCAGGTTCCCTGCCCGTCACCGACGCCGGAGTGCAGGTTCCCCCGATCCCCGGTTCGGAGAACGCTTCCCCCAAGACCGTGGACGCTCAGGTGCTGCTGCAGGCCACCCTGACGGAGAACGCAGACTCGTCGGCAGCGGAGGACACGGTCCGCGAACTGCGGGAGAAACTGGCGGATAAGCCGGAGGTCCTGGTGGGCGGCACAACGGCCACGACGGTAGACACCAACGACGCCGCGGAGCACGACCGCAACCTGATCATCCCGGTGGTGCTGGTGGTGATCTTCATCCTGCTGATGCTCCTGCAGCGGGCGGTGCTGGCGCCGTTCCTGCTGATCCTGACCGTCATGCTGTCCTTCGGTGCGACGCTGGGCATCTCCGCGCTGCTGTTCAACTACGTGCTGGACTTCCCGGGGGCGGATCCGGCGGTGCCGCTGTACGGGTTCATCTTCCTGGTGGCGCTGGGCGTGGACTACAACATCTTCCTGATGACCCGTGTGCGGGAGGAGAGCCTTGTCCTGGGCACACGGGACGGGATCGTCCGGGGACTGATGATCACCGGCGGCGTGATCACCTCCGCCGGAATCGTGCTCGCTGCGACCTTCGCGGCGCTGGGGGTAATCCCCGTGCTGTTCCTGGCCCAGCTGGCGTTCATCGTGGCTTTTGGCGTGCTGCTGGACACCCTGGTGGTGCGCTCGCTGCTGGTTCCGGCGCTGTCCTATGACATTGGCCCGCGGATCTGGTGGCCCTCGAAACTGGGCCGGGCGGCCCAGCCGGAAAAGTCCGAAGCACGGTCCCGGTAAACTGGAACCCATGGGAGAAACAGTGGAAACAGACCCGACCACCGAACAGCTTGGGGCCGTACGCACGGCCATTGACGAGATAGACGAAGAAATAGTTGCGCTGATCTGGCGCCGCGAACGCCTGGTCCGGCTGGCGGGTGGACTGAAGGACGACGACGCCCAGGTCCGCGCCCGGGACCGGGTTGAGGAAGTCATCAACCACGTGCGGGAAGCCGCCAAGGCTCAGGAGCAGGACTCCACAGTGGTGGAAAAAACCTACCGGGCCATGATCGACGCGTTCATCGACTATGAACTGCGCACCCGGCACGAGGACGAAGTGCAGGCACGGCTGGACGCTTTCAGCCGCAGTTAGCCCGGCTCACCAGCTACCAGGCTGCGGGAGCTGATCCCAGCGGTGCCGCGGGCCGGTCCCACACCATCGAAGGAACCGGTCCTTCAGAGCGAAAGTCCAGCGGAGGCACCAGCCGCTCGCCCGGCCCCCACCAGGTCTGTTCCGCAGTCCGGGGCAGGGCGCGTTCTGACCGCTCGTTCGGCAATTCCCAGGGCGGTGGAACAGGCCGGCGGGCGTCCGCGGCCCGCTGCAGTTCCACCGCGGTCCGGGCCAGGGAAAGCCGCGCGGCATTGACCTCACCGTCCAGCCGGCGGGTCCAGGCCCGGACGGCGGCCGCAGCGGCCAGGTATGCGGTGGCGTGGTCCAGCGCCTGGACAGGCAGCGGCAGCGGTGCATCCGCTGCAGCCCACGCCATACCGGCGTCGGCAATTCCCGACGCTGTCTGTACCAGCGAATCAAACCCGCGGCGGCCGCGCCAAGGCCCGGTCCATCCCCAGGCATTGAGCGCCACAGTCACGACGCCGGGGCGCAGCTGCTGGAGACGGTGTTCGTCCAGTCCCAGTCCGGCAAGGGCGCCGGGACGGTAGCCGTGTACCACCAGGTCTGCCGTGGAGACCAGTTCGCGTACCTTCGCCGTGCCGTCGGGCGTGCGCAGGTCCAGACGGGTGCAGCTCTTGCCCACCGTCATTTCAGCTTCCAGCGCCGGTTCCTGCCAGCCCGGCGGATCAATGCGGAGGACCCTTGCTCCAAACCCGGCAAGGAAACGGGTAGCCACCGGGCCGGCGATGACGCGGGTGAGGTCCAGTACCCGGACGCCGTCCAGCGGCCGTTCAGGGGTCCCGGAGGTTTCCGCGGGGAGCCGGGCCGCGCGCCGGGACCAGCCAATCAGGGGTTCGGCCCGGACGGCCTGTCCCTGCGGGTGCAGCTGCCATTGTTCCGCTGTCCGCAGCTGCGCCGCACAGCCGCCGGCGTCCACCACAGCTTCTTCCAGCTCGCCGCCTTTCCACGCCCTGACTGCCACGGCCGCTGTCTCAGGGCCGGTATCTGCGGGCAGGCCCAGAACGGCGAGCGCAGCCCGGCGGTGGTGCGGGGCGTTGGTATGCAGGCGTATCCAGCCGTCAGTACACGGGTAGTCCCGGGAAAGCGGGTCCCAGGGCGGCGGAATCTCCCAGCCGGCAGGCCGGAAGGAGCCGCCAAACCAGGCACGGGCAAGATCCGGATCGGCTTCAGCCTGCACCGGGGCTCCGGAGAGCCGGGACGCAAGTTCCGCAACCGCGCTGCCCGCAGCAGCAATGGAAGCGGCCGCGAAGGAGCGCACGGGGTAGCACGACTCCATGCGGCAGCTCCCCTCGGGTCCGGATTCCTGTTGCAGTAGGCTACGTCACGGAACGGAGCCCGGACAGATCCGGCCCACACCCAAATACACCAGGTGAAAGGCACGGCAGTTGAAGGACCAGGACACGCCCGGCAGCTCCAGTTGGAAAGCGGTGGCCGCTGCGCTCGCAGATTCCCGCAGGCTGGAGGTGTACGCCCGGATTATTACCGCTGCGGCGCAGGGCGAACCGCTCTCCGGAAAGGACCTGGACCGCGCCGGGAACAAGTCGCTGGCCGCGCTCCTCAAAGCCGGGCTGCTCCGGGAAGGGGAGGACGGGCTGCATCCTGTTCCGGAGATCTTCTCCCGCCTGCTCGCCGCAGACCGGCAGCCCCGGGATGAGTCCCCGCTGCGGCACCTGGGTCCGGGAAGCTCCGGCAGCCTGCCTTCCAAACGGGCCGACCGACTTGAAGTCCTGCACTATCTGGCCGGTGAGGTCTTTTCCCGGCACGGGTTACTGGGTGCCGGTGCCGGGGATCCGGCCGCCAGTCCTGCCCGGCTGACGGAAGCCGAGGTCACCGGCCGGCTGGCCGCCTTTACTGAGGATCCGGCGATGTTCCGGCGTGCCATGGTCGACGAAGGAATCGTCCGGCGCAGCCCGGACGGTTCCAGCTACTGGCTCAGCAACCCGCGCCCCGGTCCGGGAATGGAGTTCGCCCGGCGTTGACTCCCGGCCTCTGCGGGCTTCTGATGGAAGGTGGCTCTTAACCCGGACCCTGCCGCGGCAGCGCCCACGCCCGTTCCAGGAGGCGTCATGGCTCATTTCTTTGCCCGCAACACACGGCCTGCCCACACGGCGACGAAGACAGCCACAGATCTCGGTTCGCCTGCGCCGTGTGACCGGCATTCCGACGCCGGTTCTCCGGGCACCGGGCATGGTGCCGTCCCATACGGCACCACCGCGGCTGCCACCCGTACCCGGGCGGATGCGGCTCCGGATACGGAAGGGACTGCTCCGGGAAAGGTTCCCCCGTCAGGACCTCCGCCAGCGGGTGCAGAACAGGCCCAGGCGCCGCACACCCGCCGCGAGCTGGCCCTGGTCTTCAGCGGCCTGATCATGGCGGTGCTCATCTCTGCCCTGGACCAGACAATCGTCTCCACCGCCCTTCCCACGATTGTGGGCGACCTGCGGGGACTGGACCATCTGTCCTGGGTCATCACCGCCTACCTGCTGACTTCCACGATCGGGCTGCCTATCTACGGCAAGCTCGGTGACCTGCTCGGACGCAAGAACATCTTCATCTTTGCGATCATCGTCTTCCTCCTCGGATCGGCGCTCTCCGGGCAGGCACACAGCATGGCAGAGCTGATTTCATACCGGGCACTGCAGGGTGTGGGAGGCGGCGGACTGATAATCGGTGCGCAGGCCATCATCGGGGACATCGTCTCTGCCCGGGACCGCGGGAAGTACATGGGGCTGATCGGCGCTGCCTTTGGGGTCGCATCCGTCAGCGGACCCCTGCTGGGCGGCTACCTGACTGAATACTGGTCCTGGCGATGGGTGTTCTACATCAACCTCCCGCTCGGAGCCATTGCCCTGGCACTGATCATCACCTCCCTGCACCTGCCCAGGCGCAGCGCTGCCGGGATCAAGCTGGACTATCCCGGTGCCATCCTGCTCGCCATCGCGAGCGCCGCCCTGGTGGGCATTACCAGCTGGGGCGGAACAACGTACGCCTGGACCTCCCCGACCATCCTTGGCCTCGGAGCAGCAGCCCTGGTTGCCATTGCGGTGTTCATTCCCGTGGAGCTACGGGCCCCGGAACCGATCCTTCCGCTGCGGCTTTTCAAGATCCGCAACTTTGTGGTGTGCACCCTGGTGGGGCTCGCCGTCGGACTGGCGATGTTCGGCAGCATTTCCTACCTGCCGACCTTCCTCCAGATGGTCAACGGTGCCAGCGCCACCGACTCGGGGCTGATGATGCTGCCCATGACTGCGGGCCTGCTGCTCAGCTCCATCGGGACCGGGCAGCTCATCTCCCGCACCGGCAGGTACAAGATCTATCCGATCCTGGGGTCGCTGGTGATGATCCTGGGGCTGCTGCTGCTCTCGCGCATCTCCGCGGAAAGGCCGTACTTGTTCACCGCACTGGGCATGTTCGTACTCGGTCTGGGAATTGGGGCGCTGATGCAGAACGTCGTGCTGATCGTGCAGAACAGTGTTCCGCCCCAAAACATGGGCACAGGGGTCTCCTCAGCGAACTACTTCCGGCAAATAGGCGGAACGCTTGGAATCGCCGTCTACGGCTCGGTGTTTATCTCCCGGCTCAACGACCAGGTGGCCAACGCCCCTGAAGCCGTACGCGGGGTGACCAGCCAGGGGGTGAACTCCATTAGCCCGTCCCAGCTCAAAGCGCTGCCGGCCCCGGCGCGCGACTTCATTGCCGACGCGTTCGGCACCGCACTTCCCCCGATCTTCCTGCTCGGAATCCCAGCGCTGGGCGCCGCCTTCGTGCTGACGCTCTTTATCCGGGAGGTTCCGCTGGCCACTACAGCGAATGTGCAGCTGGAGGGGGAGGCGAAGCGCTGATGACCTCAGGAGCACATGCGGCAGTCCCGGCGGTCCCGGTCCGGAAGGCTGCAGCGGGCGCGCAGGACGACGGCGCGCGGCGCGGACGGGTGCTGGTATTCACCGGGCTGGTCCTCTCCGTCCTGCTGGCGGCGCTGGACCAGACCATCGTCGCCACGGCCCTGCCCACCATCGTGGGAGACCTGAACGGGCTGGAACACCTGTCCTGGGTAGTGACCGCCTACATCCTGGCCGCGACCATCGGCCTGCCCATCTACGGCAAGCTCGGAGACCTCTTTGGCCGCAAGAACATCTTCATCTTCGCCATTGCAGTCTTCCTCCTCGGATCCGTCCTCTCCGGCCTGTCGCAGAGCATGGGCCAGCTGATTGCCTTCCGGGCGATCCAGGGCATCGGCGGCGGCGGCCTGATGATCGGTGCCCAGGCGATCATCGGAGATTTGGTCTCACCGCGCGAACGCGGGCGCTATATGGGACTGATCGGAGCTTCCTTCGGCCTGGCCTCCGTCGGCGGACCGCTGCTGGGCGGATGGATCACTGACTCATGGTCCTGGCGCTGGGTGTTCTACATCAACGTGCCCATCGGAGCTGCCGCGCTCGCCGTCGTCATTACCTCCCTGCACCTTCCCAAAGCGGCCGCGTCCCGGCCGAGGCTGGACTATGCCGGCGCCGGGCTGCTCGCCGTGGCCTCCACCGCCCTGATCCTGGTGACCAGCTGGGGAGGAAACACCTATGACTGGGGGAGCCCGCAGATCCTCGGCCTGTCTGCAGCCGCCGTCGTTGCCGGTGCTGCGTTTGTCTGGGCAGAGCGCAGGGCCAGTGAGCCCATCCTGCCGCTGGGCCTGTTTCGGCTGCGGAACTTCCTGATCCCGGTGCTGGCGGGCATCGCCGTCGGCATAGCGATGTTTTCCACCATCTCCTACCTGCCCACCTTCCTGCAGATGGTCAACGGTGCCAGCGCCACCGAATCCGGGCTGATGATGCTGCCGATGATGGCCGGGCTGCTGCTCACCTCCATTGGCACCGGCCAGCTGATTGCGCGCACGGGCAGGTACAAGGTCTATCCCGTTGCCGGCTGTGCAGCGGTTATTGCGGGGCTGGTGCTGCTGTCCCGGATCTCCCAGGACACCCCGTACTGGTTCACGGCAATCGGGATGGCGGTGCTGGGCCTGGGCATCGGGGCGCTGCTGCAGAACCTGGTGCTGATCGTGCAGAACAGTGTGCCGCCCAAGAACATGGGAACCGCCATCTCCGCAGCGAATTACTTCCGCCAGATTGGTGCTTCCTTCGGAATTGCTGCTTTCGGGTCGATCTTCATCCAGCGGCTGACCGACCGGCTTGCCGATGCCCCCGCCGGGACCGCGGGGATGCTTCCGGCGGAGGGCATCAATTCGCTCACGCCGGCGGTGCTGCAGGCCCTGCCCGGCCCGGTGCAGCAGGAAATTGGTGCGGCTTTCGGCACGGCGCTGCCGCCGATCTTCCTGCTCAGCATTCCGCTGGTGGCAGCAGGCGGTGTGCTGTGCCTGTTTATCCGCGAGATTCCGCTCTCGACGCAGTCCCGGGTGGAGGCGGCGGCTGAGTAAATCAGAACTCCCACCGGGTTCCTAGGGGGCACCGTGCGGATTGTCAGAGAGCAGTCGTACACTGGAGATTCGAATATATGTTCGAATCAGGTTTTGTCCTGAATGCTGGTTCCGGCGACCGCCCGGCCCCGATTCAGGCACAGCGAGGGGCAGCCATGGGACTTTTCAGTGAAGCAGTTGAGGTGGTGTGCTCACCCGCGGGCATACCGCTGCGTCTTATCTGGCAGGGCAGGACCTACAAGGTCGCCGCCAATCCCGTTCGCTGGTATGAGCGCCGCCGCTGGTGGGAAGAAGAGCCCCGGGCAGAACGCGGACACGGCCCCGGACTGGTGGACTCGGAGATCTGGCGGGTACAGGCCCGCCTGAGCCCGCGCTCGCCGCTGCGCACGCTGGACATCTCCCGGCAGGCTGCCTCAAACACCTGGCGGCTGATCCGGATTCATGACGCCCTGCGGGAAAGCGCCTAGCACCCGTGCCATGAGCTTTACCCACCTCCATGCCGCCACGGCCTTCTCCGCCCACTACGGCACCTCCTGGCCGGAAGAACTGGCCCAGGCCGCCGCAGCGGACGGCGCTGACGCGCTGGCCTGCACCGACCGCGACGGTCTTTACGGCACGGTCAAGCATCTGCGTGCCTGCATGGACGCAGGGATAGATCCGATCATCGGCGTGGACCTGGCCATCCTGGACGGGGAAGGCAAAGAAGCAGAAGTAACCGGACGCGCGGTCATCCTGGCCCATGGGCACAACGGGGGAGCGGGCTACCACGCGCTCTGCCGGCTCATCTCCGACGCCCATGCCGGAACCTCCCCGTCCAGGGGCCGCGCAGGCCGGCCGCCCGGCGTCACCCTGGAGCAGCTTGCCTCCCGGGTATTGGGCAGGGACGGGGAACCGGTACTGAGCGTGCTGGTAGGGCCGTACACCGACGTCGGGCGTGCCATGCGCAGCCGAAGCTACGCCGTTGCCCGCACACTGTTCCGGCGCTGGCTGGCAGTTATGCCCCGCGCCGCGCTCGCCGTGGAAGTAGTCACCCACCTCAGTTCCCCGGGCACCAACCTGAGCCTGGCCCATGCTGTGCGGATGCTTCGGCTCTCGGATGAGATGAACATCCCCGCTGTACTGACCAACGCTGTGCGCTACGTGGATGAAGACGGCGCAGCAACCGCGGATGTGCTCGACGCCGCCAGGGCACTGACGTCCATGGGGCAGCTGGCAGACCTGCAGCCCAACGGCCAGGGCTGGCTGAAGTCAGGGCAGCAGATGGCGGCGCTCGCAGCGGAAATCAGCCACGAAGCCGGTTACGGGCGAACGGGCGCCGCAAAACTGCTGGCCGCCACGGAGGCGCTCGCCGATGCCTGCCGGATCGACCCGGCTGCGGATATGGGCTGGAAGCAGCCGGTGGTTCCAGAAGCGGGAGTCATCGGGATCGACGCCGAACCCGTCCTTGAACTGCGCGGCCGCTGCGAAGCAGGGATCGGACGGCGCTTTGGCCACCTGGCCGGTTCAGCCGAAGCAGCCATGCGCAACCGGCTGGAACACGAACTGGGCATCATCGAACGGCTGGGCTTTGCGTCCTACTTCCTGACGGTCGCCGAAGTTTCCACGATGATCCGCCAGATGGGGGTACGTGCTGCGGCCCGCGGGTCGGGCGCATCCTCGCTGGTGAACTACCTCTTGGGCATCAGCCACGTGAACCCGCTGGCACACGACCTGATCTTTGAACGCTTCCTCTCCCGGGACCGCTCCACGCTCCCGGATATCGACATTGATGTCGAAAGCGCCGAGCGGCACAACGTCTACCACCGCATTTTTGAACGTTTCGGCTCGCAGCGGGTCACCCTGATGAGCATGCAGAACGGCTACCGGGCCCGCGGAGCGGTGCGCGACGCCGGACTGGCGCTGGGCCTGCCGGATGAGGAGGTCGGCGCCGTGGCCAAGGCGCTGTGGCGCTTCTCGGCGAGCCACTTCCGTGAAGCGCTCGCAGAGAAACCCGAGCTGCGGGATGTTGCCGAGGCAGTGCAGCAGAACCGGCAGCTGGACCTGCTGGTGGATCTGACCGAACGGCTGGACCGGCTGCCCCGGCACATCTCCATGCACCCGTGCGGGGTAATCCTGGGTGACACCTCCCTGCTGGACCGCACCCCGGTACAGCCCAGCGGCCTGGGGCTGCCAATGTCCCAGTTCGACAAGCACGACATGGATCCCATGGGCATGCTGAAACTCGACGTGCTGGGCGTGCGGATGCAGTCGGCCATGGCCTTTGCGCTGAAGGAAGTGGTCCGCGTCCATTCCGGCGGCGATGAAGTGGCCCGGTCCGGCGGGCACGTCCGGGAAACCGAACCCCGCCCGGAGTGGATAGCTGAGGACGGCCGGATCGAGCTGGACGCTGTGCCGCTCGATGATGAGCCCACCTTTGAGCTGATCCGCAGCACCCACACGCTGGGCTGCTTCCAGATTGAGTCTCCCGGGCAGCGTGAGCTTGTTGGGAAGATGGCACCGCGCGATTTCAACGACCTGATCATCGACATTTCCCTGTTCCGGCCCGGACCCATGAAATCCGACATGGTGCGCCCGTTCCTGGAACACCGCCACGGCTGGGCTCCGGCGGTGTACCCGCACGAATCGCTGCGCCCGGTGCTGGCGGAAACCCACGGGGTAACGGTCTTCCATGAACAGGTGCTGCGGACCTTTGACGTGTTCACCGGCTGCGGGCTTGCCAAGGCCGATGAGCTGCGCCGGCTGCTGGGCAACCCGGCGGCCGAGCAGGGGGTGGAGGACTTCTTCCGGCAGGCGGCAGGGAAGCGCGGCTACGACGCGCAGACCATCGAGAACGTCTGGGGAACATTGAAGGCCTTCGGCAGCTTCGGTTTCTGCAAGGCCCACGGTGCTGCCTTCGCCGTACCCACCTACCAGTCGGCCTGGCTGAAGGCACACCATCCCGAAGCGTTCCTCGCCGGGATTTTCGAACATGATCCCGGCATGTACCCGCGCCGTCTGCTGGTGGCCGAAGCCCGCAGGATGGGCATTCCCATCCTGCCGCTGGACATCAACCGCAGCGGTGAGCAATACCGGGTGGAGCGGATCCCTGCTGTTCCGGCAGGTCCGGGCCAAGAGGCGCGACCGCCGCGGCTGGGCATCCGGCTCAGCTTTGCCGGCATTTACGGGCTCTCAGCGGCTGAAGTCCGCCGCATCGCCGCCGGACAGCCTTTTGACTCCCTGGCTGACCTGCGCGCCAGGGCCAGGCTCTCCAAGCCCTCGCTCCAGCGGCTGGCCCAGCTGGGTGCCTTCGATTCACTGTCCAGGGAGACCGGCTCCCGCGGCAGCCGTGCCGATCTGCTGCAGCACCTGGCTGAGGCCGCGGGCAAAACCGGGACCCGGAAATACGATCCGATCCCGGGCCAGCTGGCACTTCCGCTCGGAGACACGGAACTGGCCAACCTTGTGCCCCAGCTGCCTGAACCCACGCTGCCCGAACGGGTCCGCACCGAACTGGACCTGCTCGCCGTCGACGTCAGTGCACACCTGGTGGACAGCTATGAACCGCTGCTCGCCACCCTGGGCGTCACCAAAGCAGAATCACTGCTGCAGCTACGCAACGGATCAGAAGTGCTGGTAGCCGGCATTCGGGTAGCAACACAGACTCCGCCAATGCGGGGCGGCCGCCGGGTTGTGTTTATCAGCCTCGACGACGGAACCGGCTGCGTGGACTGCACCTTCTTCACCGAAGCCCAGGAAAAAACCGGCCCGCTGCTCTTCGGCACCGAACTGATGCTGATCCGCGGACTCACCCGGCGTACCGGCCCGCGGGGCATGAGCCTGCAGGCCCTCCAGGCCTGGGACCTCACGGACACTGCGTCCCTGCCGCTGCCCCGACCCCTGCCGCGGAGTGCAGGACAAGGTTCACAGAAGCAGCACCCGCGGGCTGCGCGGCCGGTTGGTCGGGCTGAAGAACAGCGGATAACATCGTAAGGGCGCGCACCATAGCTGCATGGGCAAACCCGTGCTCAAGCGCCAGTACAAACGAATCAAGGAGACAACGTGTCAGTGCCGGAACAGTTCACCCTCATCGTCGACGGCGAAGAGACCACGGTGGATACTGGCACCACCGGTGCTCAGCTCTTTTTTGAGCGGCGCGAGGTCGTTGTCATGCGGGTTGACGGAGTCCTGAAGGACCTCGACACCCCGCTGGCTCCCGGCCAGAGCATTGAAGCCGTGACCATCGATTCCGAAGACGGCCTGAATGTGCTCCGCCACTCGACCGCCCACGTGATGGCCCAGGCCGTGCAGCAGCTGCGCCCGGACGCCAAGCTGGGCATCGGCCCGTACATCAAGGACGGTTTCTACTTCGACTTCGACGTCGCTGAGCCCTTCACACCCGAGGACCTGAAGACCCTCGAGAAGATGATGCAGAAGATCGTCAACTCGAACCAGAAGTTTGCCCGCCGCGTGGTCAGCGAAGAAGAAGCCCGCGAGGCAATGGCAAATGAGCCGTACAAGCTCGAACTGCTCGGCAAGAAGGACGGGGCCGACGAAGCAGGTGAAGGCGCGAACATCGAGGTCGGCGCCGGCGAGATCACCATCTACGACAACGTGGACCGCAAGTCCGGCGATGTTATCTGGTGCGACCTGTGCCGCGGCCCGCACCTGCCGAACACAAAGCTGATCTCGAATGCCTTCGCACTGACCCGTTCGGCTGCCGCCTACTGGCTGGGCAACCAGGCGAACCAGCAGCTGCAGCGCATCTACGGCACCGCCTGGCCCACCAAGGACGCCCTCAAGGCGTACCAGGAGCGCCTGGCCGAGGCCGAGCGCCGCGACCACCGCAAGCTCGGCACCGAACTGGACCTGTTCTCCTTCCCGGACGAGCTCGGCTCCGGCCTGCCGGTGTTCCACCCCAAGGGCGGCATCATCCGCAAGGCCATGGAGGACTACTCCCGCCAGCGCCACACGGAAGCCGGCTACGAGTTCGTCTACACACCGCACATCACCAAGGGCCACCTGTACGAGGTTTCCGGCCACCTGGACTGGTACCGCGACGGCATGTTCCCTCCCATGCACGTGGATGAGGTGACTGATCCCGAGACCGGCGAGGTCACCAAGCCCGGCCAGGACTACTACCTGAAGCCGATGAACTGCCCCATGCACAACCTGATCTTCCGCTCCCGCGGACGGTCCTACCGTGAACTGCCGCTGCGGCTGTTCGAATTCGGTTCGGTCTACCGCTACGAGAAGTCCGGCGTCATCCACGGCCTGACGCGCGTGCGCGGCATGACCCAGGACGACGCCCACATCTACTGCACCCGCGAGCAGATGAAGGACGAGCTGACCAACACGCTGAACTTCGTGCTGGACCTGCTCAAGGACTACGGCCTGGATGACTTCTACCTGGAACTCTCCACCAAGGATCCGGAAAAGTACGTTGGTTCCGACGAGGTGTGGGAAGAAGCAACTCGCACCCTCGCCGAGGTTGCCGAAGCATCCGGCCTGGACCTCGTTCCGGATCCCGGGGGAGCAGCGTTCTACGGTCCGAAGATCTCCGTGCAGGCACGTGACGCCATTGGCCGTACCTGGCAGATGTCCACGATCCAGCTGGACTTCAACCTGCCCGAGCGTTTCGAACTCGAATACCAGGCTGCCGACGGCACCCGCCAGCGCCCGGTCATGATCCACCGTGCCCTCTTCGGCTCGGTTGAGCGTTTCATGGCTGTGCTGACCGAGCATTACGCCGGCGCTTTCCCTGCCTGGCTGGCTCCCGTCCAGGTAGTGGGCATCCCCGTCGCCGAGGCGTTCAACGATTACATGTACGACGTCGTCGACAAGCTCAAGGCCGCGGGCATCCGTGCCGAGGTTGACGCGGGAACCGACCGCTTCCCGAAGAAGATCCGCACCGCCTCGAAGGAAAAGATCCCCTTCGTCCTGATCGCCGGCGGCGAGGATGCAGAGGCAGGAGCGGTCTCCTTCCGCTTCCGTGACGGCAGCCAGGACAACGGCGTGCCGGTCGAGGAAGCCTTGAAGCGGATCGTCGAAGCCGTCCGGAACCGGGACAAGTAGCGGCGCGGGGGAGTCCAGATGGAAAGCCAGGATCAGTATCCGCACGACGGCGATGTCACGGACGAATTCGAACTCGCCGGGGTGCCCGATGCCTTCCAGCGGCTCTGGACTCCCCACCGGCTGG
Source organism: Arthrobacter sp. BL-252-APC-1A (assembly GCF_009696625.1). NCBI lineage: Bacteria > Bacillati > Actinomycetota > Actinomycetes > Micrococcales > Micrococcaceae > Arthrobacter > Arthrobacter sp. BL-252-APC-1A. Next base: position 44,829 of record NZ_VULS01000008.1, on the reverse strand, counting down.
CTTACATCAAGGGCGGGCAGGATCAGGTTTCCTCCAAGGACAACTGCCCGTTCTGTGCTGCTCCGTCCCACACGGATGAAGAAGCGCTGATTGTCCACCGGGGCAGGCATGCCTTCGTGATCCTTAACCTGTTTCCGTACAACGCAGGCCACCTGCTGGTCTGCCCGTACCGGCACGTCCCGGATTACACCGACATTGACCTGGAAGAGACGGCAGAGATCGCCGCGCTGACCCAGACCGCAATGCGGGTACTGCGCAAGGTCTCCGCTCCTGCGGGCTTCAACCTGGGTATGAACCAGGGTGTGGCCGGCGGAGCCGGAATCGCCGCCCACCTGCACCAGCACATTGTGCCGCGCTGGAGCGGCGACGGGAACTTCCTGCCGATCATTGCCCATACCAAGGCCATCACGCAGACCCTGGGTGAAGTACGGCAAATGGTTGCCGACGCCTGGCCTGCCTCTGCTGACGAAACTTCTTCCGGCGGCGCGTCCGCTGCCGCCGGAAACGACGAGGCTTAGAACGTGCTGAACAAATATGCCCGCGGTTTCTTTACCGCACTGTTTACCCCCCTTGCCTCCTGGCTGATCCGGCACCGGGTCTCACCGGATGCAGTCACCATTATCGGAACCCTCGGCGTGATGGTCGGCGGCCTGGTCTTCTATCCGCTGGGAGAGCTCTTCTGGGGCACGATTTTCATCGTGCTCTTTGTGTTCTCCGACGTCGTTGACGGGATCATGGCCCGCCAACAGGAGCGCAAAGGCAAGTGGGGGGCCTTCCTGGACTCCACACTGGACCGTTTCGCCGACGGCGCGCTGTTCGCAGGTGTTGGCATCTGGTTCTTCACGGGGGGAGAGAACGACGCCGTTGGCATCGCCGCGGTCATCTGCCTGGTCTTGGGCATGCTGGTCTCCTACATCCGGGCCAAGGCTGAGTCACTCGGGTTCGACGCCAACGTGGGGCTTGCGGAACGCGCCGAACGGCTCGTCTTCCTGCTGACCGCCACCGGGCTTGTGGGGCTTGGAGTGCCGGAGGTTGTGCTGCTGGTTGTGCTGGTGGCGCTGTGCCTCGCCAGCTGCGTCACGATCTTCCAGCGCATGGCCACAGTCCGCAGGCAGGCTGCCGCTCAGGTGCCCGACGAGGACCTGCACCGGGACATGGGTAAAGATACGTAGCAGATCCTTCCGGGAACGGTATGTGGGCTTACTATGAGCTTTCCAGCCGAACTACCAGAGAGCTCTGCCATGCCTACAGAAACTCCGTCCCAGCCCGCTGCTTCCACCGGGGGCAGCCGCGTAAAGCGCGGCATGGCTGAAATGCTCAAGGGCGGCGTAATCATGGACGTCGTTACCGCCGAGCAGGCCCGGATCGCCGAAGATGCCGGCGCCGTCGCTGTGATGGCGCTGGAACGGGTCCCAGCGGACATCCGCGCCCAGGGAGGCGTCTCGCGCATGAGCGACCCGGACATGATCGACAGCATCATCGATGCCGTCTCCATCCCGGTTATGGCGAAGGCCCGCATTGGCCACTTCGTTGAAGCGCAGATCCTCCAGTCCCTCGGCGTCGACTACATTGACGAATCCGAGGTCCTGACTCCGGCGGACTACGCGAACCACATCGACAAGTGGAAGTTCACGGTTCCTTTCGTGTGCGGGGCCACCAACCTTGGAGAGGCGCTGCGCCGTATCAACGAGGGCGCCGCCATGATCCGTTCCAAAGGTGAAGCCGGAACCGGTGATGTCTCCAACGCCACCATGCATATGCGGCAGATCCGCACCGAGATCGCCCGCCTGTCTTCCCTGCCCGAAGACGAGCTGTATGTTGCCGCCAAGGAACTGCAGGCCCCCTACGAACTGGTCAAGGAAGTAGCTGCGTCCGGGAAGCTGCCCGTGGTGCTGTTCACAGCCGGCGGCATCGCCACCCCGGCCGATGCCGCGATGATGATGCAGCTCGGTGCCGACGGCGTATTTGTCGGCTCGGGTATCTTCAAATCCGGCAACCCGGCCCAGCGGGCCGCAGCGATCGTCAAGGCCACCACCTTCCATGACGATCCGGATGAGATCGCCAAGGCATCCCGCGGGCTGGGCGAAGCCATGGTTGGCATCAACGTGGATGAGATCCCGCAGCCGCACCGTCTTGCAGAGCGCGGCTGGTAGCAGCCGCCCGCGTCGCGGATGACAGGCTCCTGTTGCCGGCAGCACCCCGGTCCAGCAAAAAGCGCACCTGCCCGGAGCTTTTCCGGGCAGGTGCGCTTTTGAGTGCCGGGACCCTGCCGGCTAGCCGAGTGCCATCGAATACGTGCGTCCCCTGCCAACCAATGTGAAACCACGGGCCGAGCAGAGATCCTGGCCACCGTTGGCCGACGCGTTGACAACCAGATGCTCTGCTCCGGCAGCCTCAGCGGTGGCCGCCGCGGCGCTGAGCAGCGCAGTGCCGAAACCACGTCGCCTGCTTGATGTTCCAACCGCCAGGGAGAAAATGCCGCCCACCTTCGACGGCAGCGCGATCCCGCTGGGATAGAACGCGTACGCGCGTCCGGTCATCCGGGCGGAGTCCCGGGCCGCTATATGCCATGCCTGCCGGGGCTGCGAGTGGCCCACCCGCAGCTCCTCGGCGTCTGCGCCGGTGACTTCCCGCGGCTCGGTCTCGACGGATGCTCCGGCGCCCGGCCAGGCCTGCGGGGCCCGTACCGGTGCAGTCATCCAGCAGGTCTGCGGGCCACGGCGGAAACCGAATGCTTCAAGCGGAGCGTAATCCACAGACCCGCCGAGCCAGGCCGTCACCGTTGAGGCTCCAAGCCTGGAGCCTTCAGCCAAGCCGGGCCGGATGCCTGCCGGTGAGATCTCCTCGGGAAACATCAGCATCAGCTGGCGGCGGGCGGGAAGCCAAACCCACCGCGATTCATGTGTCCCAAAGGAGCGCCCGCCCGTGGCAGAGGCCAGGGCCGTGAACCAGGCGTGCTGCAGGCGCTGGCAGGAGGCAATGGTAGGCATGACGGTCAGGACAGCCCGCGCCGGGCCAGCAGGGGAGCAATGTCCGCGTCCCGTCCGCGCAGGTTGCGGAAGGACTGCATCGGATCCTCTGAATAGCCCTTTGAGAGCAGTTTGCTGCGGAACGCGTCACCGTTGGCTCGGACCAGTCCGCCGTTCTCGGTAAACCACTGAACCGTGTCGGCGTCCAGCACTTCGCTCCAGATGTAGGAGTAGTACCCGGCCGAGTAGCCTCCGGGGAAGATGTGCTTGAAGTACCCGGTGCGGTACCGCGGGGGAACCAGCGCGGGGTCGATCCCGGCATCCAGCAGCGCCTTGTGCTCGAAGGCTTCGGGATCCGAAACGGGTTCCTGGCCCGTGGGCAGCACATGCCATGCCCAGTCCAGAAGGGTGGCGCCCAGGTACTCGGTGGTCCGGAAACCCTCACCCCACAGGGATGCATCGCGGATCTTCTGCAACAGGCCGGCGGGCAGGGGTTCACCGGTCTGGTAGTGCCGGGCGAAGTTTGCCGCAACCTCGTCGGTGAGCATCCACATCTCGTTGACCTGGGAGGGGTACTCCACGAAGTCACGGGGCACAGCTGTTCCCGCGAACCGCGGGAAACCGACGTTGGAGAACAGCCCGTGCAGGGCGTGGCCGAACTCGTGGAAGGCCGTCACCACTTCATCGAAGGTGAGCAGTGCGGGCTCGCCGTCGGCCGGCTTGGAGATGTTCAGGTTGTTTACGACCACCGGCTGATGGCCAAGCAGCCTGGACTGGGAGACCAGTTCGTTCATCCAGGCGCCGCCGCTCTTGGTGTCCCGGGTGAAATAGTCGCCCAGGAATAGGCCCAGACCCGTGCCGTCCTCGTCCTTGACTTCCCAGACCCGGACATCGGGATGGTAGCCGGTGAGGTCCTTCCGCTCGGTGAAGGTGATGCCGTACAGCTGGTTGGCGGCGTAGAACACGCCGTCGTGCAGGACCCTTTCAAGCTCGAACCACGGGCGCAGGGATTCCAGGTCCACTGCATATTCTTCGCGCCGGATCTGTTCGGAATAGTAGGCCCAGTCCCAGGGCTGGAAGTCGTCGATTCCGTCGCGGGCCGCAGCGGCCTGCAGCTTCTCGGCCTCGGCAGCTGCGTTCCGGACAGCGGGCGGAACAAGCCTGCCGAGCATTTCCTCCACGGCTGCGGTGGTGGGCGCCGTCTGGTCCTCCACAGCATAGGCAGCGTGGTTTTCGTACCCGAGAAGGGCCGCCCGTTCAGCGCGCAGGGCCGCGATTTCCGCTGCAATGGACAGCGTGGAGTTCTCGTTGTCCCGGAACCCGCGGTGAACGGAGGCCTCAAAGAGCCGTCTCCGGACGTCCCTGTTCTTCAGCTTCGCCAGGGCCGGCTGCGGAGTGGGAAGGATCAGAGTCAGAAGGTAGTTCGCACTGGAACCGGCTGCCTTCGCGGCAGCGGCAGCCGCAGCGATGTCCTCCGGCGCCAGGCCTTGGAGTTCCGCTTCATCGTCCAGCTCCAGTGCTGAATCGTTCGTGTCCGCGAGCAGCCTTTGGGAGTAGGTGGTGCCCAGCTCGGACAACCGGCTGTTCAGCTCCCGCATCCGTGCCTTCCCGGCGTCGTCGAGGGCCGCCCCTGCACGCACGAACCGCCGCCGGTATTCCGCCAGGAGCCGGGCAGATTCATCGTCCAAGCCCTTCCCGGGCACGGCGTTCACACGCTCGAACAGCGCGGGGTCCTGGTAAATGCTGTCCTGGTGCGCCGACAGCAGGGGGCTTACTTCCTGCTCAAGGGCCTGGACGTCCTCCGTCGCATGGGACATCACAGCGTTGGAGAACACGGACACCGTCCGGGCCAGAACCTGGCCGGAACGCTCCAGGGCAGCAATCGTATTCTCGAAATCCGCAGGCTCCGGGGTGGAAGTGATGGCACGGATCTCCTCCTGCTGTTCCTCCATCCCGGACGTGAAAGCCGGCAGAAGATCGGCGGTGGTGATGGCCGCGAAATCCGGCAGGCCATACGGCAGGGTGCTTGGTGAAAGTAGGGCATTGCTCATGGAAATAAACACTTTCACAGCGTGGCCTGCTCAACCAGCCGACGGGCCGCGTATGCTCATCTCTCATCGGATCGGGCCGGCACTGGGCCCGGTTGACTGCACATTTGGGGGAACCATGAACGGACGCAGCGGGCCTGCTCCACGCACCATAAGACTGCTGGCGGCACTTGTGATGGCGACGTCGCTGGTGCTGACCGCCTGCACCGCCACACAGGAAGGCGGCGGAGAATCCCCGTCCGCGGCGCCGTCGTCCGCGGCAGCTGCACCCTCGCCCACACCCGAGCCGTCCGTAACCGCAGGAACCGGACCGGACTGTCCGGGCCTGCGGTGCACCAGCGTGATGCTCGCGGGTGACCTGCTGGTACATCCCCAGCTCTGGGACCAGGCCCGCGCAGACGCTGCGGCCACCGGAAACATGCCCCTGGATTTTGTTCCCCTGCTGGAGGGAATGCGCACGTATGTGGACGGTTCTGACCTGGCTGTCTGCCACATGGAAACTCCCGTCGCTGAGGCTGACGGACCCTATGCCGGCTACCCGATGTTCAACGTGCCGCCGCAGATCCTCACTGGCGCTGCCGCCGTCGGCTACCAGGCGTGCACCACTGCCAGCAACCACACCGTTGACGCCGGCACCGAGGGCCTGAACCGTACCCTGGCTGTGCTGGACTCGCTGGGGCTTGAACACACCGGTTCCTATGCTACTGAGGCCGAATCCCGGATTCCGCTCATCATGGATACCTCCGGCGCGCGGATCGGCATCATTGAGGCCACGTACGGGCTGAACGGCCTTGAGGCCGAATACCCGTGGCAGGTGGACCTCATTGACGCCGAAGACATGATCGCCCGGGCACAGGCCGCGCGGGAACAGGGCGCTGACATCGTGCTGGGAGCTGTGCATGCCGGGGACGAATACGCTTCCATGCCTAACAGCCAGCAAATCGAAACTGCCCACGCCCTTGCCGACAGCGGCCAGTTCGACCTGATCTACGGCCACCACACACACTCGGTCCTTCCCATTGAGAACTACAACGGCACATGGATTGTCTACGGGCTGGGCAACGCCGTCACTGAGCTTTCACCCTGGTACGCCGTGAACAACGAGGGCCTGATTGTCCGAGCACAGTTCGTGCAGGAGGATGACGCCGCCGACTGGCGGGTCAGCGACCTCGCCTGGGCGCCGTCCGTGATCGTGCGTGACCCGTACCGCTGGTGCTCTGTAGCGGCGGACCTGCCGCAGGGGGCTTGTGCGTCTGAAGCGCAGCAGGCCGAGGTGCGGCAGCGGACGATTTCGGTGGTAGAGGCCATGGGGGCAGGGCAGGACGGGGCGCATGAGTGGCTGGTGTCGGAGGATGTTTCGTCGCGGTGAGGTTTCGCCCGCCGGGCTGGTGCCCGCGGGCGTGGTGCCGCCGGGTTGTGCCGGGCGGGCTGGGGACCGCGGGGCTGTCCCCGGCGGGCGGACCGGAACGGCGGCAACGAAACTCTCTCGCTCGCAGAGCTCGCTCGGAGTATTAAAGCCGCCTAACCCGGCCCGTCCGCCGGGGCGTGTAGGCCGGGGCACGCCGTGCGCCTAACCCGGCCCGTCCGCCGCAGAGTGTATAGGCCGGGGCGCGCCGCGTGCCTAACCCGGTCCGTCCGCCGGGGCGTATAGGGCGGGGCACGCCGTGCGCAGGGGTCTGATCCGGCGGGATCTTCGGGACCTGGACGCAGAGTTGCTGTTAGCCTCGGCTGGTGAGAGTGACGCTACGACCCTGGCGGCCGGACGATGCTGCCTCCCTGCTTGCGGCTGTTCAGGCGACTCCTGATCTGGATACCCAGATGAATCGCTCAGCCGTTCATGGACTGGAGGCTGCAGAGGAATATATCCACTCGGCGCTGGCTTGGGACCCCGACGCCGGAACGTGCAGCTTCGCCATCGATGTTGATGGACGGGCAGCCGGAAATGCTGGGCTCAGCCACATGGATTACCGGCACCGCACTGCCTGGCTTTCATACTGGATTGCCAGTGACTGCCGAGGACTTGGACTCGCCGGCAGGGCTGCTGCGGGTGCGGCTGAAGAGCTCAACCTGTTCCGGATTGAGCTGGGGCACAGGGTGAACAACCCGGCGTCCTGTGCCGTGGCAAAGCGTGCTGGTTTCCTGCCGGAGGGGATAGAGCGGTCAAAGCTGGAGTACGGAGGCTTGCGCTTCGGAAACACATGCGCGGCTCGCAACTGATCCTGTTCCCGCACTGGATCTTCCGACCACCAAACTGTAGAACTTTCCTGCAACGGAGGTGCCGTCTGGTCCGACGGCTTGCCGCAAAAGGAGTTCGTCATGGCGAAGGTGCTGGTACATGCGACGGTGACGCTGGATGGTTATATGGCAGATCCGGAAGGCGGCGTCGACTGGATGTTCGACGTCGATGCGACCGGCGAAGACACGGAACTGGTGAACCGGATCGTCGGTGAGATCGGCGCCGTCGTCGGTGATGCGAACCGGGCCAGGACGGTCGAGGGCGGTGAGGAACCTTATGGTGGCCTGCAGGGGGTCCCTGTTTACCTGATGACACACGAGGCGCAGGAACCCCTGGTGAAGGATGGGGTGACATACACCTTCGTCGTCGATGACATCGTTGCGGCCGTTGAAGCAGCCAAAACCGACGCCGGAGACAAGGCAGTCAGTCTCCTCGGCGGAAGGATCTCCCGGCAATGCCTGCAACGGGGGCTGGTGGACGAAATCCAGCTGCATGTGCTGCCGATACTGCTTGGTTCCGGCATTTCGCTGTTCGAGGGGCTGAACCAGAGGGTGAACCTGGAACTGGTTGAGAACGCGGCGTTCGGCAACGGGGTGCATCTGCGGTACCGGGTTCTTCGGTAGATTCTGTCTGCTGTTCCCGCCCGCTACCCGACGGCCAGCCCGCCTCGCCGTGGCCCGCCGGGCGAGCCGGAACGGCGGCAACGAAACTCCTTGGCTCGCAAAGCTCGCTTTGGAGTATTAAAGCCGCCTAACCCTGCCCGTCCTGTGGTCCTTTGTTTGTCCCGCTGGAATCGGGGCCCGTGCTTCCCACTGGTTGTGACGGGTGGTGGCTGGTGGGGTCACATCGGCCACAGGGGTAACGGAAGCTGGGAATGCGGGGCGGGGCTAGGCGGGCGGGCAGCCGCAGGACGAGCCGGAACGGCGGCAACGAAACGCCGACGGCAGGGGGATGCTGGCTGGCGGGAGATGCCCCGGGTCGAAGATTGGCCGCCGCAGCGGGCGCACACGCGGCGGCTACCGGCCGTGGGCTGGGCTTAGCCGTAGCACAGATTCGGAGCCCAGATCAGGACACTAAGGATTGCCAGCGGGATGGCGGCAAGTGCCGAAAGGACACCAATCAGTTCTAGATTCTCACGGTTTCTCACTACGTCCCCCATAGGTTGGTGCTAAAACGGCAGCATCCCCAGACGTACGCAAGGAGAGACTCTTACCCCGGGAAACTACCGAGGACGGTTGGCGGCGTGGGAACGGGCCAACTCGGAAAGGCGGGCAAGCTCGGCCAGGTCCGCATCGGCAACAGGTACCGGCTCGTACGAACCGTAGCGCCGGGTAACAGCCTGTTCGATCAGGAAGTCCGCAATGGCCGGGTTCTTGGGGAGCAGCGAACCGTGCAGGTAGCTGGCCACCACGTTCTTGTACCGGGCACCTTCGGTGTCGTCCTTGGAGTTGTTGCCCTCGCCCTTGCGGACCAGTGCCAGCGGTTTCGCGTCCGGACCGAGGAAGGTCTGGCCGCTGTGGTTCTCGTAGCCATGGATCTCGCCGAACTCTTCGCTCACGGAGAGCACGTTGCCGATCAGGCGCTCCGGTCCGCCGTGGGTTTCGATGTCCAGCACGCCGATCCCGGGAATGAGGACGCCGTCGTGCGTTTTGAAGAACCGGCCAAAGAGCTGGTAGAGACCGCAGATCACCAGCATGGGGAGGCCGTCGTCCGCCATCGCCCGCAGCGAAGGTGCCAGGGCCTGCAGATCCTGCTGGATCACCACCTGTCCGCTGTCCTGGCCGCCGCCGCCCACAATGAGGTCAGCGTCGGAGGGGAACCCGTCGCCCGGGTTGTACTCGGTGACTACAGGGTTGTAGCCCTGCCACTTCAGGCGCTGCTTCAGGACCAGGACGTTGCCCCAGTCCCCGTAGATGTTCATGTCCCGCGGATAGAGCTGAACGATGTGGATGTCGCGGCTCATGAGACCACCTCAACCTTCGTGATCTTGGAGAGTTCCCGGCGGACGGCAAGCATGGCCGTGTAGGTGCAGAAAATGCGCATGGGCTGTGTGCCGGCACCGGAAATGAACTTGGCCAGTGCGTCCGGAATATCAGGAACCACCTCACGCACGGGAACGTCGTCGTACCGCAGACGCAGCGCCATGTCGTAGGCGCGAACCCCGGTAACCATGTCCACGCCTCCGGAAAGCGTTTCAAAGTCCACGTCCCACAGCCAGGACATGTCCCGGCCGTCTGCGTAGTTGTCGTTGATGGCGATCATGGTCGCATAGCCGTGTGCGGCGAAAGACTTCAGTCCCAGCCGGAAGCCGGAGGGGTTCTTCACCAGAACCAGTTCCAGCGGCGCACCGTTCACGGTCAGGGACTCGCCGCGCCCAAAAGCGGGCTCCACATTCGCCAGGGACTCGAACAGTTTGGTGCGGTCTGCCCTGGTTCCCAGGATCTGCCGGGCAAATGTCAGGGCCGCGGCGGCGTTGAACACGTTGTAGACGCCGCGCAGCTTCAGACCGGTGGTGGTGGGGGAACCGTCGACGAGGAAATCAGCCTCCGTTTCAGCGACCCGGGTCAGTACGACGTCGGCGGGCTGGGCAGCAGCGATTGCCTCGGAACGGGAGCCGCGCATCTCGTCATCGTTCGGGAACGTGCTGCGCAGGGACGCATCGAGTCCGAAGTAGGTAACTTTCTGGCTGGAAAGGGAATCGGCAATGGACGCGACGCGGGGGTCCTCGCGGTTCAGGACGACGGTGTCCGTGGTGGCCTGTGCGATTTGTTCCAGCAGCCGGGTGGTCTTGTCGATTTCGCCGAAGCGGTCCAGCTGGTCGCGCAGCACGTTGAGCAGCAGGGCATAGCGGGGCCGGATCAGCTTCACGAAGTGAACTGCGTGCGCCTCGTCCAGCTCCAGGACCGCGATGTCCGCATCCAGCCGGCCGCGCAGGTTCACTTCACCGAGCAGGGCGGCAGCCACGCCGCGGGTGAAGTTGCTTCCCGTGCGGTTCGTGAAGACCTTCAGGCCCTGGCCCTCCAGCAGCTCCACCACCATCTTGGTGGTGGTTGTCTTGCCGTTGGTTCCAGAGACGACGGCGACGCCGAGGGGCAGTTTTGAGAGCGTCCGGCGGATAAAATCAGGATCAATTTTCTCCACAACCAGGCCGGGGAGGGCGGACCCTCCGCCGCGCAGCCGTGAGGCGCTGCGGACCAGTTTGCCGACCAGAATGGAGAAGGAACTCATGGATACCGAATATATCCCACCGTCACGGACCGGACCGGGAGGCTCCCGGCAACCTAGACTGATCCAATGAGCGAAATCACGCTGCAGGGCAGCACTGCACCGCTGGTGGGAGTCCTTGCACTGCAGGGCGGCGTCCGCGAGCATGTGCAGGCGCTGGAAGCGGCCGGCGCGCGCACGGTGCTGGTCCGGCGGGCTTCCGAGCTGGATGCCCTGGACGGGCTGGTCCTCCCTGGCGGGGAATCCACCACCATCGATAAGCTGATGCGGCTCTACGGCATTGCCGATCCGCTGCGCGCAAAGATTGCCGCCGGGTTCCCTGTCTATGGCTCCTGCGCCGGCATGATTCTGCTGGCAGACCGGATTACGGATCCCGCACTGGATTCCGCAGGCGAGCCGCAGCAGACCCTGGGCGGCCTGGATATCCTGGTGCGCCGCAACGCCTTTGGGCGGCAGCGGGATTCCTTTGAGACGAGCCTGGATTTCGGCGGACTGCAGGAACTTCCCTCGCAGGAACCGGGGCTGAAGGCCGCACCGGTGCACGCAGTTTTTATCCGCGCGCCCTGGGTGGAGAAGGTAGGCTCCACCGTGCAGGTCCTGGCGAAGGTCCTCCCGGCCACACCGGAGGAAGACGCCGACGACGGCGGGCGGGAATCAGTCGCTAGAATTGTGGCAGTGCGTTCGGGAAAACTGCTGGCCACCTCGTTCCATCCGGAAGTAACGGGGGAGCGCCGCATCCACGAACTATTTATCCAGATGATCAGAGGAGACGCGTAAAGCATGTCGGGCCACTCGAAATGGGCAACTACCAAGCACAAAAAGGCCGTAATTGATGCCAAGCGTGCCAAATCCTTTGCCAAGCTGATCAAGAACATTGAAGTTGCAGCGCGTGCCGGCGGTGCGGACATGGCCGGCAACCCCGGCCTTGAACTCGCTGTTCAGAAGGCAAAAAAGACTTCTGTTCCCATCGACAACATCAACCGCGCCGTCAAGCGCGGTGCCGGCCTGCTCGGCGAAGCCGTCGACTACCAGACGATCATGTACGAAGGCTACGGACCCCAGGGCACGGCCCTGCTGATCGAGTGCCTCACGGACAACAAGAACCGTGCCGCCTCAGAGGTCCGTCTGGCCGTCACCCGCAACGGCGGGAACATGGGCGACCCCGGGTCAGTTGCCTACATGTTCACCCGCAAGGGCGTTGTAACGCTTCCGAAGAAGGATCTCACCGAAGACGATCTGCTGATGGCAGTGCTCGACGCCGGCGCCGATGAGGTCAAGGAAGCAGGCGAGAACTTCGAGATCATTTCCGAAGCCGCTGACCTGCGGGCAGTTGTTGCTGCACTTGAGGAAGCCGGAATCGAATACGACACCGACGAAGCAGAGTTCCTGCCCTCCATGCATGTGGAGCTCGACGCCGACAACGCACGGAAGTTCATGAAGCTGGTTGACGCGGTGGAAGACCTGGACGACGTCCAGAACGTCTACTCCAACGCTGACATCTCCGCGGACGTCCTCGCGCAGATCGAAGAAGACTGAGCACCGCGTGCCTCTCCGGGTCCTGGGGGTTGACCCGGGACTGACCCGCTGCGGACTGGGCGTAGTCGACGTCGAAGGCAACCGCCGCGCCACAATGGTGGCCGTGGGGGTTGCCGGAACTGTAGCCGGCACAGCCCTGGACGCGAGGCTTCTGGCTATTTCAGAGGCGATCGAGCTCTGGCTGGATACGCACTCTCCGGACGTCCTTGCCGTGGAGCGCGTATTCAGCCAGCTCAATGTCAGCACCGTCATGGGCACAGCCCAGGCCTCCGGCGTGGTCATCGCCGCTGCGGCGCGCCGGGGGATTCCGGTGGCCCTGCATACACCCACGGAGGTCAAGGCCGCCGTCACCGGCTCAGGGTCAGCCAACAAGGAAGCGGTGGGCCGGATGGTCACCAAGATCCTGCGGCTGACCGAAATGCCGCGTCCAGCCGACGCCGCCGATGCCCTTGCACTGGCCATCGCCCATGCCTGGCGGCGCGGTGCGGTGGGGCCCGGACAGGCGGCGACCCAGGGGTCGGCGTCCTCCGGCGGCGGACCAGCCGCCTCGGGGCTGACCGCGGCGCAGCGACTGTGGGCGGAAGCGGAAGCGAAAGCGAAACGCGCGCGCCGCTAAGTTCCGGCAAACCGGGGCCGGGACAGTAGGCTGTTCGTAGATATGTTCTATTTCGTTCCCGGATCAAAGCACGGAGTTTCCCCATGATCGCCTCCCTACGCGGCGTCGTAACCTACGTCGGCACTGCCTCCGCCGTCATTGACGTCAACGGCATCGGCATGGCCGTGCAGGCAACTCCGCAGACGCTGATGTCCCTGCGGACCGGAGCCGAAGCCCTGCTGCACACGGCACTCATCGTCCGCGAGGATTCAATGACACTCTTCGGGTTCTCCGAGCCCGGGGAGCGAGAAGTGTTTGAGACGCTGCTGGGCGTCAGCGGTGTCGGCCCGCGCATCGCCCTGGCCGTCCTCGCGGTACATACGCCGGAAGCTGTCCGGATCGCAGCGTCCACCGGTGATGACAAGGCGTTCAGCAAGGTTCCCGGAATCGGCCCCAAGGGTGCACGGAGGATCGTGCTGGAGCTGGCGGACAAGCTGGTGCCGCTGGGCACTGAGGAGGCCCCGGCGGCAGCGCCCGCCTGGAACGACCAGGTCCTCTCTGCGATGACCGGGCTCGGCTGGTCGGAGAAGGACGCAGCCGCTGCCATTGAAGCCACGGCCGCTGAGCATCCCGAAGCAGCAGCTGCGGGCAGCGTAGCTGAAATCCTGCGCCTGACCCTCCGCCGCCTGGGCCAGGACGGCGCCCGCGCCCGGTCCCCGCAGCGGGCAGGCTAACGTGTCTTCCCCCGAATCGCTGACAGCGCCTGCACCGGATCCGGACGACAAGGCCATTGAAGCCGCCCTGCGGCCGAAGAACCTCGACGACTTCGTTGGCCAGAAACGGGTCCGCGAACAGCTGTCCCTCGTCCTTGAAGCTTCCCGCCTGCGCGGCCGCAGCGCAGACCACGTGCTGCTCTCCGGCCCTCCCGGCCTGGGCAAGACCACGCTGTCCATGATCATCGCCGCCGAAATGAACGCCCCGCTGCGCATCAGCTCCGGCCCGGCGATCCAGCACGCCGGGGACCTGGCAGCCATCCTCTCCTCCCTCACGGAGGGCGAAGTGCTCTTCCTGGACGAAATCCACCGGATGTCCCGGCCCGCCGAGGAAATGCTCTACATGGCCATGGAGGACTTCCGGGTGGACATTGTGGTGGGCAAGGGCGCCGGCGCCACCGCCATTCCGCTGGACCTTCCGCCCTTCACCCTCGTGGGTGCCACCACCCGCGCCGGGCTGCTCCCGGGACCGCTCCGTGACCGGTTCGGCTTCACCGGGCACCTGGAGTTCTACTCCACCGCCGAACTTGAACTGGTGCTCCGCCGCTCCGCCATGCTCATGGACATGAAGGTCAATTCCGCGGGCTTCGCAGAGGTGGCCGGACGCTCCCGCGGCACTCCCCGTATTGCAAACCGCCTGCTGCGGCGGGTCCGGGACTGGGCGCTGGTCCACGGAATCGACCAGATCGACGCCCGCTCCGCCGGGGCCGCCCTGGATATGTATGAGGTGGACGAGCGGGGACTTGACCGGCTGGACCGCGCCGTCCTGCACGCCCTGGTGACCAAGTTCGGCGGCGGACCGGTTGGGCTTTCCACCCTGGCCATCGCCGTCGGCGAAGAGCCCGAAACCGTGGAAACCGTTGCCGAGCCCTATCTGGTCCGTGAAGGACTGCTCGGCCGTACCCCGCGGGGACGGATCGCCACGCGGGCAGCCTGGGAACATCTGGGCCTGCAGATGCCCGACGCCGCGGCGCAGCTCATTCCCGAGTCGCTGTTTGCCGGGAGCGCATCCCCGGAGCCGGGGGAGAGCAGCGAATCCTGACCGGTACGGGCCCGGGATGCAATCGCAGGCAGATGACTGCACAATAAACATAGGCGGGAAACTTAAGCGGCCGTCAGACCGTTTTCCCCTTAGACTGTTTTGACGTCCGCTCCGCCGGTGCGCTGAATCCGGCATACCGATACATACCGCAACAGAAACGGGACCCTTCGTGTTCTTGAATGTCTTGGCCCAGACGACCACCGATACGGGAGCTCAGGGCGGTTTTTCGTTCTCCAGCCTCCTGCTGCCGATTCTGCTTGGCCTGTTCATCTTTATGATGTTCCGCAAGCAGAAGAAGACCCAGAAGACCGTCCAGGAGCAGCGCACCCAGATGGTTCCCGGCACCGAGGTCATGACCCAGTTCGGCCTCTTTGGCACCATCGTTTCCGTGGATCAGGAAGAGAACAAGGCTGTTCTGGAGCTTTCTCCCGGCAACACCGCCACTATCCACCTGCAGGCGCTGACCAAGGTTGTCACCACCTCGCCGGAGCCGGCCGAAACCGAGGACGCCGTAGTTCCCGATGACGCTTCCTCCCTCACCGGAGACGTTCCGCGCGATCGTTCGAACGAGTCCGATGAGACTCCGGTCGATGAGACTCCGGACGAAACGCTCAAGCGCCTCGACCGCGAGAACAAGAAAGACAACTAGACTCTCCGAGGACCTGCGGGCCTACTGACTCCGCAGATCTGCCGGACTTCTCCGGCGCTCACGCCCTAAAGGAAAACCCTTATGCCTCGAACCGGCTCCGGCCCGGCAGCAAAAAAGACGCTCATTTGGTTGGGCGTCGTTTTTGCTGCCCTGGCCCTTTTGCTCGGCGGCGGCTCCATGTGGAGCAACGCCAGCTGGACTCCCAAGCTTGCCCTTGACCTTGAGGGCGGCACCCAGATGATCCTTGCCCCGAAGGTGCAGGGCGGTGACTCGCAGATCAGCCAGGAACAACTGGACCAGGCAGTGGAGATCATCCGCCAGCGCGTTGACGGCAGCGGTGTCTCCGAAGCCGAGATCACCACGCAGTCCGGCCGGAACGTTGTTGTTTCGCTTCCGGGCACGCCGACTGCGGAGACGCGGGCACTGATCCAGGCCTCTGCGGCCATGGAGTTCCGCTCCGTAATTATGGGCGGACCGGGCCAGGCGCCTGCCGTGGAAACCCCGACGCCGGACGAGGCGCTGCCCCAGCCGACGGCGGAACCGCAGAACGGTTCCGACATGAACTGGGTGACCCCGGAGCTGTACAAGGAATTCGAGTCGACCAACTGCATGGACCCGGCAACGCTGGAGGCCTCCATTGAGCCTGCGCCGGCAGACGAGCCCATGGTTGCCTGTGAGCCCGGAACTGCGGGCAAGTACATCCTGGGCCCGGTGGAAGTTCCCGGATCCATGCTCGAAGATGCCAGCTTCGGCATGGCGCAGGGCGGCCAGGGCCAGTCCCTGAACGAGTGGGCCGTGAACCTGGACTTCAACGGTGAAGGCACCCAGAAGTTCCGCGAGGTTTCAGAGCGGCTGCTCGGCTTCGGCGACGGATCACCCCAGAACCAGTTCGCAATCGTCCTGGACGGCCAGGTCATCTCGGCTCCGTCGATGAACGTGCTGATTACCGACGGAAACGCCCAGATCACAGGGCAGTTCACCCAGGAATCAGCCAAGGCGCTGTCTGAGCAGCTGAAGTACGGTGCCCTGCCGATCAGCTTCGATATCCAGAGCGAGCAGCAGGTATCCGCCACCCTTGGTGCCGACCAGCTGCGCATGGGCCTGATCGCCGGCGTAATCGGCCTTATCCTCGTGGCTGTCTACTCGCTGTTCCAGTACCGGGCACTCGGCTTTGTGACCATCACGTCACTGCTCGTCGCCGGTGTGCTCACGTACCTGGCCATCGCGATCCTGGGCTGGTCACACAACTACCGGCTGTCGCTGGCAGGCGTGGCGGGTTTGATTGTGGCAATTGGCCTCACCGCCGACTCCTTCATTGTGTACTTCGAAAGAATCCGCGATGAGCTCCGCGAAGGCAGGGGACTGGTCTCCGCGGTGGATACCGGCTGGAAGCGGGCCAAGCGCACCGTCCTGGCCTCGAAGGCAGTGAACCTGCTCGCCGCCGTCGTGCTCTACTTCGTGGCAGTGGGCAACGTCCGCGGCTTCGCCTTCACCCTGGGCCTCACGGCCATAGCCGACCTCATCGTCGTCTTTATGTTCACCCATCCGGTGATGGTGCTCCTGGCCAAGACCAAGTTCTTCGGCCAGGGCCATAAATGGTCCGGACTCGATGCAACCCGCCTCGGTGCCGTTCCCGTCTACCGCGGAGCAGGACGCCTGCGGGAGCCCGCAGCCGTAACCGGCGACGCAGATGACGCAGATGGTGCCGGAGCAACGGCGCCGGCCGCCGCTGCACGGCCGGCCGGGAGCACGAAGACGAAGAACAAGGGTGCTGCCCGCGAAGCTGAGCGGCGCATGACCATTGCCGAACGGCGGGCGGCCGAAGAAGCCGAACGCCGAAAGGCTGGGAGCGGCGGCAAGGACAAGTCCGCTGAACCGGGCACATCCGGGCAGGGCAAAGAGGACTCAATGGCAGGCTCCGGCCGCGACGCGGAGAAGGAGGGCAACTGATGGGTAAGCTTCCCGCGTTCGCCAGGTTTGGCAATGAGCTCTACACCGGAAAGCGGTCCTACAACTTTGTGGGCCGGTACAAGCTGTGGTTCCTGATTGCCGCAGCTGCCATCCTGCTCTCCATCCTGATTCCCGTCGTCAAGGGCGGATTCAACCTGGGCATTGATTTCCGCGGCGGTTCCGAGTTCACCGTTTCCGGTGTCGAGGACACCCAGGTCTCCGTGGGCGAGGAAGCCGTCACTGAAATTGTTTCAGGCTCCGACCCCCGTGTTACCAACATTTCCCCGGGCACTATGCGGATTCAGACCGAGGAACTCAGTGATGACCAGACCCTGGATGTGAAGACTGCCCTGGCGGAAAGCTACGGCGTCAACGAAGACCAGGTGACATCCACGTTTATTGGCCCGACCTGGGGTAACGACGTCAGCCGCCAGGCCCTCATTGGGCTTGTGGTGTTCGTTGCGCTGGCAGCTCTGCTGATGGCCCTGTACTTCCGCACCTGGAAGATGTCCCTGGCAGCGATCACCGGCCTGATGGCCGTGATGATTGTTACCGCCGGCCTGTACTCGCTCAGCGGGTTCGAAGTGACGCCGTCGGCCATCATCGGGTTCCTGACCGTGCTGAGCTACTCGCTCTATGACACGGTGGTGGTCTTTGACAAGATCCGGGAAAACACGGCAAATCTGGCTAAGCAGACCAAACGGACCTTCGCCGAACAGGTGAATCTTGCCGTGAACCAGACCCTGGTCCGATCGATCAACAC
Organism: Arthrobacter sp. BL-252-APC-1A; assembly: GCF_009696625.1. Taxonomy (NCBI): domain Bacteria; kingdom Bacillati; phylum Actinomycetota; class Actinomycetes; order Micrococcales; family Micrococcaceae; genus Arthrobacter; species Arthrobacter sp. BL-252-APC-1A. The sequence goes on along the minus strand of NZ_VULS01000008.1, from coordinate 27,043 downwards.
GTCGGTGGTTGCCGTTCTCCCGGTTGCCTCAGTGCTGTTCATTGGTGCCTACCTGCTGGGCGCCGGAACGCTAAAGGATCTTTCGCTTGCCCTGTTCATCGGCATCATCCTTGGCACCCTGGGCACCATCTTTGTGGCAGCCCCGCTGTACGCCTTGCTGCGCCGGGGGGAACCGGAAATCGTCAAGCACACCAAGCGTGTGATGGAACGCCGCGAGCACGACTCGAAGGGTACTGCCGCTCAGGTGGCCGCGACGTAGGTCCCAAACGGCTTTCATCCACCGGTTCCGTTACTTCCCGCAGGGGAAGAACGGAACCGGTGGTGTAAGACCAGCAGTTTGGGGGCATAGACTGGTCAAATATCTGGAAAGAAAGGGCAGCAGTTGGCCGATAGTGCGACGCCTGCCGAAAACGCAGGAAAAGACCGGAGCAGCAATCCTGCCCCGGGTGCCGTGAACACCCCGGCACAGGGTTCGGAGAAGAGCCAGCCAGCTTCAGTCCAGGTTAAGCCTGGGCCTGAGCAGGCCATCACTCCTGCGCCCAAGCCGGCGCCGAAGCCCGTCCAGAAACCGGTTCCGGTGCGCCGGCACGGTACCCGGGCACGCCTGGCCAGGCTGGCCGGACGCGGCGGGACATCCTACTCGCCCATGCTTGAACCCCTACTGCGCACCGTCCGCGCCAACAACCCGCGCGAAGACCTTGAACTGATCCAGCGCGCCTACGTGGTTGCCGAACGGTGCCACGAAGGGCAGAAGCGCAAGAGCGGCGACCCGTACATCACCCACCCCGTTGCCGTCGCAACAATCCTCGCCGAACTGGGCATGACCGGAACAACCCTCGCTGCAGCGCTGCTGCATGACACGGTTGAGGACACCGCCTACTCCCTTGATGAGCTGCGCAGCGAGTTCGGCCCGGAAGTGGCCATGCTGGTGGATGGTGTCACCAAGCTGGACAAGGTGACTTTCGGTGACGCAGCGCAGTCGGAGACCGTGCGCAAGATGGTCGTGGCCATGGCCAAGGACATCCGTGTGCTGGTCATCAAACTGGCGGACCGGCTTCACAACGCACGAACCTGGCGCTTCGTCTCCCCGGAATCCTCCGCAAGGAAAGCGCGCGAAACCCTGGAGATCTTCGCTCCGCTGGCCCACCGGCTGGGCATGAACACCATCAAGTGGGAGCTTGAAGACCTTTCCTTCGCAGCTCTTCACCCGAAGGTTTACGACGAGATCGTCCGGATGGTCGGCGACCGGACACCGGAGCGGGAAAAGTACCTCTCCACGGTCCGCAGCCAGATCGCCGAAGACCTCCACAACGTCAAGATTAAGGCCACTATTACCGGCCGCCCCAAGCACTACTACTCGATCTACCAAAAGATGATCGTGCGGGGCAAAGACTTCGACGACATCCATGACCTGATGGGCGTGCGCGTCCTCGTCGATTCGGTCCGCGACTGCTACGCCACCCTGGGCGCACTGCACGCCCGCTGGAACCCGCTTCCCGGGCGGTTCAAGGACTACATCGCCATGCCGAAGTTCAACATGTACCAGTCGCTGCATACCACTGTGATCGGTCCGGGCGGCAAACCGGTGGAAATCCAGATCCGCACCCACGACATGCACCGCCGTGCCGAATACGGCGTGGCAGCGCACTGGAAGTACAAGGACGGCGCGAAGAACGGTTCGGCGGCCCCGGACAATTCGGACATGGGCTGGCTGCGTTCACTGGTCGACTGGCAGCAGGAAACGTCGGACCCGGACGAGTTCCTGGATTCCCTGCGCTTCGAAATCAATGCCCGCGAGGTCTTCGTCTTCACACCCAAGGGCGAGGTGATGGCGCTGCCGGCAGGATCCACCCCGGTCGACTTCGCCTACGCCGTCCACACCGAGGTGGGGCACCGCACCATCGGTGCCCGGGTCAACGGCAAACTGGTTCCGCTGAACAGCGAGCTGCAGCACGGTGACTGGGTGGAGATCTTCACGTCCAAGGCCGAGGGCGCAGGCCCCAGCCAGGACTGGCAGGGTTTCGTCAAGAGCCCCCGGGCCCGGAACAAGATCCGCCAGTGGTTCACCAAGGAACGCCGCGAAGAAGCGATTGAAAAGGGCAAGGACCTGCTCACCCGCGGTATGCGGAAGCAGAACCTGCCGCTGCAGCGTCTGATGACCCATGACGCGCTGATCGCGGTGGCGCAGGACCTGCACCACCAGGACATCTCCGCGCTCTACGCGGCTGTTGGTGACGGCCACACTTCGGCCCAGAACGTTATTGAGCACCTGGTGGCCCTGATGGGCGGACACCAGGGCGCGGAAGAGGATCTCGCGGAAACTCCGGTTTCCTCTGCGAATGCCAAGCGGCCGAAGTTCTCCGATTCCGGGGTCACGGTCCGCGGCGTCGGTGACGTCTGGGTGAAGCTCGCCCGCTGCTGCACCCCGGTGCCGCCGGATCCGATCGTGGGCTTTGTGACCCGTGGCTCCGGTGTATCCGTGCACCGGACCGACTGCCGCAACGTGCAGGAGCTTCGGGACCAGCCGGACCGGATCGTCCCGGTGGACTGGGCCCCGACCCAGTCCTCCGTGTTCCTGGTGGAAATCCAGGTTGAGGCGCTGGACCGGAAATCGCTGCTCTCCGATGTCACCCGTGTGCTTTCGGAGAACCACGTGAACATCCTCTCCGCCAGCGTCAACACCTCCAGCGACCGGGTGGCGATGTCCAAGTTCGTCTTCGAGATGGGCGATCCGAAGTACCTCAGCCACATACTCAGCGCAGTGCGCCGGATCGACGGCGTCTACGACGTTTACCGGACCACCGGAGACCAGCGCCGCGTCTAGCCGGCAAGGGCTGCCTAGCCGGCAGCGGCGGGTTCTGCCTGACCGGCAGCGGCGGGTTCTGCCTGACCGGCAGCGGTCTCGGCCGAAGCCACGGCCTGCAGCGCGCGCCGGGTCCCCGGGACCCGGTGGCCGCTTTGCAGCAGGGTCCGGACGTACGTAGTGGGGCAGTTCAGCGACTTGTCCCGTGACATCGCCAGCAGCACCGGTGCCGCCACCTCAGCGGGGGTATGGAGCGCGACGTCGAGCGCTGTCCGCAGCGGCCGTGTCACCCATGCCGGACCCAGTGCCAGCCGGTCCGAGGGGCCCAGCGCGACTTCATGCAGTCCAGCTCCGCTGAAGGCTGGCAGGGCAGTGCTGCGGCGCCGGTGGTCGGCGAGCAGGGCCAGACGCTGCGGCGCCGGTGCACAGCCGTAGATCCAGGCTGCCGTCAGCCGTCCGAAGACATACCGTCCGCGCACCTGCTCCGGGAGGCTGTGGTGAGCCGCGAGGCCGCGGGCCAGCGGGCCCGGCGTTACGTCCCAGCGGACATAGGTCTGCCCAAAAACCCAACTCACCAGTCCGTCCCGGCACATTCCCTGCAGCTCCGGTAGCGAGAACACCTCCCCGGCATGAAAAATGGCGCCGCCCGTGGAAGTGATTTGGGGAAGGCTGCCGGGGCTTGGGAAGGGGTGGGACATGGCCCAAGACTCCCTGTCGAGCGGGCAAAGCAAAAGGCCCGGACCCCGCCTGTGGAAAAGCGGAATCCGGGCCCAGGCCCGACGGGCCTTCTGCTAGGAGAAGTCCTGTGCCGACCGGCGCAGGGTTTCCAGCCACTGCTCGCGTGCCTCAAGGGCTTCCCTGGCGTTGGCAATCTTCTTGGCGTCGCCGTCCTTCTCAGCTGCCGCGAGTTCCTCGCGCAGGGTGGCAATGGCAGCTTCAAGCTGGGCCAGGGCGCTGTTGGTGCGTGCCTTGGTTTCCGGATTGCTCCGCTGCCAGTGCTCGTCCTCAGCGGCCTTGACGGCCTCTTCCACCTTGCGGATCCCGGCTTCCATCCGGCCCATGTCTGCCCGGGGGACCTTGCCGGCCTCTTCCCAGCGGTCGCGGATCGACTGGAGCGCCTTGCGGGCAGCATTCAGGTCGGTGACGGGCAGGATTTCCTGTGCTTCCTTCAGCAGGGCTTCCTTCACAACGAGGTTGGCCGCGAACTCTTCGTCAATGACCTCGTTCGCTGCCTGCCTGGCGGCGAAGAATTTGTCCTGTGCTGCGCGGAAGCGTGCCCAGAGTGCGTCGTCGTCCTTGCGGCTGGCACGCTTGGAGGCCTTCCACTCGTCCATGAGCTGACGGTAGTCGGCGGCAGTGTTGCCCCAGTCTGTGGAGGTTGAAAGCGCCTCGGCCCGGGCGATCAGCGCTTCCTTGGCCCGCTTGGCTTCAGCGTTCTCATTGTCCAGCTACGAGAAGTAGGCGCGGCGGTGACGGTCGAAGACCGTGCGGGCGGAACGGAAGCGCTTCCAGAGCGCGTCTTCGTTGCTGCGGCCCAGGCGCGGACCGTTCTTCTGCGCTGCTTTCCACGCTTCGAACAGTTCGTTCATCCGGTTGCTGCTGGTCTTCCACTGAACCGTGGCGGGGTCCTTTGCCGCGATCTCTTCGGCTTCAGCCACGATCGCTTCCCGGGCGGCCAGTTCACGGGCGCGCACAGCTTCAGCTTCGGCACGCTCAGCGGCCTCGGCCTCCTTGATGCCGGCTTCGAGGGCAGCGATGCGGGCATCCAGTGCCAGGACGTCTCCGACCATCTTGCGCTCGGCTACCTGGGCAGCGAGGTGCTTGAGCGTCTTGTGCATGTCCGAGGCGGGTGCCTTGGCTGCGAGGCGCTGCTCCAGCAGGATGACCTGGCTGACGGCGTCGTCGTACTTTCGCACAAAGTAGCCAAGCGCTTCTTCACGGGTGGCATCCGGGTACTGTCCAACGGCGAACTCCTCGCCCTCAACAATCAGGAAGACATGTCCGTCTTCCTCGACCCGGGCGAATTTGGCGGCCTCTTCCAGCGGAGTGGTGTGGGCAGCCGGTGCGGCTACGGCAGGAGCCGGGGCGTTGGAGCCGGCCCGGGGCGCCGCAGGAGCGGGAGCCGGGCGCCGGGCTGCAAATGCTGCCGGGCTCGGCGCTGTGGGCCGCTGGTTTTCCGGAGCAGTCCCGGTAGTTTCGTCGGATTTCTGACTGTCTGTCACCGCTAAAAGTCTTTCACTCGATGGATGGCCGCTGAGCGAATCCCGCAGAGCCATTACTTCAGGGTAAACGAATCTCTCGTTCCCGGCGTTGCAGGCGTGCCGTCCCGGGTGCGTCCGCCGCCCCGCGGGCGGCATCGCCTCCAAAAACCCCAAGCCCTGACGTTAGCTTACCCATTATCGGGTACCGCCGGATTCCCGTGTTGTTACGGAGTGCCGGAAGGCAGGGGAGAAGCAGACGGTACGGGGGCAGGTGTCTCCGTCACCGCCGGCACGCGGCTCTGTTCGCGGAGGAGTTCAAGGTCATCGGCGGTGGGGTTGGAGGAGAACCAAAAGACCTGCAGTGCCGTCGCCAGCGCGAGGACAAGTGCTCCGGCCGCTCCGGCGTAGACATTGTCACGGAGCCGGCGCCTGCTCTGCTCGGCGGCCAGTTCCTGCCGGGCGGCCATCCGGGCCTGGCGCTGCCGCGCCGTGCGGCTGGTTCGGTTGGAGGCTTTCACGGGCTTCCTCCTCAATGGACGCTTCTTTGGATTCTTGGGGATCGGTACCTGCGGCACCGGACTGCGGACGGCACGGCCGGAAGCCGGATGCGGCTAAAATGGGTGCCGCACACAGTTTAGGCACTTATCCTGTGTGTTTTCCCCGTATTCGGCCCGCCGCGCGCTGCACAGCGCCGTGCGCCGGCCGCTTGATCCTGAAGGAGTCTGCCCGCATGGCACGCAAGGCCTCACTGTCCGGTTTCCCCGAATGGCTGCCGCAGGAACGCCTCGTGGAACTCCATGTGCTGGACGTGCTGCGCCGCACCTTTGAGCTGCACGGTTTCGCGAATATTGAGACCCGGGCTGTAGAGACCGTCGGACAGCTGCTGCGCAAGGGGGAAATCGACAAGGAAGTCTATGCCCTGAGCCGCCTCCAGGCCGAAGAAGGCGAGGCATCCGGCAAACAGGATCCGAATCAGCTGGCCCTGCACTTTGACCTCACCGTTCCGTTCGCCCGGTACGTCGTGGAGAACGCCGGACACCTTGCCTTCCCGTTCCGGCGTTACCAGATCCAGAAGGTGTGGCGCGGGGAACGGCCGCAGGAGGGCCGTGCCCGCGAATTCACCCAGGCGGATATTGACGTGGTGGGCGACGGCGACCTGCCGTTCCGGTACGACGTCGAGCTGGCGCTGGTGATCGCCGAGGCTCTTGGCGCTCTGCCCATCCCTGACTTCCGGATCCGTGTGAACAACCGCAAACTCGCTGAAGGTTTCTACCGCGGTATTGGGCTGGAAGACACGGCCGGAGTGCTGCGCAGCATCGACAAGCTGGAGAAAATCGGTGCAGACCGGGTCGCTGAGCTACTGGAGGAAGAACTTGGCGCTACACCGGAACAGGCATCCCTTGCATTGAAGCTTGCTTCCATCCGGACCGATGACGTGTCCTTCGTGGAGCAGGTCCGCAGCCTGGGCGTTTCGAACGAACTGCTGGACACCGGGCTTGATGAGCTGGAACAGGTGATCGCCGAAGCAGCCCGCCGCGCACCGGGCAAGGTGATTGCGGACCTCTCGATCGCCCGCGGCTTGGATTACTACACCGGAACGGTCTACGAAACGGTCCTGGTGGGCCACGAACAGCTTGGTTCAATCTGCTCCGGCGGCCGCTACGACTCGCTGGCGACCAAGGGCAACCGGTCCTTCCCCGGCGTCGGGCTCTCCATTGGCGTCACCCGCCTGGTGATGCGGATCCTCAGCCAGGAGTTCGCCGAAGCCAGCCGCTCGGTTCCCACCGCGGTCCTGGTGACCCTTGCCGACGATGACTCCTGGTCCGCCGCGCAGGACGTCGCCGCCGCCCTGCGCGGGCGCGGCATCGCCGTCGAGGTGGCTGCCAAGGCAGAGAAGTTCGGCAAGCAGATCAAGTACGCGGACCGCCGCGGCATCCCCTTTGTCTGGTTCACCTCCGCAGACGGCACACACGAGGTGAAGGACATCCGTTCCGGCGATCAGGTCCAGGCTGACCCTGCCGTGTGGACGCCGCCGGCGGAGGACCTGCTTCCGCAGGTCAGCGCACGCGGCTGAATGTTGCACGGCTGAAACACGCCGTTCTCCGTTTGGGGCATGCTGCTGGCCTATAGTGGCTGCATGAAAACCCCGTTGCGGATCGGCTATGCGGCCATGCTCGAGCAGTTCCATCCCAGTGAAGCGGTCGCCCTGTCTGCGTACGCGGAGGAGCGCGGCTTCTCCGGTGTTATGGCAGCGGACCACTTCCAGCCGTGGGTTCCGGCGCAGGGCCAGTCGGCCTTCGTCTGGAACGTGCTCTCGGCGCTGGGTGAGCGGACCAAGGGTGACATCGGTCCGGGCGTGACCGCGCCGACCTTCCGCTGGCATCCAGCCATGGTGGCGCAGGCCTCCGCGACGCTGGCTGCCATGTACCCGGGCCGGCACTGGCTGGGTCTTGGTTCAGGCGAGGCATTAAACGAGCACGTCACGGCCCAGTACTGGCCGGAAGCCCCCGAGCGGATCAACCGCATGTTCGAGGCCATCGAGATCATTTCCAAGCTCTTTGCCGCGTCGCTGGCCGGGAAGGACGTGCGGCACAGCGGCACCTTCTACAAGATGGAATCCACCCGGCTCTGGACCATGCCGGAGGTTGCTCCCGAGATCCTGGTGGCAACGGCCGGACCGGTTACTGCCAAACGCGCGGGCAGGCACGCGGACGGGTTGATCACTGTCGGCGCGCCACTGGAAAAGATCGAAGGGCTTTTCGCACGGTTCGACGCCGGTGCCCGCGAGGCAGGGAAGGACCCGGACAACATGCCGAAGGTCCTGCAGCTGCATATGAGCTGGGCGCCAACCTACGAGGATGCCTTGGCCAACGCCATGACTGAATGGCCAAACGGCGGAATGAAATTCCCCAAGGCTGACATCCGGTCGCCCTTCGAGCTGGAACAGATGGCCCGGCTGGTGCGTCCTGAGGACTTCGAAGGCAGGCTGCTGATCTCTGAGGATCCCGATGTCCACCGTGCCTACATCCAGAAGTTCCTCGATCTCGGATTCGACCGCGTCTACCTCCACAACGTGGGGCGGAACCAGCGGGAATGGATCGATGTTTTTGGCACCTCCGTTCTGCCGGAGCTGCACCGATGACACTGGATAACCTCATGCGGTCCGATGTTGACTCCGGGCAGGCACTGCCCGCTGCGCGCCGTCTGGTGATTACGCCCGTCCGCGGGATCAAAGAGGTCAGGGCCGGAGACGACCTGGTGGAGCTGATCGGGGACGCCTGCGGCAAGGAACTCAGGAGCGGCGACATCCTGACCGTCACATCCAAGATTGTTTCAAAAGCGGAGGGCCGGACGGTTTCTGCCGAGGCCAGGGATGAAGCGGTGGAGTCGGAGACCGTACGCGTGGTGGCAAGCCGGCCTCACGCCGGCGGAGTAACGCGAATCGTGGAGAACCGGCTCGGCATAGTCGCGGCTGCTGCAGGTGTGGATGCCAGCAATACAGCTGACGGAACGGTCCTGCTGCTTCCGGAAGACCCGGATGCTTCAGCCCGAAAGTTGTGCCGCGGTTTGAAGCGGGACTTCGGCGTGGACATCGGAGTGATCATCACCGATACACTTGGCCGGCCGTGGCGCCAGGGACAGACAGACGCTGCCATAGGCACTGCCGGCATCAGTGTCCTGCTGGACCTGCGTGGCCAGCCGGACGCCTCGGGCCGCCCGATGAGCGCCACGGTCACAGCCGTAGCCGACGAGATCGCCGCGGCAGCGGACCTGGTCAAGGGCAAGACCGCCGGCGTTCCGGTTGCGCTGGTCCGCGGGATGGACATGCTCGTGAATGTCGGCGGTCTGGACAAGGATCCGGGTGCACGAGCTCTGCTGCGTCCTGCCGATGAAGACATGTTCCGCCTGGGTACTGCTGAGGCGTATGAAGACGGCCGGCGGTCGGGCACAAGGAACGGTTACAACGCCGGGTACGACGACGGTCACGCGGCCGGCTACGAGGACGGCTACGCGGCGGGCTATGCCGCTGCGGCGGCCGAGGCGCGCCGTCGAGCACGCAGCGCCGGAACCCAGAGGTAAGCCCGGGCCGACGGAAAGCGCAGCCACCGGCGGAACGGCGACCAAACGGAAAGGCCTCCCGGAAGCCTGCTGGCGCAGCAGGCTTCCGGGAGGCCTTTTTCTTGAATCCGATTACCTGTTAGTTCCCGAAGCGGGCATCGAACCGGTACATAAAGGCCGCCATCGCGTCCCGCTTAATCGGCGTTACGGGGCGGAACGCCGCTTTGCCGTTGGCTTCCTTCCAGCCCGTGGAGATGCCGGTTGATGCCAGCCAGGCAATCTCCTTGTAGAACTGGTTGTTCCTGGCGACGTCCGTGAACGGCGATTTGCCTGGTGCCGTGTAACTGGGCGAATCCGCAAAACGGTACATAAACGCGGCCATGGCGTCGCGGTTGACGGGTTGCAGCGGCCGGTACGTCCGGGAACCATTGGCCTGAACCCATCCGGTGGATATGCCTTCCGAAGCCAACCAGGCGATCTCCTTATAGAACTGCGTGCTCGGGGTGACGTCCGAGAACGGTGACTTCTTCGGGGGAGTGTAGTTCGGGCTCCCGGCCAGACGGTACATAAATGCGGCCATGGCGTCGCGGTTGACGGGTTGCAGCGGCCGGTACGTCCGGGTCCCGTTCGCTTCCTTCCACCCGGTGGAGATGCCCCGCGATGCCATCCAGGAGATCTCGTCGAAGAACTGTGCGTTCGCAGGCACATCCGTGAACGGCGGCTTGGGTTTGGCCACCTTGGAGGTGGGGTTGGAGCGTTTGGTGGTGGTGGCGTAGCCGGGTTTGGTGCCGGTGACTTCGACGCTGATGGTGGCTCCGGCGTCGGCGCCGGTGAGGATGTAGGTGCTCTTAGTGGCGCCCTTGATGGGGGTGGTGCCGCGCAGCCACTGGTAGCTGAGGTTTACCGGTGCCGGGGCCCAGGTGCCTGGTGTGGCGGTGAGGGTGGACCCGACGGTGGCGGTGCCCTTGATCGAGGGGATGGGTGCCGCCTCCAACGGGTCTGTGGCGGCGGCAGTTACGTCGAGCAGCCTGGGCCCGCAGTAGGGCTCACAACCGTTGGGAAGCTCCCGTGCGGTTTCCGTCAGGCGGGCTTCCACCTGGGCGGGCGTCATGCCCGGGGAAACCGCAAGCATGAGGGCTGCCGCACCCGCTACATGCGGAGCGGCCATGGAGGTGCCCTGATAGAAGGCGTAGGACTCCAGGGTGGGGCTTGTCTGCCCGAAGTTGAGGGTCGAGAGGATGCCGGCCTCATCGCCTAGACTCATGTTCCCGCCCGGAGCCATGATGTCCACCTCGGGCCCGTGGTTTGAGTAGTAGGCACGCTGTCCGTCCGGACCTGTCGCCCCGACCGCGATCACGCCCTGGCAGTTGGCGGGAACCATGTTCGCGGCAGGTCCGCCGTCGTTGCCTGCGGAGACGACTACAACGGAGTTGCGGCTGTTGGCGAAGTCAACCGCTGACTGCATGGCGTAGGAACAGGTGCTAACCCCGCCCAGGCTCAGGTTCAGTACACCGGCGGGGTTCGCGTTGACCGGAATGCCGGGCAGTTCACCGCCCGCGGCCCAGATGATCGCGTCGGAGATGTCGGACAGGTAGCCTCCGCAGTCACCGAGCACGCGGACCGGGACGATCTTGGCCTCCGGGGCGACACCGCTGATTCCTTGTCCATTGTTCGCAGTGGCGGCCACAGTTCCTGCAACATGCGTTCCGTGCCAGCTAGACCCTCTGGCCGGGCAGGCGGATCCGTCCGACCAGTCCCCTTCGTCCCTGGGACCGGGATCGCGGCCGTCACCGTCGCGGGCCATGTCCGGGTCGCTCATGAGGTCATAGCCGGGCAGGATCCGGCCGGCTAGGTCTGAGTGGTTGGTGATGCCTGAATCAATGACAGCTACAACCTGGCCCTTGCCACGGGTGGTGTCCCAGACGCTGGGCACGTTCGCCCCGCCCACCGGGTCAAAAAGATTCCACTGCGACTCGTAATACTCGTCATTCGGCGGCAGGAATGCGGGCGTGAGCAGGATATCCGGCTCAATGTTTTCCACCGCAGGGTTCTCAGCAATGGAGGCCATGAGCGCCTGGGACTCGACTTCGGTCAACTCCTTGTCCACCGTAACAACCGAGGCGCCGGTCCCGGTCTCGAAAAGAACTGTGGCATCGGCGCCCAGCTCTTCAGCCGCTGATTCGTACGCCTCCGCCCGGTCCGTGGAACTGATGCCTGCCATGTGGCGGTAGGAGATGATAAATCGGTCCGTTACTGGGCCGGTGGATTCTGATCCACGCACCTCCGTGGACGATTCCGGCAGAGCCTCGCTGGTAGCGAAGGCAGGAACGGCGCTCACGCTGCTTCCGACGAGAGCTGCAACAGCAATAGCTGCAAACCTTTGACGCACGCTGAAGAACGTACTTTCCCCCATTTAGTCTTCCTGTCAAGAATGTGGGCGCGGTTAGCAGTGACGTCAAAACCGGCCAGCCTAGATCACCCCGCTGAATGACGGGACATCGAAAACTGTAACCCACCGCGCGGACAAGGGCAGTTGCAGGAAGTCCGCCCGAAACGGGCCTACCGGCCCAGCGCGACCAGCGGCCGTCCCGTCAGAGGGTGCTCGAGCATTACAGCCTGCACACCGTAGACGTGCCGGATCAACTCCGGAGTCAGCACAGACCGGACCGGCCCGGACGCTACGACCTTCCCCCTTAGAAGCACGATCAGGTGGGAACAGGAGGCCGCCGCATGGTTGATGTCGTGCAGCGCTGCCCCCACGGCCGTCCCGCGGGCAGCCAGTCCCTCCAGCAGCTCCAGCGTTTCCAGCTGGGCGGACGCATCGAGATGATTGGTGGGTTCATCCAGCAGCAGCACTGAGGGTTCCTGGGCCAGGGCACGCGCCAGCTGCGCGCGCTGCTGTTCGCCGCCGGAAAGCGTGGAATAGGCGCGGTCTGCAAGATGGACGACGCCGGCCGCCACCAGGGCGCGCTCCACCACGTCCAAATCTTCCGGGCTGTCTCCGGCGAGCAGGCCGCGGTGCGGGGTTCGGCCAAGCGCCACGACTTCACGGACGGACTGACCGGTCTCGGCAGGCAGGGACTGCTCCACGAGTGCGATGCTGCGTGCCCGCTCCCGCGACCGCGTTGCCGAAAGCGCCCGGTCCCCGAACCGTACCGTTCCGCCATCGGGCCCAAGCATGCCGGCCAGCAGATGAAGCAGGGTGGATTTTCCTGCACCGTTTGGGCCCAGCAGTCCCGTGAATGTGCCGGGTTCAAGGGTGCAGTCCACCCCATCCACCAGTACCCTGCCGCCCCGGACCACCCGCACCCGCTCAGCTGACAGGTCCCGGCGGGCTGTGACGACGGTTCCCGGCGTCCGGGCGCTCATGCCCCGCTCCGCCGTCGTAGCAGCAGCAGGATAAAGAAGGGGGCTCCGATCAGGGCCGTCACGATCCCCACCGGTATCTCCCGGGGATCGAATACCGTCCTGGCCGCGGTGTCTGCCAGCACGAGGAACAGGGCACCGGCAAGGGCGGAAAGCGGGAGCAGGGAACGGTGGGACGCTCCGGCCAGCATCCGCACGGCGTGCGGCAGGACCAGGCCCACAAACCCAATGGACCCGCTCACGGACACCATCGCCCCGGTCAGCAGGGCAGTGGCCCCCAGCAGGGTCCACCGCACGGCCGGCACCGGCACGCCAAGCGCCGAGGCAGCGGTGTCACCGAAGGAGAAAGCGTCCAGGAGCCGGCCGCAGAACATCAGCGGAATCCCGACGACGGCGAGTGCCGGAAGGGCGATCGCCGTACTGGACCAGGTGGCTCCGGCAAGGGATCCCATCAGCCAGCCGAGCACTTCGCGGTAGGAGTCGCCCTGCGCTGTCCAGAACACTACAAACGACGCCGCGGCTGCAGCCAGCGAAGAGACCGCCAGTCCGGCTAGGACGGTGCGGGTTGGAGTGATGGAGCCCAACGCGCCGGCGAGGGTCAGCGTGGCGGCCATCGCCAGCATGGCTCCGGCGAACGCCGCAACGGGAAGGACGACGGCGGCGCCCAGCAGCAGCACCGAAACAGCTCCCAGGCTGGCCCCGGAACTTAGCCCCAGCAGGTACGGGTCTGCCAGCGGATTGCGGGTCAGTGCCTGGATCACGGCCCCGCTCAGGGCAAGTCCCGCGCCAACGGCCGCGGCCGTCAGGACCCGGGGCAGCCTCAGGTCCCGGACAATCGCCTCCTGCAGCGGCGTCAGCGATCCGCTGCCCGGAGCAGTCAGCGCCAGCCATGCATCCCGCACCCCGAGCCCGGCAGGTCCGACGGTCAGTGCCCAGAGCCCGGCACCGGCAAGCCCCAGGCAGAGGGCCGCGCCGACCAGCCAGGGACGGCGGGAGCGTGGTCTCCGGGCGGGCTGTTCGACGGCGGGTGCGCCGGGGCGGGCGATGGTCTCAGTCAAGGGCAGCCAGCTGCTCGGCCAGGGAACGTACGGTCTCAACGTTGCGGACTCCCGCTTCCGATGCGGCGAAGGGCACAACCAGGTAGCGCCCTTCCTGAACGGCAGAGAGCCGGGAAATGACGGGATGGGATTCGAGCACGGACTTCTTCTTCTCTGCGCTGCCCCAGGCAGAATCAACGAGCACAATGACGTCCGGGTCCGCCTCGGCAACGGCCTCCCAGGAGTAGGGGCTCCAGCCCGCATCGATTCCGGCAGCAATGTTTTCAAGGCCTGCGGATTCCATCAGCAGCTGCGGTGCACCGCTTCCCGCACCTACGTAGGGGGTGTCGGACCCGGAGCTGTACCAGAGGGCGCTTAGTCCCTTGTCCGAGGGCGTGAGCCCCTCGAGTTCCGCACGCTGTGCCTCAACCAGGTCAGCGGCTGCTTCCTGAGCTCCGAACAGGTCTCCGGCCTCCTCGATGGCGGCGAAGACGTCGTCGAAAGTCAGCGGGCTGGGCCGGTATCCGTCTCCCTGGCAGGCGGCGGGGGAGACGTAGCTGGCTACGCCCAGTTCATCGAGCTGGGCGCGTTCCCCAGCGCCGTCGGCTGAGAAGTTAGATTCCCAGCCGGCAAAAACCAGGTCCGGGGCGAGGCCCAGGACAGCTTCATGGGAAGGCACCTTCTCTGCAAGGACCGGGGGAACGTGGGCGTCTGCCCACGCTTCGGGCACCGGACCGTCAGCGAAGGCAGTGCCTACGATCTTCTCGCCCAGGCCCAGGGCCAGGAGCAGCTCGGTGGAGGTGGACTTTATGGTGACCACCCGTTCCGGCGGGGCATCCAGGGAGACGGCGGTTCCACAGTTATCCAGTTCCAGCGGGAACCCGGCATTGAGGGAGGAATCCGGAGTTTCCGGGCGCTGAGCCTGCGCTGAATCTGCGGGCGGGCCGGCGCAGCCGGTAAGCGCCAGTACGGTGAGTGCGGCCAACGCGGCAGGGCGCAGGAAACCGGGTGGGACATCAGACGGGGGAATCATAAAACCTCGCAGGTGGAAGTGATCCGGGCGGTGGTTCCGCTGGGCTGCCGTGCCCGCGGAAGAGGTGCGGCTGGGCCCAAATCAAGGCCTGCTGAGCCCCGGCCAATCCGGCCGGAAATCGGTTGCCCGCCTGCCGGGATGAAAGCGCACCGGCGGCGATTTCTACACTCTTGCAGAACTCGTCCGCGTAGCCAAGGATGGCGGGCACGGAGAACCGGGCTGCACCGCAGCTTTAATGCCTCCGAAACGCAGGAGAAATGTTTAGCCCAAAAGATGGTGAAAAGCCCTCGCGGCCTTTTGCGAAACGGGCGGCTGAGCCGCCGGAATGTGGAGGATGTTTTGACGATCGTTCGAACCGCACTGACCCAAACCACCTGGACCGGGGATGAAGAGTCCATGGTTGCCAAGCATGAGGACTTCGTCCGCCGGGCGGCAGCGGAAGGTGCGCAGGTCATCTGCTTCCAGGAACTCTTCCACGGCCCGTACTTCGGAATTGTCCAGGACAGCAAGTATTACGAATACGCGCAGGCAGTCCCGGGGCCGCTGACGGAACGGTTTTCCAAACTGGCAGCCGAGCACAACATGGTGATTATCCTTCCCGTCTACGAGGAGGAGCAGCCCGGTGTCTACTACAACACCGCAGCCGTGATCGACGCGGACGGAACGTATCTGGGCAAATACCGGAAGAACCACCTACCCCACGTGGAGAAGTTCTGGGAAAAGTTCTATTTCCGTCCGGGAAACCTCGGCTGGCCGGTTTTCGACACCGCCGTCGGAAAAGTCGGCGTCACTATCTGCTACGACCGGCATTTCCCCGAAGGCTGGCGGGTGCTGGGACTGAACGGCGCCCAGCTGGTCTTCAACCCGAATGCTTCCAAGCCAGGACTCTCCAACCGTCTCTGGGAACTTGAACAGCCGACTGCCGCGGCGGCCAACGGCTACTTTGTGGTGGTCCCGAACCGGGTAGGGGAGGAAACCAACGAATTCGGCGAGGAGGCAGTGGACTTCTACGGCACCTCTTACATCGCCGACCCGCAGGGCAACTACGTCGGTGAGGTGGGCGCTCGGGACGGGGAAGAACTGATGATCCGCGACCTCGATATGGAACTGGTCCGCACCGCAAGGAACAACTGGCAGTTCTACCGGGACCGCCGTCCGGATGCCTACGACCCCATCACCGCACCGTAAGCCCGGACAGCACAGAGGAAGGCAAGGAAACGCTTTATGGCAACAACACTGATCTCCGGTGGCACCGTCGTCACCGCCACCGGCCGCAGCGCTGCGGATGTCCTGGTGGACGGAGTGAAAATCGCCGCGGTCCTGGCACCCGGATCCACCCTGCTGGGACACGACCTGGCAGGTTCCGTGGACACTGTCCTGGACGCCACCGGCAAGTACGTGATTCCCGGCGGAATCGACGCGCACACCCATATGCAGATGCCCTTCGGCGGCACCGAAGCCTCCGACACCTTCGAGACCGGAACCCGTGCAGCAGCCTGGGGCGGAACCACCACCATTGTTGACTTCGCCATCCAGCGCTACGGCGAACGGGTCATGGATGGCCTGGCAGCCTGGCATGAAAAAGCCGCAGGACAATGCGCCGTCGACTACGGCTTCCATCAGATCATCGGCGACGTCAACGACGACTCGCTCAAGGCGATGGAAACCCTCCCGGACGAAGGAGTCTCCAGCTACAAGCTCTTTATGGCATACCCGGGCGTCTTTTACAGCGACGACGCGCAGATCTACAAAGCCATGCGGGTCGGCGCCGAGACCGGACTGATGACCATGATGCACGCCGAAAACGGTCCTGCGATTGACGCGATGGTCACCGAACTTCTGGCCCAGGGCAAAACCGACCCCTACTACCACGGCGTTGCACGCGCCTGGCAGATGGAGGAGGAAGCCACCCACCGGGCCATCATGCTGGCCAACCTGACCGGAGCACCGCTCTACGTCGTCCACGTTTCCGCAAAACAGGCAGTTGAGCAGCTCGCGGCAGCCCGGGACAACGGGCAGAACGTCTTCGGTGAAACCTGCCCGCAGTACCTCTACCTCTCGCTCGAGGACCAGCTTGGTGCGGAAGGGTTCGAGGGCGCCAAATGGGTCTGCTCCACGCCGCTGCGGTCCAAGCACGAGCACCACCAGGACCACATGTGGCAGTCGCTGCGCACCAACGATATCCAGATGGTCGCCACTGACCACTGCCCGTTCTGCATGAAGGGACAGAAGGACATGGGGGTGGGGGACTTCTCGAAGATTCCCAACGGCATCGGCTCGGTGGAACACCGCATGGACCTGATGTACCAGGGCGTCGTGGACGGAAAAATCAGCCTGGAGCGCTGGGTGGAGATCACCAGCACGACGCCGGCGCGCATGTTTGGCATGTATGGCACCAAGGGCGTGATTGCCCCGGGAGCAGACGCCGACGTCGTTATTTACGACCCGAACGGGCACACCTCGATCGGGCTGGAGAAAACCCACCACATGAACATGGACTACTCGGCGTGGGAGGGCTACGAGATCGAAGGGCACGTGGACACGGTGATGTCCCGCGGCCGGGTGGTCGTCAACAACAACGAGTACCTGGGCAGCAAGGGCCACGGGCAGTATGTCCGCCGCGCAACCAGCCAGTACCTGGTCTAGGGGGAAACATGGAATTCGGTGCGGTACTGCAGTGCAATCCTCCCGCCCAGCGGACGGTGGCGCTTGCCAAGAAAGCGGAGGAACACGGGTTTGACTACGTGTGGACCTTCGATTCACACCTGCTCTGGCAGGAGCCATACGTGATCTACAGCCAGATCCTGGCCGAAACCCGGTCCATCAAGGTGGGGCCGATGGTCACCAACCCCGCCACCCGGGACTGGACCTTGACGGCGTCGACCTACGCCACGCTGAACCAGATGTACGGCAACCGGACCGTCTGCGGGATCGGCAGGGGAGACTCCGCGGTGCGGGTCACCAACGGGGCTCCCACCACGCTGAAGACGCTTCGCCAGGCAATCCATGTGATCCGGGAACTGGCCAACTCCCGGCCGGTTGAATACAACGGCGCCACCCTGCAGTTCCCGTGGAGCAAGGGCTCGGAACTGGAGGTCTGGGTGGCGGCCTACGGTCCGCTGGCACTGAAGCTCACCGGGGAGGTGGGGGATGGGTTCATCCTCCAGCTGGCGGACGTGGACATTGCCGAGTGGATGATTCGTACTGTCCGGCAGGCCGCGGCCGACGCCGGCCGGGACCCGGACAGCATCGAATTCTGCGTCGCAGCGCCGATGTACATCGGCACCAACCGGGAACACATGCGCAACCAGTGCCGCTGGTTCGGCGGCATGGTGGGCAACCACGTGGCGGATATCGTGTCCAAATACGGGTCCGATTCCTCCGTGCCGCAGGCGCTGACCGACTACATTGCAGGGCGCCAGGGCTACGACTACAACGAGCACGGCCGTGCCGGGAACACCCATGCCGACTTTGTGCCGGATGAAATCGTGGACCGGTTCTGCATCCTGGGCACCGCCGAAGAGCACATGGAAAAGCTCGAAAAGCTCAAAGCCCTCGGCGTCACGCAGTTTGCCGGTTACCTCCAGCACGACAACAAGGAGGAAACCCTGCGCGTCTACGGGGAGACGGTGATTCCTGCCCTGCGGGACCAGGTGGCTGCGAAGGCATGAAAACGGAAGTACGACGGCGGTGGCGCCCCTCCGCGATCGCGTGGGGGATTGGCGGGGTGCTGCTGCCGGTCCTTCTCTGGGAGGGGTACAAAGCTGTTGGCCCGGCGTCCGGGGTTAGCGTCGGCGGCATGCCGCTGCTGCCCCGGACCACGGACCTGGCCATGCCCCATTCCTGGACCATGCTTGAGCGGCTCCTGGCACCTGAATCCTCGGCCTCGGGCGCCGGACCCATGTGGGTGGCCGTGCTGCAGGCGGCCGGTTTTACCCTCGGCATCGCCGGTGCCGGCTGGCTGCTGGGCGTTGTGGTGGGGCTCGGGCTTGCCATGCTGATGCAGCGCTTCCGCAGCGCCAACTCGGCGATGCTGCCCTGGATCATCCTGAGCCAGACCGTGCCGCTGATCGCGATCGCTCCGCTGGTCCGCCGGTGGGGGTCACAGCTCGAGTTTGGCCCGTTCACGTGGGAGAACTGGATGTCCGTGGCCGTCATCTCCGCTTACCTGGCGTTCTTTCCGGTGGCCATTGGTGCGCTGCGCGGCTTCAACGCCCCGGAGAAGGCACACGAGGACCTCATGCGCACCTATGCCCTTGGCTGGTGGCAGACCTTCCTGCGGCTCAGGCTCCCGGCGAGCGTGCCGTACCTGCTCCCTGCACTGCGGCTCGCGGCCGCCAACGCGGTGATCGGGGCAGTGGTGGCGGAGGTTTCAATCGGGCTCCGCGGCGGTATTGGCCGCATGATCGTCGAATTCGCCGCCGCCGCGGGAGGTGACCCGGGCAAGCCCTGGGCGCCAATCTTCGGCGCCGTGGTGCTGGGCCTGGCCGCGGTGGGATTCGTTGCTTTGATCGGCGCACTGCTGCGCCGCTACCGCAGAGGAGAGCAGGCAGCATGAACAGCACTACGGATTCAATGGGCGGGACGGCGACGGCGGACGGGGGAGCGGTTCCGGTCCCCGCGGTTCACGCGGTCTCTGTTGGCCGCATCTTTGGCGCCGGACGCAGCCCGGTGCAGGCACTGCGGGACGTCAGCCTGAGCGTAGCTGCCGGTGAGTTTGTCTCCCTGATCGGTCCCTCCGGCTGTGGCAAAAGCACCCTGATGAGGCTGATCGCGGATCTGGATGCACCCAGTTCCGGAACGCTGAGCGTGTTCGGCAAGAGTGCGCGGCAGGCCCGGCTGGACCAGGATTACGGCATCGCTTTCCAGCAGGCAGGGCTGCTGCCCTGGCGGACCGTGCGCGGCAACATTGAGCTGCCTCTGCAGACCCACGGCGCCGCCCCGGCAGCCCGCCGGGCGCGCTCGGATGAACTGCTGGAGATGGTAGGCCTCTCCGACTTCGGCGAGCACTACCCGGACCAGCTCTCCGGCGGTATGCAGCAGAGGGTGGCCATCGCACGGTCGCTGGCTGAGTCACCCAAGCTGCTGCTGATGGATGAGCCTTTCGGAGCCCTGGATGAGATGACGCGGGAAAAGATGCAGAACGAACTGGTCCGCATCTGCGCGGAGACGGGCTGCGCCGTCGTTTTTGTCACCCATTCAATTCCGGAGGCCGTGTTCCTCTCCGACCGGGTGGTGGTGATGTCTCCACGGCCGGGTGAAATCCGGGAGATCGTGGACATCACGCTGGGCTCAGCCGGCGCCCGCGGTGCGGGACTTCGCGAGGAGGCTTCTTTTTACGAGGCGATCCGGACAGTGCGTGAGGCGCTGCACGGGGCCGAACCTGCTGCGGTCCGGGGAGCGGAAACCCGATGAGCAGGATCGTCCAGGACCCGCCGGCCGCACCGGCAGCGGGTGCGCCGGCGGAAACTCGTGGAGCAGCCGGCATCGATCCCGGCCGTCTGTCCGGGCTTGGCCGCCACCTCGCTGCGCCGCTGCTGCTGGGGGCAGCGGCACTCCTGGTGTGGCAGGGCGCGGTTTGGGTGCTGCAGATTGAGCCGTTCATCGTTCCGGGACCGCTGGCAATCGCCGAAGCCTTCGCCGGCAACCTGGCGAACGTGCTGGGCGCCGCCGTCGTGACCGGGGTGAACGCCGCCGTCGGGCTGGTGGTTGGAGCCCTGCTGGGGGTCGCAGCCGCTGTGGCCGCAGCTGCTGTGCCGGTGCTGGACCGGCTGGCGGCACCGCTGGTGGTGGCGCTCTCCGTCATTCCGATCGTGGCGCTGGCTCCGGTGCTCTACACAATGTTCGGTGCCGACCAGCAGGCCACCCGGCAGATCGTGGCGGGAATCGCCGTCTTCATCCCCGTCTACGTCAACTCGCTGCGCGGTTTCCGGCAGGTGAAGCCGGTGCACCGGGACCTGATGCGTTCCTATGCCGCCGGGAAGTGGCAGATCACCCGCAGCGTCACTCTGCCCAGTGCAGTGCCGTACATGTTCACCGGCCTGCGGATTGCGTCGTCGCTGGCCGTCGTCTCGGCACTGATTGCCGAGTACTTCGGCGGTCCGGTAGG
The DNA here is from genome assembly GCF_009696625.1 of Arthrobacter sp. BL-252-APC-1A. NCBI lineage: Bacteria > Bacillati > Actinomycetota > Actinomycetes > Micrococcales > Micrococcaceae > Arthrobacter > Arthrobacter sp. BL-252-APC-1A. The sequence continues at coordinate 6,435 of NZ_VULS01000008.1, read as the reverse complement.
TGGCCTGGGCAAGTCGGTGACCTCAGCGGCGTCGAGCAGCAACTACACGCTGGCCTGGGCCTACGTGCTTGGCGCCGTCCTGCTTGGACTGTTGTTCTACGCGGTCACGGCCGCGCTGGAGAAGTACTTTTCCCGGCACACCGGCGGCTCCTGAGCCGGGCGCCGCTCCATAGATGTTTCACCGCACCACTCCGTCCGCACTAACCGCCCGTATGAGGGGAAGCAAATGAACACACGAAGGAAACCGCTCACCATCCTGGCCTCCGGGCTGGCCGTCACTGCCCTGGCGCTGGCAGGCTGCGGCGGGGAATCCGGGGATGGCTCGGCCGCTGCCGATGAACTCACCCCGGTGAAGCTGCAGCTGCAGTGGTTCGCGCAGGCCCAGTTTGCCGGCTACTACGCAGCCCTGGACCAAGGCTTTTTCGAGGAGGAGGGCCTCGACGTCGAAATCCTGGAAGGCGGTGCCGATATTGTGCCGCAGGATGTCCTGGCCTCGGGCGACGCCGACTACGCTATCTCCTGGGTGCCCAAGGTTCTCGGCTCGATCGAGCAGGGCGCTGCCATCACCAACGTGGCGCAGATCTTCGAACGAAGCGCTACCCTGCAGGTCGCGATGGCGGACTCGGGCATTGACGGTCCAGAGGACCTGGCCGGAAAGAAGGTCGGCTCCTGGGGCTACGGCAACGAATGGGAGCTATTCGCCGGAATGCAGCAGGCCGGCGTGGAGATCGATGACATTGAACTGATCCAGCAGGCCTTTGACATGAACGGTTTCCTCGCCGGGGACATCGACGCCGCGCAGGCCATGACCTACAACGAATACGCGCAGGTGCTGGAGACGGAGAACCCCGATACGGGTGAGCTGTACCAGCCGGAGGACCTCACCGTCATCGACCGGAACGAAGAGGGAACCGCAATGCTCCAGGACGCCATTTGGGCGGACACACAGCGGCTCGAGGATGACGAGGAGTACCAGAAAACTACGGTTGCCTTCATCAAGGCCGCCATCAAAGGCTGGGCGTATGCGAAGGACAACCCCGAGGAAGCGGCGGAGATCGTGACCGGGGCCGGGTCCACGCTGGGCACGAGCCACCAGCTGTGGATGACCAATGAAACGTCCAAGCTGATCTGGCCGTCCACGAACGGCGTCGGCCTGATCGATGAGGCTGCGTGGGAACAGACGGTTGAGATCGCGCTGGGCACCAAGAACGAAACTGGTGCAACGATCATCAGTGAGGAGCCGCCGGCCACGTCCTGGACCAACGAGTACGTGGAGAAGGCGCTGGCCGAGCTGGAGGAAGAAGGCGTAGACACCAAGGGTGCCGACTTCGCGCCGATTGAGGTTGAGCTTCAGCCCGGAGGGAACTGACCCGGTTTGAACCCGTGCCGGCCTGGCCGGCGCATCGCTAGTTCGGCTTCTTGTCCGCCCGCCGGGCGGCCGTGGCTGATGGTGGTGTGCCGGCCAGGCTTTTTTGTGGTGCAGTGCGGCTGGGCCAGTCGGGATGTTCACCGGTCAAAAGCTGTAGCGTTTGAGCTACCCTCACCGCGAATCAATGCGGGCGGAGTATATGCGACTCGGGAGTCCTGGGATTGTTGGGTGCCGGGTGCCGGGTGCCGGGTGTCGGGTGTCGGAGCGGTGCTGCGGTGAGGGACCGGTCTACGGACGGGTAGATGGTCTCCCAACCGCGTTGACCAGCTGGTCTAGAGTTCGGTGGACAGCAGCGCGGGCATCAGGGTCATCGGGACGCTCGATCAGCCACAGCACGCCTTCATTCATAGCTCCCGATAGGAGCCGGGTGAGAGCTTCGACGTCAGCAGCGGGAGCGAGAAGCGCGATGGCCTCGTGGAGCTCCTGCATCGAGTTCTCTGCATCAAGAGCACGCCATTCGGTCCAACCAAGTACTGCCGGCCCATCAACCAGAATGACCCGGGCTGCTTCGTCCTGCGTAATGCCATCAACGAACGCATGGCAACCTGCCCGCAGCAACGCAAGAATGTCCCCTCGAGCAACTTCAGCATTGTCGACTATATGGGAGGCGACGCGTCTATGGCCGGCGCGCACCACCGCTCTCAACAAGCCGACCTTATCGTCGAAATGGTGGTAAACGGCCCCCCTGGTCACCCCTGCCGATCTCGCGATTTGCTCCACCGACGTCGCATGGAACCCGTAAGCCGCGAAGCACTGAGAAGCGGCGCTGAGAACTTTCTCAGCAGTGAAAGCGGCATCCACCGCAGAAGCACGGGGCATGGGAGTCTTTCCTTACGTTCAGTGTGTACGTATAGTTCCTTACATTCACATTGTACGTAAGGAGACTTCATGTCGATCAAAAGCTTCTATCCCGTCCTACAGGTTGAGAACCCGCCCGGCGTAGCAGACTTCTTCACAAACCACTTCGGCTTCCAGGTGGCTTTCACCACTGACTGGTATGTCAGCCTCCGTAACGGAGCACACGAACTTGCTGTGCTTGACTGCACCCACCCCACCATCCCGGAAGGCTTCCGGCTTCCTTGCCATGGCGTCCTCCTGAATATTGAGGTGGATGACGCGGCCAGTGAGTACACGCGACTGCGGAAGGCCGGAGTGTCCATGAAGCTCGAGCTACGAGACGAGGCTTTCGGACAACGCCACTTCATCGTCGAGGCGCCCGGTCAGATCCTGGTCGACGTGATCGAAGAAATCCCGCCCGCAGCAGAATTCGCTGATGCTTTCATTGCTTCGGCGTGAATCATTACTACCTGCAGTCGCTTACAGGATGCGCGGCAGCGCGATGCATTCACGCTGAGCCATCCGTTACGGACGCTCCTGCCGCGCTATCTGGAGATGCCGCTCCTGGTGCTGTGGTGGATTCACGGGATGAACGCGCAGCCCGCCGTCCGTGGAGGGTGTACGCAGAAGGAGCGGTTTACGAACACGGTCAGTTCTTGGTCCGCTAAAAGGAATGAGGACGTGGCCCGGGTTGCTACCTTTGAGCGATGGTTGCCATCCATGACCCCAAGCCGCTTCAGAGCGGAGATCGAATTGAGATACCCGCCCCATCCATGGGTGTCCCGAAGGAGCTGCACGAGCGGTTGTACTCCGCTACCAACGCGCTGAAGCGCGATGGCTTCGACCCTCATTTGCGTCCCCACGCCACTGTCGGCGGCCTCATGCCTGCTACGGCACAGGAGCGGGCGGAAGATCTAGCAGCAGCTTTCGCAGGGGCTGCTGGTGCAGTGCTACCGCCGTGGGGTGGAGAACTCGCAATCGAGCTCGTGGAACACCTCGACTGGGATGCAATCGCCGAGGAAGGAACCTGGTTTGTCGGCTGGTCGGACATCTCAACCCTGCTGATGCCGCTCACCATCCTCACCGGAGTAGCCACGCTTCACGGGGCGAACTTGATGGATGAACCCTGGGAGTTACCAACGGAGTTCCAACGCTGGACGGAAGTCGCCGGTGTGACGGAGGGCGATTCGTTCATACAGCATTCGGCTCCCCACCGCCGCTCACGCCCTTGGGTTGATTGGAACGATGAACCTCTTGATCGCGACTCCGCCTATGAAACCCCTACTCAGTGGCGATCTCTGGATGGTGGGCCAGTTAGGATGCGAGGGCGACTCATCGGTGGCTGTCTGGAGACTGTCTCCCTCCTAGCCGGCTCGCGGTTTGGAGACGTTCCTGGATTCGCTCAGCGCCACGCACCGGAGGGCATGATTGTTTATCTTGAGTCGGCCGGCTCCGATGCGCCATCCGTACTCCGGATGCTTTGGTCCTTACGTCTGGCAGGCTGGTTCCGTCATGCGTCCGGCATCCTCATCGGTCGCAGTAGCGCGGCCGAAACCAGTGGCTTGAACCAGGCACAAGCCCTGGACCGCGCACTCGGAGACCTCGAGATACCGGTCATTTTTGACTTCGACATCGGACACCAACCCCCTCAGATGCCGCTGATTAACGGTGCTCTCGCCGACATCAAGCTCAGCGACGGCCACGGCATCATCGTCCAGCACCTAGCAAGCTAACTCCGCCCCATTAGTCGATCGGTATAAAGGCGCTCCGGGTAGGGTGCATGTTTGGTTCCGATATTCCGTTCGAGAGGAGTGGGCGATGATGGCGGAACTCGGATGGTGTGATTCCCAGGTGCCTTTTGAATGCTGTGCTGAAGGAGAAGGCGTTGTTGTAGCCGACGCTGCGGGCGACATGCGCGACGGTGGTGTCCGGTGTTTGCAGGAGGTCACTCGCGAGGGTAAAGCGCCAACGAGTGAGGTAGGCCATGGGTGGCTCGCCGACGCTTGTTCGGAAGCGCGCGGCGAGAGAAGCCCGTGAGGTGTTGACGCGGCGGGCGAGGCTTTCCACGGTCCAGGGAGCCTCGGGGGCGGCGTGGAGCAGTTCCAGTGCATCAATGACCATGGGATCGGTGGTCGTCAGCCAAGTTGGTGCGGTTGAACGCTCGGAGCTTTCGATCCAGCGGCGGATGGTGGTTATGACGAGAACGTCTAGGAGGCGATCAATGACGACTTGGGCGGCTGGGTTGTCCTGTGAAATTTCACGGACGAGCAGGTCGACAAGCGTGTGATCGGCTTGCTCACGCGGGACAACAGCGAGCCGGGGGAGGGCGCGGGCGACGAGACCGCCGGCTTCATCGCGGCGTGCATACGTTCCCACGAGGAGGGTTGTTTCACCGTCCTCTGCGTTTCCCCATCGTCGGACGCCGTGACGGAAATCCTCGCGGAGATCGTGTCCGTCGACGGTGGTGCACTGCTGACCGGGACCAATGTCTATCGTCGGTGTGCTGGCCGCTGTGTCGGTCACCTCATACTGTTCAGGGCCGCGGATCAGGGCAACGTCACCTTCCGTAAGCAGCGCGCCATCAACTACGGCTTGCCCCGAGGTCACAGCGAGAACAGTTAGTGCGGCGTTGTCTCGAACCGTGATGCCCCAGGGTGCGGTCATCTGCATAGAAAGCGCGAAAGCCCTTGCGGCGCGGGGCCCATCGAGGAAGTGCGTCAAAGGGTCCATACTCGGGACGCTAGACGATCGCGAAGATATTTGCGAGCCTAGGCCATTCTTCGTCCAGCCAGATGGCGGTTCACTGGGGGTATGACAATCCTTATTCTCGGAGGTGCCGGGCGCACCGGGGCACGTATTCATCGCCGACTTTCCACCAATGGAGTTCCAACACGGTTGGCCTCACGCCGCACTGGGTTCGACTGGGATCAACCAGACACCTGGTCGGGTGCCGTTCACGGAACCACTGCCGCCTATGTGTGTTTCACACCCGATCTAGCGTTCCCCGGCGTCCCCGAGAAAATGAGGGATTTCGGGCGACTTGCGGCAGCAGCAGGTCTTGAACGGCTTGTTTTGCTCTCCGGCCGCGGCGAAGAAGGAGCCAGGATGAGCGAATCGGCTCTGCGCGAAGGCGGGGTACCGACAACAGTTCTGCGCTGTTCCTGGTTTCAACAGAATTTCTCCGAGCACTTTCTCACCGGCCCGGTCCGGAGGGGCCTCCTGCAGCTGCCAGCACCTGACGTACCCGAGGCGTTTGTCGATCTGGACGATGTCGCCGACGCCGCAGTTCAGGCCCTCACCTGCACAATTCCTGAGGATGCCACCTATGAGCTATCCGGCCCGGAGCTGTTGACCTTTGCTCAAACCGCCGCCATTCTCACCGACGCGTGTAAGCGGCAGGTCACTTACCTCAGTGTTGACGTCCCTACTTTTATAGCTGACCTCGCCCAGGACGGTGTACCGGCGGATGAAGCTGAACCGCTCGCGCATCTCTTCACGGAGATTCTCGATGGACGCAACGCGTCGCTCACCGTCGGCGTCGAAAACATGCTGGGCCGACCGGCGTCATCGTTTAGCGCGTACGCAAGGGCGACGGCTATGTCCGGGGTGTGGTCATGATCCAGGCCGCCGCAGTGGTGGGAGCCGGGCTCGTCGGAGGCGTCTATACGGCCTTTTCTGTAATGGTGATGCCAGCATTGCACCGAATCGATGACCAAGGCGCGTCGAACACAATGATCACGATAAACCGCGCGGCTGAACGTGGACCGTTCATCCTGATCTTCGGCTCAGCCTCCGTCTCCGCCCTCGGACTTGCCATGTCCGCGGCGTCACGTGGCGCCGTCGGCGATCTAGTCCTTGCTAGCGCATCTATTGCCAGCACGATCGTCACCATAGGAGTCAACGTTCCGCTTAACCGTCGGCTTGAACGCGAAGGGGTCAGCTTCTGGCCGGCATATCAACGGCGATGGACCACGGCAAACACCATACGTGCCGCCCTAGCCACAGCCGCCGTTCTCATAGCAGGTACACAATGGATACAAAAGGGACTGCTGAAGGTTTGATTGACACTTTGCCTGTGAGGATTTGATCCTTGCGGGTGGAAGGATGTTCATCATGCCCAAAGCCTTTCCCGAAGAGTTCCGACGCGATGTCGTCGCGGTCGCCCGCAA
>NZ_VULS01000007.1:0-204524 GCF_009696625.1 Arthrobacter sp. BL-252-APC-1A | reverse complement strand
TTGCGGGCGACCGCGACGACATCGCGTCGGAACTCTTCGGGAAAGGCTTTGGGCATGATGAACATCCTTCCACCCGCAAGGATCAAATCCTCACAGGCAAAGTGTCAATCAAACCTTCAGCAGTCCCTACCTCCTGCAGTACCGCACCGAACTGGTTGGCTCAAGGGGTCTCAGGGGCTTGAGTAACCGGTTTCCCCCACTCGACAGGCATCGGCATGTTCGAGTACGGATTTGTGATTTGACGAAAAACTAGAACCACTATCGCCGCAGCGATCAGGACCACGAAGACGATCAGCATCTTCCGGTTGCGTTTCGATAACTTTCTCACGGAATCGTCTCCCAATTTTTACACACACATGAAACGGTTGGGTGTCATACAAACAAATACTATGGGGGGAAACATTGAAAAGAAAGCTGTCCGCATTAGCCATTGCTTTGTCGGCTCTTCACGGTTCGTGGTGAATGTTCTGCCGTGATGGGTGTTCATGCCACTGTTCTGGCGGCACTGCGCAACAGGATACGCGTTTTGTAGTTGCGTGCGTTGGTGAACCCCCGGCCCGTCCTTTTGATGTGCTTGATCGCGGTGTTGTTTGCCTCCACTTTTGCTGTTGTCGCTCCGGTGACGATAAGGACTTCGATTTCTTTCCACCATCGGCAGACGGTGCGCCAGAGCCGGTTCGTTTCGGGCTGCGCGGATTGTTCGACCAGGGCCTGCAGTCGGTCTTTCGCGGCTGCCGCGTCGGCAAGGGATCCGGTGGCAAGCAGGGCCCGGAGCTGTTCTTTGACCAGCCAAGCCGCCTGCAGCTTCCCGGTGGCATCGTCCGTGGCGAACACGGTGCTGAGCCTGTCCCGGGCCCTGTCCGAGAGCGTGTCGCCAGCACGCAACAGCAGGCGCCGGTTGGCCCAGACCGGGTCGATGGATCGTCCCCGCCGGCCGTGGACCTGCTGGGTGAGTCTTTGCCGGACTTCGGTGAGCATGTCGTTGCCAAGTTTGACCAGGTGGAACGCCTCTGTTTCCTGGTCCGGTGCACTTTCCATATCACTGGGCAAGTCCAGCCGCTGTTGCGGTGACCATCTTATCCACAACATAACCGACATTATGTTGTGGATTAACGGCGGTGAAGGTTCCAAAGCATCGACCATTTTCTAGACCTCAAGGACTGTGTTCATTCGTGCTGGCTGATTACCAGCACGAGGTCTCCAATGCTGTCGCGACGGCTGACGCACCGCTGTGGGCCTGACCGCCCCTACCGGTGCCGACAAAACCGTGATCGCCACCGCCGTGCTCATGCACTTTTCTCGATTAGCTTGTTAGCCGTCTGGTCCCAGGTATGTCCATGAACGTCCGCAAATAGGCAAGTCATCGCTTGGCTCAACTCATCGCTTTCAGGGGGTGCGGCCCTCGGAGCAGACACAGTTACTTGGATTAAGAAGTTCGCTTTCACTCCTACGGGCACCGTCTCGAAATCCCAGGCAACATGAAGAAGAACCGCCGCTGAAGGACATAAGAAGGACAGCTGGGGCAGAGACAGGCCGAGCCCCGGTCGTCATGCTACGAGTCGAGCAAGTGACCGAACGGCGTGTGTGAACTGCTCGAGGCGCAACCGAATATGACCATTTTGCAGTCCCCCCGTGCTGCGGACGAGCTCGTCTGCTTTGAGCTCAAGCAATTCATCCGGAACGAAGCGCGGTTTAGTCCGGCTTACCCATGGCCAGCGATCCGCTTCATGTCCTCGCTCATCGGCATAATCCTGAGGGAGGTATTCAGGTTGTGAGGTTATTTCCACGACGGCATAGCAATCCTTGGTTTGGGCGCAGATCAAGACTAGGTCCCCAGGTTTAATGCTCGGCCGCCCCTTCCCTATTCCTTTTTGGGGGCTGCCGAAATACCACTCGCTGCGCCACTTTGTCAGCGCTGGGGAACCGTACTCGGATTTCATCCATAGGGCACGGTCACCGTCCCGGGCATCCAGCAAGAGTCGTTCCACGAGCGCCAACCCGGAAGCACTGTCCATTTCACCTGAGGAAGGTCTTGCAGCCCGGGTTAGATTCTCCGCAAGTTTGTGGATTTCATAGAGGTCGTCCGCAGTGACTGCGTGACTCGCCCAGGTCTTCATGGCCAATCTTGTGGATTCAACCTGGGCGGGCCCCAACTCAACACCTAGCTCGGCATTTGGCGCCGCAGAACTGCCCAGGCCGGCACCAGTCAGATTTGCCGATCCAAGGAAGCCCCGGCCGCCAACAACGAATGCCTTGGCATGCAGTCTGTCGACGTGACGAATATCGACGCCACTGTCCATAAGCTCCCTCAAGCCATCTGTCCGCAAAAACCCGTTTGCTACAGCACTGGGATCAAGGCATGTATAAAGCTGCCACTTATGGTCCGATCGGCAGGCTGCCTGAGCCAACCGTCGGCAGACGTCGTATGACAGATAGGGACTAGCCAGCAGTACGTCGCCATCGACACGGTCGATAGCTTCATACAACCAATCAGCAGCTTTGGAGTGGACTGCATCTTCATTGATCACGATGATGACCATACTTTGGCACGTCTTCGGTGCAGCTCACCGCCACGCAAAGACCCGGCACCTTACCCAGCACGACCGTCCCTGATGCCCAAGGCATTGCCGAGGACGAGCTCACCACAAAGGGCATGCTCCGATGGTTCGGCCTTCCCTAGTTCCGGACAGCCTCTTGATGAATGACTTCGGCATCGATAACTTCCGCCTCCTCCGTTCGATGTCCCGGCTTGGTTAGCTCCAGGCTGGCCAGGTGCTTTTGCAGCCGCTTGGACATAGGAAGGAAGGTGCTCAGGGTCAGGCCTCCGGAGAGAACTGCGCCGACGATGGGAATGGCTTTCGCGACTCCGCTGGCGAAGATGTTTTTGGTCATCTTCATGCTCAGATGGCCGGCTACTTTTTTCACGATGGGATAGACAACCCCCTTGGTGAGTGCCCGCTGCGGTAGTTTCTTAGCAACATTCGCGGCGACCAGGTTCGCAACCTTCATCACTCCACCCTGGGCCATCTGTACGCCGAACATCACACCCACGAACAGGATCAGCATGCTCTGGGTTGCCTCATCTATCTCTTCGCCGGCATCGGCGAAGAGATCAGGCCAACTGTAGATGTAGGCCAGTTTCTGGGCGATCCGAAGCATGTGGCCCAGGTACTGCACGAGGTCTGCCGGGACAGTGCCAATCATTGCCAGTCCGCCGGGGATACCGGAGAGGGTTGAGAGGCCGGTAACCTTGCTCGTCTCATAAGCGATAGAGGTGTTTGCGATCTCAGTGATGACCTTAAGCGGGATACCTGCTGCCGCTGGGCCGTCGGCGATTGCCGTCTCTATCTGTTCCTCGGTGCAATGACGCTTGAGTGCTGTCCGCAGGTAGGCGGTCCTATTGATCCTTACGCCCGGCAGCTTCGCCGCAGCGTCCAGCACCTGAGTGAAATTCGATCCAGCGTTCTCGATTTCTTTGGTCTCGGTCATTGGTAGATCGTAACGGTGCGCTCCGACCTAAACCCGCAGCTTAGAGCCTCAAGCCCGCGTTTCATTCGAGTGACTGTTACATGGCGGTGGTCGTATAGCTTGTCTAGGGTTTCATTCTCTCGTCTTCGAAATGGTCCTTGGGACCTACGTTCCGCACATCATCGAGTACCTGAGCATCAGGTACGAAGCCATGCGGATCCGGGTCGAGGAATTCTCCGCCGAATTCCCGGATTCCGAGGCCGACGGGTGGGACAAAGAAGAGGAGGCGGCAGGAACAGTATTGCCCGCGACGTCGCCAAACTGCTTTCGGACCTGGACGAAGCGCAGCGCGAGGCAGCGAACCGGATTGCCAGTATCACCGGCAGCGGGCGTTCCTACGCCGAACATGACCTCAACATGCGGGACGGTCCCCTGCCGTACGGCTTCGACGACTCGGAGTACCTTGGCCAGAACGGCGGGCGCATGGACCGGGACCTGCCCTGGTACCAGGACACCTTCAACTTCACCCGCGACACCCTGATCGGCATCCCGGAAGCGGGCTGGGAATTCGTAAAGGACCTCGGAGTATTCATGGCCTTCCAGGGAGCCGATAAGCGCGGCGTCGCGTGGAAGGGCTTATACCGGTTGTCCGAGAACGTGCTGGTTTTCGCCGGCGCGCACTGATTGGACTGCCCCTGCTGTCGATCGATCTCATCAGGATGGATCAGTGGAACCTGACGGGCCCGGTCTGGCGCTGGGTGGGAACATCTTCGACGTCGGGTCACTCCTGGTGGGCGGAGGCCTTCTGACGGCCCTTGGGAAGGTCTCCACCAAAACCGCGACCAGGAGTGCTGCGAACGGTGCCAGGAAGGCTATCGAGAAGGCGCGCAGCGGGCTGGACAACCTGAACATCGGAAACCCGGGAAACCACGGACTCGTCCCGACAATACCCAACGGTCGGCTTCCTGTGCACATCCAAAATCCCGCCACTCCCGAGGGAACCTGGTTCAAGGACGGCAAGGCGCGGATGTGGAGGTGTCTAAGTTGAGTGGTAGCTACATCGCCCCCAGCGCCAGCCAAACAACTGTGGATGTTCTTGGCACAGCGTGGATGCAGAGTAAGTACGAGCGAAGTCCCCTAGTTGACCCTGGCTGATCGTAAACTCTTGCTAATGCGTCCAGAGAGCTCGGCGGGGGGCGGAGGTGAAGCAACGGCCTGAGCCGTGTGCGGTGGGCAGGATACGTGTTAAGCGAGTTGGTCCAGGCGCTCCCAGAACGCACGGCGCAGTTCCTTGCGTATGCCCTGATAATCCGTCTTCTGTTCGCCAATCATAGAAGCGCAGTCCTTCAGAAGCACCCGGTCAATTTCCGGGGGGAGTATGGGGCGCTCGGCCACCAACTCCCGCAAAGCGCCTTGGGTGGTGTTGTTGTACCAGGACTCTGCCACTGCGAAACCTACATCGTAGGCCGCGCCCATCGCTGAGTCCTCGTACCCTGCGCCTGTGACGCTTCGTTCGGAGCTGTATACGAGTTCCGAGTTGTCCGGCTGGGACGGCCGAAAAGAGAGAGTGGAAGTACCCGAGCGCACAGCTGCACCGGGCTTGGGCTTCGGCACCGTACCGTTCAAGACCGCCGCACCAACGATTGTTCCCGGCGACGGCATGGGAAGTGCTGGCACCGCTGCAGTTGCCGGGCTTAGCGGTGGAGCTTTCTCCTGCTTGGTGAAGCACTCCCGCACCAGTTCCGCAGGCAGGGTGATGATGCTGTCCACACGCAGGGCAAGGTGTTCCGCAACGGAGGTCACGCCAAGCCGATGGCTTGAGTCTTCAAAGCCGACGAGGACGACTTTGACGCCGAAGTCCTGGGCGGCCTCTACGGCCGCCGCCAAATCATCGTCTCCCGAGAGCAGGAATACGGTGTTCACACCCCTGTTCCGTGCGATCCCAACGAGGTCGAGTCCGAGCTTCAGGTCCACGCCTTTTTGGGTACCGTCAACAGACATGCGTCCCAACCGAACCTTCACACCCGAAATCATGCCTATGCGTTTGTGCTGCTCGGTGAAGAGCGCGTCCTTGGAGGCGTCATACCAGTAGGTACGGAGCGTGGGGAGGCCGCTGAACTCTTGGGTGCACTTACGGATGCCCTCGATCAAGGGTTCAAAGTTTACGGTGGTCGCGGATCGGAGAGAGGTCCCGGCCGTCTGCATGCCGCCAACTGCCAGCAGGAATCCAGCGTCGATGAAGATTGCCTGCTGATCCATGGGTGAAGGTCCATTCTGTAGTGAGCCGCGCCTTCAAACCCAACGTTATCCGGCCTATGCTCACGTGCTGCGCTACCGGCCAGGCGCGTCCTGCGCCCAGTTCTTCAAAGCCATGGACGCAGGCGTTTGCGTACCGGAGGGAAGAGTGCCCAGCGTCGTGCGGTAGTGAGGGCACAGCAGTCTTGCGGAACTGTTCCCAATGACTTTGGCAACGCCCTAGATTCTCTCCCGGCAACGGAATGAATACCTTGGTATTCACACACGTCGGCAAAGGATTGGGAATTTACTAGCCGCGAGCAGTAATCCACACTCCAATAGAGGCTCTTGTAACGAGCGGGAGTTTGGGGTTCTATGTGGTGAGCCGCAAAGGAACCGAGGGGGACGGCAAAGCGTGAAATTCGAGTTGACCGCACAGCATAATGTGCCATCCGACACCGGCAGCCAATCAGGTGCAGCTGCTGACGGCAGCTTTGTCGTGATGCCTGAGGTAGTGATTGCTATCCTCAGCGAGGTTCAGTCCATGGCTATCGAATTCAATGATCTTCTTGGCTCCGCCGAAACCAATATCGCCGGTCTGGCGGAGGCATCCAAGGCGCCGCCCATCTCGACGGAACTGAGCACATTTCATACAGACGTACTCGCCCGGATCATCAGGACGGCCGGAGGGCGCACGATGATAGCCGTAGATGCTGTCGCGGACGCCGTCTCGGCGCTGGTGCAGGGTGACGGACAAATGAGCGCCAACGCCCGGGAAGCTTCAGCCTTAGCCGCACAGGAACGGGTAGACGACGCGCCGGGTTCGGCGGATCGGCAGAGCCTCCGCAACGGCCACCCCAACGCATTCTGATGGACTTTGGGATCAGGGAGTTCGAAGAACGGCTGCCGGACACCGACGCACTCCGTGCCCGCGTGGAAGCCATCAAGAACGTTGGGGAACGCACATACGAACTTACGGACTCCATCAGGGCTGTATGGCTCCGGCTCACTGGCCATGATGTGTACACGGCTCCTGGAAACGAAAAAGTGTTCACTGCCCTGGACGCCTCCCGTACGTCTGCGGAGACCCTCTCCAATCGGAGCGTCCTCCTCAGCACCGTGATGCGGTCCTATGCCGACACCGTGGACGAACTTAAAGTGCGCCTTGAGAGCCTCAGGGCCCGCGTGGCCGCATTCAATCGCAACTACCCGCAATCCGAGCAGGACGAGTGGGATAACAACAGCGAGGCCATCACAGCGCGCAACACGCTGGCCTCCGACGTCGGACGCCTCCACGCCGATCTGGATGAAGCCCAGCGGGACGCCGCTACCTGGATCAGCCACCTCACGGACTCCGACCGCACCTATGCCAAGGACTCCGAAAACCTGAATGCAGGCACAACCGGCTACGGCTATGGGTATGAGGACTACGCTGCGGCCTTTTCCGGCGGTTACTTATCCAAGGATCTGCCTTGGTACGTGGACATGGTCAACTTCATCGGTGACACGGCTGCAGGGGTGCCGGCAGCCGGCTGGGAGATGGTCGAAGGGATTGGTGTCCTCATCGGTTTCCAGGGCTGGAACAAGGCTGGAGCAGCGTGGAAGAGCATGTACCGTACCGCGGAAAACGTCTATGTCCTGATGGGGCCGGGCGTTCCGTCGGCAAGGGATTCTCAGGCGGCCATGGAACTCGTGGCCCTGGGCCCTGTGCTCATCCGATACGACCAATGGCAGTCCGACCGCCCGGGGCTGGCCCTCGGTGGGAACATCTTTGATGTTGGCACGCTCTTCCTGGGTGGGGCAGGCGCGGCAGGAGGTGCGGCTAAGACCGGGGCCAAGGCCGCAACATTTGCTGAAAGACTCGGTGCCGGCGCCAAATCTCCCGGAGATGGCCCCGGAGGTTTCGGGGGACTGACTCCTGCCCTTCCCGGTGGCCAGGTTCCTGTCAGCCCGCGGACGTTCGAGATACCCGACAACAGCACCATGTTGCGTGAGGGGAAGGGATCAGCCGGTGGCAAGCCCTTCGCAGATACGTACAGCCCTCTGGGCAGGGGTCCGGCTGACCAGCCACGGGTAGGCGACGCCGATGGCGGTAACGGGTCCTGGCAGGATGTCTCTCCCCGAAGTATCAATGGTGCGCCCGAACAGCAGTACATCACCGGCGTCGATCGCGTGCACGATACCCAGGCACGTGAGTACCTTCTTCCTGACTCGGACGGAAACATGGTGGCCTTCGACAACCACCACTGGCGGGGTGATCCTCCACGGGAGTACTTCACCGAGGTGAAGGGAAACTACGAATGGATGAAACCTGAATGGCTACGGAGAGAGTTCAGGCACTGGGTTACCAATGAGTTTGCCAGGCAGGCTAAGGCGCTTGAGCACGCCGGCACTACTGGTTACGTTCACGAGATCGTTTTCACCCAAAAGAGCGTCATGGATCAGTTCGACGCGTACCTCCCACGCACGCATCCACTCCGAAAACACATGGTGTTGAGATTTGAACCGATGCCCTAAGCACTGTAGAGCCCTTGATAGGTTGAACCGATGAAGCAAACCATGGCCGAGTTGTTCTCCGAGAATGACCAGTACGCCTACATCATGCTGGCGTGGGCAAGCCGGGCCGAGACCCCAGACGAAGTCGCTGGCCGCGGATGGGCTACCGTGTGCGCACTCGAGGACTCTGTGCCCAGGGACGATCCCCGCTACCAGGACCTTGCATGGGTTGCGCCTCCATGGGACCGGACGGCTGAAGATAATCCCGAGCTCTACGAACTTCCCGCTCCCCGCACCTTGGAAGAGCTCCAACGCGAGGTCCGGGACCGGGCCAAGGTTCGGCCGGATGGGATGCTGGCGGAGGGACTGCCCATCGGCGCCGATCTGACGTGCGCCCGATCCAACGGCACCAGCATTGCTTCCTACGAGGGCAACGTAGGTTCGAGCAAGGCCTACTTGGAAAATACTGTAACCATCCGTTTCGAACCCACTTTTCCGACTGGGGACAAAGACGACCTGGCCGCGTTGTTCCGCCGGATTGTCAGTATCTGGCAGCCGGACTGGGCTCTCCTGGATACGCTTCGGACGAGCAGGGAAGTCCAAGAATCGCTGGAAACGTACGCCGACTACCTGATCTGGCTTTCAGAGGCCGAGCTCGGTCCAGCTCCAGTACTGAAGGCCGCAAAGACTGAACGCTTCGGGGATGGGACGCTGATCACGGTGAACGACTGGAGTATTGATGGTGTTCGGACTCTGCATCAGGAGCTGGTGAGCGCCGGCATCCCCGCAGCAAGCGTCAAGCACCCTCTGAACCCTCAGAAAGTGCCCCAGTTTTCCTAGCGAATCTGTAGCCGATGTCCGTTATGACGCATAGGAGAAATCCATGGCTGTAGAACTGGGGGACGCTCAGCGTCGGCTCGGAGAACTTATCGAACGTGTGAATCGCGACCACACAGAGATCGAGATTGTATCCGGCAGTGCGTCAGCGGTCCTGATGTCCAAAGCTGAGTATGACGCCTTGGTGGAGACTAGCTACCTCCTGAGCTCTCCCGCGAACGCCCGCCGCCTCATGTCGGCCCTGCAGTCCGTCCGGGAGACAGCTACCCGCCGGAACGATCCTTCCCGAGCCCCGTAGCTAGGTGTACTGAGACACCACGTTAGTTACACGTGAAAAGGGTGAAGACCTCTTAGGTTTGGTGGTTACCACACACAGCCGAACCCAAGAGGTCTTCATGTCCCACGGTAATGCCCGTCTGGCTCCGGCCGGAAGAATGATCCTAGTCCAGCGCGTCGCTTCCGGCAGGTCAGTAGAAGTCGGCCGCAGAGAGTTTCTTTCTCTTGAACTTTTCCCCAATAGGGGTTTCTCCCGGGTAGGGGACGCCGAGCATTGAACAGCAGAACGCCGCGCGGAGATCAGCATTACGATAATGGCTGACAACCACACGGTTCGACACTGTCCCAATTCTCGGCCCCTCCTCTGCAGCCTCTATGGCTCCCTCAAGGTAGAGCTGAGCGCGGTCGATCACGTCATGAGGCCCCAAGTTTTTTAGTGCCTCATGATTGACGAAACCTATTCCCGTCCTCCAGCCACCGTAGTTCTCCCTGGCCTGAGTGATGCGGTCAGTCACTTCCGTGACGTACCGAGCAACCATGGCTTCATTTCCCCCTCTACGCCTGTGGCCATCCATAACCAGCGATTCCGCCCACTCACCAAGGCCTTGGACGTTCCCGTCCTCACCGATGGTGAAAAGGGCAACACCGGAATCTGCCGCTTCTTGGAGGGCTGCCCGCGTGTAACCGGAGGTGGAGTAAAAAAGGTGAAAGTCCAGATGTGGCCTGGCACCCCGGAGTTGACGAACCTGCGGCGATCCCACAGGAGTCGCCTGCATCTTAACCTGGGCGACAGCCTCCGGATGCTCAACATCTACTCCACGATCCGAGACACCTCCAGTGAGCCGCGCATCGAATAGGGCCAGTGTCGTACGCATGTGCTCTGCGGCGATATCCTCAGCGCTGCGCCAGTCCCCAAGAATTCGACGACTAGGAGACGAAAGCGCGTCGGACGAGTTCTGGCTGCCATCAAAATTCGGCATTGGCGCAAGTGGGATATCAGGTATCCGGAGAACCTCTCGTCCCGCACCTTCGTGAAACCTCTCGATTCGTCTCTCGTCGGCGAAAGCATACAAACTAGGGCCATCCGATAAGCGGAATTCGCTCACACCAAGCCAGTACGCACTACTTGGCCCGACACCGCTTGACCATCTGGTT
Source organism: Arthrobacter sp. BL-252-APC-1A (assembly GCF_009696625.1). Classification (NCBI taxonomy): domain Bacteria; kingdom Bacillati; phylum Actinomycetota; class Actinomycetes; order Micrococcales; family Micrococcaceae; genus Arthrobacter; species Arthrobacter sp. BL-252-APC-1A. The sequence continues at coordinate 194,057 of NZ_VULS01000007.1, read as the reverse complement.
TCCGTAGCTGGGATCACTGTAGCTCGGTCTCCGGCTGATGGGATGATCCAGACACTGAAAGTCCGTGCTGAAAAGACAGCTTTTGCGGGGAGGTTATTTCCGCGTACATCGAAAGAGTTCCAGTCCGGAGATATCATCACAGCACCGAATATCTCTACGTGCTCACCGGCAGGGATCGCCTCCAGAATCTGGCGGGCCGCAACATCACTAACAGGCAGGTCCATCGGGCTATCTGAGTAATCAGCCCATGCCCACATGGTACGAGGGTCGGTCGCGAATGATTGTTTCACTTTATTCCCAAGATCGAAGCCATAGTAACCGCGACGTTCCAGCTCATGAGGCCGAAGACCAGCTTTGGCAGCTGAAAGCAATCCCGATCAACACAGTTCTGTCGCTTGCGAGGTCTTGTAAAAGACGCGCGTCACAAGCGTACCCGTCGTGCGACCCGGGCACGATATGTGGCGTGAAGGGTGTTTCCCCGAATCGGCGTTCTTGTATGAGGCAAAATCCGTTTTCGCTAATGTGGAAAAGGGGATGGCGCTGCAGCGGTGATAGGAACTTCCGCACAGACCAATGCTCTCTTGCAGGAAAGCTAAGGGCCAAGAATCGAGGGTGCTAGCCCGATCAGAGTTCTGTATCCGCACCGACCGGGTTCAGCTGGTAGGCCGCACGGGTGTAGCCCATGGCGCGGTACGTCCGAGGGGAGGACGGGACAGCCATAGTGTCTTGAGGGGCAATATAAACGCGCGTCCATTCGCCGGATTCGGCGGTGAGTGCCGACAGTTGGCTGCCGAAGTGTCCGCTCTGGTAGAGGTGGATGTCGTCGTCCGCCTGCGCGTCGACCCAGTCGCTGTAGCGCTCGTACACGGATTTGAAGGTCACAAAGGGCTTGAAGTCCTGGGCGTGGGTCAGCCAAAAGCGTCGGACGTTCTCGTCAATTGGTACGCGACGAACAGGCCGACGAGGTCCCGAAATCATGTCACCGGGTCGCGCAGAAGGACGCTTCTTTATGTGCGTGCCCTCCTTCACATCGCGGGCTGAGCGACAGCATGGGACGAGTCGGACGGCCCCGGTGAGCTCTTCGACCTCGTACCGGAATGCTTTGACCGGTTCTCCACTGTCCAGCATCCCCAGGATGCTGTATGCGGGGTAGCGGTGGATATCCTCCGCGATGATTATGAGTGCCGGCAGTTCTTGAACATTCTCAGGCAGTGGGTGGCCAAAACGTTGTTGGAAAGCCTCTTCCAAGTCGATCTGAAGCTTGCCGTTGGCGACTACACGTATGAGATTCTCCCTGCTGATCCCCTTGAAAGCACGCCGATAGCAGAGCACCTGGGCAATGACGGAGGGGGACGCATGGAGCTTCAGCTCGACCACGTAGATCAGGCCAGTCGAGTCGATCGCGAGCAAATCAATCTCGTTCCTGGCAATCTTCAGCTGTCTTCCGATGACTAACAGGTCTTCACCGGTGTGCCATAGCCGAGTTTCCAAGTAGTCCTCGAGGTCCTTCTCAGATCTAAATCTGAATCGTGCAGGTACTCTTTTCACCATCCGCTGCCGGATTCTTCGCCGCAGGGTTGGTTAGCTCTTCTGCGATTCATAACTTCTCCTACCCGGATGGGACGAACCTGCCGGAGCGCGTTTCAGGGGCCCATCAGCCTGCACGTGCGCTGGTGCGAGTGATTCAGAGGGCAGGGCTGACCTGGATCTTGGCGAGCTCCGAAACTAGAGGTGAGGTCTCACGGCGGAATTCCTCATCGAGTATGACTTTCAGTCGCGCGGCAAGGACTTCCCGATAGAGGGAGGAGGCCTTCCCCAGTCCACACTCCGACCGTTGTGTCTCGGCCTCCTCAGATGGCTCAGAGACTGTGCTGTGTTCTGCAAGGAGCTGACGGATCGAGGTGTCTCGCATCTGGGTTCCGGACACCCTCCAGACCGCGTCTAGAAGGACTTTCTCCTCTTTGCTTGCGGCATCACTCCCGGCAAGTTCAATGAGCGTTGCTGCACCATATCCAAACATGCGGTCGCTGGGGGAAGCGGTCGCTTCGAGTGCCCACATGGTACGGGTCCACCATTCCTTGTTGGAATAGAAATTCCTCCGCTTCAAACGGCCCATTGTTGTCCGGTTTTCCATGCATCAGCCTCGCTCTCTGCAGTGCAGCACCTGGTATTGCCCCCCCCGGATACCCCTTCTGTCACAGCATCCAAAACAGGCCCCCGGGTCCTGAAATTATAAATGAATTTCAGGACCAGTGCGAACATCAAGAACCACTTCTAGAAAGCGATAATGGATAGTGAACCATCATTATATGTTTAAGCTTCCAAATGTCCTGATAAATGAACAGAAATGTAACTCGGTAGACATAGCGAGTTGCACAGATGGGTGTGCCAGGCCGCCCGGCGAGCCACCTAAGGGAGTTCCAGTGCCAGGATCCGCTCGGTGGTTAATAGGTTGTTAGGCTCCCAAGATGGTTGACAAAAAGATGACGAAGAGCGCAGGCGAACACTGGGTGTGCTCAGTATTGTCACGGTATGGATGGGGTGCTGCCCTGACGCGGGACGGTCTCGAACGAACGGACATCCTTGCGGTATATACGGATGGTCCCGTACGGAGCATGATCGAAGTTCAAGTCAAGTCCATACGATGGGCAGGGCGGGACGGTAGATGGCCACTGGGGGTTAAGTCGCAACAGCCATCCTTGTCCCAGCACGAGTGGTTCGTACTAGTCATGTTGGACCCTGCGGCCCCCACACTCGCGCCCCGGTCCTTTGTCGTCCCGAGGGACCACGTAGCAGCCGCGGCGTGGATCGGACACATGAACTGGCTTCACGACCCGGATGCAGCCCCGGGGAAGCGCAATGCGGGCGTGGAGCAATCCCGCGTTGGAGTCGAGACGTTCCTGGCATACGAAGACCGTTGGGAACTTCTTGGCACACGAACCGACGAGGTTAGCGTGCTGTTACCTCCGCATTACCGGGAACTCGCAACGAATCCGCGTGTGGGCTTGCCTGAAGGACACCCGTGGCACGCAAGTCTTCCACAGTGGTGAAATCTGCTGTTGTGGCAGCGGCTACCTTACCGCCAAGAGTGACATGACCATCTCAGTCGCCGACTTCCAGGCAGCAGCCTTCCGCCTCAGCGAAGCCGCCTGATCCAGACAGCAAGAAGCCCCATCCGGGTTACCCGGATGGGGCTTTCTTTTTAGAATCGCGGGACGCGCTACCCGCCTGCGTGCATCGCACGGGGTGCGTCAGAACGCTTGATCTCTTTGACTTCCGCGCTGAGCGGCAGATTCAGCTTGGCTAGCAGTTCGATCTCATGCGGCGTCTTCTTGCGTTCCTTCTCGTCAAGGATCACCTGAACCTGGGACGAGAGAATGTCCCGACGCAGCCTTCTGAGCGCTTGCGCCTTGCGGGCGGAATCCAGCGTGTGTGGCTTCTTCAATTCCGAGCCTCCTCCGTCTCTGTATCCCCATTGTCGCTGTCATTGTCTCGATCGTCCACCCCGGAATTGGCCGACTCAGCATAGTACGCTGCCGCGCGGCGACCAAGAAGTAGAGCGTCCTCGTCAGACATCTCCGGGTTTTCCGCCTTGATCGCATCCGCGAATGCCTGTGCCTCCGGTGATAAGGGATCGTCAGCGACGGGAGGCGGGGTTGTTACCTCTCGGATGAACTTGCGTTCCTCCTTGCCGGCCAGCTTGCTGGAAAGCAGCGCAGTCAGCATGGATTTGCCGTTTCGATTCATCTCCGAGTTGGCATGGATTCTGGCGTCGAGCGCCCACTCGGCCCTCCGCCACCATTCAGAGCGGGCGTCTGACCGTCTCCTCTGAATCAAAGTCCCCACCGCAATGCCCGCAGCAACCGCGCCTATCACCAGCGTGGCCACCGGTGCGAAGCTGAATGTGCTGACAAAGAAGTCCCACGTCCCGGGTTCCGGTGGCTGTGGCTGCTGTTGCTGCGGCAGTGGCCGCAGACCCTGAAGGGCCTCCGTCAGCTGATCGACCCATTCCTGGATCTGCGCTTCATCCACGCGTCATCCCCCCATGTTCGACGCCGCCCGGCTCAAGGCTCAGGCGCTCTCGTCTAATATCTGGGCTATCTTACGCAGAGCCTCGGGATCAACCTGTCCCAGGGCGCGGGCAGCGAAGTTGCGCACCTCGGCGCGGCGCATGCTGCGCAGCAGCTCCAGCTCGGCCTCGATTCGCTCGGGGAGCGGACCGTCTTCCTGCAACAGGTACTCGGGGTTCACGTCGAAGACCTCGGCGATGGCCCGCAGCGCTTCGTCCGGGACAACCTGTTCCTTGCCGCTCTTGAGCAGAGACCACCGCGTGCGCGAGATGTAGTAGCCCGATTGTTCCTGGGCCGCATCGCGGATCGCGTTGTATTCAAACGGCTGGCCGGACTCCGATCGGATCGTGTCCAGCAGCAGGTTGATCTTCCGGGCAAGGATTTCGGCACGTTTGATGCTGGCCGCCCGGTTTGGGGGAAGATCAAAGTTGTCCACTAGGTACTCCATGTCAGTCGCCTCTAAGCCGCAGGAACTCCCCGCGGCCACTAAAGTGCGAGCCAGACGCCGAACGTCCCCAAACCCCAGGCCGTTCCGGCAAGCACTTCAGCATATGTGTGCTCACGTAGTGACACACGCGTGAAACACATCAATGGCAACAATAGCAATAACCACACAAAAGCGTTGCCAAAGACCGCGACGGTCCACAGAAGACCGAAGAGCAGCACTGATACATGGGCCGAAACGTTCAGCCAGCGGCGGAAGAACGCGAGGCCGGCGTTGCCGATCATAAGCGCCGCAGCCGTGGCCGGGACCGGTTCCGGGACCGGAATCAGATAGCAGATGACGGTGCCTGCGAGCATGAGCACAGTCACCAGGTCGGTGCGCCAGTGGTCAGCCAGGCCCCGGCTGCGGAAGAATCCCTTCGTCCCCTTGAAGACGATTCCCGGAACCACTCCGAGCCCGACCAGGAGAAGAGCCGTTCCGGCCGGCGGCAGCCCTGCCCGGATACCGGCCAGGAGCAGGACCACCGCCAGGACGACCGCGGGGGCCAGGACGATGCAGAAGTACTTAGACCCCCGCAGGAGCGCTGTCGACTGAACCGTTGATGCTGTCAATTTCCGTGCCTATCTTTTCGACTGCCGCTATCTCGTCCTCGGTCAGCAGATCCGGGTTGAGCACCCGGACGTCGCCGATGAAGATCAGCCAGCGGTAGAGCTGCTTTCTGGAAGCCTTCGTCTTCAGATCAATGTGGGTCGCATCCAGGGAGTGGATGCCTTCGACGGTCCCGACCAGCCGGGCGACGACCGGCCGCAGCGTATCCAGGGCCTCCTCGCGTCGGCCGCGGGCGGCAAAGGCTGACCGGATCCGCTCGTAGGACGGCAGGATGAAGCCGGCCGCGAAGCACAGAACAGCGATGGCCACGAAGATGCGGTAGGTCAGGTACAGGCCGAAGGCCGCGTCCAGGTCCGCAGCGGCGATCCCGATCAGCAGCATTTTCATGGCCACGCCCGTGACACCGCTCAGGCAGCCGATGGCCACAATGCTCAGGCCGCGCCCGAAGGACCGGGATTCCCCGGTCTTGTCACGGCGCAGGATCTGGACGCCTGTATATAGGAGCACCAGTCCGATCCAGCCGAAGAAGCTGGCCTGGTAGGCAGCCACGGTCGGGATGTGCCCGAAGGTGTCGGTGAAGTTGGTGGCTGAGCCTGAAGTCTCCGACACCAGGAGCAGGGTTGTCTGGATGACAGCCAGCACCAGCCCCAGGCCCAGCAGCGCCTTGACGTGACCGCGGGGCTGGGACGTGGCCTGCAGCAGAAGCCGGCTGAGCTCAGTCAGCCCGGCGCCCATCAGCAGGTGGACGATCAGGTTCAGGGCGTTGACCTCGCCCAGCAGGCCGTCCAGGAAGAGATAGACCTGGTCAATGTTGAGGCTGGCAGCCAGGGCGACGAGCGCACACGCAGGCAGGATCCCCGGTTTCCACCCGAAGCGCAGGCCAATCAGGCGAATGGCGACAACTGCCCAGAGGATAAGTACGGGCAGTGTCTGAAGAGTGATCACAGGAAAGTCCGCTCAAAGTCGTTGTGGATCTCGGGCTCATTCGGCCGCAGGGCGCGGACCAGGAGATAGGCGACCCGCTCGGCGTCGCGCTCGGTTTCGTTCCAGTCGAGGGAACGGGCCAGGATACGGCGGATGCCCATGCGGCTGCCGACGTGCTTGAACATCGAGGGCATGAACGGCTCCGGGGAGCCGCAGCCGTCGTGGTTCAGGAGCATATGGCCGAATTCATGGCAGGCGGCATGTTCGCGGTGGAGCTGGGAGTCGCCGGCCGGCAGGAGGATGATCGACGCCGAGTCCTTCTCCAGCCACAGGCCCGTCACGGTCGGAATCGCCGAGGAGTCAATTTCCTTGATGATGATCGGCTTGCCGTGGGCGGAAGCCACGATGGCCACCAGCTGGTCGAAGGTGATCCGGTCACCAAGATTAAGAGCTGCTACAACTGCCTGAGGGGTCGCCCGCTCCCCATCGGCGGACTTCAAAGAACGCACTAGCCAATACCCCAATATTGCTTCACAAACGCAAAACGCATTTATATCTGATTGCTGCTCTTACTCGGATCGCGGAGGGAGACCTGACTCTGCGATGAGACAAACCGACCCCAAGCCGGCTTATCTGTGCGCGGCCCAGCCTAACCGGAAACATTCCGGTTGACCGGTTTATTGACCAGGTTGTGCCCAATCCCACAACAGACACGGTAGCTCCCGCCTGTGACATAACCCGGCGATAGAACCGTCCTAAGTGTCCTATCGGCCGAACATGGGCAACCGTTACCCATGGGCCAATATCGTCCGCATACTGGCCATTTCTGGCCACTCGACGGCTCGATTCTGCCCCCTCACGAGAGACAGCGGCCGTTTTTGGTCCAATGCTGGGCCACAACCGGCCATAGAACGGCCTCTCAGAAGGGTCTGGGTCAGTCTCTGACCAGAAGCGGCGCTGTTTCGGCCCCGAAACGGGTTTCGGGGCCGTCTCAGACGCCTGGCGGCGCACAGGGCGCTCCCTCGGAGTGCAATCGAGACCGCAAGCGCCCAAACAGTGCCCGCTTCAGGACAACCCTGGTCAAAAGCTGGCCGCGTCTGACCAGAAAGTTGCAGCCTTCGGGCTGCATTTTTTTACAGAAACGGCGCTCGTGGAGCGCCATGCCAGACAGAGGGCACGCTGAGAGGAGCGTGGTCGGGTGGGGGCGGGTAGCGATGCACCTGGTCACCTGCGCCCAGTGCTCGCCAGGTGTGCGGAGAGTCCGGTTACCTCGAGCGGACAAAGTCCCTCAAAGAGTGCTCGGTCTCGACTTTGGTCCGCTCGTGATACCCGTGTGCGGATGTCCTGCGGGGACTCCTCCGCCCACCTGGCTCACCTAGTGAAGTGGGGGTTAGGGCGGGCGCATACAGGGATGGCGCCCAGCTGTATGACAGCCGCCACCCACCCCCTCTGATGGATTCTCCAGGAACAGACAAAGCTGTTCGTTCTACCTCCGCTGAGGCAGCACGGAGGGCAGTGCTGCACCATGCGGTGCAGCTGCTGTGGAGCCGTCGCCGGAGCTCCTCCGGCTGCGCCGTCGGACCATGGGCAGCGAGCGGTGAAACGACACTGATGCGAGGTCCGGAACGGATCCGGTGAGGCCGCCGGCTGCCTCCCTCCGGGAAGGATCCGCAGAGTCTGCCGGCGATGCTGGAGCATCGTTCTGCAGTGCCTTCGGAACAGACGGCTGCAGCCGTCTGAACGGTTCGCTGCGGCCACGGTGACGCAGTGGCCACGGGCGCTGAAACAGGAGCTGTGACAGCCGCTGGAGCGGCTGCGTTTCGAGCACGCCGGCGGTCGCCGGAGAGGTCGTCAGATCAACCCCTGGCGGGGCGGGTGAACCCATTCCAGGACAAGCTTCCAACCGCTGCTGCGCAGCGCCTTCGGCAGCCCCTCGGAGCCGTCTTCGTTCCTCAGCCGTCGCCGCGGTGCCACCTCGTACGGGATCGCTGCTCCTGCGTCACAGCGCCCTGTTGGTGCGAGAAATGAAGACGGGGACTGCGTCCCCTTTTTGGGCATGAACACGGTGCCACTCCTTCGTCGGACCCCGTGACGCTGCGTTGCAGCAGTGCTTCCTACCGGGTGCCATGCACCTAAGAACCCGGTAGGAAGCAAAAGGCCCAAAACCCGCGGAAACTAGCGCCACCTCTACCCTCCCTCCTACGAGTAGGAACCATAAATGGTCGGGTAGGAAGCAGGTGGTAGGCGCTACTTTCCTCTGAAACACCAACAGAAATCTCCTCAGTCTTCCGCTAAAGCTCCAGACGTGAGGAAAGAAGAGAAAGGGCATAAGGGTTCGTGGCACCTCGCTTCGCTTCGGTGGTCGGCACAGCCGACACGAATTCGGTCACTGCGCGACCTCACCCTCCGCTGCGCTCCGGGCCCCTACTGCGTTCGCTGGCGCTCTCTTGCCCCACCAATGCTGCGCATCGTTGGGGTGCCCCTGGAGCCATCGCTGACGCGAGTGGCACCAGTAACCCACTCGGACTGTCGCCCGTCGTGGACAGACGCCTGCGACGTTGTCACAGGCGTCCAATCCCATCCGCTGACGTGACGGCCTCCCCACCCCCAGGCCAAATCGCTGTCACTCCGCTTACGCTAGTGACCGTCCGGAACGTGCTGCAGAGCATTTCGGGGAATGTGTTAGCCGTGCATGGTGCAGGAGCCCATCACGTCTCGTGGAACGGACCCGTGACCTCCTGCCGCGTACGGACGGAGATACTGTTCTAAATCATTACGGAAATCATTCCGAAATCGGCCGATGCCCAGCAGGGCAGGGCGTGGCGATCGACCCGTCCGCGGCTCCCCACAAAGCGCTGCGGTTGTGGCTGCCGAGAACCGCAGTCTCGGTGGATCTGTTCCACATAACGATGTTGGCCAACGACATGCTCACACCGCAGTCCGGCAGGCCAGGGTAACGGACCCGGTTGCTGCAGCTGAACGCGGACAAGAGCCTCTCCGAACGAGGCCGGCACAAGCTAAATGGAGTGTTCTCCCTCGATGATCCCACCGGCAGCCTCCAAGCTGCTTGGTAGATGAAGGAACAGCTCCGAACCCTGCTGATCACCGGTTCCCTCGAGGACGCGGCGGCTAAGAACGCATTTGCTGGTGCCGTGGCTCGCGCTGGGATGCCGGAAACTAATAGGCTCTACCGGACCGTTGCCGTTGATGGGCCGAGATCGAAGTTCTCATCGTTGCTGGTGCGACTACCGCGAGGGTCGAAACCAATACACCGCAATAAACGGATCAAGGGAACCGCGCGAGGCAGTCGAAGTTTGGAAAACTACAAAGTGCATATCCTCTTGAGAGTGCGGCCCGGATGGCAGCATGAGCGTTCATCTCAACAGATCATTCCCCGGTAACCGTGAAGAGCCCCACTTGATCGGCTGGGGCGACGTTCGACGTCCATCATGCGAGAGGGCCGCCCAGCGTTGGACGACCCTCTCCAAACTTAGATTGGATTCGCACCCGCAACCTGACCTTCGGCAAATGCTGCTTTCAGAGTCGGTGGACTGTCAGGAACGTCCGAAGGGGTACCTGCTCAGCTCTTTCAGGCATGCCATTCTCTGCGCCGGTCATCAGCCTTTGACCGCAAACTATGGACAGCCAGAGCCAGCGCCACGAGACTTCCGATCACGGGGACGAACACAGCCGCCAGAAGCGCCAATATTGTCTGAGCAGTTCGGTCTCTCCCAAATAGGAACAGGGCAGCAACGACGCCAGTAATCCAAATTGTAGTAATGAATACTTCAAGTCCATTAAGCTCAAACATGTTTATGGGTTCCAAGTCGCTTCGATGTTTCCATAGCCGTTGACCCTAATGCCCTGATACCCGTACTGGGTCTGCTGGAGGGGGCGAGCGATGGACCATGCTGTCTCACACGTGAGTTTTCCATTGCCGTATATAGTGTAGCTCGTTCCCTGGATAGTGCGCAGCGGCACGTGGTTTGTGTAGTTCGCATAGCATGCATTGTGAGACACAACGCGGCCACCGCTGGTGTTGTAATTAACAGTCGTGCGTACCTCCGCATATCGGAGACCGAGAATCGTCCAATACGCTTCAGTCCACGCGTTTCGCCGCGTTGTTGCCATTGTAGTCGCGCCGCGTTCCGCTAGAGTTCCCAGTGATGTCGCAGGGACGCTTACCTCTTCATAATCGAGCAGCGGCGATATTTCCTTCGCATCTTCTGTGGTGGAGATACTGTCCACCCTCGGGTCTGACAGCACATGAATTACCTCAGCCTGTTGCTCGGCGCTAAGAGCTTCCCACTTCTTCACCTCGGATGCTGGAAGATTCTCAACAAAGCTCTCGCCAAATTGTTCAATGTTCATCTCAGTGTCTGTTGCTGCATGCACTCCATCAGGATTCGCCTGTGCGGGCGCAGCACCTGCCAGCAGCGCAACTGACAATGTTGCGGCCGTGATGCTGCCGGTCACCATGGAACTCCAAGACATTATTTCCCCCAATTTTTATGAATAGTCTCAGCGTCGTTGCTGTCGACATTTTGGTGACTTTACTGCATAATTTGTCAAGATCAAACCCCATGCTAGAGATTAACGGAAAGATGGGCGATGCTGGCATCCCCCATTGACAAGCGCGAGTCCTTCATGGGAGGTACTCTCAGACTTCTGTGGATCCGACCATAACTGTGATTGACTCCGTCGGCAGTTGCAGGGCGCATCGGAGCTCTTGGTGCATGACCGACAACATCACCCACGACTCTTCGACCGTTTCGCATTCTAGGCCGCCCAGTGTCTGCGGTTTTGGTCTTGCGACGGGCACCTCTGCCTTGACTGGGATTCGCTGTCGTAGAGGACTTGTCTTCCGTGTGACCGGAATCTCCTGGCGTATCCACCCACTGCCATCGCCGAAGGGTGACGCTGCCCGGATGAGCTGACGTGTAGCCCGCGGAGAGGGAGAAACGATGCACCGGGAGGAAAAGCGGTTGTCAGCGGAGTATCAGATGCCTGTGCGCAGCTTCGATTTCCAGTCCGATGTCACCACGTGCGGTGCCGTGTTCAGTTATCAACGTCATCTAACAACGTCATCGATGAATAACCCCGCCCTGAGCTGACGATCGTCCCTTGCCGGTCCTTCAAGGCCAACAATGGGGTCGCGATGCTGGCGGTCATCATCACGGAGACCAGCATTGAACCGGCCTGCATCCGGCATGATGACGGCCCGGAATTCACAGCAGGGGCACTCACCGACGGACGCGTTCTCGGGGACGACGCTGGATGCATCCGTCGCGACCTAAATCTTCGGCGTGAGACGGACACTATCCGCGACAGCCCCCCAATCGGCAATGCGTCGCCCTTTTCCGACAGGACGAATCGACACGCTCACGAGGAAGTCAACGACGGACCGGCGACGAGCGAGAGTAGCTGACTCCCACCAGGCTCGGACATCCTCGACACCCACCAAATCGGCAAAAGGATTCCGGCTGGTGACCCTGGTGATTTCCTCGTCAAGTGTCCTCAGCTGGCCTTCCAGATCATTGAGCCGATCTTCCGCGTCCGCAAGCCGGGCGGGGTCGTCATCAATAAGTCTGAAGACGTTCTTTCGGCTTGCTCGAAGTGCGTCGCGACGGTTGTGCAGCGTGGAGATGTCCTCCCCATCAGGTTGGGCAACTAGCAGGGTCACAGCATCGGGCTCCGACAAGCGGGCGACGCACATGGCGGCGACGTAGTCGTCGATGACGTCCCCATTCCGCATGAAGTGGCCGTTTACGCATCTGTAGGTGTGATAGAGCTGGCTGGGAGCGGTGCCACTGCCGTCCTTGCGGGCTGTAGGATGCGTCCTGCCGCGCGCTGATCGAACGGGTTCGCTGCAGACGGAGCAGACAGCCAGTCCGGAGAGCAGCCACCTGCGGGCGGTGCCGTTGTGATTAGGTTTGACACCAACCAGTCGCCCACGAGCTGCGATCAACTGTTCTAGCCCCACGATGGCCTCCCACGCGCCGGGAGTACATGCCTCAAGGTCGATGTTCGCCAGGGAGTGTTTCCCGGTGGGCTGGGCTGGAGGCAGCTGGGCGGCATAGAAGGGATTCATGAGGATTCGACGTACGAGGTCGGACCGCCACCGTGCTCCCCTCCTTGTTGACCGACCGGCATCGTTGAGATCGCGAGCAATTTGTCCGAGCGGTGCCCCTGCCAGGAACTCGGTGAAGATCCTGCGAACGTCGGAAGCTTCAGGCTCATCTATGGCGTAGCGGCTGTTTATCAGCCCTCGGTCGGATGCCGGCACCCATCGGTATCCGTGCGGTGTCAACCCTGCGCTCGGATGGCCTTCCTTTCGGCGCTCTGCGGCGTAACGGGCTGCACGCGCGGCCTTGATCTTGACCTCACGTTCTGCGAGGAGCACGAGCTGCTTGAGCATGAAGTCATCGATGTCAGTGTCGATGCCCTCACGAATTACGACCACTCTCATGTCGCGGCGGGGAGGACATACGTCGAGGACATCGGTGAGGCTGCGCGTAAGCCGCGATGTTTCTGTCACCAGCAATACGTCGAAGGTACCGGCATCAAATTCCTGGAGCATCTTGGACCAGTCCGTCTTCGGTCCACGGGCTTTGCTGGCGCCGGTATCGTTGTCCCGGAACTCGGCCACTACCCGCCAATTCCGCCGGACTGCCTCCTTCCGGCAATCATCCAGCTGCTGGACGATGCCCTGATCGACGTCCTCTGATTGGCGAGCGTAAATGGCGATGCGAGGACGAGGGGCCGTTGTGGGAGACATGCGTCACATCCTACGCCGAAGTACGCTTTTGTCCATGCACGGGCGCAAGGGTGGCGATCGCGTATTCAGCAGTCGCCATGCCCGCTTCGCGGTCCTGCAGGTCATTAGCCTGCTGCCTGGGGCGCAGCGGTATCACCCGTGCCAGGGGAACTCCGCCCTCGGCTTCCGGCCCGGGAGGTACGGTGCGTGGCTGACCGGCCAGGGCGAAGCCTCGGGTTCCGGCGGTGTGCTCCAACGCCGCCGCCGGCTCTGCTGTCCTCGTCTGGACGGCAGCGCCCTGATCCACGGTCCGGTCAGCGGGGTGTTGAACGGCCTCTGACCGCGGGCCTTCCTGGTCTCCCGTGAACAGCGGTGAAGGGTCATACGGCATGACAGACATAGGGTGCTCCTTGTGGTGCTGTGTAATTGGATGATGTGCGTCCGGGAGCCTCTCATTCCTGGACGCTGCGTCGATTCTGGCCGCTCGTCGCTGCAGGCCCCACGGGTTGGCCCCGTGTTCTGGATAAGTCCTGCAAGCCGCAGCCGTTGTGGAGGAGCAACGGATCTAGAACGAGGGCAGAAGCGTCAGGAGCAGAGGTACAACCGTCAGACAGATAAATGACGGCAAGGCGCAGAGTCCGAGCGGGAGCACCAGGTGGACACCCAGGGACGCTGCACGCCGTTCCGCTTCGCGGGCCTTCCGCCGGCGCAGCTGCGTAGCCTGGGCATGAAGCACGGCGGCAGACGGTGCTCCGCTGGTAGCCGCGAACGCCAGGGAACTCTGTAATGCTTCGGCTGCCGGGACGCTGACGGCGGCACCGCGTCCGGAGCTTTCTTCGGCCCGAAGCACCAGTTCCCAGGATTCATGCCAGCCCGCTCCAAGCTCCAGGGCCGTCACTACACGAGCGAGGATCCGTCCGAGTCCCGGTTCGGCCACCTCGCTGAGTGCACGCATCCCGGCAGGCAGGGGACGGCCTGCCGTCAGCATCGCGGCCATGAGGTCAAGCATGAGCGCGGGATCTGAGACGCCGCGTCCAGCATCCCCGCGGGCGCCGCCGTCCGACGGATGACGGCCCGTGAAACTGTGCCGGACAGCTCGGGGGACCGAGGTACCGCTGATCCCCCAGAGCACCGCTGCAGCGCCCGCCAGAAGTATGCTGACCGCCAGCCCGCTCATCGCAGTTCCACGCTCTTCACTGCATTTCCGAGCCAGTTGCCCGCCGCACCAGAACCTTTGACCAGATGCGCGCCGCGATAGCGAGCACAGTTCCGGTGCCCGCAGCAGCCCAGCCCGCAGGGCTTTGCGTCAGCACTGACAGCGGCTCCGCGCCCAGGGCGTAGCCGAGTCCAAGTCCACCGACCGGGAGCCAGGTGAGCAGACGGGCTGTCGCCTTCGGCCCGGCCAGAGCTGTCGCCCTCGCTGCCCGGGAATCCAGTGAGCCTTCCAGCCCCTTGGCGTACCGGGCGAGGATCTTTGCCAGCGGAGCACCGCTGTGCTCGGCGGTATGTACACACGCTGCGAGATCGTTCCACACTGAAGCCTCCAGTCCGCGCGCCGACAGGGCTGCATCACGGAGCGCGGATACCGGGCTTAGTCCCAGTTCGGCTGCGCGCGCAGCTGACTCCAGGACGCCCGCGGTGTCGGCGTCACCCCCGTCCCGGCTCAGGGCTGCTGCATCTGACCAGAGATCAGCCGGGGTGCGTCCGGCAGCCAGAAGACCCGCCAGCTGGTGAACCAGCAGCGGCAGCCGGTGCAGCGCCTCGTCCTGCTTCATTGCCCGGATTCCAGGCCGAAACCCGGATCCCGCTAACCGGCTCCTCCCGCGGGACCCCGGTCGGCCGGCCGGAGGGGTGTGCCCAATGCTCTTACGTTTCCCCTCTACCAGGACCTGCCCGGGACGGGTCAGCAGGAGCGTCCAGGCCGCTGCCAGCAGCAGCCCTGTCAGTGCCCCGCTCATACCGCGGGCTGCCGGAGCCCTGTCCCTGTGCAGATCACCGTCTCCCTTTCGCTTCCAGCCTCATCACGAGCCGTTCCCACCCTTCCCGCCGCAGCATTCCTCCGGAACTCAAAGACAAAGCCGGAAGAGCCAGCAGCCCGCCCTCCGTGGAAGTCGTCAGCACGGAAATTCCGGCTACGCGGCGGCCCTCCGCCGAACGTTCCAAGTGAACGACCGCGTCCAGCGCCCCTGCCGCCTGCATCGCCAGCGCCCGGGGGCTCATGCCGGCCAGGGCTCCCAGCGCAGCCAGACGCGCCGGTACGGTAGCCGCTGAGTTGGCGTGTATGGTGCCGCCTGCGCCGTCGTGCCCGGTGTTCATGGCCGCCAGCAGCTCCCTCACTTCTGCGCCCCTGCATTCGCCGACGATCAGGCGGTCCGGCCGCATGCGCATCGCCTGTCTCACCAGGTCCGGCAGATCGACTTTCCCCGCGCCCTCGACGTTCGTGTGACGGCTTTGAAGTCCCACCACATGCGGGTGTGCCGGGTCCAGTTCGGCGGCGTCTTCGATGAGGACGATTCGCTCTGCGGGGTCACTGAGTGAAAGCAGACTGGAGAGAAGGGTGGTCTTGCCTGTTCCGGTAGCACCGCTGATAAGGAAGTTCAGCCGGCCGGCAACGATGTCGCGGAGAACCCGGGCGCTAACACCGTCCAGCATGCCTCCGGCTTCCAGCGCTTCAAGCGGGAAACTGCGCGGAGATCGCAGCCGGATGGAGAGCAGCGTGGAGCCTGTGGACACCGGCGGCAGCACTGCATGCACCCGGTAGCTGCCGAGCTGCACATCCATGCAGGGGCAGCTGTCGTCGAGCCTCCGTCCGCCGGCCGCGATCAGCCGGGAGGCCAGGGCCTGGACCTCGGTGTCCGAACCGAAGCGAATCCCGGCACGCTGCAGTCCCTGGCCGGTGTCTGTCCAGACTTCCTCAGGTCCATTGACCAGGATGTCCGTCAGGCCCGGAAGCGCGAGAAGAGGCTGAAGGGGACCCAGTCCCTGCAGATCCGCACGGACCCGGTCCACGGCGCGGAGTGCTCCTTCAGCGCCGAGCAGCCGTCCGCTGGCCCGTACCGCCTGCGCCAGTGAAGCACCGGTGACGGCCGTATCCCCTGACAGGACGTCGGCGCGGACCTGGGTCACCAGGCCGGCACCGTAGCCGGGGGGCGCGGCAGCCGGAGCCGTGCCCCGATGCACCCTTCGGCCGGTCATGGCGCCGTCAGCGGATCAAGTGCCGCCAGGATGCCGGCCAGTGCACGCCGCAGTCTCCTGCGCCGTACCCGCAGCAGCTGCCCGTCATCCTGGGCGGAGTTCAGCGAACGGGCCCAGGGCAGATAACCAGCCAGTGGCAGGTCAAGGAGGGCTGCCACTCGGACTTCGTCAAGACCCTCAGCCATTGGTCCCCTGACCACTGCCCATACCGGTGGAATGCGGTCTCCCAGCGACGCATACCAGGACCGTGCAGAGAGCAGCCGCCCGGGCTGTCCCGCAGCTACCGCCAGTACGGCATCACATTGCTCCAGTGCGGGTGAGCCTGGGGCCGGGCTGGTTCCCAGATCCAGAATGGTCAACCCGTAGCTGCCCCGCGCCGCCTGCAGCACCGTGGGCAGCACCTCCAGCCCCAGGCGCCCGGGCGGGGCCTCTCCGGCAGGATGCGCGAGCAGGGAGAAGGACCCGATGCCGGGCAGGGCCGAGGCGAGCTGCTGCGGGTTCACTGTCCCCCGCACATCTGCCAGGTCCCGCCACCGGAGCCCCGAAGTGTATTCGGCCCCCAGACGGTGCTCCAGACCAGCGCCCGCGGGATCGCCGTCGGCAAGCAGGACCGTGTGGCCTGCAGACGCAGCTTCCTGGGCCAGCAGACAGGCAAGGGTGGACCCACCGGAGCCGCCAAAGGTTCCGGCGACTCCGATGACACGCCCCGCCGGTCCATGGCTGCGTGCAAGGTATTCCGCCAGCCACGCGCTGCCTTCCGGCAGCACCACCACACGGTCGGCTCCTGCCTGAGCTGCCTGTGTCCATGGCTGGTCGGATGCGTACCCAACACAGACCGTCTCAGGTCCACGGCGGGTGAAGAGCCCTGCTCCCCCGGTTCCGCGAAGGCCAAGCCGGTCCACCAGCACGATGCCTGGGCGGCTCTGCTCGGCTTCTGCCAGCGTTTCCGCGAGCACCAGGTCCACCCCGGCAGCAACTGAAATCCGTGCCACCTCATCCTGCAGTTGCTGCTCCGCCGGACGTACCAGCACAACACTTTCGTCCGGCGGGAGGGCTGCTGACGTAACTTGTGCCTCTCGCGGCTGCGGGCCGGGACGCCAGAACAATGTGTCGGTCATGGCCACAGACTCCACCCTGCGGCCCGTGCAGAGGCTGCGAAACCCGGGCGTTGTTGAGCCCGCGCCTTCGGAAACAGTGCAGGGGCAGGGAGTGGAGGAGGGGTGCAGCGGCGGTGCGTCAGGAAACGTCACCGGCGCAGGACAGAATAGGAGGGTGTACATCGTCCTGGTTCCGGCAAAAACGGCTGACCGCAATGGCGGCGGGCCTGCAGAAGCCAGCGACTGGATGCTGCAGGAGACGGATGGTTCCGGCGTACCCACCGCACCCGCCGCCGTCGTAACCGGCTCCGAGCTGGCGCGGCGTATAGCCGCCGCAGGCAGTGTCCGCTGGGTCTGGGACCGTACCCGGGAGACCTACGGCAGGCTCCTGGCCGCAGGGATCACTGTTGATCGCAGCCACGACCTCACTCTGTCCCGGGAGATCCTGCGCAACTCGGAATTCGCCGCAGAGACGCCCTACATCAAGGAACTGCGCACCCACCGGCCGGAGGACGAACCGGATCTCGCGCCGCGGCAGCTGCTGCCCCTGCCGCCTGCCCAGGATCAGGGGTCCCTGTTCGAAGGACTCGACGGCGCGGACTCACTGGATCCCCGGGCCCGGCAGCAGTGCCGCACGGTGGAGGAACTCGCCGAAGAACTCCAGGACCAGCTCGCCGCCGTTGCCGGCAGTCCGGAACGGCGCAGGCTCGCCCTCCTGCTGGCCGCCGAGTCCGCCGGAGGACTGGTTGCCGCCGAGATGGAGCACGCAGGCATGCCCTGGCGCCGGGACCTGCACGAAGCCATGCTGGTGGAACAGCTGGGCCCGCGCCCTCCCGAAGGCCAGCGGCCGGCCAAACTCGAAGCCGCAGTCGCGGAACTGCGGGCCAAGCTGAACAACCCGTCTTTCAACCCCGACTCGCCGCAGGAACTGCTCCGGGCCCTGCACCGCGCCGGCATCGAAGTCCGAACCACCCGCACCTGGGAACTGGAACAGCAGGACCATCCCGCGATTGATCCGCTGCTGCGCTACAAGAAACTGGCCCGGCTGCTCTCGGCCAGCGGTTGGAACTGGCTCGACGACTGGGTGGAGAACGGCAGGTTCCGCACCGAGTACGTGGTGGGCGGCGTGGTCTCCGGCCGGTGGTCTTCACGCGGCGGCGGAGCCCTGCAGATCCCCAGGAACGTCCGCGACGCCGTCCGCGCAGACCCCGGCCACAAGCTCCTGGTGGCCGACGCGGCCCAGCTCGAGCCCCGGGTACTGGCCGCCCTCGGCCAGGATTCAGCGCTGGCAACTGCTGCGCGCGGCAAGGACCTCTACCAGGGCATTGCTGACCAGGGCTTCAACGGCGACCGTTCACTGGCCAAGGTAGCCATGCTTGGCGCCATGTACGGGGCGACCAGCGGCGAAGCCGGCCGCCTGATGCCCGTCCTGACCCGCAGCTACCCCCGCGCGATCGCCGTCGTGGAGCGCGCCGCACGCACCGGAGAGACGGGCGGAACGGTATCCACCCGCCTGGGGCGCAGCACTCCCCCGGCATCCGGGGCCTGGCTGGCCTCGCAGCGGACTTCCTCCGCCGAAGAGCAGCGGCGGGCAGATAACCTGGCCCGTTCGCGCGGCCGTTTCACGCGAAACTTCGTGGTGCAGGGCACCGCGGCAGAGTGGGCCACCTGCTGGCTGGCGGGAATACGACGGCGGCTGCGGGCGGCGTCGGGCACCTCACCGGCGGGACAGCTGGTGTTTTTCCTTCACGACGAAGTGATGCTGCACGTTCCGGCCGGACGGGTGGCTGAAGCCGAAGCGATCGTCACCGAAGCCGCAGCCGAGGCCACGGACCTGCTCTTCGGCAAGATCCCGCTGGAGTTCCCGGTGGTCTGCGCCGCCGTCGACTCCTATGCCGAGGCGAAGTAGCTAAACCTCCGGCACCATCTCCTGCGCCTCGTCCCAGGGCAGGGTCCACCCAAGCTGGTTGAACACCTCGTCCAGGAGCAGGGCGGTGAAGCCCCACACCACCACACCGTTCACCAGGAACGCAGGACCTCGGTGCTCCTGTCCGCCGCGGCGCAGCACGGTGGTGCGGCGGTTGGCGGGGTTGAGCAGATCAGCCACCGGGACCCGGAACACGGAGGCAGACTCGGCCTCGTCCACAACGTCCACCGGCGTTGGTTTGTCCCACCAGCCCAGAACCGGGGTTACCAGGAAATTGCTCACCGGCAGGCCCACCTTCGGCAGCGTGCCAAGCACCCGCACGCCGCTCGGATCCAGTCCGGTTTCCTCGTTCGCCTCGCGCAGCGCCGCGGCAACCACATCAGCGTCGGAGGCGTCCACGCCCCCGCCGGGGAAGGCCACCTGACCGGGGTGGTCATTCAGGGTCGAGGCGCGCTCCACGAACAGGACATCGAGGTCATCGGGGATCGCCTCGGAGTGGAATCGGGAAGGGTGTTCGTCCAGGACGCCGAAGAGGATGAGGACCGCGGCTTCGCGGGCAACAGCCGGATCGACGGCGCGGGTCAGAAAACGCAGGTCGCGTCCGTAGTCCCCGCCCCCGGCGCTGACCAGATTCCCGAATACTTCCAGCTGCGCCTGTGCGCTCATGCTTCGAGTCCGTAGCCGGCAGCCCGCAGCTGGGCTCGGGTTTCGGAGGCCATCATGCGGGCCAGGAGATCTTCGCGGCCGGGAGCCAGCTCATACTTGAGCAGCTTCCGGGCCTTGTCCGGGTCCGTTTCGCCTTCGCCGTAGGAGGGGCAGAGCTGCGCGACGGCGCACGCACCGCACGCGGGCTTCTTGGCATGGCAAACCCGCCGGCCATGGAACACCACGCGGTTGGACAGCGGCGTCCAGTCCTTGGGTTCAAAGAGCTCGGCTACGTCCTGCTCAACCTTTACCGGGTCTTTCGACCCAGTCCAGCCGAGCCTGCGGGACAGCCGCAGGAAGTGGGTGTCCACCGTGATGCCCGGAACTCCAAAAGCGTTGCCCAGCACCACGTTGGCGGTCTTCCGGCCGACCCCTGCCAGCTTCACCAGGTCTTCGAGCCTGTTCGGAACTTCGCCGTCGTAATCATCCACAATCTGGGTGGCTAGCTTCTTAATCGCTGCCGACTTGGCCCTGAAGAAACCGGTGGGACGGATCAGTTCCTGCAGCTCCTCCTCGTTCGCCTCCGAAAGCGCCCGGGCATCCGGGTACCGGGCGAAGAGCACTGGGGTGACGGCGTTGACGCGTACGTCAGTCGTCTGGGCGGAGAGCACCGTGGCGATCAGCAGTTCGAAGGCGTTCGTGAAGTCGAGCTCGGCCACTGCATAGGGGTAAAGCTCCCCAAGCAGGCGGTTGATCTTCCGGGCCCGTCGCTTCAGGGCCAGCTGGGAGGCATCGTTGCCGGTAGGCATGTCAGGTCGTGTCCTTCGCAGTCAACGATGCCCCGGCGCCTGAACAGTGTCAGGGCGCCGGGGCATCGGGTGTTGATCTAGTGGCCGGAGCTGTCGTCGCTGACGCGCTCAATATTGGTCAGGTCACGCAGGACGCCGATCCGGCCGGTCCGCTTGTCCTGCACCAGGAACTCGTGGCCGCGGTCTTCCAGGCCGAGTTCCCAGTCGCCCGGGTAGAACATAAACAGGGGCAGTCCGGTCCGCTCGTCGACAATCTGGCGGGGTGTGCCAACGGCGAACCAGAAGGCTTCAACGACGTTCTCGTTCTCTTCCCGGGTAGCCGAAATCGATTCAGGGGCCGGCTGCTCCGAACCCGGGGCCCCTCCCCGGACGGCCGGGTTCACAGTGGTTGCCGGCAGCGGATCTTCTCCGGCGGAGGTACGGGGTTCCTGGGCCCTGGATCCGGGGGCACCGGGTTCGGCGGCCGCGGATTCGGGAGCACCTGGTTCGGGGGCGCTGCCGGAAGGTTCTGGAGCGGGGGTTCCTGTGGCGGAATCGCCTGCTCCGGCAGCAGCGGATGACGCACCAGCGCCAGCACCAGCGGCACCTGCAGCGGCAACACCAGCGGCGGCCGCGCCCGCTCCGGTCCCGGCAGGCCGTCCGGCAGCGGGCTGTGTGCCGGTGTTTGCAGTGGGTTCGGAGCCTGGAGCACTTTGCGTACCCGGCTGCTGCGCCCCGGCGGGAGCACCCTGCACGGGCCGCTGGGCACCGGTTGCGGGGCCGGCTGCTGCGGGGCCGGCTGCTGCAGGACCGGCGGCAGAAGGGCCGGGCTGACCGAACGCGCCCGCAGGACCTGCACCCGAGGGTCCGCCTGCATTCTCAGGCTTGGGCGCCGGGACAGGCTTGGGTGCGCGCAGGAGCGGCTTCGCATCGCGGGCTACCGGGTGTGCCGGAATCTCTGTCCGGTTGCTGAACTCGGCGGAGAAAGGAGGGATGTGCGGGGCGAACGTCGTCGCGGCCAGCAGCGCCACAGCACCGATGAATCCCAGCAGTGACCCGATGCTGAACACATAGACCAGCTGCAGGAAGAAGAAGATTGCGGCCAGCACGGCTATCACTGATGCGAACTGGTCCAGCGAGAGGGATCCAACCCGAAGGCGGACCGACGGCGCCAGGCGGCGGGCAGCGAAAAGTCCGGCGACCAGCAGCGGCATGATGATCCCGATGCCGACGTAGAACAGACTGAACACCGTCCACAGGTTGCGCCCGCCGGCAACGGCAAAGGGCAGCACGCTGCCGACCAGCATTACCAGGACGGCTGCGCCCACAACGATGTCCCGCAGCCCGAACGGGCCTGCCACCGCACGGACCCCTGCTCCGGGTGCAGATGCCAGCGCGCCGGGGGTCTCCGCGGCAGCGCGTTCCTCGTGTTCAACGTGGGGCTGGTTCATTCTGGTCTCCGTTCCGACAGCAGCAACCGGAAGGCGGGTGCGCCGACCGTGCTGAGGCACCGCCGCAGCGGCGCCACAAGCGGTTTGCTTTCAGTGACAGCCTAGTCAACGCCAGCAGGACAGACTACCGGTAAGCCCCCGTGGCGGGGCGCCGGAGCTACCGTTTATCGCATAATTACCCCGTTTCACGGAGGGTGTTGTGACCGGTGCCACACCTTGGGCTTCGCCGCGTTAGGGTAAGGACAACATCGCTAAACCGCCCCGCCGGCCGGGCCGCAGCCCGGC
This sequence comes from Arthrobacter sp. BL-252-APC-1A, assembly GCF_009696625.1. NCBI lineage: Bacteria > Bacillati > Actinomycetota > Actinomycetes > Micrococcales > Micrococcaceae > Arthrobacter > Arthrobacter sp. BL-252-APC-1A. The sequence goes on along the minus strand of NZ_VULS01000007.1, from coordinate 171,864 downwards.
ATCCGCGCCGGGTTCAAGCCAACGGAAAGGGTCCGAGATGTCTGAACAGCCTCCGGTCAAGCAGCACGGTGACGCACTGGAGAACCTCTACCACGAGAGCCGCAGCTTTCCGCCAAGCGCGGAATTTGCAGCCTCCGCCGTGGCTCAGCCCGGGCTCTACGAGGAAGCCGCTGCTTCCGGGCCGGAGTTCTGGGCCAGGCAGGCCCGGGAGCTGCTCACCTGGGATGAAGACTTCACCCAGACTCTGGACTGGACTGACGCGCCGTTCGCCAAGTGGTTCGTGGGCGGCAAGCTCAATGCCTCGTACAACGCGCTGGACCGGCATGTGGAGGAAGGACGCGGAGACCGGGTTGCCATCTACTTCGAGGGCGAGCCCGGTGATACCCGCACGTACACCTACGCCGAGCTGACTGAAGAGGTAAAAAAGGCAGCCAATGCCTTCGAGTCCCTCGGCGTCTCCAAGGGCGACCGTGTGGCCGTGTACCTGCCCATGATCCCCGAGGCCGTCATCACCATGCTGGCCTGCGCCCGCATCGGTGCAGTCCACTCGCTAGTGTTCGGAGGCTTCTCCGCCGATGCACTCCGCAGCCGGATTGACGACGCCGAGGCAAAGCTCGTTGTCACCGCGGACGGTTCATACCGCCGGGGCAAGCCCAGCCTGCTCAAGCCGGCAGTCGATGAGTCCCTGGTCAAGGAAGGGCACACCGTTTCCAACGTCGTCGTGGTCAAGCGCAACGGCGAGCCGGTCGAGTGGACCGAAGGCCGGGACCTGTGGTGGGACGACGTCGTCGGTTCCGCGAGCGGCGAGCACACCGCTGTGCCGCATGATTCCGAACATCCGCTGTTCATCCTCTACACCTCCGGCACCACCGGGAAGCCCAAGGGCATTCTGCACACCACCGGCGGGTACCTGGCACAGACCGCCTTCACGCACCGCGCCACCTTCGACCTGAAGCCCGAGACGGACGTGTACTGGTGCACGGCCGACGTCGGCTGGGTTACCGGCCACAGCTACGTCACCTACGCACCGCTGGTCAACGGCGCCACGCAGCTGATGTACGAAGGAACCCCGGATACCCCGCATCAGGGCCGCTGGTGGGAGCTGGTGGAGAAGTACAAGGTCTCCATCCTCTATACAGCGCCGACGGCGATCCGCACCTGCATGAAGTGGGGCAGGGATATCCCGGGCAAGTTCAACCTGGACTCCATCCGGGTCCTCGGCACGGTGGGCGAACCCATCAACCCCGAAGCCTGGATGTGGTACCGCACGGTGATCGGCGGAAACGGCGGCAAGAAGGAAGTTCCGGCCCCGATCGTGGACACCTGGTGGCAGACCGAAACCGGTGCCCACATGATCGCCCCCATGCCCGGTGTCACGGCCACGAAACCCGGGTCCGCCCAGGTTCCGGTACCGGGCATCTCCGTGGACGTGGTGGATGAAATGGGCGAACCGGTGCCGAACGGCTCCGGCGGCTTCCTCGTCGTGAAGGAGCCGTGGCCCGCCATGCTGCGCGGCATCTGGGGCGACCCGCAGCGTTTCAAGGACACGTACTGGTCCCGTTTCGACAACATGTACTTCGCAGGCGACGGCGCCAAGAAGGACGAAGACGGAGACATCTGGCTGCTGGGCCGCGTGGATGACGTCATGAACGTCTCCGGCCACCGCCTCTCCACCACTGAAATCGAATCCGCGCTGGTCAGCCACCCGTCAGTGGCGGAGGCCGCCGTGGTTGGCGCCACGGATGACACCACCGGCGAGGCCGTAGTCGCCTTCGTGATCCTGCGCGGCAGCGCCAAGGACGACGATGACATCGTCACCACCCTGCGCAACCACGTGGGTAAGGAGATCGGCCCGATCGCCAAGCCCCGGCACATCCTGGTGGTTCCCGAGCTGCCCAAGACTCGTTCGGGGAAGATCATGCGCCGGCTGCTCAAGGACGTTGCCGAGGGCCGCGAGCCGGGCGATTCGAGCACCCTGGCGGACAACACAGTGATGTCCCAGATCGCCGAGTCCCTGCGCAAGTAGCTCGTTGAAGGGATCGACTAGCCGACGACGGCGTCCACTTCCACCTCGATGTTGCCCCGGGTTGCATTCGAGTACGGGCAGACCTGGTGCGCCTCGTGGACCAGCTTGTCTGCCGTGGCCTGGTCGACTCCGGACATCTCCACGTGCAGTGCCACGGAAAGCTGGAAACCGCCCTCCTCCTTCGGATTGATGCTGACCTCGGAGGTCACTGCGCTGTCGCTGATCTCTGCCTTGGCCTGGCGGGCGACCATCTTCAGTGCCGAGTGGAAGCAGGCTGCGTAGCCGACTGCAAAGAGCTGCTCGGGGTTGGTGGCCCCGCCGGCTCCGCCCATTTCCTTCGGAACCGCAAGATCGACTTCCAGCAGGCCGTCGCTGGTCCGGGCTTCTCCGTTCCTGCCGTCACCGGTTGCGGTGGCAACTGCTGTGTAAAGGGCACTCATCGGGTTCTCCTTCGGTTGGAACACTGGACGCTTGGAAGGGCGACGTTCCGCCGTTCTAGCAGTAGACTAACTAGTAAGTCTACTAATGGCCAGCCCCGGCCCGGAACTACTTCAGGAGGTTTCCCTTGGCACCCACGCCAGTGCGGCCTGTCCGCGAGCGCATCCTGGCCGCCGCCGGCGAGGCCTTTTACCGCGAGGGAATCCGTGCCGTGAGCGCGGACAAGATCATCGCTGCCGCCGGCACCACGAAGGTCACGTTCTACCGCTACTTCCCCACCAAGGACAACCTGGTGGAGGCGTATCTCGACCAGCAGTCGGAACGGATCCGGGAAGCTGCCGGGAACCTGCCGGATGATCCGTGCCGTGCCCTGGCGGCACTGGCCCAGGCCATGGGCGATGAAACCTGCAGGCCGGGTTTCCGCGGCTGCCCCTTCATTAATGCCGCCGCGGAGTACCCGGAGGCCGAACATCCGGTCCGTATTGCCGTCGCGCGCCACCGGGACTGGTTCCGCGCCCTGGTCGCGGAGCTGGCGGGCAGGCTGGGTGCGCAGAACCCAGGACTCGTGGCTGACCAGCTGATCATGCTGCGGGACGGCGCCATGGTCCACGGCTACGTGTCCGATCCGGCGCTGGTGGGCGATTCGCTGCTCCAGGCCGGCGGCGCCGTCCTGCAGCAGCACATCCCCACCAACCGCCCGGCCTAACGCCGCGGGCGCCGGCGCGGAGCCGGACACGCCAGCCTTTGTCCTTTCGGGGCGGGACGCTGTTCGGCGCGGGAGACCGGCGACCAGCAGCCCAAATAGTGACGTTGAACTCAGCGACTGGCCAAAGCTCCCGGCACCTAGCACAATCAGCACTTGTGTCTACTTCCTCCACACCCGTGAACCCCGCCCAGCGTTCCGTGATGGCCCGCAGGGTCGCCGGTGCTTCCTTCGTTGGAACAGCGCTTGAATCCTACGATTTCTATGTTTTCGGAACGGCTGCAGCCCTCATCCTGAACCGGGTGTTCTTCCCGGACGTGGATCCCCTGACCGGGACGCTGCTGGCATTCCTGTCCCTGGGCATGGGATTCGTTGCCCGGCCGCTGGGCGCAGTGCTGTTCGGCCACATCGGTGACCGGGTGGGCCGGAAGAAGTCCCTGATTTACACCATCGTCCTGATGGGCCTGGCCACCGGCATCATCGGCCTGCTGCCGGACTATGCGGCGATCGGCGTCTGGGCACCAATCCTGCTGGTGGCCCTGCGGCTGCTGCAGGGCCTGGCCGTTGGCGGGGAGTGGGGCGGAGCAGTCCTGATCGCCAGCGAACATGCCGAACCGAAGAAGCGCGCCCTGTACGCTGCCATCCCCCAGATCGGTTCGCCCGTTGGCACCATCATGGTCACGGCCACCTTCCTGATCCTGACCCAGGTCTCTCCCGAAGCCATGGAGGCCGGTGTCTGGCGGATCCCGTTCCTCCTGGCCTTCCCGTTCATGGCAGTGGCCCTCTACCTCCGTCTCGCCATTGACGAGACTCCCGTCTTCAAGGACGTCGCAGAGCACCACCAGGTGGCCCGTGTTCCTGTCCTTGAGGTCCTGCGCAGCCAGCCCGCCGCCGTCGTCATTGCCATGGCCGCCGCACTGCTGGGCATCGGATCGTACTTCCTCATGACCACCTATACGCAGGCCTACGGCACCACCGTCCTGGGGCTGTCCGAATCCACGGTCCTCAACGCAGCATTGGTGGGTTCCGTGCTTCAGCTGGCCACCATTCCCGCCTTCGGGTGGCTGGCCACCCGGGTTGGCTCGGCCCGCGTTGTTGCCGGCGGTGCCGCCGCCACCGCAATCATCTCGTTCCCCCTGTACTACCTGATCAGCATCGCCGACCAGCCGCTGTACATCCTGACCATCCTGATCGGCGGCATCGCCCCGACCGCCGCCTGGGCAGCCCTGGGCGGACTGATGGCGGACCTGTTCCCGGCCCGGACCGGCTACACCGCCATGTCCCTGGCCTACAGCTTCGCCGGCATCGCCGCAGGCTTTACTCCGGCAGTCACCCAGCTCTTCTCCGACGCCACCTCCGCGGTCTGGTGGCATCCCGGCGCGGTCCTGGCGCTGATGTCCCTGATCACCATCGCCGGCGCCCTCGCCGCTTCCCGGAAGATCCGGGCACAGTCACAGACTGAGTCCGCCGAAGCCGTTGCGGCATAGTGGAACCCATGACTACCGAACGCACCCGCAACCTCCTGATCCTGAACGGCCCCAACCTGAACCTGCTCGGAACCCGCGAACCCGCGGTCTACGGCACGGACACGCTGGAGGACGTCGAGGAAACCGCTGTCGCAGCAGCAGAATCGCACGGCTGGACGGCGGACTGCATCCAGTCCAACCACGAGGGTGACCTGATCGATGCCATCCACGGCGCACCCGGGCTGGCTGACGCGATCATCATCAACCCCGCCGCATACAGCCACACCTCCGTGGCCATCCGCGACGCCCTGTCCGGGGTCGGCCTGCCGGTGGTGGAAGTACACCTGAGCAACATCCACAAGCGCGAGGAATTCCGGCACCACTCCTACGTCTCGGCAGTGGCAGACGTAGTAATCTGCGGTGCCGGCGTGGCCGGTTACCGGATGGCGGTGGACTACCTCGCCTCTGCCCTGGACGCCAAGGCGGGCTCCGGGGCAGCTACTCGCTGATGCATTCCCCCGGCGAGACCGCACTGCGGTAGTCCGGAGCGGCTTCCGCAATGGGTGCCAGCTCAGCGAGCGAAAGGGCGTAACCGATCGGCTGGTCGCCGGTGGTCTTGGCGAACACCACGCCTGCCACCTGGCCGTCGATATCCAGCAGTGGGCCGCCGGAGTTGCCCTGCTGCACGTTGGCCGCCAGGGTGTACACCTGAAGCACCTCCGGGGACGTTCCGTAGATGCTCCGCACGGACACGTCGCCGAGGTTCTGCACGACTGCAGTCTGAAGCCGGAACGGACCGCCCGCCGGGTAGCCGGCAAAGGCAGCAGTGGTCCCGTTGGGAAGTTCTTCTCCAAGGTCAAGCGGCTCGGCTGACAGGTTCTCGACGGCGATGACAGCCAAATCCCGTGCCGGGTCGAAGTGCACCACCCGTCCGGGCAGCACACCGCCTCCGGGCACCTGGACCACGGGCTCGCTGACCCCTGCAACCACGTGGGCGTTGGTGATCACCCGGTCATCCGCAATGACGAACCCGGAACCGGTTTGGTTCTGTCCGCATTGGAAGGCGGTGCCGGTGATCTTGAGGACGGAGGAGGAAGCCGCGGTCAGCGCCTCGGAGCTGATCCCCTCGGCAGGAAGCTCCACCGCCTCCGGTGCAGCGCTGTCAAAAATCCGCGGCAGGCCCTCATCCAGCGTGAACGAACGCACCTGCGCCGCCAGCGTCTTGACCGCGTTGGGGGTCACCGAGTCGATTGCCATCAGGACCTTCGACGAGGCGATCTGCTGCGAAAGGAAGGGCATTCCCAAAGTTCCAATGCTGAATGCCAGCATCGACATCACGAGCGCCGCCACCACCACATTCAGCGCACCGCCCAGAATCCGGTCCAGCGCCCGCAGCGGTGCGAAGTTGAACCAGCGACGGACCGCACCGCCCAGGGCGGCCCCGGCCGCGTGGCCCACCAGGACCAGTACGACGGCGGTCGCGATCACAGCTGCGAGGCGCCACCCCTCGTCGGGCACCCAGCTCGAGACCAGGGGGATTGCGAAGAACGCGGCAACGGCACCTGCAACAAACCCGACGATGCCGCCGAGGGTAACCGCCAGGCCGTTCCGCAGGCCTGCCAGCAGGTAAAAGAGCAGGGACAGCCCCAGAATGATGTCCAGAACAGTGAATCCGAGCACAAAGAGCTCCAATATGGGTGTACGTGTACGTGCGGCTGCCGGTCAGAGCCCTTTTGCCTCCCGAGTCTAACGGGCGGCACTGACGATTCGAGGGCCGTGTAATCCCGCGCACATTAGGGGGTGCGTTTTATCATCCGAGGGCGAACAAAGCTATTACGGCTGTCACATGCCCGTTCTGTGCGGCAAGATAGTACAAGCGACAACTAATAACAGGAGATTTCATGGATATCGAGGTATTGCGCCGCGCGCCTTTGTTCGCCTCACTGGGAGACGATGTCTTCGCCGCTTTGACCGACGAACTCACCGAGGTCGATCTGTCCCGCGGAGCCTCTGTCTTCCGCGAGGGCGACCAGGGCGACCAGCTCTATTTCATCGTGTCCGGAAAGATCAAGCTGGGGCGTTCAGCCCCTGACGGCCGCGAGAACCTGCTGGCCATTCTTGGCCCGGGCGAATTGTTCGGCGAGATGGCTCTTTTCGATCCGAGCCCCCGCACCGCTACGGCCACCGCCGTCTCCGAAACGCGCCTTGCCGGCCTGCGCCACGAGAACCTGCGTGCCCTCATCGAAACGCGTCCGGAAGTTTCCGTGCAGCTGCTGCAGGCCCTGGCCCGCCGCCTTCGCCGCACCAACGAGTCCCTCGCGGACCTGGTCTTCTCGGACGTTCCGGGCCGCGTGGCCAAGGCACTGCTGGACCTCGCCGACCGTTTCGGCCGGCCCGCGACCGACGGCATCCTCGTAGCCCACGAACTGACGCAGGAAGAACTGGCCCAGCTCGTCGGCGCTTCGCGTGAGACCGTGAACAAGGCCCTGGCTGAGTTCGTCCAGCGCGGCTGGCTGCGGCTGGAAGCCCGCGCCGTCGTCATTCTGGACGTGCAGCGTCTGCGCCAGCGTTCACGCTAGAGTCAAGGACACAAAAAACGGCGCCGCTCCCTGTCGGGGGCGGCGCCGTTTTGGCTTGTCTCAGCGGCCGCGCTGCCCGCAGCCTTCCGCGGCGTCGACCGTGCTGACCTGCAGGACGTAGGCGCCGCCGGCGTCGATCAGCTGCGGCTGGAACACATCGTTCGCCCGGCGGTGGGCCAGGTATGCGATGCAGCCGCGGGCCTTAGCCAGCTTTTCGATCATCAGCAGCACGCCGGGTACGGTGAGCTGCTCCAGCGTCAGCCCCACGGTGTCCGGCTGGCCGACCTCATCACCTAGTTCACTTGTGGCGGCACGTTCGATCTCGTCGCTCGCAACCCGCCACTGGCCCCACACACCCTTGCTTTCCAGCAGCGAGGTGTCCTGTCCCAGCGGCTGGACGGCGGCAAAGTAACGGGTGTCAAAGCGCCGCAGGGCAAAGTCCGCGGTCAGCCAGTGGGTCAGCGGGCGCAGCAGGTCGCTGCGCAGGCCCAGGCCGCGCTTGGAAAGCAGCTGCGGAAGGGACAGCTCCCCGGAGGCAATGCCCTCACGGGCAGCCATCCAGTCGGCCCCCCGGTTGCTCTCAAGCAGCGTGGCCTCATCCGGGCCCGCCAGGAGCACCCCGGTTTCCTCGAACAGCTCCCGTACGGCGGCGACTACGTGCCGGCGGGCCTGCTGCGGATCGTCCATCCCCAGCATCCGTGCCCACTCTGCAGGTACCGGCCCATACCAGGCCACCGGATCGTCGTCGGCTGCTTCGAGGCTTCCGCCGGGAAAGGCGATCTTGCCCAGCGGGCTCTCGCCCCGGCGGTAACGCAGGTACGTTTCAGCCCCCTGGCGTGAGTCACGCAGCAAAAGGACGGACGACGCCGCGCGGGGTTTGCGCGGCGTACCCTCGCCGCGTTCAAACCAGCTTTGTGCTGCGCCCTGTTGCCAGGGCGGCAGCTGGAAATGCCGGGTGGAGACGCTAGGCAAATTCGGCAATCACTTCCACTTCAACCGGCGCGTCAAGCGGCAGTACCGCAACGCCGACGGCCGAACGGGCATGGCTTCCGGCCTCGCCAAAGACCTGGCCCAGCAGTTCGGAGGCACCGTTGATGACTCCGGGCTGGCCGGTGAAGGACGGGTCCGAGGCCACGAATCCGACAACCTTGACGATCCGTGTGACCCGGTCGAGGTCTCCGATCTGTGCCTTGATGGCAGCCATGGCGTTCACCGCGCAGCGTGCCGCATAGGCCTTCGCATCCTCGGCGGAGACTGCCGCTCCGACCTTGCCGGCGGCCGGCAGCTTACCGTCAATAAAGGGCAGCTGTCCGGAAGTGAACACGTGGTTCCCGCTCACAACAGCGGGAACATAGGCCGCGACCGGCGCGGCAACCGGAGGCAGTTCCAGCCCGAGTTCGGCCAGGCGCTGCTCGACGGCGGAAACCGCCTCCGGAGCCGCACTCATCAGGCCTTCTCCCGCTTCATGTAGGCCACCGAACCGGTACCGTTCGGGGCCGGGGTGATCTGCACCAGCTCCCACCCTTCCTCACCGTGCATGTTCAGCACGGCTCCGGGGGTATGCAAAGGCAGCGGTGTAATGAAGTATTCCCATTTGCTCATGATCCAAAGACTAGCGCGTGCTTGTAGACTGATCGGCATGGCAGCTCGCAAATCCCCTTTTTTTGACACTGCTACCACTCTGGGCAAGATCGTCGCCTTCTTTGGCGTGAGCGCATTGTGCGGTGTCCTGGCCGCCGGGCTGCTGGTACCGGCCGCCGCCGCCGCCGGCACGGCAGCCTCCGGTTCCATCCAGTTCTTCGATGAGCTGCCCTCTGAACTGCAGCGGGGAGCGCTGGCTGAGCCCTCCCGGATCTATGCGAACGACGGGTCCCTCATTGCGACCATTTATGAGGAGAACCGCCAGCCGGTCACGCTGGACCAGGTCTCTCCGCACATGGTCGACGCGATGCTGGCCATCGAAGACGACCGCTACTACGAGCACGGCGGCGTCGATCTGCAGGGCATCTTCAGTGCCATCGTTTCCAACGTCACCTCCGACAGGACCCGCGGCGCCTCCACCATCACGCAGCAGTACGTCAACAACGTAATCATCGACACCAACCTCCAGGAAGGCGGGGAGGTGGTCTTCAGCGGGCAGAAGACCATTGGCGACAAGCTGCGCGAAGTCAAGCTTGCCATCGCCGTGGAGAAGGAACTCAGCAAGGACGAGATCCTGGAGGGGTACTTCAACATTGTGCCCTTCAGCGGCACCACCTTCGGTGTCCAGGCTGCATCCCGGTACTTCTTTGACGTTGACGCCAAGGACCTGAGCATCGCCCAGGCCGCGCTGCTTGCCGGCGTCGTCAATGGACCCACCTATTACAGCCCCGAGCTGAACCCGGAGCGCTCGATCGCACGGCGCAACCTGGTGCTTGACGCCATGCTGGAAAAGGGCAGGATCACCCAGGAAGAGCACGACGCCGCGGTTGCCACCGACCTGGAACTGAACCTGACTCCGGTCCTCAACGGGTGTGTCGGCGCCGAACAGGCACCCTACTTCTGCGACTACGTCAAGCAGCTGGTGCTCAACGACGAGCGCTACGGAGCCACCTACGAGGACCGCACCAAACTGCTGTACCGCGGCGGACTCAGCATCACCACCACACTGAACCCCACGCTGCAGAACGCTGCCCAGGCAGCGATCAACGAGACCGCCAACCCGGACACAACGGATGCGGAGATCGGCCACTCGATGGTCAGCGTGGAGCCGGGCACCGGAAAGATCCTGGTGATGGCCCAGAACACCCGGTATACCCCGGAGCTGGCAGCCGGAAACTCCGTGCAGAACTTCAACGTGGACGCATACCAGGACGGTGATCCCAACAAGCTCCTGAACGGCCTGGGCGGATTCCAGCCCGGCTCTACGTACAAACCGTTCACAGTTGCAGCCTGGCTGGATTCCGGCAAGACGCTGAACGCCCAGCTGAACGGCAACAAGCGGACCTACCCTGCCGGCCACACCTGGAACGCCAGCTGCCTGCCCGGCGGCCGGTACGCCATCCTGGATCCGTGGACCCCGATTAACTACGGGGACACGAACTACCGCAACACAACCGTGCTCGAAGGCCTGGCCCAGTCCCTGAACACCATCACCCTGGCTTCGGCCAACGAGCTGGATCTGTGCAAATTCCAGCAGATGGCCTTCGCTGCGGGCGTGCACAACGGCAAGAGCGCATCAGGTGAACGCGAAATGCTGGCCGTGAATCCGCCGTCGACCTTCGGCGGCGGCGGCGACGCCTCGCCGCTGGCCATGGCGACGGGCTTTGCGACCTTCGCCGCTGAAGGCCTAATGTGCGAGCCCCGTGCGCTGGAGTCCGTAAAGGGCAGCGACGGTACCGAATACCCGGTTCCCGAACAGGACTGCGAGCAGGTCATGCGCAAGGAGGTTGCCCAGGGCGTGAACATGGCCACCCAGCGCGTGATGACCAACGGTTCCGGCATCAACCTGCAGGTAGGCGTGCCCATCGCCGGCAAGACCGGCACCAACGACTACCGGTCCCAGACGTGGTTCATGGGCTACAGCACCGGCATGTCCACCGCATCCTGGATCGGAAACTGGAAGGCCAACAACACCTCAATGTCCGACAAGCTGATCGGCGGCCGGTACTACCCGGAAATCGACGGCTCGCTGATTGCCGGCCCGTCCTGGAAGAACTTCATCCAGCGCGTACCCGGCCAATACGAAGCCAATCCCTTCGCCAACCCGCCTGCCAACATCGTGGGCCAGGCTCCTGCGCCGCGGCCGGCGCCCAGCGCACCTGCCCGGGACAACAACAGGGATAACGGCAACAACAACAACCGGAATAACGACGACTGATCTTGGCGACTAACAATCCGGTGGCCCCGGTCCTTCGATCCGCCGCGTGGACTGCCGGCAGCTTCGCTGCTGCCGGCGCCGCGGCCTTTGCCTACGGCTCACTCATTGAACGGAACCTTTTCGGTATCCGCACAGAGACCGTGGCTGTGCTGCCCCCGGGCAGCAAGCCGATGCGTGTCCTGCACCTTTCGGACATCCACTATGTTCCCGGCCAGGAGCGCAAAACCCGCTGGCTGCAGTCCCTGGCTGACCTGGAACCGGATTTGGTGGTGAACACCGGAGACAACCTGAGCCACCAGGAGGCAGTGCCTCCGCTGCTGGAAGCCCTCAAGCCGCTCATGCGTTTTCCGGGTGTTTTTGTGCCGGGTTCCAATGACTACTACGCGCCGGTGCTGAAGAATCCGTTCACGTACTTCACGTCGCCCTCGAAACTGCGCAAGAACCCTGCCAAGCTGCCGTGGGCTGACATGTTCTTTTCGTTCGGCAACGCCGGCTGGATTGACCTGACGAACCGGAACCAGTCGACGGTTCTGAACGGACTGCGCCTGGACTTCTCGGGTGTTGATGATCCCCACCTCAAGCGCGACCGGTACGCCGGTTTCCCGTCCGGGAGCTCGACGTCGGGCTCGGCCCGTCACCTGCGCATCGGAGTCGCGCATGCGCCGTACCAGCGGGTGCTGGATTACTTCACTGACGGCGGCGCGCAGCTGATCCTTGCCGGACACACCCACGGCGGGCAGGTATGCATCCCCGGCTACGGTGCACTGGTGAGCAACTGCGACCTGCCGACCTGGCGTGCCAAGGGCCTGACGGACTGGGAACACAACGGCCGGACCGTTCCGCTGAACGTTTCCGCGGGCATCGGCACCTCGAGGTTTGCTCCGGTGCGCTTCGCCTGCCGTCCCGAGGCGGTCCTGCTCACGCTCACTCCCGCGGCGTAACGAGATAACAGAAACTGCACGTTAGACGCCCTCTTTCGTGCAGTTTCTGTCATCTCGGTGCGGAAGTCCGATTCGTGTGCGCCGCGTCGTAACGGTGCCCGGGGTGGCCTAGGATTGAGCGGTATCCGGCCCGCACCCCCTAGTCGCGGACCTCTCGAGTACGAAGAGGATTCATGCCCCCGCAGACATCATTGTGGCAATCCCTGGGGCGCCTGTACCCGCACGTCAAGCCGATCCTCCCCCGCCTGTTTCTTGGCTTTCTCTGCGCGATCGGTGCCAGTGTCGTAGCCCTGGCGATCCCCCAGGTGCTTCGGGTGCTGGTGAACTCCTACCTCTCCCCCGGCGGTGCAGTAACGGCGCTGTGGTGGGCCACGGGAATCGTTCTGGTGCTGGGGACTCTGGAAGCGGTGTTCATGGCCCTGCGGCGGCAGTTCGCCGTCGCGCCGTCCACAATCGTTGAAACCAGCCTACGTACTTCCTTCTACCGGCACCTGCAGGATCTGTCCGTGGCATTCCACGACCGCTGGGGCTCCGGGCAGCTGCTCTCCCGGGCAATGAGCGACCTGAACCTGATCCGGCGCTGGATGGCATTCGGTGCCCTGATGCTGATCGTCACGGCGCTGACGGTGGTCATTGGCGTCACCATCATGTTCTTCACCGCCTGGCAGCTGGCGGTTGTGTTCCTGCTCGCCGCCATCCCGATCATCATTTACGGCTTCAGGTTCCGCCGCTTCTACGGCCGCGTGTCCCGGCAAAGCCAGGACCAGGCCGGCGATCTGGCCACCACGGTGGAGGAATCAGTGCATGGCATCCGGGTGCTGAAGGCTTTTGGCCGCAGCCCGGAGGCGCTCGACGCGTTCCAGGAGCAGGCCGAGGAGCTGCGCCAGACGGAGGTCTACAAGGCCAACTCGCTGGCCAAGTTCTCCCTGGTGGTAACCCTGCTGCCCGAAGCAGCACTGGCCGTGTCCCTGGTCCTGGGAGTACTGCTCGTTAATGACGGCCAGGTGAGTATTGGTGCGCTGGTAGCGTTCTTCGCCACCGCCGCGGTGGTTGCCGGGCCGGTGGAGTCCATGGGCCCGCTGCTGTCCATGACGTTGACCGCGGCAACCGCGATCGACCGGCACTTTGAGGTCATGGACGCCAAGCGCACCATTACCGATCCCGCACGGCCCGACCGGCCTGCTGAAGTGCACGGCCAGCTGTCCTTCCGGGATGTGCACTTTTCCTACCCTGACGCCGCCCCGGAACGGAAGGACGTGCTCGACGGCGTGACCCTGGATCTGCGTGCCGGTGAAACCATGGCGCTGGTCGGCATCACGGGCAGCGGCAAATCCACGCTCCTGCAGCTGGTTCCCCGGCTCTACGACGTCACGGCCGGCAGCCTCCGGATCGACGGAATCGACGTGCGGGACTACTCCCTGGCCGAGCTGCGCAGCATTGTCGCCGTGGCCTTCGAGGACACCACCCTCTTCTCCAGTTCGGTCCGGGACAACGTCCTGCTCGGAGCAGGAACAACCGGCGGAGCCGAGGCGGAGCATGTGCTCAGCGAAGCCCTGGACGTAGCCCAGGCCCAGTTCGTGTATTCGCTGCCGGACGGCGTGGACACCCTGATCGGTGAGGAGGGCCTGAGCCTCTCCGGCGGGCAGCGCCAGCGCATCGCCCTCGCCAGGGCGATCGCTGCACGGCCGTCGGTGCTGGTCATGGATGATCCGCTTTCGGCCCTTGACGTCCGCACGGAGGAACTGGTTGAACACCGGCTGCGCGAGGTCCTCGCCGACACCACAACACTGGTGGTGGCACACCGGCCTTCAACGGTTTCCCTCGCTGACCGCGTGGCGCTGATGGAGGATGGAATGATCTCCGCCGTCGGAACCCATGCCGAGCTCCTGGCCGGCAATGAGCACTACCGCTATGTGATCGCCAGCCTCCCGGCAGAGCCGCGGGACCTGGACAGCGAAAATGAGAACGAAGGCGAGGTGCTCCGGTGAGCCGCTTCAGTGTCAGCCGCGGAGGCGCGCCCGTTCCGGGTGCCGGAAACGAGCCGGGGAACCCGCCCGCGGGAGTGGGCACCGCAGGTGAAGACAACCTGAACCTGGACCGGGAACAGAACCGGGCCGTTCGGCGTCGTTCGCTGTCCCTGCTCACGTCCCTGGTCCGCCCCAACCGGGGCCGGTTCATCTTCACCATCGCCCTGGTGGTCTTCTCCCAGGCCGCGCGGGTAGCCGGGCCGGCAATCATCGCGTTCGGAATTGACCATGCCCTGCCCGCCCTGCAGGAGGGCAGTTCCCTCCCGCTGCTGGCAGCGGGAGGAACCTACCTGCTTGCTGCCATCCTGGCCGCAGGACTGACCGCCGGCTATGTGCGGTCCACCGCCCAGCTGAGCCAGGCCATGCTGCTTGACCTGCGGCTGCGGGTCTTCCGGCACACCCAGCGGCTCAGCCTGGAATTCCACGAGCGGTACACATCCGGCCGGATCATCTCCCGGCAAACCTCGGATCTGGAAGCCCTGCGGGAGCTTCTGGATTCGGGCATCAGCTCGCTGGCTTCAGGGGCGATGTACATGGTGTTCGTGGCCATCAGCATCTTCGCGCTGGACTGGCGCACCGGTGTGCTGCTGTGTATTGCCTTCATTCCAATGTTCCTGCTGACCCGCTGGTATCAAAAACGGTCACAGGTTGCCTACCGCGCTTCACGCGTCAGCTCAGCGCGGCTCATTGTGCACTTCGTGGAGACCATGACCGGCATCCGCGCGGTGAAGGCCTTCCGCCGCGAAACCGTCAACGCGGAAAAGAACGATGAGCTCGCAGAGGACTACCGGAGGGCCACGCTTCGTTCCATCAACCTCAACGGCGTCTTCCAGCCCGGGCTCATCCTTATTGGCAACACCACCGTTGCAGTGGTGCTCCTGGTGGGCGGATACCGTGTGCTCGACGGCGGCCTTGAGGTGGGTGCGCTGCTGGCGCTGCTGCTCTACGCCAAGCGCTTCTTCCAGCCCGTGGACCAGATGGCCATGTTCTACAACTCCTTCCAGTCGGCATCGGCTGCATTGGAAAAGGTCTCCGGACTGCTCGAGGAAGTTCCCACCGTTCGTCCGCCCAAGAACCCGGTACCCCTTCCCGAGGCGTCCGGGGACGTATTGTTCGACGGCGTTGAGTTCCGCTACGGGAACGGTCCGCTGGTGCTGCCCCGCCTTGACCTGCATATCCCCGCCGGACAGACCGTGGCCCTTGTTGGGCAGACCGGCGCCGGAAAGTCGACACTGGCCAAACTGATCGCCCGCTTCTACGATCCCTCTGCCGGAACGGTCCTGCTGGACGGTGTGGACCTCCGGGACCTCACCCAGCGGGACCTGCGGCGCGCCGTCGTGATGGTGACGCAGGAGGCGTTCCTGTTCAGCGGATCGGTAGCGGAGAACATTGGGCTGGGCAGGCCGTCAGCGTCCAGGAAGGAGATCGAAGCGGCAGCCAGGGCAGTGGGCGCGCACGAATTCATTGAGTCGCTCCCGGAAGGGTACGAGACCGACGTCAACAAACGCGGCGGCCGCGTTTCTGCCGGCCAGCGCCAGCTGATTAGCTTTGCCCGGGCTTTCCTGGCCGATCCGGCCGTCCTGATCCTGGACGAAGCGACCTCGTCACTGGACATTCCCAGTGAGCGGCTGGTGCAGCAGGGGCTGAAGACACTGCTGGGGAACCGCACCGCGCTGATCATTGCGCACCGGCTTTCAACCGTAGAGATTGCAGACCGCGTGCTGGTGATGGCAGACGGTGAGGTGGTGGAGGACGGTTCACCTGCCGAACTCACCAGCGGGACCGGGCGCTTCGCGGCGCTGAACGCTGCGTGGCAGGACTCGCTGGTGTAACGCTGCTGCCTGTCCGGGAAGCTGAATTTCGCGCTCCCGCGGGTTGTCGAGTACACTTGTAAAGTTGCTTCGCGGGGAGGGAAACCTTCCGGTAGGCAGTGGTTACGGGGTGTGGCGCAGCTTGGTAGCGCGCGTCGTTCGGGACGACGAGGTCGCAGGTTCAAATCCTGTCACCCCGACCAAAACAGAGAAGGACCCATCGGTTTTCGATGGGTCCTTTTTGCTGTCCCTCCACGGTTTGCCGGAAGCCGCCGCGCTTGCCCGGGTCGCTTTGCGGGTACCAATCCCGTTCCCGGCGGTTACACTCTCGTCCACCAGCAAATCCCCCCGCACAACGCCAGGCACGCGCAACGCCGCTCAGGCCTGCCAACCGGACTGGAGACGTAATGCCAACGAAGATCACCTTTGTCATCTACAACCCCGCTGATCCCTCCGCATTTGAAAGCTCTTACCAGGCGATCGCCAGCAACGCCCGGCGGTTTCCGCATCTGGTGCGTTATGAAGCCGCGAAAGTCTGGCCCAAGGAAAACGGCAGCCCCACACCGGCTTACCGGACCCTGGACCTGTACTTCGATTCTTACGAGGACGCTTCAGAAGCCGTCACCGCTCCCGTCGCCCGGGAACTCTTCGAGCAGCTGGGCGCCACCGATACGCCTTTTATCGCCCTGTTCTCCGACATCGAAGCCAGCTAGGGCAGGAGGCACTGATGGCTGTCCGCGTTGACCTGAACATCTCCCTTGACGGCTATGCCACCACTACTGACCAGGCTCCGGAAAACCCGTTCGGTGCAGACTGGGCGAGGCTGGTGGAACCCTACGTCGCCACCCGCACCTTCCAGGAACGGGTTATGCACCAGAGCGGCACCGGCACCACGGGGGTGGATGACAAATATGCCGCGGCCTACTTCGAGGGCATCGGGGCGGAAATCATGGGAGCGGGCATGTTCGGGCTGCATAATTTCCCGGACGACCCGGATTGGAAAGGCTGGTGGGGTGACGAAACACCGTTCCACTACCCCGTTTTCGTCCTCACGCATACCCCGCGCCCGTCCATCGACATGCCGGATGGAACGCGGTTTGAATTCCTGTCCGCGTCACCGCAGGACGCGCTGGAACGCGCGGCCGACGCCGCCGGCGGCCAGGACGTGCGGATTGGCGGCGGGCCAACCGTAGTCCGGGAGTTCCTCGAGGCTGGCCTCGTTGACCGCATCCACGTTGGCGTTACTCCGATCCTGCTTGGCCGGGGAACCAATCTCTGGGAGGGCCTGCGCGGTTTGGAGGAGGGCTACGGGGCTTCTGCCGAGGCCGCGGAAAACGGCGTTATGCACCTGACCTTTTCGCGCTGAAACCAAAAGCCGGACAGAGACGCCGCTGGCCCCGGGAATATTCCCGGGGCCAGCGGCGTAGACAGATGCTAGACGAAGCTCTTGCCGGTCAGGCGCTCGTAGGCCTCCACGTACCGGGCGCGGGTGCGCTCGACGACGTCGGCGGGAAGCGCGGGCGGCGGCGTATCGGAGGCCCTGTCCCATCCGGACTCTGCCGAGGTCAGCCAGTCACGGACGTACTGCTTGTCAAAGGACGGCTGTGCCTTTCCGGGCTCGTACAGGGATGCGTCCCAGAACCGCGAGGAATCCGGAGTCAGAACCTCATCACCCAGCGTCACCAGGCCGGTGGCCGGATCCAGGCCGAACTCCACTTTCGTGTCCGCCAGGATGATGCCGCGGTCCCGTGCGATAGCCTCGGCCGTGGTGTAGATCTCCAGGGTCAGGTCCCGGATCTTCGCTGCGGTCTCGGCGCCGACGGCGGCCACAACGGCGTCGTAATTGATGTTTTCGTCATGTTCCCCCACCTCCGCCTTGGCAGAGGGCGTGAAGATCGCCGGTTCGATCCGGGAGCCGTCCACCAGCCCGTCAGGCAGCGGAACATCGCACACGGTCCGGGACTGCTTGTACTCCGCCAGTCCAGAGCCGGTGAGGTAGCCGCGGGCAATGGCTTCAACGGGGTACATGTCCAGCTTTTTGCAGATCATCGCCCGCCCGGAAACCTCAGCCGGTACGCCGTCATCAGCGGAAATGACATGGTTCGGGACGTTACCCAGCTGGTCGAACCACCACAAACTGAGCTGGGTGAGGATCCGGCCCTTGTCCGGAATGGTGCTGGAGAGCACGTGGTCGTAGGCACTGATCCGGTCGCTGGCGACCACCAGCACCCGGTCATGTGCGGCGTCCGGCCCTTCCGGGACGTAAAGGTCGCGGACCTTGCCGGAGTAGATGTGCTTCCAGCCCTGCAGCTGCGGTGCGGTGCTCATGCGAGGTCCTGTTCGTTGTCAATACCGGCGCTTCCCGGCGGAACGACGATTTCCCCGCGCGAGGCCTTCAGGGCAATGTCCGTGCGGTGCTGCGAGCCTTCGAGTTCGATCACCTGCACCCCGGTGTAGGCGAGGCCCCGTGCCTGGGTCAGGTCGCTGCCCAGTGCTACAACAGCCAGGACCCGTCCGCCGGCGCTGACGATTTCGCTGGCTTCGATGGCGGTTCCGGCGTGGAGGACGTGCACGCCCTCGATCGCTTCGGCTTCGACCAGGCCCAGGATCGGGTCGCCGGTGCGCGGAGTGTCGGGATAGTTTTCGGAGGCGACGACGACGGCGACGGCGGTGCGCGGATCCCACTTGAGCTGTTCCATGACATCAAGTTCGCCCTTGGCGGCCGCCAGCAGCAGGCCGCCCAGCGGGGTCTTCAGCCGGGCGAGCACTGCCTGGGTCTCCGGATCTCCGAAGCGCGCGTTGAACTCGATGACCCGCAGGCCGCGGGAGGTGAGCGCCAGCCCGCAGTAGAGCACGCCAACAAACGGGGTGCCGCGGGAAGCCATTTCATCCACGGTGGGCTGGGCCACCCGGGCAATAACGTCATCCACCAGGTTCGCCGGTGCCCACTCCAGCGGGGAGTACGCGCCCATGCCGCCGGTGTTGGGGCCCTCATCGTTGTCGAAGATGCGCTTGAAGTCCTGGGCCGGCGCCAGCGGGACAACGTGGCGGCCGTCTGAGAGGACAAAGAGTGAAACTTCGGGGCCGTCCAGGTACTCCTCGATCACCACGGTTCCACCGGCGTCGAAACAGGCCTGCGCGTGGGCGAGCGCCTCGTCCCGATCGGAGGTGACCACTACGCCCTTGCCTGCGGCCAGTCCGTCGTCCTTGACCACATAGGGTGCGCCGAAGGTGTCCAGCGCGTCGGCTGCTTCCCCGGCAGTGGCGGCAACGCGCGCCATGGCAGTTGGCACGTTGGCTTCTGCCATTACTTCCTTGGCGAAAGCTTTGGAGGCCTCCAGCTGCGCCGCCGCGCGGGACGGCCCAAAGACCGGAATACCGGCTTCGGCCAGGGCGTCCGAGACGCCGGCGGCCAGCGGAGCCTCCGGGCCGACGACGACGAGGTCGGATCCCAGCTGACGTGCAAGCGCAGTCACGGCATCAGGATCCTTGGCATTAACGGAATGGACTGGCACTACCTGCGCGATTCCTGCGTTACCGGGAGCCGCGTGGACTTCCGTAACGTAGGGGTCGGCCAGCAGGGCCCGGACAATGGCATGTTCGCGGCCGCCGGGGCCAACAACGAGAACCTTCACAAGGATTCAGACTACTGGCTGTGATGCACGCCCTGAAAGCTGCCGCCGCTCCGTGACGCGGCCTTTCCCCCGTGGATTTTCCCCGGGCCCGTTGCCCTGAGGGTTCGGCCGCCGGATAGTGAAAGACGGCGGTGCTTCGGCCCGCCGGTTCGGGCGGTGAGGCAGGCTGCCTCGATGGCGGTGCTGGGGCGGTCATCGCTCCCTCTGCCTCACCGTGCGAGCCGCATCCATACGGCTCCAGCTGCTTCCGGCCAGGGACACTGCGCCGCCGCCCCGGGACACCGTCCCGGACCCTCGGCCGGACTTCCGTAGACTGGCAGTATGCCTGCCACTTTTACTGCTGCCGACGCCGTCGAACTCGCTGTCCTGGAACGCAACGGCTTCGTTGAATCCCGCCATGTGGGATCCGCCGTCGTACTCTCCGGGGACGGATCTGTGGTGACCGCGCTGGGGGACATCACCACCCCGGTCTTCCCCCGTTCCTCCCTGAAACCGTTCCAGGCCGTGGCCGCCATGCAGTCGGGTGTCCCCCTGCGCGGGCCGCAGGTTGCCCTCGCCGCTGCAAGCCACATCGGTGCAAAGGAACATACCGAGGTCGTACGCGGAATGCTTGAGGCCGCCGGCGTCACTGAAGACCACCTGCAGTGCCCGGCGGACTGGCCCCAGGACGAGGCAGCGCGGACTGAGCTGATCCGTTCCGGCAAGGGCAAGCAGCGCATCGCGTTCAACTGCTCGGGCAAGCACGCCGCGTTTCTCTGGGCATGCACTGAAAACGGCTGGGACACCGCCACCTACCTGGATCCGGCCCATCCGCTGCAGCAGCGCATTGCCGGAGTCTTTGAGGATTTCTGCGAAGAGAAACCCACCCACTGGGCCATAGACGGCTGCGGGGCTCCCCTGGCCGCGGTCTCGCTCACGGGCTTGGCGCGCGGCATCGGCAAACTGGCCAAAGCGCCGTCGGACAAGCACGGGGATGCACGCGCAGCCACGGTGGCCACCGCCATGCTGGACTACCCGTGGGCAGTGCACGGTGCCGGCAAGGAGAACACCGTGGTGATGGAGGACCTCGGCATTCTCGCCAAGAGCGGAGCCGAAGGCGTCCTCGTTCTGGGAACTGATACCGGGGTGTCCGTTGCACTGAAGATGCTCGACGGCAACGGCCGCGCAGCCACCCTGGTGGGACTCACCCTCCTGGCAGCCAGCGGCGCGGTTGATCCCGACGCCGTCTTCAAGGTCCTGGCCAAAGTTGTTCCCCCGGTGCTTGGCGGCGGGGAGCCCGTGGGCAGCCTGCGGCTCGCTGCACCGGTCACGGCTCTGCTGGACTAGTCATGGCACGGCGCAGGATTTCTTCTGCTGACGGTGTGTCTGCCCTTGCTGCGGCCGCCGCCGGCGGCGCAGACCGGAACACGACGGCAACGGCAGTTCGGTACACCCTGGAGGAACTGGCAGAACGTGTCCCGGGGAACTCCGTGGAGGTCCGCGTGCCGCCCTTTGGCGTCACGCAGTGCATCCCGGGCCCCCGGCACACCCGCGGCACTCCCCCGAATGTAGTCGAGACCGACGCCGCCACCTGGCTCGCTCTGGTCACCGGGGACCTGAGCTGGGCAGACGCCGTGTCTGCCGGGAAGGTTTCCGCGTCCGGGCTGCGTGCCGACCTGTCCGGGTGCCTGCCCCTGTTCGCCCGGTTTGCCGCCGGTGGGAAGCCGTAATCTCTACTGACGGTAGAATTTGAACATGACTTCCGAGCAGCACAGCCCCGAGCGCCGCGAGATCACCATCCGCCGTGCTCCCCGCTTCGTCCCGTTTATGGCGCTGGGTGTTGTCGCTGCCTTCGTCGTTGCGCTGATCATGGCGTACACCGGAGACGAGAACCCGCAGTACACCCGCGAAGCGGTGCTGGGGTTCTTTACCGTTATGTTCGCCCTTCCGGGTGTTGCGCTGGGCTCCATTGCCGCCCTGATCCTGGACCGCCTCAGCATCCGCCGTTCCGAGCACGCAGTGGTTGAGGCAGCCGACGACGAGCCCAATAGCACAGGCACTTCCCCCACCGCGTAACGCTCTGTCCCGGAGCCGTTTGAAACCCGCGGGCGTGAGAGAATGACTTCCATGGCACGCGGTGACGGAATGCTTTCCCACGATCTCATGCCCGGCGAAAAAGGACCGCAGGATGCCTGCGGAGTCTTTGGCGTTTGGGCCCCCGGCGAAGAGGTAGCGAAGCTTACCTATTACGGTCTGTATGCGCTGCAGCACCGCGGACAGGAATCCGCAGGCATTGCAACCAGCGACGGCAACCGGATCAGCGTCTACAAGGACATGGGACTGGTCTCCCAGGTTTTTGACGAGACAACCCTGAACACCCTTCTGGGCCACATCGCGATCGGGCACTGCCGGTACTCCACCACGGGCGCCTCGCACTGGGCGAACGCCCAGCCCACCCTTGGCGCAACGGCAGCCGGAACGGTGGCCCTGGCCCACAACGGCAACCTGACAAACTCCGCTGAACTTTACGAAATGATCCTGGCCCGCCAAGGCCGTCCCCGCGCAGGCGAAATCGCCCAGGGCAACACCTCGGACACCGCTTTGGTCACTGCCCTGCTCAATGGCACGGACGGCCGCTCGCTCGAAGAAACCGCCCTTGAACTGCTGCCCACGCTCCGCGGCGCCTTCTCCTTCGTATTTATGGATGAAGGCACCCTGTACGCGGCACGGGACACCTACGGAGTGCGTCCCCTGGTGCTCGGCCGGCTGAACCGCGGCTGGGTAGTGGCGTCCGAAGGTTCCGCCCTGGCCACCGTCGGCGCAAGCTTCATCCGCGAAATCAAGCCCGGTGAATTCATCGCCATCGACGAAAACGGCATCCGTTCCCAGATGTTCGGAGAGCCCACGCCTGCCGGCTGCGTTTTCGAGTACGTCTACCTGGCGCGTCCGGATGCCTCCATCAACGGCCGATCGGTCTATGAATCCCGCGTCGAGATGGGCCGCCAGCTTGCGCGCGAAAACGGCGTCGAAGCGGACATCGTCATTCCGGTTCCGGAATCCGGCACCCCTGCAGCAGTGGGCTACGCCGAGCAGTCCGGAATTCCGTTCGCCCACGGTTTCGTCAAGAACTCCTACGTGGGACGCACCTTCATCCAGCCCAGCCAGACGCTGCGCCAGCTTGGCATCAAGCTGAAGCTCAATGCCCTTGAGTCGGTGATCAGGGGCAAGCGCGTGGTGGTTGTGGATGACTCGATTGTCCGCGGCAACACCCAGCGCGCCATTGTGCGGATGCTCCGGGAAGTCGGAGCCAAGGAAGTCCACGTCAAGATCTCCTCGCCTCCCGTGCAGTGGCCCTGCTTCTACGGCATCGACTTCGCCTCCCGCGCCGAGCTGATTGCCAACGGAGCCAAAGTTGAGGAAATCTGCGCCTCAATCGGCGCTGACTCCCTCGCATACATCTCCGAGGACGGGATGATCGGAGCCACCCAGCAGCCCCGCGAGAAACTCTGCACAGCGTGCTTCACCGGCAAGTACCCCATCGAACTGCCCGCAGCCGACCGGCTCGGAAAGAACCTGCTGGAGTCCTCCACCGACGGCTCCAACGGCTGCGACCCGGGACCGGACAGTGACTTTGAGACTCTCCTGACCCCCACAGACAAGAAAGAAGCAGTATGAGCGCGAGTGAAAACGCCATCACCTATGCCTCCGCAGGGGTGGACGTCGAAGCCGGTGACAAGGCCGTCGAACTAATGAAGGCGGCCGTCAAGGCCACCCACAACAATTCCGTGATTGGCGGCGTCGGCGGATTCGCAGGGCTCTACGATGTCTCCCGCCTGCTGACCTACAAGAAGCCTCTGCTGGCCACGTCCACCGACGGCGTTGGCACGAAGGTCGCCATCGCCCAGGCCCTGGACATCCACCACACCATCGGATTCGATCTGGTGGGCATGGTGGTGGACGACATCGTGGTCGTCGGCGCTGAGCCTCTGTTCATGACGGACTACATTGCCTGCGGCAAGGTAGTCCCGGAGCGCATCGCGGACATTGTCCGCGGCATTGCCGCTGCCTGCGAAGTTGCCGGCACTGCCCTCGTCGGCGGAGAAACCGCCGAACATCCGGGTCTGCTGGGCGTCGATGAGTACGACGTCGCCGGCGCAGCGACGGGCGTAGTGGAAGCCGCGGATCTGCTGGGCCCTGAGCGGGTGCGCGAGGGCGACGTCGTTATTGCCATGGCTTCCTCCGGCATCCACTCCAACGGGTACTCCCTGGTGCGGCGCGTGATCAACCACGCCGGCTGGCAGCTGGAGCGCCAGATCCCGGAGCTGTCTCGTACGCTGGGCGAAGAGCTCCTCGAGCCTACCCGCGTCTACGCGGCGGACTGCCTGGACCTGGCCCGTTACGCCCCTGCGGGCGTCCACGGGTTTAGCCACGTGACGGGCGGCGGCCTGGCCGCCAACCTTGCACGGGTGCTCCCCAAGGGCGTGGAAGCCACCGTGGACCGTTCCACGTGGGCACTGCCGCCGGTGTTCAAGCTGATCAGCGAGCTGGGCAATGTTCCGCTGCCGGATCTGGAGCGCACCTTGAACCTGGGCGTAGGCATGGTGGCAATCGTTGACGCCGCCGGTGCAGACGCTGCCCTGGCCCGCCTGGCCGAACGCGGAGTTCCCGCCTGGACCATGGGAACGGTTGGTGCAGCCGGCGATCCGGAGACCGGAAACCCCGACTACGTCCAGGGTGCCAAGGGAGTCGACGGCGGTGCCGTCCGCTTGGTGGGAAGCTACGCCTAGCGGCTCCTCCCTAAGCTCGATACCAAGAACTGCCTGTATCAACATTGATACGGGCAGTTCTTGTCATTTCAGGGGATGCGATACGCAGCCGTTGACGGTTACGGGCTGGCACCACGACGGAAACCGGAAGATTTTCCCCTTTAACGCCTTTCAGCGGATCCACCTGGAAGGTGATCCGCTGAAGGAGGGCAATTAGCTTGCCGAAGACTGAGGGTCTGCCCGCATCTAGCCGATGCGGCGGGAATCCTCATCGTCGTCGTCTTCATCGCCAAATTGATCTGCGTACTTATCCTCGTACGCCGAGTAATCCGGCTCGGCCGGTTCCTCGGGATATCGACTCGACGGACGGCTCGAGGGTCCTGACAGCTCGCGCTGCAGGGCTGAGTAATCCGTGGCAGGAGTGAAGTACTTCATCTCGCGTGCCTGCTTGGTTGCTTTTGCCTTTTGACGGCCGCGCCCCATGGCGTGACCCCCTTTTTGCGTCGATCCGGAGGTGGTCGCTCGGGCAGGAGAGCGAGGCCCCGGAATATTTGGTCAATTTGTCGTAACTACAGGTTACATGTTTTCCCGCATGGTTGTGCCCCTCAGGACCCGCAGGCGCACTCAACTTCCCATTTTAGCCGCTCCGCCCTAACGGTGCGTACTGCGCCGCCACCTGCATATTCGCTAAAGTCAGGGGGGAACAGATGCCGCAGGACACTTTTGCGGCCTTGGACAGGGAGGACAGGCGTTCACCATGAGCGATAAAAAGAGGACACCCCGGCAGGGACCAGCCCTGGCCGGCAAGTCCCCGCGCCCTGCCGCCCCTAATGGAAGCAGCGCTGCCCGCAAGGGTTCCGGCGCCAAGCCGCCCCTGCCCAAAGCTGCACCCCCGGTCCGCAGTAATCCCGCCACAAGGAGCATCCCCGTCGTCAAACCCCAGCAGCCAGCCTCAAACGGGCATCCCGGAGCCGGCGCGTCCTCCGAAGCGCCTGGTTCAGCCAAACCGGCTAAGCCCGGCAAGGCCGCCCGCAAGGTGGCCGGCGCGAAGCGTCCCGCGACCGGCGGGAAGGGACTGGTCGCCAAGGGTCTTCTGGGCTCCAAGGGCGGGTCCAAGCGCCCAGCCGTCCGTCTGGGACCCGGCGCCAAAAAGTCATCCGGACCGGCAGACGAGCCCAAGCCTCAGCCCCAGGAGCCCGCTTCAAAGGCTGAACCCTCCGATTCCAAGGACACGGCGGCGGCAAAGCCTGCGCCGCTGCCCGATCTCGCCGCACACACGGAGACCCCCGCCTGGCTCTCCCCCACAGGCAGCCGTGACGAGGAAATCTGGGACGGAGCCTTCGAAGCAGAGGACACCGCGGAAGCAGCGGTGGTGGAACCGGAAGTAATTCCGGCCGAGGACGTGCATCTGGCTGAGCCGTCCCTGGAGACTCCAGCCATCAGCTCCGAGGCAGCTGAGGCAGCCTCCCTGCCTGAGACCGCCGCTGAAGTCCGTGCCGTTTCCGAGGAAGCCGCTGAAGCAGGCAAGCAGGCAGGCATCTCCGAGCCTGCCCCCGAAGGCACCGAAGTTGCTGTGGAACCCTCTTCCGAACTCACGGACATGGAACCGGCTGCCGACGCCGAAGAGGACACCGGAAACAACGGCGATGGAACAGCCGTTGAGCATCCGGCGGAGGACGGCGCAGCCACGGATGACGCGGCAGCTGAAGTTTCAGACGCAGATTCCGAGCTGGCCGGCGGTGAGGCGGCGGCAGAAGCAGCCGCGGACGGCGCAGCCACGCATGACGCAGCCCACGATGAACCAACGGATGACAGCGCACCGGACGGTGACGGGAGCGATGAAGCCGCTGCAGGCGATGCCGCTGCGGACGACACAGAGACCGGCGAAGCCGCCCCCGGAAAGGACGGCGAACCCGTTTCCGGAAAGCCCATCGACAAAAAGCCGGATGCCCCTGCTGAGGACAAGGCCACACCAGGTTCCGTCGGCGCAGAAGGTACCGGCAAAGAAAAGCCAACGGCGAGCAAAACCGATGCCAAGGCCGGACAGGCCGCTGGACCCAAAATCCAGACCTCCGTACTGAAGCAGGACGAAACCGACGTCGCAGGCCCTGTTACTGACTCCTTTGCTTCCCTGAGCATGACCAAAAAGGACGCCGAAGACAGCGGGCTGATTCACACGGTGAACCCGTCCGGTTCCAGCGCCGTTCCCGCCGATTCGCGGCGCGCCCGCCGTACCCGTGAGGCGGAGGAGGCTGCCCAGAGCAAGGGGGCGAGCCGGACCACACGAATGCTGGTCCTGCTGGGGTCCATCCTCATTGTGGTGCTGCTGGGAATCTGGCTGGCAACGATCATCGCTGACAGCAACCGTGAAGCCGGGGTGCTGGAAGACTCGGTGGCGCCGGTTGACCTGGAGGCCGGGGCCTGCCTTAAGGACTTCCAGAGCGTGAACGCCGAAGTAACCGTGGTTACCTGCGATACCCCGCACAACGCCCAGCTCGTGGCCACCCAGTCCTACGCGGAATCGGATACTTTCCCGGGCACCGACAGCCTTGCAGCAAAGGCAGAGGAAGTCTGCTCTTCGGTTATCTACACCGACGCCGCATCCAAATACACTGACCTCGAGCTGAACCGCGCTGTCCCGACGCAGAACTCCTGGAATGCTGGTGACCGGCGGGTGGACTGTTTTGTGGTGGCAGCCGGTGAGGACCTGACCGAGTCCCTGATCGTCCAGCCGTAACTCACCCGCGAACACCGAAAAACAGCAGAACCACAGAACCACAGAAAAGGGAGGCCCGTTTCGGCGGGCCTCCCTTTTCCGGGTCGAATGCGGTCTAGCTGACCGGTGCCGCTGCCTGAACGGTCAGCCCGGGATCTGCCAGCTCGTCACTGCTGACCTCCGGCCGGTCAACCAGCACGGTGTCACCGTCGGAAATGCGTCCGGCCAGGATGCCCTTGGCCAGCTTGTCGCCAATCTCGCGCTGCACCAGCCGCCGCAGCGGACGTGCACCGTACGCCGGGTCGTAACCGGTGAGCGCCAGCCATTCCCGGGCAGCGTCGGTGACGTCCAGCGTCAGCCTGCGGTCCCGCAGGCGGGCCGCCAGTGCCTTCACCTGCAGGTCCACAATCTCGGAGAGTTCCTCCAGATTCAGCGGGTCAAACAGGATTACGTCGTCCAGCCGGTTCAGGAACTCCGGCTTGAAGTTCGCATTGACCATGGACATCACGGAGTCGCGTTTCTGGTCCTCGGTCAGGCCGGGATCCACCAGGAACTGGGAACCAAGGTTGGAGGTCAGGATCAGGATCACGTTTCGGAAGTCCACCGTCCGGCCCTGGCCGTCGGTGAGGCGGCCGTCGTCGAGCACCTGCAGCAGGATGTCGAAGACGTCCGGGTGGGCCTTCTCCACTTCATCCAGCAGGATCACCGAGTATGGGCGGCGGCGGACTGCTTCCGTGAGCTGGCCGCCTTCCTCATAACCCACGTACCCGGGAGGGGCACCGACCAGCCGGGACACGGTGTGCTTCTCCGCGTATTCGCTCATATCCAGCCGGACCATGGCGCGTTCGTCGTCGAAGATGAATTCCGCCAGGGCCTTGGCCAGCTCCGTCTTGCCAACACCGGTGGGGCCGAGGAAGAGGAAGGAACCGGTTGGCCGGTCGGGATCGCTGACTCCGGCGCGGGAGCGGCGGACGGCATCCGATACCGCAGTTACTGCCTTGGTTTGACCGATCAGGCGGGAACCGATCACGGCTTCCATGTCCAGCAGCTTCTGGGATTCGCCCTGCAGCATACGGCCGGCGGGGATGCCGGTCCATGAGGACACCACCTCGGCGATGTCGTCTGCGGTGACTTCCTCGGAGACCATCAGCTCCCGGGCGCCGTCGCCGTATTTGTCCTCCTCAGCTTCCTGAGCCGCGTCGAGTTCCTTCTGCATGGCAGGGATCTCTCCGTAGAGGATCCGCGAGGCTTCCGTCAGGTCGCCGTCGCGCTGGGCCTTTTCTGCAAGCGAGCGAAGCTCATCGATGCGGGCCTTGATGTCACCCACCCGGTTAAGCCCGGCCTTCTCCGCTTCCCAGCGGGCATTGAGCGCGGCGAGCTGTTCCTTCTTGTTCGCCATGTCCTCCCGCAGGACCTCCAGGCGTTCCAGCGAAGCGGCATCGGTTTCACCGCTGATGGCCAGTTCTTCCATGGTCAGGCGGTCGACGGCGCGGCGCAGCTCGTCAATCTCCTCCGGGGCGGAGTCGATCTCCATGCGCAGCCGTGACGCGGCCTCATCCACGAGGTCAATGGCCTTGTCCGGCAGCTGGCGGCCCGTGATATAGCGGTTTGAAAGGTTCGCTGCAGCAACCAGGGCCGAGTCTGCGATGGCCACCTTATGGTGGGCTTCGTAGCGTTCCTTCAAACCGCGCAGAATGCCAATCGTGTCCGGCACGCTGGGTTCACCAACGAACACCTGCTGGAACCGGCGTTCCAGCGCGGCGTCCTTTTCGATGTTCTCGCGGTACTCGTTCAGTGTTGTGGCACCAATGAGCCGAAGCTCGCCCCGGGCCAGCATGGGCTTGAGCATGTTGCCGGCGTCCATGGATCCTTCAGCGGCCCCGGCACCAACCACGGTGTGCAGCTCATCAATGAACGTGACGATCTGGCCCTCGGAATTGGAGATCTCTTCAAGGACCGCCTTGAACCGCTCTTCGAATTCACCGCGGTACTTGGCGCCGGCAACCATCGATCCAAGGTCCAGGGACAGCAGCGTTTTGCCGCTAAGGCTCTCCGGCACGTCGCCTGCGACGATCCGCTGTGCCAGGCCTTCCACGACGGCGGTCTTGCCAACGCCGGGTTCACCGATCAGGACGGGGTTGTTCTTGGTGCGGCGGCTGAGCACCTGGATCACGCGGCGGATTTCCGAGTCGCGGCCGATAACCGGGTCCAGCTTTCCGGCACGTGCCATCTCGGTGAGGTCGGTGCTGTACTTCTCCAGCGCCTGAAGGGTGTTCTCCGGATCGGCATTGGTCACTTTACGGTCTCCTCGCACACTAGGAAGGGCGCTGGCCAGGGCATCGTGGCCGGCATTATTGTCCCGCAGGGCCTTGCCTGCCGGACCGTTATCCACTGACAGGGCCAGCAACAGGTGCTCAGTGGATACGTAGGCGTCCCCGAGCTGGGCGGCCTCCTGCTGGGCAGCGTTGATTACCTGCAGGAGCGGACGGGAAAACTGGGGCTGCTGAACGGAGGAGCCGGAGCTCGAGGGCAGGTCATGGATGGCGTTGCTCGCCGCAGCACTGACAGCATCGGGGTTGGCCCCGGCGGCCTTTAGCAGGGCCACCGCCACTCCCTGCCGCTGGTCCATGAGGGCTTTCAGCAGGTGGGCCGGCTCGATCTGGGGATTGCCGGCGGTGGTTGCGTTCATGGCGGCAGCTTGGAGCGCTTCCTGGCTCTTGTTGGTGAATTTGGTCTCCACGGCGGGCTCCTTCTCAGGCTCTGATAAACCGTTCAAGCTCCCGGCGGACCGGCCAGTCTTTGCTTACCCAAAACTGGCCTTATCCGGCCGTACTCAACTAACTTGAGTGTACTTCACTCAACCCCACCTGTAAAGTTATCCACAGGCGCCTATTGGCTTCTGACGTGCGGTTATTCCGGCCCTGGCAGCGGTGCGTGCTGCCGTTCGAACTCCTCCCGAACACGCTCCCATTCAGCATTGCGGGCCTGATAGAGCTCCAGTTCGTCCTCCTCCATCTGCTGCCAGCCGGTAGCAGCAGGGTGGCCTGTCCCTTCCTGAAGATAGGTCTGCAACCGATCAAGGAAGGCCTCCCAGCCTGGCCCTGCCGCCCAGGCGGCCACGTCCGGGTCCATGACCGCGAACCTCTTGCGCACCGACGCATAGCGCAGTTCCAGTTTCGTGGTGCCGTCCACGTCGGTCAGGTGGATCTCCAGCTCTCCGGGATTCCCGTGCGACGGAATCCAGGACACCGTCAGCAACCGCGGCGGGTCACACCTCAGAATGGTCCCGGTGGCAAAATTCGCTACCTCGTACTCCCCGCCGCGCCGGAGTTCACCCTGAGGCTCCGCAAAGTAGGCACCCAGCCGCTGGGGATCAGACAACACACTCCAGACCTCCCCGATGGGCTGCCCCAGTTCCCGGCCAATAACAAGCATCAGGGCGTGCCCCGCCTGGATTTGGCGGAGGCCGAAAGACCGCTCGGTTTCGGATAGCAACGCGTCCAACTCGGACATTTCCGCTCCTTCAGTCTGCCGTCATCACGGTCCCAAAGGAGCCTTCCGGATCGTTCCAGCGGTCCGGCCGGAGTTTCCCGGAACCGGTGTTTGTGAGATATGGCACATCTCCACATCCTCTTGGAGATTAGCAGGATGGCACAGGCCAAGGACAGGTCCAACGGCCGGGTTCGACCCGGTAAGTACCACGCTTCCCGGGGTGTGGTGGACTGCCAGGGGCTGGCCCGCATCGCCCCGCATCGGCCCCCACGTGCTCTTTTGATAGTCTCGAGGTCAAGACTAAGGGACCTTACTTTTTGTCCACGCCGCCTTGAAGGACGTCATGACCAAGACTGCAGAAACAGAAGCCCCGCCCGCGGAGGCCGGGAAAACGCGAATGAATAAGGCTGTTTTCACCGGCTCTGCCGTGGGAATTACTGCCATAGCGCTGTGGGCAATGATCTCCGCCGATTCCGCTGAAGCGGTCATCGGCGCGATGGTGGGGTGGGTCTCCACCAACATGGGCTGGTACTACTTCCTGGTGGTAACACTCGTGGTTATCTTCGTCCTGGTGATTGCCCTCTCCGGCATCGGCAAAACCAAACTTGGCCCCGACCACTCCAAACCGCAGTTCGGGCTCTTCACCTGGGGAGCCATGCTCTTCGCGGCAGGCATCGGAATCGACCTGATGTTCTTCTCGGTCTCCGAACCGGTCACCCAGTACCTGGCGCCTCCAGCCGGTGACGGCTCCACAGCGGAAGCAGCGCGGCAGGCACTGGTCTGGACGCTCTTCCACTACGGGATCACCGGCTGGGCGCTGTATGCCCTCATGGGGCTGGCCCTCGGGTACTTCGCGTACCGCCACAACCTCCCCCTGAGCATCCGTTCGGCGCTCTACCCCATCTTCGGCAAAAAGATCGACGGCCCGCTCGGACACGGCGTGGACATCGCTGCCCTGCTGGGCACCATCTTTGGCATCGCCACCTCACTTGGCATCGGCGTCGTACAGCTGAACTACGGGCTGAGCTTTATGTTCGGTGTCCCGGAGAACCTCAGCGTGCAGATTGCGCTGATCGCGCTGTCCGTAATCATGGCGACTGTCTCCGTGGTCTCCGGCGTCGAAAAGGGAATCCGCAGGCTCTCCGAACTGAACGTCATCCTGGCACTCGGCCTGATGCTTTTCATCCTCATCGCAGGGAAAACAAGCTTCCTGTTCGACGGGATCGTGCAGAACATCGGCGACGTACTTAGCCGCTTCCCGTCCATGACCATGGACACGATGGCCTACGACCGTCCGGACGAATGGCTCTCCGGATGGACCTTGTTCTTCTGGGCGTGGTGGATTGCGTGGGCGCCGTTCGTTGGCCTGTTCCTCGCCCGGATTTCCCGCGGGCGCACCATCCGCCAGTTCGTCCTCGGCGTCATGATTGTGCCCTTCGCCTTCATCCTGCTGTGGATCTCCATCTTCGGCAACAGCGCACTGGAACTGGTGACGGGAGGCAACGCCGCCTTCGGCGAAGTCGCCATGAACCAGCCGGAGCGCGCTTTCTACGGCCTGCTGGAGCAGTTCCCGTGGGTGCCTGCAACAGCCGCGATCGCAACGTTCACCGGCCTGCTCTTCTACGTCACCTCAGCTGACTCCGGGGCATTGGTGATGGCAAACTTCACCTCCCACCTCAAGGACGCCGATTCCGACGCCCCGAAATGGATGCGGGTTTTCTGGGCCGTGATCACGGGACTGCTGACCCTTGCCATGCTGATGGTTGGCGGAGTGACCACGCTGCAGAACGCCACAATCATCATGGGTCTTCCACTTTCAATCCTGCTGCTGTTCATCATGCTGGGCGTGTACAAGGCGCTTAGGGTGGAGAACTCCCTCGCGGCGAGCTTCCGTGCGTCGCTTCCGGGCATGATCGCCGGCCGGGGCGGCGATCCCCGGGGCGGACGGTCCTGGCGCCAGCGGCTCACCCGCGCAATGACCTACCCCGGCCCCAAGCAAGCCACGCGCTTCGTGGAAACCCTCGCCCAACCGGCGCTCCAGGAAGTCCATGACGAACTCGCTGCCAGGGGCGCAGACGTTACCCTGACTCTGGGAGAGGCAGGCCCGAATCACATCCCGTGTGTTGACCTCGCCGTAGGGCTGGGCGAGGAACGCCCCTTCAAGTACCAGGTCTACCCGGTCCAGTATGAGACGCCGTCCTATGCGCTGCGCAGCGCCTCCACGGAGACCAAGTACTACCGCATGGAGGTGTTCTCCCTCGAAGGCAGCCACGGCTATGACGTTATGGGCTACACCAAGGACCAGCTGATCACGGACGTCCTGGACCACTACGAACGCCACCTGGAATTCCTGCACCTCAACCGCGGGGTGCCCGGCAACACCGCAATCACCGAAGACCTGGTTGTCAAGGACAACTGGGACGCCGACTTCGTCGGCGGGGAGGAGAAAGTATGAGCACGGCTGCAACCCTTTTCATCGACGGCGCGTGGGTACCCGCATCCGACGGCGGCACCCGCGAGATTCGCAATCCGGCCGACGGCGAGCTGGCCGCCGTCGTCTCCGAGGCCACCGCGCAGGACGCCCGGAAGGCCATTGCCGCAGCCCGGTCCGCGTTCGACCGCGGGGAATGGGCTTCGGTTCCTGCCCCCGAGCGCGGTGACTTCCTGCTCCGCGTCGCCGCGGAGCTGAAGGCCCGCAAGGCCGACTTCGCCCGGGCCGAGACGCTGGACACCGGCAAGCGGCTGGTCGAGAGCGAAATCGACATGGACGACATCGCTGCGTGCTTCACCTACTTCGGGAAGATCGCGGGCCAAAATGCCGGCCGGATCGTGGATGCGGGGAACCCCGACGTCGTCTCCCGCATTGAGTACGAGCCGGTTGGCGTGTGCGGGCTGATCGCCCCCTGGAACTACCCGCTGCTGCAGGCGGCCTGGAAGATCGCCCCGGCCCTGGCCGCCGGCTGCACTTTTGTGCTCAAGCCATCGGAGCTCACGCCGTCCACGTCCATCCTGATGATGAAGGTCCTCGAGGACCTGGGCCTGCCGCGCGGCACGGCCAACCTGGTGCTCGGCGCCGGTGCCGTGGCGGGTGCGCCGCTGGCGGAATCACCCGATGTGGACCTTGTTTCCTTCACCGGCGGCGTCGCCACGGGCAAGACGATTGCCGCCGCAGCGGCGGGCACGGTCAAAAAGGTTGCGCTGGAACTCGGCGGCAAGAATCCCAACATTGTCTTCGCGGACGCGGACTTCGACGCCGCCCTGGACAACGCGCTGAACGCAGCTTTTGTCCACTCGGGACAGGTCTGCTCGGCCGGGGCACGGCTGATCGTGGAAGAACCGATCGCCGAACGCTTTGTGTCCGAACTGGTGCGCCGCGCTGAACAGATCCGCATGGGCGGCCCGTTCGACGAGACCGCCGAGACCGGACCGCTGATCTCCGCAGCACACCGGGACAAGGTCACTGCCTATGTGCAGAAGGCCCAGGAAGAGGGCGCCCGGATCCGTTGCGGCGGAACCTGGGGAACAGGCGAGCTGGAAAAGGGCTTCTACTTCGCCCCGACAGTGCTGGACAACGTCAAGCGCGGCAGCGCTGCCCTGCTGGACGAAGCCTTCGGACCGGTGGTCACGGTAGAGACCTTCAACGGTGAGGATGAGGCCGTTGCCCTCGCGAATGACACCGCCTATGGACTGGCCGGAGCCGTCTGGTCTGCAGATGCAGGCAAGACCCAGCGGGTGGCCCGCCGCCTGCGCCACGGCACCATCTGGATCAACGACTTCCATCCCTACCTCCCCCAGGCCGAATGGGGCGGCTTCGGCATTTCCGGCGTCGGCAGGGAACTCGGCCCCACCGGACTGGGCGAATACCAGGAAGCCAAGCACATCTACCAGAACATCAATCCCCAGGTGACCGGCTGGTTTACCGACCACGGAAAGGTCAGCTAAGCACCATGACTGATCTGCAGAAGACGGAGTTCGACTACATCATCATTGGCGGCGGGTCCGCCGGTGCCGCCGTCGCATCCAGGCTCAGCGAGGACCCCTCCGTTGAAGTGGCCCTGGTAGAGGCTGGCCCGGATGACCGCGGGCTGGAGGAAATCCTCCAGCTGGACCGCTGGATGGAGCTGCTCGAATCCGGGTACGACTGGGACTACCCGATCGAACCGCAGGAAAACGGCAACTCCTTTATGCGCCATGCCCGCGCCAAGGTGATGGGCGGCTGCTCCAGCCACAACTCCTGCATCGCTTTCTGGGCGCCGCGGGAGGACATCGACGAGTGGGAAACCAGGTTCGGCGCCGAAGGCTGGAACTCGGAAATGGCTTTCCGGCTTTTCAGGAAGCTCGAGACCAATGAGGACGCCGGACCGGACGCCCCGCACCACGGCACCGACGGCCCCGTGCACCTGATGAACGTTCCGCCGCGCGACCCGTGCGGCGTGGCCCTGCTCGATGCCTGCGAACAGGCCGGCATCCCGCGGGCGAAGTTCAATACCGGTGAAACGGTTATCAACGGCGCCAACTTCTTCCAGATCAACCGGCGTGCGGACGGCACCCGCTCGTCGTCGTCCGTTTCCTATATCCACCCGATCATGGAACGGGAGAATTTCACCCTCCTCACCGGCCTGCGCGCCCGTGAACTGAAGTTCGACGCCTCGAACCGCTGCACCGGCGTGGACGTGGTGGACGGACAGTTCGCCCGCACCCACGCCCTCACCGCCCGCACGGAAGTGATCGTCTCTGCCGGGGCCATCGACTCGCCGAAGCTGCTGATGCTGTCCGGCATCGGTCCCGCCGCCCATCTGGCCGAACACGGAATCGAAGTCCGTGTGGACTCCCCCGGTGTGGGCGAGAACCTGCAGGACCACCCGGAGGGCGTCATCCAGTGGGAAGCGAAGCAGCCCATGACCGAAACGTCCACGCAGTGGTGGGAAATTGGGATTTTCACCCCCACCGAAGAGGGCCTGGACCGGCCGGACCTGATGTTCCACTACGGCTCGGTCCCGTTCGACATGCACACCCTTCGGCAGGGCTACCCCACCACGGAGAACGGTTTCTGCCTGACCCCGAACGTCACGCACGCCCGCTCCCGCGGCACCGTGCGGCTGCGCAGCCGGGACTTCCGGGACAAGCCGATGGTGGACCCGCGCTACTTCACCGATCCGCACGACATGCGCGTGATGGTCTACGGCATCAAGAAGGCCCGTGAAATCGTTGCGTCTCCGGCAATGGCCGGTTGGGCAGGCCGCGAACTCTACCCGGGGCCCCAGGTCCAGACCGACGAGCAGATCACCGAGTACATCAAGAAAACACACAACACGGTGTACCACCCGGCCGGCAGCGTCCGGATGGGAGCCCCCGACGACGCGATGTCGCCGCTGGATCCGCAGCTGCGGGTCAAGGGCGTCACCGGGCTTCGCGTGGCGGATGCATCCGTTATGCCCGAGCTCACCACGGTGAACCCGAACATCACCACGATGATGATCGGCGAGCGCTGCGCTGAGCTGGTGCGCGAAGCCCGCGCCGGATCCGTTTCCGCTGCGGCCGCCGGTGCGGCCGCGGTCTGACACCGGGCGCGAAAAGCGGACACGGGCGCCCGGCGCCTGTGTCCGCTTTTTTGGCTGCGCCGGTATTCTGTGCGGATGGGGAAAAACCGCGTGCTTGCTTCCGTCCTGTCCGTCGCCGTTCTGGGGCTGTCGCTGAGCGCCTGCTCCGCCAGCGGTCCCACACCCGAGGAGGCAGCACAGACCCTCGCTGAAGGCCTGGCTGAGCTGGACGTTTCGGACAGCACCTTCCTGGACTCGACAGCGGAAGAAGCCAATACCCGCCTGGCGGAATGGACCTCCGGCATGGAGCCGCTGAAGCCTGCTGTCAGCGTCACCTCGGTGGAAGAAACGGCGGACGACGAAGCCGTAGCCACCCTCAGCTACGTCTGGGACGTCAACAGCACGGAGAACGACTACAGCTACGAAACCACCGTGGCCCTGCAGCGTGGTGGCGAAGATGACTGGCAGGTCCGTTTTACGTCCACGGCTGTCCACCCTGATTTGGCTCCGGGAGATCACCTCCTCCTGGAAACCGGCCCGCAGCAGCGGGGAAATATCCTCGGTGCCGGGGGCGAAGTGCTCGTCACCGAGCGGCCCGTCTGGCGTGTGGGGATAGACAAGACCCGGATCGAAGCGGAGCAGCTGGACAGCTCGGCAACGGCGCTGGCCGAATTCCTGGAGCTGGACCCCGCGCCCTTCGCTGCCCAGGTCCAGGCTGCCGGGCCCGAGGCTTTCGTTGAGGCCATCACCCTCCGCCAGGATGACGTCAGCCCGCCGCCGGTATTCCAAGCCGAAGTCGCTGAGATCCCCGGCGCCGCGGCCCTGAACTCCACCCTGTCCCTGGCCCCGACCCGCACCTTCGCCCGCGCCCTGCTCGGTTCCGCCGGGGAAGCCACCGCAGAACTAATCGAGAACTCCGACGGCGCACTCTCGCCCGGGGACATCACCGGCCTCTCCGGCCTGCAGCGCGAATACGACGACGTACTGCGCGGCTCCGATCCCGTGACCATCCGGACCGCCACCGCGGAAGATGCACGCTCGGCGCCACTGTTCGAGGATCCGGGAAAGAAGGGCGACCTCCGCACCACCTTGGACACACGCATGCAGTTACTCGCCGAATCCGTGCTTGAGGACGAACCATCCGCATCGGCACTCGTTGCCGTTCAGCCCTCCACGGGAAATGTCCTGGCCGTCGCCAACGGGCCCGGCTCGCAGGGACAGCAGACTGCCCTGCTGGGTCAGTACGCACCCGGCTCCACGTTCAAACTCGCTACGACGCTGGCAATGCTGCGCTCCGGGGCTACAGCGCAGAC
The DNA here is from genome assembly GCF_009696625.1 of Arthrobacter sp. BL-252-APC-1A. NCBI lineage: Bacteria > Bacillati > Actinomycetota > Actinomycetes > Micrococcales > Micrococcaceae > Arthrobacter > Arthrobacter sp. BL-252-APC-1A. The sequence goes on along the minus strand of NZ_VULS01000007.1, from coordinate 134,573 downwards.
AACGGTGTCCTGTCCGGAAGAACTCAACGTTGACGGGCGGAACTTCAACAACGCCAGTACCTACCCGGCCCAGTTCCTCGGTGAGATCCCGCTGATCCAGGCCTTCTCCCAGTCCTGCAACACCGCCTTTATCAATGCCCGCGGCGATGTCTCCCAGGCGGGGCTGGCCGAAGCCGCCCGCAGCCTGGGCCTGGGTGTCCCGGCGCCAATCGGGACAGGTGCCTACTTCGGGTCCGTACCGGATTCTGCGGACGGAACACTGCATGCGGCGTCCATGATCGGGCAGGGTGAGGTTCTTGTATCCCCGTTCGCCCTCGCCGTTGCCGCCGCTTCCATTGGGAACGGCAGCCGTGTCTCCCCTGTCCTTGTTCAAGCTCCGGCGGAAGGTACCGGTGAGCCGGTTGCCACGAACTCACCCGAGCCCTCAGCCTCTGCGTCCCCAACGGGTACGGACACTGACTCCGCACCGCTCACCGCGGAGGAAGCAGCCGCCCTGCGGGAAATGATGCGTTCCGTGGTTACCGAAGGCGGCGTGCAGCTGCTGCAGTCCGTACCGGGAGAACCAGTGCTCGCCAAGACCGGAACCGCGGAGTTCGGCAGTGACACCCCGCCGCGCACCCACGCCTGGGTCGTGGCACTCCAGGGTGACCTCGCCGTCGCGCTCTTCATAGAAGAGGGCGAACTGGGTTCAACCTCCGGCGGTCCGGTGATGAAGGAGTTCCTCGACGGCCTGGCCGGCTAGTCCTGTCCAGCGCCGCAATTCGTTGCAGCACGCAGGCGCTTTTGGGCTTCCTCTGTCCCCATTTCCTGACTCCGCCGATAGCCTTCGAGGATGGGGAAGAACCGCCTGATCACCATTGTCCTCGCCGTTTCGCTGGTGGGCCTGCCGCTGAGTGCATGTTCCGCTGAAGAGCGCCCGGGACCGGAAGAAGCCGTCGAGTCGCTGGCTGACGGTTTGTCCCGGCTGGACGTGACAGGGAACGAATTCGCCGGCTCCACGGTGGAGGCGGTAAACGGAATGCTCCTGCATCTGGTGTCGGGAATGGACATAGAACCTTCGGTGACCGTCGAGGGGATCGAGGAGGTCTCTGGAAATGAGGCCAGGGCTACCCTTCACTACGTGTGGGACGTCAACGCCTCCCCGGAGGACTACACCTATAACACCACCGTCACCCTGGAACGCGGTCCTGATTCAGGCTGGGAAACCCGCTTTCGGTCCACCACCGTGCACCCCGATCTTCAGCCCGGTCAGCGGCTGATCCGCGAATCTTCATCCCTGCCCCGCGCCGATATCCTCGGCGCCGGCGGCGACGTGCTGGTGCGGCACTGGCCGGTGTGGCGGGTTGGGCTGGATAAGTCCGTGCTGGGTGAACACGAGTACGCTTCCGCTGCCGGATATCTGGCTGTGTACCTGGGTCTGGACCCGGCAGCCTACACGGCCGAGGTCCTTGGTGCCGGCCCGAAGGCCTTCATCGAAGCCGTGACGGTGCGCCAGGACAAAGTCATTCCGGCCTTCGAGAAGGACATCGCCACCGTCCCGGGCGCTGCTGCCCTTTCGGAGCGGCGGGTCCTGGCACCCAGCCCAACCTTCGCGGCAGCCCTGCTGGGGGCTGTTGGGGAAGCGACTCCGGAAATGGCAGCGGACGCAGGAATTCCGCTGGCCGCCGGGGACCTGATCGGGGTCTCCGGCCTGCAGCTTGAGTACGATTCAATGCTCCGCGGAGCCGACGCTGTGGCCGTGCGCATCACCAATGCCGACAAGAACCGGTCCAAGCCGCTGTTTGAAGCTGCGGCAGTACCGGGTGTTCCACTGAAAACGACTCTTGATGCGGGCGTCCAGGCCCTTGCCGAAGCGGCCCTGTCAGACCAGTCCGCCGGCTCGGCGCTTGTGGCCGTCCAGCCTTCCACCGGGAACGTCCTGGCAGTGGCGAATGGACCCCGCAGCAAGGGCGCCCAGACTGCCCTGCTGGGAGAGTTCTCCCTCGGCTCAGCGTTCACCCCGGCTGCCAGCCTGGCTGCCCTGCGTTCCGGCAACGCTCCGGGAGGCACCGGCTCCGCGACCGCCGGCAGCGAGCAGGAGCTCGACGCCGCCGCCCGCAGCCTCGGACTGGGCGTTGAACCGAATCTCGGCACACCGGCATTTTCAGGTACGGCTGCCGGGGAACCGGAATCAACCGGGGAGGCCCGGCAGGCCGCCGCTAACGAGGGGAACACTGTGGTTTCCCCCTTCACCCTGGCCGTGGCCACCGCCTCGATTGCCCGGGGCGAACGGGTAGAACCCGCCTTGGTCCTCAACGCGGCCGATGCTCCGGCAGGCAGCGGAACCACGGCAGGCGAAGAGCCGTTGCCCGACGCTTCCGACGCCCCTGAACCCTTGACGGCCGCCGAGTCCAAGGCGCTTCAGAGCATGATGCGCGGAGTTGCCGAAGAAGTCCTGCCGGACACTGACGTGCTGGCGCTCGCGGGCACGGCGGTGTCCGGCGGAGACACCCCGCGCCCTCACGCCTGGATCACGGCAGCGCGCGGAGACATCGCCGTCGCGCTTATAGTCGATGGAAGCGACCCGGAGCAGGCCGCTCCCGCGCTGCAGGCTTTTCTCGACGGGCTTTAGGCCTGGCGCCCGTAGGGCGCGTACGGGTAGGTCCCGGGCGGAGGACCGGCGTTGTACGGAACCAGTCCGGGGCCGGACGTCGGTACGATCCGCTTGCCCAGCGGTGCCAGGGAAATTGGGATCATCTTCAGGTTCGCGATGCCCAGCGGAATGCCGATGATGCTGACGAACATCGGGATGGCCGTCAGCACGTGGCCGATGGCAATCCAGATACCGGCAAAGATGATCCAGATGACGTTCCCCAGGGTGGCGAACAAACCGGTGCCCCGTCCGCTGTCTACGACAGTCCGCCCAAAAGGCCACAGTGCGTACGATGCGATCCGGAAAGATGCGATGCCGAACGGGATGGTGACGATCAGGATGCAGCAGACGATGCCGGCTGCGACGTATCCGAGGGCCAGCCAGATGCCGCCGAACAGGAGCCAGATGACGTTCAGGATTGCCTTCATGAGCTCATTGTTCTCTATTTGGCCTGCGGAGTCACGGAGTGCTGCGTACCGGCGCCGCACAGGTTATGCCTAGACTGGGTGCATGCCGCCAACCAAAGATGCAGGGGTACCAGTCGAACTCGGATCCAGCGATTGCTGGGACTACATCCGTCAGGCGTCCGTGGGGCGGCTGGCCGTGGTGGTTGATGGACGCCCGGAGATTTTTCCCATCAACTTCGCCGTGGATCACGGAACAATCATTTTCCGCACCGCGAAGGGCACCAAGCTGTCTGCGGCGCTGGACGATTCACCAGTTGCCTTTGAGGTGGACGGCTACGACGACCGGCTGGGCTACGCCTGGAGCGTGGTACTGAAGGGCGACGCAGCTCAGCTTGAGTCCATCGAAGACGTCCTGGACTCCCAAGACCTTGAACTTTTCCCGTGGCAGTCCGGGGAGAAGAACCACTTCATCCGGATTGTGCCCGCCGAGACCACCGGCCGCCGCTTCCTGATCACCAACGAAGCCCGGCGCCATGTACTCGCTGCCCGCCGCCGCCAGCTGCTCGCCGAGTAGCATGAGGGCTGATCTGATACGTTTCGCTGCCGTCCCTTCCCGTTCCTGGGGGTCAGGTTCAGGGCGTTCCAAGGACCTCACGTCCGGCCCTGCAGGGGATTCCGGAACGCCTGGTTGGCGGCTGTCCGCCGCGACAATCGAGAAGTCCGGTCCCTTCACCCGGTTCGAGAACACCGACCGGATCACCGTACCGGTGGAGGGTGAACTGCTCCTCCTGAACGTGGACGGCACCGAGCATGCGATGGAGCGGCTCCGCCCGCTGCGGTATCCAGGCGACGTCCCGGTGCAGGCATCGCTGCCCACCGGGGAAGTCACCGTACTGAACACATTCGCAGAACGGGACCGGTTCGGTGCCGCTGTGATGGTGGTGGAACTGTCGAAGAAGAACTCCCCGGCACTGGGCCCGGACCAGTTCCTGGTGCTGCTCCAGGGCTCCGCGAAGGCATCGTTCGACGGCGGTGCCCCGGAAGATCTGGACCTGCTGGACACCGTCGCCGGCAGCGAAGAGAGTCCCGCGGTACTCGGCCGCGGCTTTGCCGCCGTCGTCAGCTTTTATCCCCTGGACTAGGCCGGGATGGGGCTGTGCCGCCGGTCCGCCGGTCCCTAACATCGGAACATGAGCACTTCACTGAATGAGCTGCCGAGAATTGGGGCGCCCGCTTCCCGGGGCCTCGGAGCCGCGGGCTTCACCACGCTCCGCCAGCTGGCCGGCATTCCGCGGGAGGACCTGGCCAAACTGCACGGTGTTGGGCCAAAGGCACTGAACATCATCGAGGCAGCCCTGAATGAGTACGGCCTTGGCCTCAAGGAATGACAAAGGCCCCGCATCCGGACTGGATGCGGGGCCTTTGCAGTAGCGTCAGTTAGCGGCCGCGGCGTTCGTTCGACGCGGGTGCCGTTGCGCGGCGGGGGCCGGCGGAGCGTGCCGGGCGGCCGCTGCCTGCCGGAGCAGCCGAACGGGTACCGCCGGAGCGGTGTGTGCCCGCAGCTGCGACGTCACCGGCGCGCTGGCCGGTGGCGGGGCGGCGGTTGCGTCCCTGCGAGGTGGCTGCCGCAGCTGAACCGCGGCGTCCTTCAGGGCTGCGCTGGGCGCGGGGAGCATCGGCTGAGGCAGTGCGTTCTGCGGAGACGCGTCCGCGGCCGCCTGCACCGCCGCGTCCACCGGCACGCGTGCCGGCACCGGAACGGGCAGCGCGCTTGCGCTGGGCGTTGGCTCCAGTGGAGCGGCCTGCACCCTGCTGGGGGGACTTTGCTGCCAGCTGGGCTGCACGGACATGCGGCTCAACGACTGCCGCACGCTCACCAATAAGCTTGGCGATCGAAGGGGAGTTGTGGGAAACCTTCTCGATCGAGACGTCGACGCCCGCAGCCTTCATCAGCTTGGACACCTCGCCCTTCTGCTCGGGCAGGGTCACCGTGACAACGGTGCCGTCGGAGCCGGCACGTGCCGTACGTCCCGAGCGGTGCAGGTATGCCTTGTGCTCCGTAGGCGGATCGATGTGGACAACCAGCTCGACGTCGTTCACGTGGACGCCGCGGGCGGCGACGTCGGTGGCCACCAGGACGCGGACGTCGCCGGAGGCGAACTCAGCCAGGTTCCGGTCACGGGCGTTCTGGGACAGGTTGCCGTGCAGGTCGACGGTGGGGATTCCGCTGTCCGTCAGGTACTTGGCCATCTTGCGGGCGTGGTGCTTGGTGCGCATGAACATAATGCGGCGGCCCTGGCCTGAAGCCAGTTCCTTCACCAGCAGCTTCTTGGCGGTCTGGTCCTGGACCAGCAGCACATGGTGCTCCATGGTGGTGACCGCTGCCTGCGGGTCATCCACGGAGTGGGTCAGCGGGTTGGAGAGGTAGCGTCGGACCAGCTTGTCCACACCGTTGTCCAGGGTGGCGGAGAAGAGCATGCGCTGGCCCTTTTCCGGGGTGCGGTCCAGCAGGCGCTGAACAACCGGAAGGAATCCGAGGTCGGCCATGTGGTCGGCTTCGTCCAGCACGGTGATCTCGACGGACTCCAGGCTGATGACCTTCTGCTTCATCAGGTCCTCGAGACGGCCGGGGCAGGCGATGACAATGTCGACGCCGGCGCCGAGTGCCTTTTCCTGCCGCTGCTGGGAAACGCCGCCGTAGATCACGGTGGTGTTCAGGCCCAGCTCGGCGGCCAGCGGCTCGATGACGTTGTTGATCTGGGTAGCCAGTTCACGGGTCGGCGCGAGCACCAGGCCCAGCGGGCGGTTCGGCCGGCGGCGGTAAGCGGCCTCGGCTTCAGCCAGGCGGGTGACCAGCGGCAGGGAGAAGGCGAGGGTCTTGCCGGAGCCGGTGCGCCCGCGGCCCAGGACATCCCGGCCCTTGAGGGTGTCGGGAAGGGTTTCCACCTGGATGGGGAACGGTTCTGCGATTCCCTGGGCGGAGAGGTTTGAAACAAGTGCCTTGGGTACGCCAAGGGCAGCAAAAGTGGTCATGAAAAGACAGGCAACTTTCGGTAAGTGGCCCCCTATGCCGTGTGGCGCAGAGGGTTCGCCGAAGAAAAGTCAGACAGTGTCCACCGCCCCGTGAGATAACGGGCGGGACAAAAGAAAGCGTTCATCGACGCAGGTTGCGCTGCTTACACACGCGGCTTTTAGGCGCGGCAGTCGCAACAACTTCCCCCAGTTTACCGGATCGGTCCCAGTTACCTAATTAGGGGTGCTTACGACGGACACAGTCCGGTGCCGGCACACGGTTAGCATTAACAGTAATGACTACTGACCCAGCCCTGCCCGTTTCCGATGCTGCCGACGGGCCCGAGAGCCCTGATTCCGTGCATTTCCGGGCCCCGGTGTCCTTTGTCCGCAGGGGATCGCGCCTGCAGGGACGGCGCCAGCAGGCCTGGGACGAGCTCTCCGATGTTTTCGTCATCGACGTCCCGCGTGTTCATTCGGACACATCTGTGGATCCGGACTACGTGTTCGACGCCGAAGCCGCCTTTGGCCGCAAAGCTCCCCTCGTCGTCGAGATCGGTTCCGGCCTCGGCGAAGCCATCACCCACGCGGCGGAGCAGAACCCGGAGAAGAACTTCCTGGCCGTGGAGGTCTACCTTCCCGGGCTGGCCCAGACCCTGCAGCGCATTGGCCAGAAGAACCTGACCAATGTGCGGGTGGTCCAGGCGAACGCTCCCGAGGTCCTCACCACCATGCTTCCCGCGGGTTCGGTGGATGAGCTCTGGGTCTTTTTCCCGGATCCGTGGCACAAGACCCGCCACCACAAGCGCCGCATGGTCAAGGACTCCTTCGCCGAACTTGCTGCCCGGGCCCTGGTGCCGGGCGGGCTCTGGCGGCTTGCCACTGACTGGTCCGACTACGCCGTCCAGATGCGCGAAGTGCTGGATGCATCCCCGCAGTTCGAAAGCCTGCACCCCGGCGAGCGCGCGGGCACCGAAAGCCCGCTGACCCAGGTCCGCGCCCAGGGACTGGAAGGCAAGGAAGCCTCCGACGACGTCGACACCCGCGGCGGCTGGGCTCCGCGCTTCGACGGCCGTATCCTCACCAGCTTTGAGAACAAGGCGCACCAGGCCGGACGGCTCATCTTTGACCTGACGTACCGGCGACTCTGACCGTCTCCCGAATCCGAACCCCGCACTGCCAGCTGGTGCGGGGTTTCGTCGTTTACAGCGCGCCAAACGACGGAAACCTGACGAAATAGTTTGAAAAAAACATCTAAACGAAACATGGGCGGACTAGGTTTCTGCCATGACGGCAGATCTCATCATCCACAACGCCCTGGTCCGGACCATGGAGTCGGCTGCGCCCGAACGCCCCGGATCCGGACCCGCTTCCACAGCAGTGGCGGTCACCGGCGGCCAGATCACAGCGGTCGCCGGCGACGCCGATGTGCTTGCCCTCGCCGGCCCCGATACCCGGGTCATCGACGCCGGCGGCGCAGCCCTGGTGCCGGGCCTGATCGACTCACACATGCACCCGATCTGGGGCATCGAACTGACCCGCGGGATAGACCTGTACGGCCTGGACCTTGAGGGCATCCGGGACGCTCTGGCCAAGGAAGCTGCCCGGCTTCCGGAGGATGCCTGGGTGTGCGGCTGGAACCTTGACCACAATGCCTTCGACGGGCCGCTTCGCGGCGACCTCTTCGATGATGTGCTCGGCGGCCGGCCGCTGGCTGTGGTCCTCTATGACCTCCACACCGGCCTGGGCAACCCCGCGGCGCTGGCTGCTGCCGGCATTACCGGCCGGGAGACCTTCGACGACGCCAGCCTGGTGGTCGTGGACGAGCAGGGAGTGCCCACCGGCGAACTCCGGGAAATCCCTGCCTATCTGCTGCTCCTGGACGCCGTTCCCCCGATCCCGCAGGACGAGTACATCCAGCGGCTCCAGTCGCTTTTCTCGACCCTGAATGGTGTGGGCATTACCTCCGCAGTCGTCATGGACGGCCGGGACAAACACCTCGATCTGCTTGCCGACATGGAAGAAGCGGGGGACCTGACGGTTCAGCTGCACATCGCCATGTGGCATCAGCCGGGCGACGGCGATGAGCGGGTTGCGCAGATCATCTCCCAGCTCGGACGCAGCGGCCGGGGCTGGCGGGTGCAGCTCATCAAGATGTTCCTGGACGGCGTCATTGAGTCCGGGACAGCCTGGCTGAACGAACCGGACACCTGCGGCACCGGCACCCATTCGTTCTGGAAGGACCTGGACCGGTACGAGGAAGTCACCCGCCGGTATGTCGAGGCCGGTTAGCCGAGGTTCTGTAAACGCACCTACCTCTCACACGAGAAGGAAGGCGGGGCCAAGAGATGGGCCACGAACAGCAGAAACAGAGCACGGAGGCGTTGCGGGCGGTGGTGTACGTCAGGATCAGCGACGACCCCGAGGGCACCGAGCGTGGCGTAGATCGGCAGGAGGCCGATTGCCGAGCTTATGCCGCAGCGCACGGGTGGGAAGTGGTAGCGGTGTTTCGGGAGAATGACACGTCGGCGTTCAAGCAGCGCACGATCACACTCCCATCGGGTGAGCGGGTGCGGCGGGTGATCCGGCCGCAGTTCCGCGCCATGCTCACACACCTCACCGACGGGCAGGCGCAGGTGATGGTCGCCTACGACCTGGATCGGGCGGTACGCGACCCCAGAGATTTGGAAGACCTCATTGATGCGAAGGTGCTCGGTGGGTTCGCCGTCCGCTCCGTGACTGGCTCGCTCCGGTTGGACACGGATTCTGACGTAGCAATGGCCAGGGTGCTGGTGGCGATGGCGAACAAGTCGTCAGCTGACACTGCCCGACGTGTCGCGCGGGCAGCGAAGCAGCAGGCCATCGAGGGTGCCTGGCACGGCGGCAGGGTGCCATTTGGATACCGGGCAGAGGCAGGCGCGCTCGTGATCGATCCAGTGACCGGGCCACTGGTGGTCGAGATGTACCAGCGGGTGCTCGCCGGTGAATCCCTGTATCGCATTCGCAAGGACTGGAACGCACAAGGCATCCTCACCACCCACGGATGCGCGTGGTCGGATCGCACACTCAAGATGGTGCTCTACAACCCCTCCAACAAAGGCGTGCGCGAGTACCGGCCTGTGATGCCGGACGGGAGCCGTGCGAAGACCTCGAAGATGCAGGTGAAAGCGGCGTGGCCCGCGATTGTGGACGAGGGCACCTGGCAGCAAGTCTCCGATGTGCTTGACGCACGTAAGAAGGCGCGGAACTTCCACCAACCCGGTACGGGTGCGGCGGTGCGGATGTACCCGTTCTCAGGGTTGATCCGCTGCTCCCTGTGCGGAACGTCGATGATTCACCGGGGCGGCGTGTACCAGTGCTTACAGCCGACCCCAGGCGGGTGCACTCGTTCGATTCGCTCTGCTGAAATCGCCAAGCTCGTCGAGGAAGCAGTGCTCGCGACATTCGAGCAGATCACCCTCCACCCCAAGGTGCGCCGAGCCTCTGGCAGTGACCTTGCGGCACGGGTCGGGCTCACGGCAACGCTCGACCAAGATCGGGAACGTCTGGCGCGGCTCGATGATGACTACTACGACGGGCTGATCGACAAGACCATGTGGGTGCGGCAACGCGCACGGATCGCGGAGCGGATCGAGGCGACCCGCCGCGAATACACCGCGACCACGCCCCACGCCGGGCTCAGCATCGATGTCACGACGGTCGCTGCTGAGTGGGAGGGGCGTACCCCAATGTGGCAGTACCAGGCGGCGAGTCTGATCCTGCAAGCGGTGCTGGTGCATGCTCACCCGGCTGACATGATGACCGCTGTCCCCAAGCGCCGAAACGAGAGCACAGAGGAGTTCCATTTGCGCCGCGACGCGCACCGTGCGGCAGTGCTCGCGCGCCGGGTTGAGTTCGTCTGGCGCGCATAACCCCGGCGGTTCGTGACCGTCCTCGCAGCCCTGAGTCGTTCAGGGTGCGGGGCCTTCGCGTTTCTCAGCGACGGGCGCGCGCATGGGGCGAGGTGTGGCGCAGAGTCCGCGCAGTTCGGCCAATACCGCAGGATCGTTCACGGCGGTGGCGAGACCCTGCGCGCGCCGAGAGGCATCAGCGAGTCGTGCGCCGAGCGTGGCAGCGAGCGAGGTTGCAGGGGCGGCGGAGGTGGCAGCGGGCGTTTCGGTGTGGATGCTCATACCGTTAGGTGCGGAGCGCTACCCCCAAAACAAGCCGCGGGGTGCTTGTCGGCGTGGCGGCGCAGATCATCTTCATCAGTGTCCCATCGTCGCGCAGAGCTTCCAGCGTTTCGCCGTTCAGTAGTCGCAGCAGCACACCATCACCGACCGGGGTGCCAGCGTGCTTTGGGTCGGGGTGCCCGAGCACGATCCGCAACATCGCAGACCATGACCGGGGCGGTATGTCGAGCAGCGTCGGGATCGTGCGGTCGCGGCGCAGTACCTCGACCCCGCGCTGCCGGGAGGAGAGATCGGCAAGCCGGTAGGCCACATGCTCGACGCACTCGGTGACCAGTGCAGCATCCCAGCCCGCCGACTCGAATAGCGCGACCGTGGCAGACAGCAGAGCAGCCACTCGCGCTGCATGCTCGCTCTCGTCGGCGTCACCATCATCGTGATGCGTGAACGCGGGGTGGTACTCGGCCAAGCGTTCCCGCTCGGCGAACCGCACAGCATCGTGGAACCCGGCGATCCGCGCGGTGTGGCGCACCTTGCTGGCTGATGTCAGCATCCCGGCGGCACGAGTCTCCGCGTGACATGTGATCTGCACCGCACGGGTGACCACCGCCCACGGGTTACCCGCGTTGCGCGTTGAGGGAGCGAGCATCACCTCGAACGCGGCTGACGCGACCTCCCAGGCATCCAAGCCGTGCTTGCGGGCGAGTGGCCGATACTTCGTCGCTGTGAAGCGCATGAGGTCGGCGGCTTCACGGTCACTCCGCCACGCGCCCGGCCCAGCGTCGTGTAAGCGGTTGAGTAGGGAGCGGAGACCTTCTGGGCTCTCGAAAGTGTTGCTGGCCGAGCCAGCCGTTCCCGCAGCCCCGTTGAGGTCGGGCGAGGTGTGTTCGTCCACGGTGACGCCTCCCGCAAGGGAGGTGCGCCACTGGCACCCAGATCAGGGCGCGCATCGGTTTGCCCCGCACCTGCTGTTCGTCGGCAGGCGTACTGTTTTGCCACCTCTCACGGCGGGCACGCGATCCCGTGATCGGGCGGAACCGTCTGCGGGCGAGGTGCCCACGTTGGTTTCGCCCGATCATCGGGGAACGTGACTATTCGGTTTGTCGGGCTGCTCGTGGGAGGCGCGCGAGCGATGCGCCGCCGATCACTGCGAGCACAGCGGCGGTCACAAGCATCGCTGTGGTGAATCCCCATTGCCCGGTACTAATGCCGGTCAAAAGGGGGCCGCCGGCGAGCCCTGCGGCGTAGGCGAGGTTGTAGAGCGCGAACGAGCCGCCGAGTGTGGGCGGGGTCGACTTGTACCCCTGTTCGCTGATGAGTGTCGTGGCCGGTGCCAGCAGCAGCGCCGAGGAGACCCCAAGGAGGGCCATGCCGATGCAGGTCTGCCACAGTTCGGTCGCGAACCCGGTCACCCCGAGCGCGGCTGCGACCGCAACGACCCCTGCACCTACAAGCATCCGCGGTGATGTGGTCGTGACGAGACGGCCGACAACAGGGTTGGCGATGATCGAGGCGAGGGCTGCGAGCCCGAACAGCAACCCAACTGTGAGCGCGCTCGCGCCGAGGTGCACGGGCAAGACCGGCTCGATGCCGGAGAGCACGGCAGCACCGACAGCGACGGCGAGGACGATTGAGAATGATCCCGGCACTTTGAGCACTGCGAGTGGCCCGGCGGTGTCGTCGGTGACGCGGGGCGAGTCCTTCACGAATACGATCCGCAGCACTCCGTCTGCGAGGGCGACGGCAGCGGCGAACAGGAACGGGGATGCGGTGCCGAAGTGATCGACCAGGAACCCGGCCAGTGGCGGGCCGATCAGCACGCCCAGGGTGATAGTCGACAGGGCAATACCCATCGACTGCCCGCGTTTCTCCATCGGTGTGGTCGCCGCGATCAGCGAGAGGGCTGCGACCCAGGACATTCCGCCCGCGATCCCTTGAGCGAGGCGAGCGACGAGCAGCAACCCGTAGGGGCCTCCGGTGGCGAACAGTAGCGTCGCCGCCGCGAGCCCCACCAAGCCGATGAGCAGCGGTGTGCGTGGCCCGTATCGGTCAACAATGCGCCCTGCGAACAGTGTCGCGATGATCATTGCCGCCGCGTATGAGGAGAAGAGGATGCCGGTTGCTTCTGGCCCGGCGGCCACGACGGACGGAAGGAGCGGCAGCACCGGGACGGCGAGGCCGTGCACGAGCATGTCTGTGAACAGTGCCGCTGACGACACGATCAGTGCGCGCGTCGGAGTCGTGCCCCCGGCGGGGGCGGTGTGTGGAGTTGTCATGGGGAACTAATGGTCTTTCTAGGAGAGCAACCCCCGAACCAGCGCGGCGACCGCGCGTTCACGGTGTGGTGGTTGCGGAAGGTCTTGTGGTCGGGTCACCGCGGTCACGGTGAGCCCTTGAAGGAGAACGAGCACGAGGCCCGCGGTCTGCGCGGGCGGGAGCGCGCTTGTGACGGCAGGGTCGGCAGCGATCAGCTCGGTGATGCGGGCGTGCCAGTCATCGAGTCCCGCCCCTTTCTCGGAGGCGTCGTCGAACGCCTGGGGTGCGACCAGCACCGTGGAGAACGCCAACGCGCGGAACAGCGGATCGGCGCTCAGCAGGCGCATGTACTCCGACAGCAGGCTCGACAGCCCAGCAGACATATCCTGGTTGGGGTCTGCGGGGAACACGCGTTCTGCGTACTCGCCCCATCCCCACGCGAGCGCATTCCGCAGGAGGGTGGCCTTGTCGCGGAAGTGATGGTGCAGCGCGCCACGGGTCACGCCCGCCCGTTCCGAGATCGCCTCGAACGTTGCCCCCCGCCACCCCTTCTCCTCGAAGGCCATCAACGCCGCCTCACACAGCGACAGACGCGTTCTCTCCGCGTCCTCAACCGAACGTCTCATACATACATGATAGCCCGTATGTATCTGCCTCTCGCAACCCCGCCTTCACCGATAAGAAGTTATGCACGTATGCCACCGTTGGTGGGGCGTGCGCACCTCCCTCATGAGACGACTCATGAGGGAGGCCCAGATGAAGGGCGGCGTGATCCTGTTCCGTGGCAGCGGTGCTGCTGCGCGCCGGTATGTCGAGGCCGACCGCTCCCGCGCTGACGAGTACTACCTCGGCGCGGACGATGCCGTAGCCGAGTACACGGTGCTCGATGCCAGCGGCGAGGTCACCGCGACCCGGTCGCTCACGGTGGTCGAGTACGAGGGGTGGGTGGACTGGCGCGATCCCGTCATGGGCGAGTCGATGGGTATCCCGCGTAATCCGGGTGAGGGGTCGAAGGGGTCGCCGTTGTTCGCGGAGATGACGATCAACGCCCCCAAGAGCCTGTCGGTCGCCGCCGCGCTTCACCCCGAAGTGTCTGGTGCGCTCGACCAAGCGCAGCAGGATGCTCTCGCAGAGATACAACGATGGCTGGGCCAGCACTCGGTCACGAGGGTCGGCCCGCGTGACGCGCGGGAGATTCTACCGATTGAGCGCATACAGGTTGTCGGCATCCGGCACAAGACGTCGCGGGCTGGTGATCCGCACCGGCATATCCACATGCAGATCGGAACCAGGGTGTGGGCGGCTGGAAAGTGGCGGGCACTGGACACGGCGGCGTTGTTCAAACAGCAAGGAGCGATCCGCGCCCTGGGTACGGCGGTGATCGCCGCACACCCGCAGCTCGCACAGACCCTCGCAGCGCATGGCCTGACCCTCGACCCCGTGAGCGGAGAAGTAACAGAGTTGCTGCCGTTCAACGGTGTGATGTCGAAGCGGTCGGCACAGATCAGACGCAACCTCGACCACCTCGAAGCCGAATGGGAAGCGCAGCATCCCGGCGAAGCACTCGGCCCGGTCATGACCGCACGGTTGCAGGGCATTGCATGGACGCACCAGCGACCCGGCAAGAAACCCGCCGATCTCAAAGACGAGCAATGGTGGGTACAGGAACTCGCTGATGCCGGATACGACACCAGCAGCCTCGAACGCCGTCACGTGCAACCGGTGGTGCAAGTGGATGACCTCGCCGTGCAGGAGATTGCATCGCGGGCGCTGGATCGTTGCGCAGCTGGTGCGTCGGCGTGGACGAGGCACACCGTGCAGGAGCACGTCACCCGGATCACCACCGAGCACGGCGTGCAGGCGACACCGGCAGAGTTGCGGAAGTTCATTACTTTGGCGACCGAGCTTGCCGTCTCCGATTGCTTCTCCGTCCTCCCGCCAGACGCACCGACACCGGAGCACGTCGCGCACCTGACCAGCCTGAACGTAGTCGCCGCCGAGACCGCGCTCCGTGACCAACTCACCGCCGCGACACCAGGCCGGGAGCCAGAACATCCCGACGTGACCCGCGCCGGGCAAGCCGCCGGACTAGATGAGGGACAGACCCTCGCAGCAGCGGCGGTTGCCTCGACCGATCCGCTGGTGATCGTGGAGGGTGCAGCAGGGAGTGGGAAGACGACCATGCTGCACACCGCGATCACCGTCGCTGCGCAGCATGGCAGGGTGTCGCGGGTGGTTGCGCCGACGTTGCGGGCCGCGCAGGTCGCGCATGACGAACTCGGTGTACCCGCCTCCAGTGTTGCGTCGCTCGTGTATGCGCACGGGTGGCGGTGGAATGCCGATGGCGTATGGACGCGCCTCGTACCGGGAGGCACTGACCCTGCAACCGGCAGCATCTACACCGGTCCACCAGCAGATGCGCTGCTGCGCCGGGGTGAGCGGGTGATCGTGGACGAGGCAGGGATGCTCGACCAAGACACCGCCCACGCCCTGCTCTCTGTGACCGTTGAGGCGGGGGCGACCGTTGCGCTGGTCGGTGACCGTGCGCAGCTGCCTGCCGTTGGTCGGGGTGGGGTGCTCGATATGGCGGCGCTGATTCGCGGGCGTACCTACAACATGACGGAACTGCACCGCTTCACCAGCCACGAGTACGCCGCACTCACGTTGGTGATGCGCGACCGCGTCAACCCCGGAGAGGTCTTCGACCGACTCGCCATGCTGGGCCTCGTCAGCCTGCATCCCGACGACGAGCAGGCCCGCGAGTACTTCACCAACCATGCCCGCGATGGCGAGGCGATCACGGTCGCCACGAATGACGAGGCGGCGGAGTTGAACGAGCGCATCCGTATCGGTCGCGTCGAACGGGGTGAGGTCGATGACGCGGTGACGGCGACCGGCAGCGACGGCCTCAGCATTGGTCAGGGTGATGTGATCCAGACTCGGAAGAACGACGGCCCGCTCGGGGTCGCGAACCGGCAGCAGTGGGTCGTCCAGCACGTCACCGAGGACGGCGCTGTGTACGCCCGCGAGGTCGGCAGTGGGCTCAGGAACTCTCGCACAGTGGCCCTGCCCGCCGAGTACGTGGCAGAGCACGCGCACCTGTCCTATGCGGCGACCGCGTACGGCGTCCAAGGCGCAACCGTCACCGCCTCGCACACGATCCTGTCGGAGGCGACGAGCGCGGCAGGGGTCTACGTCGGGATGACCCGAGGCCGCGAGCAGAACCAGTTGCACGTCGCCGCCGATAACCTGGCAGATGCGCGGGCGCAGTTCATTGACGCGATGGAACGCGACCGCGCCGACCGCGGCCTCACCCACGCCACCACCCAAGCCGCCGAAGCCGCGCGCGGCATTGTCAAGAACGGCCCGATCCGCCGCGTCACGGAAGAACTCGCCAAACTGGACCGCGAGGCCGAACGTGCTGATCGGCAGGCGGAGCGGTGGGAACAGACCGCCAACCGCCTCGACGCTCAACGCGCCGCGCACCGGACCGAGAGCGACGAAGGCACCGCCGTGCTTCGCCAGGCTGAGGAAGAATACGAACGGGTGCGTGCCGAGGTCGCCGCGCCTCTCGCGGAGCAAGCCGAGCGCGATGGTGCGGCGTACCTCGCTACCGTCAAGACAGAGCGGACAGCGAGTACCAGGCTTGCGACTGTTGGGCGGTTCGGGCGGCGCAAGGCCCGCGACGAGCACCGCGCCGCCAGCGAACAAGCAGCAACCATCCGAACGCACCTTCGCGATGTATGGGAAGCGGAACCGCCACGAAACCCCCGCGTACTACCCGAGTGGGCGGCACAGGTCGCGGGGCGGCGAGCAGAGGCCGACCCTCGAGTGCGCGACGCCGACCAAGTAGTCGAGGCCGCGCGCACCGAACGAGCCGCAATGGATGAGCGTCACCGCAACGAACGCCTGACGCTCTTGGCGAACGAGTATGGGGCTGAGAACGCCCGTGCTCATCAATACGGGATGCGCGCCCTCAACCCCAGTCGCAACGCTCGCGACGCCCGTGCTCGCGCAGCGCTCCTTCGAGCCGAGAGCGCAGAACTCCGCAGCCTCTCAGCGAACGACGCCGCCAAGCTCATCGAGACCAAACGCGTGGAACGGGAACTTGCGCAGCAGCAAGCCGAACAGCATCGACGGCAGCTCTCCTCGCCCGAACCGCCCACGCGCCAAGGCCCAGATACACAGCGTGAGCCTGGAATCGGGCTCTGACCCGTAGCCTCCCACGACATGGACGTAGCCTGCGTCCTTCACAGAGTAGAGAGGGTTCGGCCTGGGTCATGGGCGCTGAATGCTGGGCGGAGACGCGAGCGCTTAGCGGCTCTGGGTCGAAGCGAGATAGAAGTCTAGGCTCTCAGTAATGCGCTCAGGGGTGAAGTGTTCCGGCTGAGCGATCGCGCCGAGAGCGAGGCCATCGGTGAACGCTCGGAGGGCTGTTGCGGCAGCCGCCTGCTGGTCTGGTGAAGTCAGCGCCTGCGCCGTTGCGTCACAGAGGCGATCCAAGCCTGTGTTGATGTCGGCCAGGATGCGCCGGGCCTCGTCGGAGCGGGCCGTGAGACTCGCGGCTAACCAGACATGTGTTTCCGTGAGGCGGTCGGCGTCCAGCGGCAGCGTCTGGAGCCAGGCCTCTCGAAGCGCCGCTCGCTGTTCCTCGGGCCAGGTGACGGCTGCAAGCCGCTGCTTCTGCCGCTCCCGCACGACGACGAGTGCATGGGCGAGCATCTGATCGCCATTTGGGAAGTAGTGGCGCAGCGTCGAAGGTGGAAAGCCGACGGCGGCAGCGGCGGCTCGGACTGTGACCGCGTGTACACCTTCGGCCTCAATCAGCCTGGCCACAGCCCATCCAATCTCGTCTCGCCGCGCGGCGTGGTCGACGATTTTCGGCATGCCCTCAAGCTATCATGGTACCACTGTACGATAATAGAGCCGAATTGATGCGCCGAGGAGAGGAACGCCGATGCTGCCGTACATCATCGCCGGGGAGGTGGCCTTCTGGGCGCTGCTTCTCGGGGGCTTCTCTATCCGCTACCTTCTGCGCTGGCGCTCAATCTCCACGGTGCTGCTGACCCTCACCCCGGTCGTGGATCTCGCCATCATCACACTCACCTATATCGACCTCGGTCGCGGAGCGCCCTCTGACTTCAGTCACGGCTTGGCAGCGTTCTACGTCGGCTTCTCGGTCACCTTCGGCCCAGAGATCATCCGCCGCTTCGACCGGCGGTTTGCCAAGAAGTACACCGGCCTGCCTGAGGATCAACTCCCGGTGGTGCCGGAGCGGTCGAGCATGCAGTACTGGCTCCGCTGTCTCGTCGCCGTATCAATCACTATCGGGCTGCTCGGGATTGGCATCGCAGTGGTGGGCTTCGCCGATTCATTCTGGCTGCTCTACTGGATCATCTCGGCGGCGTTCACCGCTCTCATGTGGGGTGTCATCGGACCGCTCCGCGACCACCTCCGGACTCAGCGCGCGGGTAAGTAGTTCAGGAATGGTATGACGATGCTGGTTCAACTCGACCGAAGGATTCACAGGACGAAGCGGCCCCGGATCGTCACCGAGCTGGCCGCGCGTGAGTCGGGCAGCACGGGTTCCATTTGCGCAGGTGCAGCGGGAGCTGGGGATGACAGCGACTAACCTCTTCTCCCACCTGCGCAAGTTCGAGCGGCAGGCGGCCTTGAAGGAGGGGCTGCTGCACGAGCGGGAGACATACTCCAGCCGCGCATCGACTGGTGCACACCGGAGGGTTGCTCACGGACGCTGCCAGATCCGGGACCTGTGGCATAACTCTCACGGTGCGCACGCGCCCTGTGGGTTGTTTGTCCGGCGAGTGTTCACGTCGGCGTAATGCAACCGGGCTGAGAAGCTAAGCATCGGCGTCGGGGATGAGGATGGTGGCGAGGCTGATGCGACGTTGTGCGTCATCGCGTCGTTGGAGGTAGGGCGTGAGTACTTCCATGAACTCTGTTTGAAGTTTCTCAAGGTCTTGCGTGTCGAGGTAGAGCGGTGCGCGTGCGAACCCGAGGAATCCGCGCAAGTCTGTGCGTCCGTCTTCGAGAACCTCTTCGAAATCGTGTGAAAGGTCGCTGAGGAACATCGCGAATGCCGAGCGCAACTGCAGAGTGTCCATCGCCTGCATCTCCTCATGGCCGACGTGGGCCATGCGTTCCCCGAGGGCGAGCGTACGCTCGATGGCACCACGCACCTGTCGTTCGTCAACGACCGCCAAGATCTCGGCATCGAGCAGGGCTGCGACGTGCCGATACAGCGTGGCCTGCTTCACTTCCGGCAGTGCTTTGCGGAGCTGAGCGGTTGTCATGTTGCGGTGGCCGATTTGTTGGATGATCTTCATGCGAACGGGGTGGAGCACGAGGTCGGCGATCGGACGCTCTGCAGCCATGACTCTACCCCTCATCGTTATCACTATGATAATGTTCTCATTGACCTACCACCCATTGAAGCAGAGGAGCGCGCGATGACGCAGACGACCTATGGAATGGCAGGCGTTGACGTGCGCTTCCCTGGCTGGGAGTCCATGATGGTCGGGCGAAGCTTCCTGCACGTTCCGTTAGCTGCGATCCGGTCGGCTCGCGTTGAGCCTGGCTGGTCCTCAGAAGTACTCGGTATTCGTTCTGGTTTCGTCATGTCTGGCTATCGCAAACTCGGCACCTTCGCTCACCCTTCGGGTGTCCGGCGACTGGTGTCGATGAAACGGGGCATGCCCCTCCTTCGCCTTCACACGGTTCGTGATGAGACCGGGTTCGACGAGATCCTCCTCAGCACCGATGACGCGGAGAACATCGCGCACAACATTCAGGAAGGCCTCGCACGATGAGCCGTGCGCCGATTGAGATCCAGGGTCTTCGTAAGAGCTTCGGTTCCGTTGACGCAGTATCGGAGGCCACGTTCATAGCGGCCTCAGGCCGGGTCACGGGCTTCCTGGGCCCGAACGGTGCAGGGAAAACGACGACGCTACGCATACTGCTAGGGCTGACCCGACCGTCCGGAGGAACGGCACTTGTGCACGGAAGACGCTATCGAGATCACCCCCAGCCGGCAAGCGTTGTCGGGGCGGTGGTGGATATTGCGGGCGCGCATCCGAGGATGACCGCCAGGCAGCACTTGCTCACTTACAGTGCGCTTTCGGGGCTTTCTCGGACACGAATCGAAGCGGTGCTCGAACAGGTTGGCGCGACCGCTTTCACTGACCGTCGCATCGGCACGTTCTCGACCGGAATGCGCCAGCGGCTCTCGCTTGCGACGGCGCTTCTGGGCGACCCGGAAATCCTCGTGCTCGATGAACCCTCCAATGGCTTAGACCCGGGGGGTGTCGTGTGGCTGAGAACGTTCCTCCAAGAGTTCGCGAGATCAGGGCGCACCGTCTTGTTGTCCAGCCACGTGCTCGGTGAGGTCGAGCACACCGTGGACGATGTCGTGCTCATCGATAAGGGGCGGGTGAGGCGAGCCGCCTCTCTCACCGAAATTCGCTCGTCAGGCGCATCCCTTGAGGACGTGTTCCTTCGCGCGACACAGGGAGGAGACCGATGATGAGCGTGATCCGCGGCGAGCTCATCAAACTGGTAACTCTTCGTCTCGCGCTCTGGACGATCCTCCTCGCAGCCACCTGCGGCGCACTCCTGACAGGCACACTCGCATTCATTGGGCCGGAGAACGCGACCCCGCCAATGCCCGGGCTTGATACCCCGGATGGCTTCGCGATCGTTCTCGGGCTTCCCACGGTGCTGTTGTTCATCCCCGCGCTCATCGGCACCATCGCCATCACCTCCGAGTACCGGCACCGAACTATTGGCACCACGTTCCTCGCAGTGCCAAGGCGAGGGCAGGTGCTTGGTGCGAAGCTCGTCGTCTACACCCTGCTCGGCCTAACGTATGGGCTCGTCTCCTCAATCGCATCCGGTGCGGCTCTCTTCGCAGGAGCAGCAGTACGCGGAGTGACGATTCCGGTGCCTGTTGGCGAGATCATTCTGCCGCTACTCCAACTCGCCCTCGCAGCGGCCGTGTACATGGTGTTAGGGGTAAGTATCGGAGCGCTCGCCCGCAACCAACTCATCGCCATCGGCATCGTGCTCGGATACTTCTACTTCATCGAGTTCGTGCTCATGATGCTCCCCGGCGTGAACAAGCTATACCCCTTCATGCCAGGCGGAGCGACAGCCTCGCTGACGAGCTTCTCCTTCCTCACCGACACCCTCGCCGAGCAGACCTCACTCAGCCCGGCCTCGCTAGCGTCTCCTCTCATGGGAGCGGTCATACTGCTTGCTTACGCGGGACTCGCCGGGCTCCTCGCCATATTCGTGACGCTGAAACGCGACCTGAAATGACGAATACACCGATCGAACTCTCGACGCTCTCAGTGTCACGAATCTCTGAAATGTCGGTATCCGCCCTAGCCAAACGAGGTGCAAGTCAGCGAGCTCAATTCGCCACTCCGTCAGTGGTGCCCTTCTGAAAGTCACGTCTCTAACCAAAGGAGAATCATGCGAGCAACAGGAACCTTCACAGTGGAAGCATTCACTCCCATCGAGCCACCCTTGAACGCCGGACCCGAAACTGGCACCCCGGTAGCCGTCGCGACAATGGAGAAGCTCTTCGCCGGAGACATCACCGGACGTTCGACGACGCTGTTTACCTACGCACTCGACCCAGCGAGCAATATCGGCGGATACGTTGCGATGGAATCTTTCGAGGGATCGCTTCACCACCGGTGGGGAACTTTCAACTTCACGCACTCAGCGACGACAGCAGGTGAAGATCGGAGCGCAGAATCCTTCGCCATCATCCCCTCCAGCGGCACCGGAGAGTTGCGTGGAATCTCAGGCGACGGGGGGATCGCCGTCGACGGCGACGGAACCCACCGGCTCTGGTTCGATTACCAACTTCCCAAATGAACGCCAACCCTGCTCGCCGCACTGAGCGGCGAGACCGTTCGGCCGAGGGAGGTAGCGGGCCTCGACGGGTGACCGCACGGGAACCGGATGCGCAAGTGATCGTAATCAACGGCGGATCAAGTTCGGGAAAGACGTCTATCGCACGAGCACTGCAAGAATCCCTTCCCGGAACCTGGCTGACCTTCGGGGTAGATACGTTCATCGAAGCGTTACCCGGCCGGGGCGACAGCCCGAAGTCCGGAATCAGCTACGGCCCTGATGGCACTGTCGTGGTGACGGAGCAGTACAAACGGCTGGAACGCGCTTGGTACTCAGCACTTCATACGCTGGCGCAATCGGGTGCCAACATTATTCTTGACGAGGTGCTGCTTGCCGGAGGTGAGGGACAACGGCATCTACAGTCAACATTTGATGGGGTGCCGATGCTCTGGGCAGGAGTGCACTGCGATCCAGAAGTTGCTGCAGCCCGTGAGGCTTCCCGCCACGACCGCGTACCGGGCATGGCACGCTTACAAGCCTCGCGTGTCCATGACGGGGTCGTGTACGACATTGAGATCGATACCACTGCACGATATCCCGAAGCCTGCGCACAGCTGCTGGCCGATTTCGTGACCTCGAAACGCTAACGCCCCGTCGAGACAGAATGATCGGACTTGCCGTCTTGTTTCGAACAGCAATGCATCCCTGATTCCTGTGGGAAAGAAACCAAACAGAGTGTCAAGTCAGAGCACGAGAACGTGTTTCAGCAACGCGGCAACTCTAGAGGAAATGTGATCTGTGTAATGGCCTTTCGGCCCGCAAGAATCACTAACCGGGTAAGTCTTGGCTCATGAATACCGCAACCTCGCCTTCTGATGCAGTTCCGCGATACAGAGAGGTATCCAAACCGCAAAACTTAAACCCCATGCGGAGATACGCGCGGATGGCCGGTGCGTTGATATTGGTGACCTCCAACCACAAGGTTCGGGCGTTCAATTCACGCCCGTAGTCAGCCGCGAGGCCAACCAGTTCCCGTCCCAGCCCTCTCCGACGATACTGAGGGGAGAGCCCCAAATCCGCTATCACGACTCGTCGATTCCACACCTCGAAAACCAAGTCAATGAACCCGCAGGCATTCCCGTCCGCATCAACGGCAACAAATCGCGCTGACGCCTCTTCATCATCAACGTCGATGTCTTCGCTAAGAGGAAACTTCTTGACGATCGGAGAGGAGACACTCTTCTCGTTGAGAGTAAACCCGTTGGCAGAAAGCCGCACCTCGAAAATGGTGTCGGTAACGAAGGAACCGTCAATGTCACCGAGCACCAAGTCATCCCCCGGCACGCCCCGACGAAATGTCACCCTGCCAGAGTCAAGGAAAACGTCTTTCTGCCGTTCACTCACCTAGCAATCGTAGCAAGGCACCCAGAGATACAACCGCGGTCGACTTCTTGGCCGTGACCCTGGCGCATCGGACAATCTCCTTGTTACCTTTGGAGCCGGACGGCTTCCTTCTGCGGATTCTGCGTACGCCGGGCATGGTCTACCAGGTCAGCGGGTCGAGTCGGAGGTAGAAGTCCAGGCGGTCGGGGTCAAGGGCGATGCCGTACCGGGAGCCGAAGTCGTGATCCGCCCATTGGGCGGTGTCTTCGTTGGGCCAGGTCTCGCGAGCGTTCGCCAGCAGGAGCGCGATGTCGGCGTAGGGATCTGCCTGTCCGAGTCGGCCGAGGTCGATAAGCCCGGCCACGAGCGAGGCATCAGGGTCAATAAGGATGTTGGGAAGGCAGAAGTCTCCGTGGCAGACTACCCTGTCGGCGTCCTCTTGTTCCTGACGGAAAGGGCGGTCGCGTTCTAAGCTTTCGAGGATCACCGAGGGCGGGGCCTCGATGAGCTGCTGGGGCAGGAACTCGGGGTGGACCCGGTTCTCGGCGACGGTCGCGCGGGCCAGCGCCATCATCTCGTCCAGAGTCCTGCCGTACGGGCACGTACTTGCGGGGATGCTGTGCAGCCGGACCAGGGATTCGGTGATCGACGGCCATGCCTGCGCGAGATGGGCCGAGTCGAGCCGGTCAGCCGGAACGCCCGCGACGGCACTGGTGATGAGGCAGGCGCCGTGCTCGGTGGTGCGCCAGTCGAGCACGCTGGGGCCGGGAATCCCGGTGGTCGACAGCCACTCGATCCGATCGCGCTCGTCTTCTAACGTGCTTGCATCAGCAACGGAGACGACCTTGGCGAACCGTTCCCCGGACACGTGACGCAGCACAATCGCGCCTGACTCGCCGCCGGTGACGCGGGCCCACACTGAGCTATCGGAAAGCAATCCGGTCAGTGGCACCGAGGGAAACAACATGCCACTATCATGTCACGTCGACCGTCCTTCACTTGCTCTGCGCGGCCTCACGACCAATACTGACCAAACACAGCATGTTTGCAATGACGGCAAAGCAGCGCGCGATGTTGGCTCACCTACTGCACATGACGGTCTCGATGCGGGTGATGAGAGTCGGTGACGGCTACAAGTATCTTCTGCGCTCGTTCGCGGCCGCGGACGCCGACCGCTGGCTCTCGACGCCGCTGATCCACTCCTACGCGGAGGCGGGAACGCCGCCCTGCCGCTGGCTTCACCCTCAGCTTTTCCCGAGCGTCTGGTGGAATCGGTAGACTGGAACTGCGCAGACGTGCATGACCACAGGTGAGTTCGTTTACCGAACCTCGGCTACCAGATCGCCACGCACTCGGTGGGCGACGCCGGTGTGGGCCAGATCCTTGAGGCCTACAAGCGTGTGGGCACGGCATCGGCTGCCGGTGCACCGAACCGCATTGAACATCTGGAAGTCCTGACCGACCCGGACATCTCAAACCTGGCAGAAACCGGCGTCGTAGCGTCCATGCAGCCCCTGCACATGCAGTGGCGTGCGGGAGACGGCACCGATGCCTGGGCGTCCAGGCTGGGCCCGCACCGCTCCCACGGCGGTTTCCGGGTCAGGGATGTGCTGGAAGCCGGCGGCCGCGTTGCCCTCGGTTCAGACTGGCCTGTGGCGCAGTACGACCCGCGCCTCGGCATGGCCTGGGCGCGGCTGCGGCGTACCCCCGGAAACGTTCAGGCCCCTGTTTTCGAACCGGAACAGAGGCTGAGCGGCTACGAAGCGCTGCTTGGTTACACCCGCTGGGCAGCCGAGGCACTGGGCCGCGGTGACCTCGGCGTGATCAAACCCGGTGCAACCGCAAACCTGGTGCTCTTCGCCGAAGATCCGGCAGAGACCGACGGCGATGCTCTCACCGACCTGCCCGTGCTGCTGACCGTAGTTGGCGGAGAACCCGTCCATTCCGCGCTGGCGTAGTTCCGCCTGCCTTACTGCTTTCTTCCTCCCCTGCCAGTTCCTGGCCCCCACAGAAACGGAAATCGGATGGCAATTCCCCAACCTGCCCCTGCGGCAGTCCGTAAACCCCAGCTGAAGCGCACCCTTGGGCTTCCCTCGGTTGTGTTCTTCGGACTCGCGTACATGGTGCCGCTTACCGTCTTCACCACCTACGGCATCGTCACGGAGCTGACCAGCGGGCATCTTCCCGCTGCCTACGCAGTGACCATGGTCGCCATGATCTTCACTGCCGTTGCCTACGCAAACATGGTTCGTGCCTATCCGGTGGCCGGAAGCGCCTACACCTACGTACAGCAGTCCTTCGGTGCCTCCACGGGTTTCCTCGCCGGCTGGGCGCTGCTCCTGGACTACCTGTTCCTGCCGATGCTCAACTACATGGTCATCGGGATCTACATGGGTGTGGCCTTCCCTGCGATCCCCGCGTGGATCTGGGTGGTTGCGGCCATCGCCATCGTCACCACCTTCAATGTGATCGGCATCCGCCTGGTCGCCAGCGCCAACATGATCCTGATCGCCGCCCAGGCGGTATTCATCCTCGTGTTTGTGGTGATGTCCCTTGGCACCTACGCAGGCTACGCCGAGCCGATTAGTCCGCTGGCACCCTTCTACAGCGAAGGATTCGATGCCGGCACCATATTCGCCGGCGCCGCAATCCTCTGTCTGTCCTTCCTGGGCTTCGACGCCGTCTCCACCCTGGCGGAAGAAACCCGGGACCCACGGCGGATTATTCCGCGGGCCATCCTGCTGTGTACCGTCCTTTCCGGCTCGATCTACCTGGGCCTGTCCTGGCTTGGCCACGTTGCCTTCCCGGACTGGATGTCCTTTACGGATCCCGACTCCGCTGCCGTTGACGTCATGGTCCACGTGGGCGGCACCTTCCTCAGCACGTTTTTCACGGCAGCATATGTAGCCGGCTGCATCGCCTCCGCCATGGCATCCCAGGTATCCGTTTCCCGGATCCTGCTGTCCATGGGCCGCGACGGGACACTCCCCCGCGGCGTGTTTGGCAGGATCCACCCCCGGTTCAAGACGCCGTACTCCGCCTCGCTGATCGTGGGAGCGGTCTCCCTGGTGGCTCTTGTGCTCAGTCTCGAACTGGCTTCTTCGATGATCAGCTTTGGGGCGCTCATCGCTTTCACCTTCGTGAACCTCAGCGTGATCAAGCACTACGCCATCGACAACGGGCGGCGCACTGGCCTGGACGCGCTGAAATACGTTGCCGTGCCCGCCGTCGGCGTTGCCCTGTGCCTGTGGCTCTGGACTTCGCTCTCCGCCACCACCTTTGTTGTGGGGCTGATTTGGGTTGGGGTGGGCGTTCTCCACCTCCTGTACCTCACCAGGTTCTTCCGGCGCCCGACGCCGACCCTGGACTTCAGCGAGACACCTGCCATCCCGGAAGACAGCCGGAGTTAGCAAAGCTCCAACAGGGGAGATGACGCCGAAGCGTCATCTCCCCTGTTTTTGTTGCTACCTCTTGCCGGAAGCAGGTTTGTACTGCAAACTACTTTGCATGAGCGAAAAAGCCTTCCGTAACGGCCAGCTTGAAGCAGGCAAACCGGATCCTGCCGGGGCCGCCGCAACGTCCGGAAAAGAAACGGACGGGCATTCAGCCCCTGAAGAGACCATGGACCTGCATTCCGCCCTCCGCGTGGTCCAGGATGCAGAGCGTTCCGCCCGCCGAACCCTCAGCGGAAACACATCCCTGGTGTACCTGCTCTGGGGTGTCACCTGGATTATTGGCTACGGCTCTTTGTGGGGAACACAGCAGGGGTGGCTTCCGCTGGAACCTTCGGCAGCACTGGCGATCCTCGGAATAGCCCTCGCAGCAGCCACCGGCTCGACTATTGCGATCTTCTTCCGCAGCAGCCGGGGACTGCGCGGACAGTCCGCGTTCCAGGGCGGAATGTACGGCGCCGCCTGGGCACTCGGGTTTACCGTCATGGGAGCGCTGAGTGCTGTGATCGGACGGGCGGTCGACGATTTCTGGCTGCGGGGCCTGCTCATCAACTCCGTCGCGATCCTCATCGTCGGGTTGCTGTACATCACCAGCGGAACCACCTTCAACGACCGCGCCCAGTCCTTCCTTGGAATCTGGCTGCTGATCGTCACGGTGGCAGCCCTCGTCTCCGGACCGGATTTCTTCCTGGCCGTTTTCCTCTTCCTAGGGGCCACCGGCATGCTGGCCGGAGCCGTGGTTGAACACCTGCGTACCCGCAGGCTCCGGAACGGGCGGGCCCATGCCTGAACTCGACCCGGTCATCCACGCCGAATCCCGGCTGCGTGCCCTCACTACGCTCAACGAAGTCGGTGAGAACAACCAGATTGCCTTTACCAAACTCCAGAAAATGCTGGAAATGACAGCCGGCAACCTCTCCACCCACCTGCGAAAGCTTGAAACCGCGGGCTACGTGGAAGTCACCAAGACGATAGAGGGCCGCACCCCCGCTACCTACGTGGGCATTACCCCCGAGGGCAGAGCCGCCTATGCCCGCTACCGCAAGAACCTTTCCGACCTGCTCTCCGGCCTGGCATAACGAATATTCCGGCCGGCCCTGCCACCAGGAGATAAGCAAAATGACCGCTCCTTCCCGAAGCTTCCAGGAAGTCCTGGCGGCAGCTCACGGAGTCAGCAAGGCCTACGGTGCCACCACTGCGCTGGACGGCGTGGACTTCACTGTCACTGCCGGCGAGACCGTCGGTTTGCTGGGACCCAACGGCGCCGGCAAGTCCACACTCCTGAACCTGCTCAGCGGTCTCCGGCAGCCCGATTCCGGCCGCGTCGAGCTTTTTGGACAGGATCCCAGGAACCCGTTGGCCCGCCAGGCATTAGGCACCACACCGCAGGCGACCTCAGTGCCGGCAACGCTGCGCGTGCGTGAAACGGTGGACTTCGTCGGATCGCACTACGCCAGTCCGGTGCCAACAGCAGAGCTGCTGGACGGGTTCGGACTGGGGGCTGCGTCCAATAAACAGTGCGGGGGGCTTTCCGGCGGCCAGCAGCGCCGCCTCCTCGTGGCCCTGGCCCTGGTGGGCCGTCCCCGCCTGGTGATCCTGGACGAGCCGACCACCGGCCTGGATGTCGAGGCCCGCGAGAACCTGTGGGAACGGCTGGCAGACTACCGTGCCGGCGGCGGCACGCTGCTGATTACCAGCCATTACCTCGACGAGATCCAGACCCTGGCCAGCCGGGTAGTAGTGATCAACGGCGGCTCCGTGGTGGCCGACGGCAACGTGGATGCGATCCGCAGCCGGGTGAGCATTAGCCGGGTTTCATTCCACACTTCCCTGCCGCCGTCGTACTTTGAATCCCAGCCGGGCACCGTGTCGGCGAGCCTGTCAGCGTCCGGCGCAACAACAGTACTAACGCACGACGCCGATGACACGGTTCGCCGGCTCGTTCGGGAGCAGGTGGAATTCCGCGGACTGGAGGTCCATGCCGCGAGCCTGGAGGAAGCCTTCATCTCGCTCACGCAACGGGCCGGCGGCCCGGAACACAACACGGAAAGGAAGGCAGCCCGATGACCGGTACTGCCGCGGCCCGTCCGCCTGCAACCCAACCGGCTAACAAGCCGCTGTTCGAGCTGATCCGCATCCACACCCGCGCGCAGGTCCTGGAACAGCTGCGCATTCCGGTGGCCGTTCTGTCCTCAACGGTGTTCCCGACCCTGGCGCTGGTGTTCTTCGTGCTGCCCCAGACGGCGGTTACGTCCGACCCCCAGGCCTCACTGATGTCGATCGCGCAGCTGGCAGTCTTCGGCGTGATGAGCGCGTTCCTCTTCAACTACGGCATCGGCGTGGCTGAGGAACGGGCCAATCCATGGAGCAGCTACGTCCGGACCCTGCCGGTCGGGGCCTTCCCGGCAACCGTGGCGCGGGCAATAACGGCCATGATGTTTGCGTTCTTCGCACTGGTCCCCGTGCTGGTAGTGGGAGCCACCACTACGGCTGGACTGCAGCTCTACACTGACGGAACGCTCTCCTGGTGGCGCATTCCGGTCTCAGTGGTGGTCTGGCTTCTTTGCGGGCTCCCGTTCCTTTTCCTGGGACTGCTGATCGGCTACCTCTGTACGTCCAAGGTCGCGATCGCAGTGACACAGGTGGTCTTTTTCCCGCTCGCCTTCGCAGGCGGCATGATGCTTCCGCCGGTCATCTTTTCTCCGGGGCTGAACACCTTCTCGCAGTTCCTGCCCTCCCGGGCCGCGCGGGACATCTCGGTCTCAGCGCTCTCCGGCGAGGATCTGCCGGCCACATCCGTACTCTGCTTCCTGGTCTGGACTGTGCTGCTCTGCGCGGGCGCTGTGTGGGCCAACCGCAGGGATCAAGGCCGGAGGTTCCGCTAGGACTGGCCGGAGCGGAAGAACTCGCCGCGGTCGGCGGTGTAGCCGAGCTCCGTTTCCACCGCCGCGCCCTTGCCGGCCGGCAACGCCATGACCCGGCGGCTCCGGGCCACCAGGGCAGCCAGGCCGCTGGTGCGTGCCTGCGCTTTGGATGCAGGCGGCCGCTGGCCGCGGGAAAGTGTGACGACGTCACCGGCAAGTCCGGCAGCGAAGACCCGGCCCATGTCGGCACTGCGCTGCTGGACCTGGTCCAGCTCCGCGGAAAGCTGGTCCACCCGCTCGCGCAGCCCGCTGACCTGCTGCTGCAGCTGCATGATCCGTTTGATGCCTTCCAGGGAGACACCTTCCTGGGATAGGCGCTGAACCTCCCGCAGCATCTCGATATCCCGCTGGGAATAGCGCCGGGAACGGCCCGGAGCCCGGCTGGGGCTCACGATCCCCAGCCGGTCGTACTGCCGGAGGGTTTGCGGATGCATGTCGGCGAGTTCCGCGGCAACCGAGATCACGAAGATCGGCGCGTTGACGTCAATGCCCACTGCCTTCTCCTTCGCTTCCGTGTGTTGTCGTTATCTTAGCCGGGCACCGGCCAAGGACCGCCGAGGTCCTAGAGACGCGCCTTGGCGGCCAGTCCAGCGCGGGGGTCCTCGCCCCTGGTGGCTT
The DNA here is from genome assembly GCF_009696625.1 of Arthrobacter sp. BL-252-APC-1A. Classification (NCBI taxonomy): domain Bacteria; kingdom Bacillati; phylum Actinomycetota; class Actinomycetes; order Micrococcales; family Micrococcaceae; genus Arthrobacter; species Arthrobacter sp. BL-252-APC-1A. The sequence continues at coordinate 104,837 of NZ_VULS01000007.1, read as the reverse complement.
CGGCGAAGGCTTCGACCGCTGCCTTGGCATCCTTGTTCAGGTGGGAGGGAACCGCCACGTCAACAGTCACCAGGAGGTCGCCGTTGCCTTTGGAGGTGTGTACGCCGCGGCCCTTGACCCGCAGCGTGCGCCCGGACGGTGTTCCCGCCGGCACCTTGAGCTTCACCTTGTCCGAGGTCAGTGTAGGAACCTCGATCGTGGCACCCAGTGCCGCCTCCGGGAACGTCACTGGAACGTGGATGCGGATATTGTTCCCGTCCCGGACAAAGAAGTCGTGCGGGGTGACGTGCACCGTGACCATAAGGTCCCCGTTGCCGGCAGCGCCGGGCATCCCCTTGCCGCGGACCCGGATCCGCTGGCCGTCCTTGACCCCGGCCGGGACACGGACTTCCACTACTTCGCCGCTCGGCTCGCGCAGCCCGATTACCGTGCCGTTGATGGAGCCGGCAAAGGAAATCGTAGTGCTGGCTGTACGGTCGGCACCCTTCTGCGGCGGTGCTGAACCGAAGCCTCCTCCCCCGCCAAAGCCGCCGCCGCCAAAGAGGTCGGCGAACTCCGGCGGAATATTGCCGCCGCCGGTGCTGTAGGTAGTGCGGCGGGACCGGCCGGACGGCTGGCCGAAGAGGCCGCCGAAGATGTCCTCGAAGCCCGCACCTGCACCTCCTGCCGGGCCGCCTCCGCCGCCCGCCGAGAACCGGGCACCGCTGCCCATGGCGCGGATGGCGTCATACTGCTGGCGCTCCTCGGCATCGGAGAGCACCGAGTATGCCTCGGAGACGTCCTTGAACATCTTCTCCGCGGCAGGGTCATTCTGGTTCTGGTCCGGGTGGTACTTGCGGGCGAGCTTCCGGTACGACTTCTTGATGTCGGCGTCGGAAGCGTCCTTGGGAACACCCAGAATCTTGTAGAAATCCTTGTCGACCCAATCCTGGCTAGCCAATTGGTGTCCCCTTCCTCTGTCTTGCATAAACAACGCTTGGGCCTGCTCCGATGCGGAGCCGCCGGGGACCGCCGAAGCGGCGGTCCCCGGCGTGAAGTGCTACTGCTCCGGAACGGAGACGATCACCTGTGCCGCACGCAGCACCCTGTCGTTGGACTTATAGCCCGTGCGCAGGATCTGCGTAACGGTGTCCGAGGTGACGTCGGGGCTCTGCTGCTGGATAAGCGCTTCGTGGACGTTCGGATCGAACTCCACCCCGGTCTCATCGATCCGGGTCAGGCCGTAGCCCTTGAGCGTATTTTCCAGCTTTACCGAGATGGATGCGAAAGGGCCCTCAGCAAGGTCCCCGTGCTTGCGGGCCGCCTCGATGTCATCCAGGACAGGCAGGAGGGAATTGAGCATTCCGATCACTGCCATTTCCCGGGCGACGTCGCGGTCCCGCTCCACGCGGCGGCGGTAGTTGACGTACTCCGCCTGCAGGCGAAGCAGGTCATTGCGCAGCTCTGCGGCTTCAGGGGATCCGGCAGCCGCCGGGGCCTCGGCCCCGGCGCTGTTCAGGATCTCTTCGGCCTGGGAGAGCGCATCGCCTTCGGCGCTGCCTCCCTCCGGGGCGGGCTGGCTGCCCGCCTCGGAGGATCCTGCCTGCTGCGACTGCGGTTCCTGGTTTTCCTCCGGCTCGTTGCCGGGGGTCTGGTTTCCGTTGCCGTTCTCAGCAGCCATGGCTACTTCTTTTCTTCGTCGTCTACGACTTCGGCGTCCACGATGTCTTCATCGCCGGCTGCCGAGCCGCCTGCGTTCTCACCGTCGGCAGAGCCACCGGCTGCGCCGGCACCCGAGTCACCTGCTGCCTGGGCCTGCGAGTAGATCGCTTCGCCGAGCTTGGTCTGGGAAGCCTGCAGCTTCTCGAACGCGCTCTTCACCTCGTCGTCGTTGTCGGTTCCTTCCAGTGCCTTCTTCAGCGCATCGACGTCGCCCTTGACCTCGGACTTGACGTCCTCGGGCAGCTTGTCGTCGTTGTCGGAAAGGAGCTTGTCCACCGAGTAGGCCAGCTGCTCAGCGGAGTTGCGGACGTCGGCAGCCTCACGGCGCTTCTTGTCCTCCGCAGCGTGCTCTTCCGCCTCGCGGACCATGCGGTCGATGTCTTCCTTGGAGAGGGAGGAACCGCCGGTGATGGTCATGGACTGCTCAGCGCCGGTGCCCTTGTCCTTCGCGGAGACGTGGACAATGCCGTTGGCATCGATGTCGAAGGTGACCTCAACCTGCGGCACCCCGCGCGGAGCCGGTGCAATACCGGTCAGTTCGAAGGTGCCCAGCGGCTTGTTGTCCCGGGTGAACTCACGCTCGCCCTGGAAGACCTGGATGGCCACGGAAGGCTGGTTGTCGTCAGCGGTGGTGAAGGTCTCGCTGCGCTTGGTCGGGATGGCCGTGTTGCGCTCGATCAGCTTGGTCATCACGCCGCCCTTGGTCTCGATGCCCAGGGAGAGCGGGGTGACGTCGATCAGCAGGACGTCCTTGCGCTCGCCCTTCAGGACACCTGCCTGCAGGGCTGCACCTACGGCAACAACCTCATCCGGGTTCACGCCCTTGTTCGGTTCCTGGCCGCCGGCCAGTTCCTTGACGAGCTCGGAGACGGCAGGCATACGGGTGGAGCCGCCCACCAGGATGATGTGGTCGATGTCCGAGACCTTGATGCCCGCTTCGGAGATGACGTCGTTGAACGGCTTCTTGGTGCGGTCCAGCAGGTCCTTGGTCAGGTCCTGGAACTTGGCCCGGGAAAGGTGCTCGTCCAGGTGGACGGGGCCTTCGGGGGTCACCGAGAGGTACTGGAGGGAGATGTTGGTGGAGGTGGCCGAGGAGAGTTCCTTCTTGGCCTGCTCTGCAGCTTCCTTCAGTCGCTGGAGGGCGATCTTGTCCTTGGACAGGTCTGCACCCTTTGCCTTGGCCTGGGACAGCAGGTAATCAACGATGCGCTGGTCCCAGTCGTCGCCGCCAAGGCGGTTGTCACCGGCAGTGGCGCGGACCTGGATGGTAGAGAAGTCGTCTTCGTCCTTGCCGACTTCCAGCAGGGAGACGTCAAAGGTTCCGCCGCCGAGGTCGAAGACGAGGATCAGTTCGTCTTCCTTGCCCTTGTCCAGGCCGTAGGCCAGGGCAGCGGCGGTGGGCTCGTTGACGATGCGCAGCACGTTCAGGCCGGCGATTTCGCCGGCTTCCTTCGTGGCCTGGCGCTCGGCGTCGTTGAAGTAGGCAGGAACGGTCACGACGGCGTCGGTGACCTTTTCACCCAGGTAGGCTTCGGCGTCGGCCTTCAGCTTCTGCAGGATACGGGCGGAGATCTCCTGGGCGGTGTACTTCTTGCCGTCGATGTCCACGTTCCAGTCGGTGCCCATGTGGCGCTTGACCGAGGAAATGGTGCGGTCAATGTTGTTGACGGCCTGGCGCTTGGCGATCTCGCCAACCAGGACTTCACCGGACTTGGCGAAAGCGACGACCGACGGGGTGGTCCGGCCGCCTTCGGCGTTGGCAATGACGGTGGGCTCGCCGCCTTCGAGGACGGAGACTACGGAGTTGGTTGTTCCGAGGTCGATACCTACTGCACGTGACATATTTGCTTCCTCTTTCCTTGGAAAACGATGGCCGCCGGAGACTTCCGGATCCCGGAGATCAACGGCAGCCACCCGTAGCGCATATTGAGCGTTCTGCACTCAACTTTACCGGCCGGTGCGGGTTTGTCAACAAAGTTGAGTGATACTCACTCAACTTTGGCCCGCTATGGCAGCGCCGTCAGCGCCCAACTGCGTGGAGCAGGGATCGGGCCCAGAATTCAGCCTTTTCAAGCTCTCCCGGAAGGAGCGGCCCCTCGGTTCCCTTCACGTAAAAGGGCTGCGGGGCGGAAATGATCTCAGCCCCGTGCTGCCGCAGCTCATCGCTCAGCTTCTTGGCCGCATCCCCGTGGACAAAGAGCCGCACCCGGGTATCGAAGGCGGCGGCTTTGACACCGTGCAGCTGATCGGGCCCGAATGCTTCCAGTGCTGCCGAAATGATCGGCGTGGGACGCCAGCCGTTGATCGGGCTGCCTACCACCAGGAGGTCACCGGGATGGAGGTCCTTCGGACGGAACTCCGGAACCTGTACTGCTTCCGCACCGGTCCCGTCCAATGAGCGCGCGATGGCCTCGGCAATGTGCCGGGTATTGCCGAAGGCAGAGTCATACAGGACGACGGCTTTCATGCACGGTTCCCTTTCCTCTGCAGGTCCCGGTTACATCACCTTCCATCAAGGCACCGACACGGTGCGCGGCACAAGGGTTTGCCCAATCCGCGCCCTCCGGCAGCGGATATGACACAGCATGACCGGCCGGGGCGCATTGCCTGCATTCCATCCTGCGACCCGAGTATCGTCCTGCTATGCCCCAGGACACGTATTCGCATGGACACCACCGCAGCGTGGTGAACGCCCACGCCGCCCGCAGCGCCAGTGACTCTGCCGCTTACCTCCTGCCCCGCCTGCAGCCGGGGCACCGGATTCTCGATGTTGGCTGCGGTCCCGGCAGCATCACCGTGGATCTCGCGGCGGTGGCCGCGCCCGGCCGGGTCACGGGACTGGACCGTTCCGAGGATGTGCTGGTGCAGGCGCGGGCTCTGGCCGCCGAGCGCGGCACGGAGAACGTGGAGTTCCTGCCGGGGAACGTCTACGACCTGGATTTCCCGGATGACACGTTCGATGTGGTCCACGCGCACCAGGTGCTGCAGCACCTGACCGACCCGGTGGCAGCGCTGCACGAAAGGCGCCGGGTGACCCGCCCAGGCGGCCTGGTGGCAGTGCGCGACGCCGACTACCACGGTATGAGCTGGTACCCGGAACTGCCCGAGCTGGACGAATGGATGGACACCTACCAGCGAATTGCGCGCGGCAACCGGGCTGAACCCAATGCGGGACGCCGGCTGGTGAGCTGGGCCCTGGAGGCAGGCTTCACCGAGCTGGAGCCGTCGTCCTCGAACTGGCTGTACGCCACGGAAGACCGCCGCCGCTGGCACGCCGGTGCCTGGTCGCAGCGAGTACTCCAGTCGGCCTACGCAGAGCAGGCCGTTGAACGCGGCCTCGCTTCCCGGGCAGACCTGGCCCGGATCGCAGAAGCGTGGCTGCGCTGGGGCGAGGCCGCTGACGGCTGGTTCCTGATTCCCAACGGCGAACTCCTCGCGCGGGTGTGATCCGGTTTCCGGCCCGCCGCACTGCGGCTGGGTAGGCTTAAGCGATGTACCGCATCATTACGGTGTGCACCGGCAACATCTGCCGCTCCCCGATGGCCCAGTTCATTCTTGCCCAGGCGCTCGCCGAAGCCGGGCTGGCGGCAGAAACGGCAGTTGATTCCGCGGGTGTCACTGCCTGGGAAGCGGGACGGCCCATTGATCCCCGCGCTGCCGCCGAGCTCCTCAATCACGGCTATCCCGAACCCGCCGTCGACAGCTTCCGGGCCCGTGCCTTTGAGCCGGAATGGTATGGGGAACGGGACCTTATTCTCGCCCTGGATTACGGACACCTGACTCATTTGCAGGCAGAAGCCCCGTCCGGGTTCCGCTCCAGGATCCGGATGCTGCGCAGCTTCGACCCCGCCGCCGCGGACCTGCCGGCCAGCGGGCAGGGCATTGACGATCCCTGGTACGGCGACATGTCCGATTTCGATTCCTCCTACGCCCTGATCCAGGCTGCTGTGCCGGGTGTTGTGGACTTTGTCCGGTCTGCGCTGGCGGACCGGCACCCGTGAGAGTTCAGGCAACGCGTCCGCTACTGATCGGCATCGACGGTTTTTCCGGCGCGGGCAAGACCAGCCTGGCACTGGCACTGGCGGCTGAGCTGCGTGCCCGCCGTTCCGTGGAAGTCTTCCATCTGGAAGATGTCTATGCCGGGTGGGACGGACTGCGGGACGGGATGGAGTATTACCGGCTCAAGGTCCTGTCCCCGCTGGCCGCCGGTGAACCCGCACTGTGGCAGGCCTGGGACTGGGTCGCCGGATGCTACGCCCAGACGCACCGGACCGAACCGGCGGACATCGTGGTCTTCGAAGGTGTTGGCGCCGGACACCGTGCTGCCCGTGATCTCCTGGACGCGGTGGTGTGGATCCAGGCACCGGAGCAGCTCCGGAAGGAGCGCGCACTGGCCCGCGACGGCGAAACCTACGCGCCGCACTGGGACCGGTGGGCGGCACAGGAAGGGGCCTGGGCAGCGTCTGATCCGGTGGCTGATGCTGCGGACATCGTTGTCTCCACGGGAACCGCGTCCGGCCAGCTCCACCTGTACGTAAAGCGCGCGCTGGAGGCGCTTCCGCTCCCGTCAGCAGGCTGGGGACGGCAAGGGCGGTAAGGGCAGGTTCGGGAGCAGGCTACTGCAGGGTGGCCGTCAGCCGGGCAACGTTGTCCACGTAGCGCTGCCAGACCGGCCGGTTGCGCCATTCCTCGAGGATCAGTTCCTTGGACAGGCTGCGGTAGGTGTCCTCGATCTGGCGCGTCTTCTCCACGATGTTCCCGCCGAACATCATCATTGAAACTTCCAGGTTCAGCGAGAAGGAACGCATGTCCATGTTGGATGAACCCAGCACGGCAACATCGTTGTCCACGGTGAAATGCTTGGCGTGCAGCACCAGCGGTGCGGGGTACTGCCAAATCCGGATGCCGGCGTCGAGCAGTGCCTCATAGTAGGAACGCTGGGCATGGTCCACCAGGAACTGGTCGCCGCGCTCGGAGACGAACAGTTCAACCTGCACGCCGCGCTGGGCCGCCGTCGTAATGGCGTACAGCAGCGAATCATCCGGCACAAAGTACGGGCTGGTGATGGAGATGCGCTCGGAGGCGGAATACAGCAGCGACGTAAACAGCCGCAGGTTGTTCTCCGTGGTGAAACCGGGCCCGGAGGGGACTACCTGGCAGGTGATGTCCCCGGGCTTGGAGGTCCACTCGTACAGGCTGAGCTCCTGTTCGAGGTTCTCGTCCGTTTCCATGTTCCAGTCCGTAGCGAACACCACGTTGATTTCATCCACTACCGGCCCCTCGAGCCGGCTCATGAGTTCCACCCATTTGCGGCCCATCCTGTGGTTGTGGGGTTTGCGGTAGCCCGGTTCCACCAGGTTCTGCGACCCGGTGAAGCCGATGACTCCGTCCACTACAAGGATCTTGCGGTGGTTACGCAGGTCCGGCCGCCGCCAGTGGCCGCGCAGGGGCTGGATGGGAAGCATGGGGTGCCACTGGATCCTGCTGGTCTTCAGTTCCTTGAGCAGCTGCCGGTAGCCCTTTACCCTCAGGGTGCCAATGTGATCGAACAGGAGGCGCACGGTCACGCCGCGTTCGGCGGCGTCCTTCAGCGCGGTAAAGAATTCCCGGGTGACGGCGTCGTAGCTCATGATGTAGAACTCGACGTGCACGTACTTGGCAGCCCCGCGCACCGCGTCCGTCATCTGGCGGATGGATTCCTCATAGTCCCGCTGAAGCTCGACCTTGTTGCCGTCCAGGCTGGGAAGCGATCCCAGCCGCCGGTTCAGTTCCACGGCGGAGAGTACCCAATCCGGCCCTGAGTAGGAGCTGGACTCGGCCTCGAGCTCGCGGGTGTTCTCGCGGACCCTGCGGTTGATCATGGTCTGGCGTTCGACACGCTGTTCAGAAAGCCTGTGGTTGCCGAACAGGGTGAACAGGATGATCCCGGGGACCGGCAGGAAGAAGATCGCCAGCAGCCAGGCCATGGCCGTGGTGGGACGGCGGTTTCCAGGCACAACGCCGAGCGCAATGATCCGGATCGCGAAGTCGAGGATCGTCAGACTTGTCGCAAGCCAGTTTGGAGCAGTAACCGTCCACCACACGCGCGCTTGTCCCTCCGACCACCCAACCGTCCCTTCAGCCTAGCCGGACGGGAGCCAGGTTTGGCACACAGGGCGCACTAGGCTTGCTTCATGACAGTTTTGGTATTCCTGGATCCCGCGTTCCCGGCCGGCCGCGTGGCCGATGCTTCCAAGCCGCAGCTGATGGCTACGGACCTTGGGGTCACCCGCGGTGACGGTGTTTTCGAGTCGATGCTGGCGGTGGACGGGCATCCCCGGAAACTGGCCATGCATTTGGAGCGGATGGCGTCTTCAGCTGCAGCGCTGCAGCTGGATTTCCCGTCCTCTGCCCTCTGGGAGGCCGCCATCACGACGGCGCTGGCCGAGTTTGAGCGTGTCCACAGCGGGGTGCCCGCAGTGGTGAAACTGATGCTGACCCGCGGCCCCGAGGGCGCCGGTGTCCCAACCGCATGGGTGGCAGCCTCCCCGGTGCCGGATTCGACGGCGAAGCAGCGTGAAGAAGGCCTGGACGTGCTCCTGTTGGACCGCGGCTACGACTCTTCCGTGGCAGAGCGTGCCCCGTGGCTGCTCCTGGGCTCCAAAACGCTCTCCTACGCCGTGAACATGGCGGCCATCCGCTTCGCGAAACAGCACGGAGCAGACGACGTCATCTTCACTTCCTCGGACGGCAAGGTCCTGGAGGGTCCCACCTCCACCGTTGTCCTGGCTGTGGTCGAGGACGGAATCAAGACCCTGCTCACTCCCGAACTCGAAAGCGGGATCCTGCCCGGCACCACCCAGAGTGCGCTTTTTGCCGCCGCGGAGAATGCCGGCTGGCAGCTTGGCTACGGACCGCTGGAACCATCCCACCTGATGCAGGCGGACGGCGTGTGGCTGATTTCCAGCATCCGCCTGCTGGCACCGGTGAAGTCAGTCGACGGCGAACCGCTGCCGGTGTCCGCCGAACTGACGGCCGAGCTCTCGGCCCTGGTGGAAACCGTCCTGTAGCCGCGGTGAGGGCCGGGCGCGAGGTTCGAAGATGGAGCAGGCCCCCGGCCGGCCGTGTCCTAGGTCAGGATGAAGTTGAATGTTCCCGCAGCCACCGAAGCGGCCACGGCGGCGGCCGCCAGTCCCACTCCGTAACCGAGCACCCAAAGGTCTATGCGGCTAAACGTGGACGAACGTGCCCATGTCCGTTCTCCGCTGCCGAATCCGCGCGCTTCCATGGCTACCGCCAGCCGGGTTGCCCGGCGGATGGCCTGGACCAGCAGCGCCAGACCCTGCCCCAGGAAGTTGCGGAGCCTGCCCAGAGGGGAGGCTGCGGCGTCGGCCCCGCGGGCATGCCGGGCCAGTCCCAGGGTGCGCCATTCTTCCACCAGCAGCCCTACCAGCCGCATCGCCGCAAGCGCACCGAGCACAAACCTGGACGGCAGATGCAGCCGCTGGGCCAGCGCATCAGCGAGGTCCGTGGCATCAACGGTGACCAGCAGGAAAATGCCAGGCAGTGCGATCGCCAGGCCGCGAAGCCCAATGGCGATGCCTGCCGCCACCGAATCCGCGGTGAACAGCAGCGGACCGGCATCCAGCAGCACTTCTCCGGTTTTCTCGGCCAGCAGTGCCGTCCCCCAGGCGCCCACCAATGCAGCGATCAGCAGGGGCCAGATCCGTTTCACCAGGGTCCACGGGTTGATGCGCAGCAGCGGAAGCAGTGCCAGCTCACCGGCCAGAACCACCGTGGCACTGACCCAGTCCACGGTCAGCAGGACGGCGGCTGTGACCGCGACGGCGGCGCCCAGGGTGGCCAGCGGGTTGGCCGCGGCGAGGCGTGAGGCTCCCGATGCAGGAAGGGCTCCCGGAGCCGCGGGCTGGATGGCCGGCGCACTCATGCTGCCTCTCCCGTCATTCGCTGTGGAGAAGGCAGCAGCCGGGCAGTGCCGTTCTGGACCTGCAGTACGCTCCCGCCCAGGGCCGCGATGAACTCCCGGTCGTGCGTCACCGACACGACCGCACAGCCCGAATCCCGGCGTTGTTCGGCAAGCAGCGCCACCAGTTCGCGCCAGGTATTCGCATCCTGCCCGAAGGTCGGTTCGTCCAGGAGCAGGATGTCCGGTGCGGTAGCCAGCATGGTGGCCACCGACAGCCTGCGTTTCTCCCCGCCGGACAGCGTAAACGGGTTGACGCCCAGCAGCCCGTGCAGCCGCAGCCGGCTGGCCAGGGACTCCACCGTTGCCGCTGTTTCGGAGTCCCCGCGTCCGGCATGCCGTGGACCGAAGGCGAGTTCGTCCCGCACGCTGCCGGTCAGGAACTGGTGCTCGGGTTCCTGGAACACCGTCCCGATCCGGGTAACGAGCTGGGCAGACTTCCACTTCGACGGGATGCTTCCTGCCTCCCTGGCCAGCCCGGGAGCTGCCTCGAGGGTGCCGCCCCGGGGACGCAGCAGCCCGCCAAGGGTCAGGGCCAGCGTGGACTTTCCAGCACCGTTGGGACCGGTAATGCCAAGTGCGTCACCGGCCTTGAGGGAAAGACTGACGCCGCTGAGCACCGCTGGGCCCTTTGCCGTCCGCGCCACTTCCAGTTCACGGGCGTTCAGCAGCGCTTCCGCCGAAGGATCAGCAGCAGAAGGTTCCGGAATGGACTGGGCGGCGCCGGGCAGCCAGACTCCGGCCTCAGTAAGCCGGGCACGTGTCCGCTCGGCGGTGAGTACCTCCTGCGGCGGGCCGTCCGCCAGCAGTCCCCCGCCGGCGTCGAGCACTATCACCCGGTCCACCAGTTCCGCCCAGGCGGCAACCCTGTGCTCCACCACAATCAGGGTGGCGCCGGTCCGGTCCAGAACCCGGGCGACGGCGTCCCGGATCTCCAGCACACCCTCCGGGTCCAGGTTGGCGGTGGGTTCGTCCAGCAGCAGCAGCCCCGGGGACATGGCCAGGATGGAAGCCAGAGCCAACCGCTGCTTCTGACCGCCGGAAAGCGCAGCAGTGGAGTGGTTCAGCGGGAGGGCCAGCCCAACGTCGTCGAGGGCAGACTGCACCCGCGCCCAGATCTCCGTGCGCGGAACGCCAAGGTTTTCCGCCCCGAAGGCAACCTCGTCGCCCACCCGGGAGAGCACAATCTGCGAGTCCGGGTCCTGGAGCAGCAGCCCGGCTCGGCCGCGTGCTGATTGCGGGTGGACGCCGTCGAGCGCCAGCGTTCCGCTCTCCGTGCCGCCGGTGTCCTCTCCCAGTACGCCGGAAAGCGCGTGCAGCAAGGTCGATTTGCCTGCCCCGGACGCGCCCAGCAGGAGCACCCTCTCCCCCGCTGAGATCTCAAAAGATGCGCCCTGAACTGCCGGCGCCTTGCGGCCGGCGTGCCGCCAGCCCCAGTCCCGCGCGGTAACAGCCACAGGCCTGGACACCGCGGAAATACTCCGGTCCATCTACGCGTCCGCCGTCCGTCCTGAAGCGAAGGCGGAGAGGACCCCCGTCCGTGCCAGGGCCCGGACGGCCAGCCAGGACAACGCTCCGGCGAGGATCATCCCGGATACGGCGGCGAATACGGCGTAGAGCGCCTTCCACTGGAATGCCCATTCAGGCATGTAGAGGATGGTTTCACTGACCCCGAGGAAAATGCCCGAGCCCAGTCCGGCAAGCAGGGACACCGGAAGAGTGAACTTCCGGTAGAGGAAGATCAGGAACACCAGCTCCGCGCCCAGGCCCTGGATGGCGCCGGAAAGCAGCACGGACAAGCCGAACTGGGTTCCCAGCACACCGGAAACGGCTGCAGCGAGGACTTCGCAGTACAGTGCCGCTCCGGGTTTGCGGATGATCAGTCCGCCAAGGACGCCCGCGATCAGCCAGCCGCCGGTGTAGAGCCCGCCCAGCGGAGGGAAGGCAACGAAGAGGGCAGCCACACCGCCGTAGGCCAGTGACCAGGCCCAGAACACAACGCCGGTAGCAACGGCGAGAACGGACGCGACAACAATGTCCACTACGCGCCAGGATGACCGGTTTCTCGCAGTGGTGAAAGTGGTTTCTTGCATGGAAGGTTCCTCCTGGATTCAGGAGGGGAGGGAAAACCGCCTGCGGCGGTGCACCCCTGAGAACTCGACTCCCTTCGCCGGTACTAACCGGAGCAGGTTCGAGGGTCTGCGGCTTGTTCCGCACTCTCAGCGCCCGAAAACCGGCTTCCGGATGGCCCGGAGCCGGGAAGCGGCGCTCCCCTGTCGTATGTATGCGAGGTCCACTGTACACGCAGATCCGAGAGGAATCCCTGTGCGGCAGGTAGCGTAGGGAGCAATACCAACGCACAACACAAGGAGCACTCATGAACCTGATCCTGAAACTGCTGGGCACCGGTGTCAGCGTGGGCGCGGGCCTGGCCTCCGCGAAGATCCTGGATTTTGTCTGGACCAAAGCCACGGGCAATGAGCCACCCAAGGACAAGGACGGCGCGCTGGACGCAAGCCTGCGTTCCGCCGTCATCTTTGCCCTGGTTTCCGGAGCTGTCAGCCAGGTTATCCGGGTGCTGACCAACCGCGGCACGCAGCGCGCGATCGCCCGCTACAGCCGCACTCCCGAGGTCGTCTAACCCGGCTTCGTTCCACCATCGAGATGACAGAAACTGCCCGTATGAGCGTTTATACGGGCAGTTTCTGTCATCTCGATGGTTTTCTTTTGGGGAGCCGGATCAGCCCTCGCGGCTGCGTCCCGGAGGGCGGGAGGCAGCTTCCTCCTCAGCCTTGGCCTGCGCCAGGTCCTCGTCGCTGAGTTCCCCCGTGTAGTAGGTGCCGTCGGGCTCCTGTCCGGGATCGTCGTCGACCTTCGGGTCCGCAGAGTCCTCTGCATCTTTCTTCTCTGCCGTGGCCTCGAACATCAGCTGCTGGGCCCGTTCCACAACATCATCGAGCTCATCGATGGTGAGCAGCTCCGGACGAAGGTGCTTGGTCCGGTAACCCGCACGGCCCACCATGTGGGCTGAGACCGGAGCGGTGAGCAGCATAAAGATCCAGCACAGGCCGAGCACCGGAAGCAGGACCCAGCTGCGGAACTCCACGGCCATGGCCAGCAGGAAGAGCAGCAGGCCAAGCACCTGCGGCTTGGACGCAGCGTGCATCCGGCTCATCAGGTCAGGGAACCGGGTCAGGCCGATTGCCGCCGCCAGGGACATGGTGGCGCCGCCCAGCAGCAGGACCGCCACGATCACGTCAATCACAGTCTCGCTCACGGCTACCTCCGGTCCGTTACGAAGCGGGCCACGGTCACGGAGCCAATGAAGCCGATCAGCGAAATCGCGATCACCAGGGCAAGGAAGTCGAAGTTCCGATACACGACCATGTCCACTATCAGCGCGCCGCCGACGATCGCCAGCAGCACGTCCGCAGCGAGTACCCGGTCGAGGATGGAGGGTCCGCGGATAATCCTAAAAATGGCCCCTGCGGCAGCGACCGCCAGCATGACCGAAACGACGATGATTACAGCAGTCACCGGCTGACCTCCCCTGCGCGCAGTTCCTTCAGGTCTTTCTGTTCAGCCCGGACCAGCGCCAGGTCTTCCTTGGTGCCCATCATCCGGATCAGCCAGGATTCAGTGGCCCGCACGTCATCCCGGATCTTCTCGGCGGCTTCCTGGCTGTCCACACCCAGGCAGTGCAGGTACAGGGTGGACGTGGAACGGTCCACTTCCACCACCAGCGAGCCGGGGATCAGGGACAGCGCGTGGCCGGTTGCCGTGACCAGCAGGTCCGAATGGCTGCGCAGTTTCACGGCCACGACGGCGTTCCTGATCCGGGGGCCCTGGACCGTAGCCAGCCACAGCACGTGGAAGCTGGCGATCACCAGTTTCCGGAGGAAGCGTGCTCCGAACCCGGCGGCGTAGATGAGATTGAACCGGCCGGACAGGTCCACGGGCGGCAGGTAGAAGATGTTGGTGACTACGAAGGCGATGATCGCGCCGAAAACCAGGTTGCCCAGGCTGAAGTCCTGCCAAAGGGCTCCCCAGAGCAGGACCAGCCAGATGATCAGCGGCAGTTCCTTCAGCAGCGGAATCCGGGGATGGCTGCGCATGCGTGCTTTCTTGGTCACGGTGCACTCCCTTCGCCCAGGACGGCTTCAATGTACGGAGTGCGGTCCAGCAGGTCCTGCGCTGCGTCGTCGCTCAGGGAGAACAGGGGGCCGGCCAGGATGGTCAGTGACACACCCAGCGCCACCAGGCCCACGGTCGGGTAGACCATGGACTTCGGCAGCAGGTTTACCGTGGAACGGCCGCCAAAGCGCCCGCTGCTCTGTCCGCTCACGTTGCCGGAGTCGCGGACGGTGCTGCCGTCCGTAGTAGTGGCCAGCAGAATCGGATCCGGGTGTACGGCATCCTCCGGAGTCCGCCAGAAGGCACGGTTCCAGACCCGCGCCATTACCAGCAGGGTGAGGAGCGAGGTCAGCACGCTTGCTGCGACCAGGATGTAGGCCAGCGGGGTTCCGAGCTCCACGCCGGCCTGCATGAGGCCCAGCTTGCCCAGGAAGCCGGAGAACGGCGGAATGCCGGCAAGGTTGATGGCCGGGATGAAGTAGAGCACGGCCAGGAGCGGGGACAGCCGGGCCAGCCCGCCCAGCCGGTCCATGTTGGCAGTGCCGCCGCGGCGTTCGATCAGGCCGGTGACCAGGAACAGGCTGGTCTGGACCGTGATGTGGTGGACCACGTAGAAGACAGCCGCTCCAATGCCCACGACGGAGGCCACCGCCAGGCCAAAGACCATGTAGCCAATGTGGCTGACCAGGGTGAAGGAGAGCATACGTTTGATGTCGGTCTGGGCCAGGGCACCGAGGATGCCCACCAGCATGGTCAGCCCGGCCACCACCATAAGCAGCGTGTTGATCCGGTCTCCGGGGAACAGCAGGGTTTCGGTCCGGACCATGGCGTAGACGCCAACCTTGGTCAGCAGGCCGGCGAACACGGCGGTGACCGGTGCAGGAGCCGTGGGATAGGAGTCAGGGAGCCAGAAGGACAGCGGGAACACGGCCGCCTTGATGCCGAAGGCAACCAGCAGCATCAGGTGCAGCATCATCTGCGTTCCCGGGTCCAGCTCGCCCAGCTTGATCGCCAGGTCGGCCATGTTCACGGTGCCGGTCGCGGCGTAGATCATGCCGATGGCGGTAAGGAAGAGCACCGAGGAAATGACGCTGACGACGACGTAGGTCACTCCCGCTCGGATGCGGGGTGTGGTGCCGCCGAGCGTCATCAGCACGTAGCTGGCGGTGAGCAGGATTTCGAAGCCGACGTAGAGGTTGAACAGGTCCCCGGCCAGGAACGCGTTCGAGACTCCGGCAACCAGGATCAGGTAGGTCGGATGGAAGATCGAAATAGGTCCGTCTTCATCACCGTCGGTCATGCCCTGGCCGGCAGCATAGATAAGCACGGCCAGGCTGATGGCCGTGGAGACCACCAGCATCAGTGCGGAGAACTGGTCCACCACCATGGTGATGCCGAACGGCGGAATCCACCCGCCCAGGTTCACCGCCTGCGCGCCGGTCTGCCACACGGCACCGAGCAGGATGCATTCCAGCACCAGGGTCAGGGTGAGCACACTGATCGAGACGATCCGCTGGGAGCGCTGGTGCCGGATCAGGAGGAATGCCAGCGCGGCGCCGAAGAACGGCAGGACGACGGCAAGCGGGGCAAAACTGGAAGCGTTCATCGTTTTGCCTCTCCTGTAGGTCCGGTGCCCTGTCCGCGCTGCGAACCGGGTGCTTCTTCGGCCTCATCAGCCGGCGTGAACTCAGTCGTGTCCTCGGGGACATCGGCGTCGTCTTCCGCGTCGTAGCTGCTCTGGCTGGCCACGCGGCGGTCTTCAATGTCGTCCTGGACCTCGTCCTGCCGCCCAAGCACCCAGGAGCGGTAAATGATGCCCAGCATGAAGGCAGTGACGGAGAAGGAGATAACGATCGAGGTGAGGATGAACGCCTGCGGCAGCGGGTCGTTGTAGTCTTCCGGCGGGATCTCAGCGTTGAACAGCGGTGCCAGCCCCTGGTACCCGCCCGTGGCGAGCAGCAGGATGTTGGTCGCGTTGGTCATCATGGCCAGTCCCAGCACCACCCGGGTCAGGCTGCGTTCCAGCACCAGGTAGATTCCCGCCGCATAGAGTGCGCCCATGATGAGCAGCAGCGTGATGTTGACGCTCATCGGGACACTCCTTCCGTTTCAAGGATTTCGGGTTCGGGCTCCACCAGGTCATCGTCGTCGTCATCGTCTGAACCGCCTTCGCTGCGTTCATCGATTTCAGACCCGAGGCTGCGCAGGACGTCGAGCACCAGGCCGACCACCACCAGGTACACGCCAATGTCGAAGATGGTGGAGGTGACGAACTTGATGTCCCCGAAGACCGGCCAGGTGAACTCGATAATCGCGCTCTGCAGGACCTGTCCGCCGAAGGACAGCGGAGCTGCCGCGGAGAGGGCAGCGAGGCCCAGTCCGCCGCCCAGCAAAGTGCCCGCGCTGACGGGAGTTGCTTCGGCAAGCTCGAAGCGTCCGCCGGCAAGGTAACGGATGGTCAGCGCCAGTCCGGCCATCAGGCCGCCCGCGAAGCCGCCGCCGGGGGTGTTGTGCCCGGCAAGGAGCAGGTAGATGGAGAAGATGATCACCGAGTGGAACAGCAGGCGGGTGACGACTTCGAAAATAATGGAGCGGCGTTCGGGAGCGAGCGTCCGTCCGGCTACCAGCCAGGCTTCACGCGCCACCGAGGAGAACTTGCGGGCCAGCGCCAGGGTTGCGGCTTCACGCTCGGAGGAGGCGAAGTGCTCGCGGCCCCGGTCCACTGAACCGGTTGCCACTTCGTTGGCACGGCGGCGCTTGTCGCCGCGGCCGCGGATAAAGATCAGGGATGCGACGCCGGTAGCAGCCATGGCCAGGACGGAGATTTCACCGAAGGTATCCCAGGCGCGGATGTCCACCAGGGTCACGTTGACGATGTTCAGTCCGCCTCCGCCCTTGTAGGCAAGTTCGGGGTAGGACAGTGAAATGGGCTCGGCAACCCGGGACGCCATTGCGGACATCGCAAAGACCACCATGGCAGCGCCGAAGCTGATTCCCAGCAGGGCACGGAGCAGCCGCTGGCCGGTAGGCTCGCGCTTCCAGAGCCGGGCAGGCAGGGAACGCAGCGCCAGGACAAAGGCCACCAGGACGATCGTTTCCACCAGCATCTGGGTCAGGGCCAGGTCCGGTGCGCCCTGCAGGGCGAAGATGAGCGCGATGCCGTAGCCGCTCACGCTGACCATAAGCACGGCCAGGAACCGCTTGTTGGCCCGGGCTGCACCCACGGCACCGATCACCACAGCTGCACCCACCACTGCCTGCAGCGGGGTGTCGAACCAGTAGAAGTTCTCCGGCATTGGCGCGTTGCGAAGCAGGACGGCGCTCAGCGGGGTAACGATTGCCATGCTCAGGATGACGAACAGGTAGAACGTCAGCGAACCACGCTGCGTGCGGCCGGTGACCCAGACAGCGGCGTCGTCCAGGATGCCGATCAGGCCGCGGTAGGAACGCTCGGCATCAAGCGGGCTTGCGACACGGGCCTGGAACTTCTCCATCCGGGTGCGCTGCCAGAACAGCAGGCTTCCGGCCGCGATCGTCAGGGCAGTGAGGCCCAGGGCCAGGGTCAGGCCGTGCCAAAGCGCCAGGTGCGTCGCTTCGCCCTTCAGCGGGTAAAGATCCGCGTACGGGCTGATAATCGTGTCCAGCGGCTTGGGCCAGAGGCCAAAGAATACGGTGGCAGCTGCGAGGAGCGCCGGAGGTGCCAGGAAGGGCCACGGAATCGCCTTGAACGCTGTGGGCTTGCAGGATTCCTTGGTGGCAAAGCCGCCCCACACAAACCGGCAGCTGTACGCGAAGGTCAAGATGGCACCGGCAACCACGCCGATGAGCAGCACCACAGCCGTAGGCGTGCCCTGTTCCTCGGCGAAGTGGACGTAGGTCTCGTAGACGGATTCCTTGGCCACGAATCCCAGCAGCGGCGGCAGGCCCGCCATGGATGCTGCGCCAATGGCCGCAACAACGGCCAGTATGGGAGCCGAACGCCCGACGCCGGAAAGCTTGCGGATGTCTCGGGTACCGGCCTGGTGGTCGATGATGCCCACAACCAGGAACAGGGTGGCCTTGAAGAACCCGTGGGCAACAAGCAGGCCCAGCCCGGCCAGTGCCGCTTCGCGGTTGCCCAGCCCCACAACGAGCGTGAGGAAGCCGAGCTGGCTGACAGTTCCGTAGGCAAGCATCAGCTTCAGGTCGTGCTGGCGCAGTGCGCGCCAGCCGCCCAGGAGCAGGGTGGCAAGGCCCAGCACGGTGATGACCGGGGTCCAGTAGGTTGTTTCCCAGAATCCCGGGGCCAGGCGGGCGACGAGGTAGATGCCGGCCTTCACCATTGCGGCGGCGTGCAGGTAGGCACTGACCGGGGTGGGCGCGGCCATGGCGGCCGGGAGCCAGAAGTGGAAGGGGAAGAGCGCGGACTTGGAAACCGCACCAAGCAGCAGCAGGACGACGGCGACGTCGACGATGACTCCGCTGGCTGCCAGTTCCGGAGCCATCGCCATGATCTCGGATATCCGGTAAGTGCCTGCGGCGGAGCCGAGCATGATCATGCCCACGAGCATCGCAAGCCCGCCGAAGGTGGTGACGATCAGGGCCTGCAGCGCTGCACGCCGTGCCGAGAGCCGGTGGGCCGCGTAGCCGATCAGCAGGTAGGACAGGATTGTTGTCAGTTCCCAGAAGATGAACAGCAGGATCAGGTCATCTGCGGTAACCAGACCAAACATGGCCGCGGCGAAGGCCAGCAGCTGGGCGCCGAAGCTGCCCATTTTCGGATCTTCCGGACGGAAGTACCGGGCGCAGTAGAAGAGCACCAGGGAGCCGACGCCAAGAATGAGTATTGCCAGGACGGCGGAGAGCGCGTCCATCCGGAACGCGAGTTCCACGCGGAGGTCCGGGATCCAGGAAATGATGACCGACGGCGGCGCGTTCGGGGCCCCGGAAGCCAGGGACTGGTCCGAGTCGATGTACCGGGGGTAAGTTGCCATGAGCCAGATGAAAGCGCCGGCCGGAACTGCCGCCAGGAGATAGAAAGCAGACCTGCCAATCCGGCGGAAGAATAAGGGCGCCACTAGTGCCACCGCAAATAGAACGGTTAGCACAAATAGCACGTAGATCTCCCGGGTTCTCTGATGGGCCTTGCAGGTCAGAACACAGCTTTAGTTATCAACGTCGGGTCGAGGGGCTTCGTTTATTCTAGCTGAGGCATAAGCGCCGGTCACATTCAGTGCCCCTTGCATCCGCCGCAGATTTGTGACGCGTCCCTTCTCCTTTCGCACCCATTTGCCCGCTAGCATCTGGATCATGGCTTCGACGACGCACGCATCCCCCGGACACTCCGGGGCCCCCGCTAAAGCGCGACGGCGGGAGGTTTGGGCGTGGGCCTCCTGGGACTGGGGATCGGCATCCTTCAACGCCGTCATGACGACTTTTGTATTCACCGTCTATCTGACATCCGACTCATTTGGTGGCGAAGATCACGCTTCTGC
The DNA here is from genome assembly GCF_009696625.1 of Arthrobacter sp. BL-252-APC-1A. Lineage (NCBI taxonomy): Bacteria > Bacillati > Actinomycetota > Actinomycetes > Micrococcales > Micrococcaceae > Arthrobacter > Arthrobacter sp. BL-252-APC-1A. Next base: position 85,565 of record NZ_VULS01000007.1, on the reverse strand, counting down.
CGTCCTCGGGGCGGGTTTGGCGGTTGCGGGTGTGCTGGTAGCCGTACTGGCGCCCGTTGCCGGCCAGCGCTCGGATGCAGGCGGGCGCCGCAAGCTGTGGCTGGGCATCAATACAGTTGCGGTCTGCATAGCAACCGGCCTGTGCTTCTTCGTTTATCCGGGTGAGAACTTCCTCCTGCTCGGCGTCGCCCTGATCGCGCTGGCCAATGTGTTTTTCGAGTTCGCCAACGTGAACTACTTTGCGATGCTCAAACAGGTCTCCACACCCTCCACTATCGGCAGGGTCAGCGGGTTCGGCTGGGCCATGGGCTACGTGGGTGGCATCGCCGCACTCGCCCTGGTGCTGGTGGGCTTCATCAACCCGGATGTCGGGTGGTTCGGAGTCACTTCAGAGAATGGCCAGAACATCCGTGCAGTGGCAGTCTTCTCCGCTGTCTGGTTCCTGGTGTTCTCCCTGCCAATCTTCTTCACCGTCCCCGAGGTCCCGCGGCAGCGCGCCGCCAAAATCGGATTCTTCGCGTCCTACGGCCTGCTGTTCCGCCGAATCAAGGCCATCTACAAGACCAGCCCGCACACCATTTTCTTCCTGCTGGCCAGTGCCGTGTTCCGGGACGGGCTGGCCGCAGTGTTCACTTTCGGCGGCGTGATTGCCGGCGGAACCTTCGGCTGGGAGCTGCCCCAGGTCATCATGTTCGCCATCTTCGGGAACATCGTCGCAGCAGCTGGATCGTTCGCCGGAGGCTTCCTGGACGACCGGATTGGCCCCAAACCGGTGATCGTTGGAGCTCTCACCGGCCTGCTGCTGGCCGGATCTGCCATCGCTGTCCTGGGAGCGGGCGATGTCAGCGTCTTGGGCCTGGAATGGACCGGAGACACTACGTTCTGGATCTTCGGCCTCGCTTTGTGCCTGTTCGTGGGACCGGCGCAGTCCGCCTCCCGTGCCTTCCTCGCACGGCTGGCACCCGAAGGCGAGGAGGCCGAACTGTTTGGGCTTTACGCCACCACGGGCCGCGCGGTGAGCTTCCTTGCACCATCGCTGTTCGCTGCGTTCATCGCCATATTCGGGGCACAGCGCTACGGCATCATCGGAATCCTGCTGGTCCTGCTCCTGGGACTGCTGGCGCTCCTGCCGGTCCGTTCCCCGGACCGCACCCCCAGGGCCGTCGTTCCCGAGATTTAGCAGACGCTATTCCAGCTGGGCTACCCACTGCCGCACGACGTCGGTGAAGTCCGCCATGGCCGCTTCCGCGGCTGCGCGGCTGGAGAGCGTGATGACTCCCCTGTTCCGTCCAACCATCCGCAGCACCTTGTGCGGATCATTGACGGTGATCTCCCGATGGTCAGGCTTGGGCCTTGCACCGGTGTGCAGCACTACCTGGACGTTGTCCGGCCGCCAAAGGTTGAACGTGGCGAAGTCATCGCGGAGGGTGAAGTTCGGCGCGTTCCACTTGATGTTCTCGCGGATCTGCGGGTCAACCGAAAGGATGGCCTCACGCAGGTGCCGCACCACCGAGGACATGGGGTGGTCCAGGGCAGCCAGGTAGTCCGTCAGGGCATCTAATTCTGCGGGTTCCATGCAGGACAATCTGGCACCGTGCCGAGCAGGTGTCCACAGTAAGGGCGCCTTGGCGCCGGACCTGGCCCTAGATGCTGGTGCGGTGGAAGTTCAGGTGGCTGCGCGACGCCGTCGGGCCCCGCTGTCCCTGGTACCGGTTACCGTAGACACCGGACCCGTAGGCGTACTCGGCCGGCGAGCTGAGCCTGAAGAAGCAGAGCTGGCCGATTTTGGAACCGGGCCACAGCTTGATCGGAAGGGTCGCCATGTTGGAGAGCTCGAGTGTCACGTGGCCGGAGAACCCGGGGTCGATAAACCCGGCGGTGGAGTGCGTCAGCAGGCCAAGCCGGCCCAGCGAGGACTTGCCTTCCAGCCGCGCAGCGACGTCATCGGGCAGGGTGACGCTTTCATACGTGGATCCGAGGACGAACTCACCCGGATGGAGGATAAAGGGCTCGTCAGGGGCCACCTCAACCAGGCGGGTAAGGTCCGGCTGGTCCAGGGACGGATCAATGTGCGCGTATTTATGGTTGTCGAAGAGCCGGAAGTAGCGGTCGATCCGCACGTCGACGCTGGAAGGCTGGACCATTGCGGGGTCATAGGGATCCAGGACGATCCGCTCGTCGGCAATTTCGGCTCGAATGTCGCGGTCAGATATCAGCACCTTCTAAAAATAGCGCATCCTCAACGCTGCCCAATTTCGGTGCGCACGGCATAGAGCTCGGGGAAAAAGGTGAGGTCGAGGGCGCTGCGGAGGAAGTGTGCCCCTGAGGAGCCGCCGGTTCCCCGCTTCATGCCGATTGTGCGCTGCACGGTGAGCAGGTGCCGGAAGCGCCAGAGCTGGAAGTTGTCCTCCAGGTCCACCAGTTCCTCGCAGGCCTCGTAGATGTCCCAGTTCTCAGCAGGGTTTTCATACACGTCCCGGAATATGTCCATCAACGGGCCGCTGAAGACATGCGCCTGGGTGACGTCCCGGTCCAGGAGTTCCTGCGGCACCGGGTAACCGCGCCGGTGCAGGGCCCGGATGAATTCGTCGTAGACGCTGGTCCCCGCAAGAAGGTCAGCCAGCAGTTCCTGGGCCTGCGGGTCCGCCCGGAACACTTCGAGCATGGCGGCGTTCTTGTTTCCCAGCAGGAACTCAACCGCACGGTACTGGTAGGACTGGAAGCCGGAAGAGGCTCCGAGCTCGCCGCGGAACTCCGCGTACTCCGACGGCGTCAGGGTTGCCAGGACGGACCACTGCTCGGTCAGCGAACGCTGGATGTGCTTGATCCGTGCGATCCCTTTCATGGCAGCACGCAGGTCGTCATTCATCAGCCGGGTACGGACTCCGCGCAATTCGTGGAGTACCAGCTTAAGCCAAAGCTCGGAGGTCTGGTGCTGGATGATGAACAGCATCTCGTCATGGTGGTCACTGACCGGGTGCTGGGCGGAGAGCAGTTCATCAAGGCCCAGATACGAGCCGTAGCTCATTTTCCTGCTGAAATCCCGCTCAATGCCCGGCTCCAGGTCCCGGGTGTTCCGGTCTACGCTCATCACTGCTCCATTTGTGGCTGTGGTTTGGTCTGTTGTCCCGGGCCTGCCGGGTGCGCGGTCCGCAGTGCTGACTTCACGGTAGCGGCAGCCCGCCGGGATTTTCTTCTGCGCCACGGACAGGCTGTGGAAGACTGGCCGTTTATGCATCCGACCCTCCAGAGGAGGCCCCCCTTGGACAACGGCATTAACAACACGCCCGACGGCGCAGCTGAGGAAGCAGGCGAAACCCGCCCGAGCTCACCCGAACCTGCCACTGCGCTGGAGCAGGCCATCGTGGCCGGCCAGTCGGGCACGATCAGCAACCAGGACGTCATTACCGCAATCTGGAATTCGGAGCTGCTCAGCGTGGGACGCCTGACAGTGGAGGACGACCCCGCCAGCTTCCAGGCGCTGGTCCTGCAGTCGCCCGAAGGAGCAGCTCCCGTAGCGGCCACTTTCACGGACGCCCAGCGCATTCCGCAGCGGATCCGCGACACCGCCCCGATTATGGTCAAGGCCTCCGGCGAAGCCACCCTGCGCAGCATCGCTCCCGGATACGGGCTGGCCATCAACCCCGGCAACTCCCTGGGCCTGGAACTCGGCCCCGAAGGCGTCGAAGCAGTAGTCGCCGCGTTTGGCGGCTCCGCAGCAGGCACAGACTCCTCCAACGAATAACACCTTCCCTGCCCGGTCCCCGGGATTTGCGGCGCGTTTATTGCCCTATGGATACGCCCGCACGGTTTTGCACCTAACGGCATTGCAGTGGGGGTGGCGGCGTCTACTCTGAGGAAACTCACTACAGATGGAGGGCTGTAAAGTGACCTGTTTCCCAGCTTCCCCAATGAACTGCTCGATCGTTCCGCCGTATCTGCTCTCCCGGATTGCGGACCGTCCCGACCGGCTCGCTGCAGCGGCCGATGCTGCCAGGCGCACGCTCATGGAATTCACTTCCGTGGCGGAAACCCGGCAGCTCGGCCGCTCCGCGATGCCTCCGTCCTCAGGAACCGCGTTCAGCCCCAAGCTCCGCAGGACCGTATTTGACGCCCTTGGGCAGCAGGAACTCCCGGGCAAGGAAGTGCGGACTGAGGGAACCCCGCCTACGGGCGATCCCGCCGTCGACGAAACCTACGACGGGCTCGGTGCCACCTACGCACTGTTCTCTGACGCGTACGGCCGCTCATCGGTCGACGGCGCCGGGCAGCCGCTGCTCGCAACCGTCCATTACGGCCGTGACTATGACAATGCTTTCTGGAACGGGGCCCAGATGGTCCTGGGTGACGGCGACGGCGAGGTATTCCAGCGGTTCAGCAAATCGCTGACGGTGATCGGCCATGAGCTGACCCACGGCGTCATCCAGTACACCGCCAACTTTGTCTACCAGGACCAGGCCGGGGCGCTGAATGAATCCGTGGCCGATGTGTTCGGAACCCTGGTGGAGCAGAAACTCCGCGGGCAGACGGCGGAGCAGGCCTCCTGGCTGATCGGGGAAGGCCTGTTCACTCCGGAAGTCTCCGGGACTGCCCTCCGATCCATGTCAGCCCCCGGCACGGCTTACGACGACGACGTGCTGGGCAAGGATCCGCAGCCGGCCAACATGGCGGACTATGTTGAAACCACTTCGGACAACGGGGGCGTGCACCTGAATTCCGGAATTCCCAACCACGCCTTCTACCTTGCCGCCGTGCGGCTGGGCGGATTCGCCTGGGAACGCGCAGGTCAGGTCTGGTACGACACCATTACCGAGCCCGGCCTCCCCGTCGACTGCACGTTTTCCGTCTTCGCCGCAGCCACCGTTGCGGCCGCGGAAAAGCGCTACGGCTCCGGAAGCGAAGAAAGTTCTGCTGTGCAGGCGGCATGGGAAGAGGTTAATGTCATGGTATGAGACTCGTTGTGGTGCGTACCGGAGGTATGGCTGGCATGCGGCGCACGTGGAGCAGTGAGGTGAGTTCCGAAGAGGCCGAAGAACGCTGGCTTCCCCTGCTCCAGGACCCGCCTCAGGAAGAGCAGAACGGTGCCGACCGCTTCACGTACGAGATAAGCGTGGGCAAAGAGGCCGTCACCATCCCGGAGACTTCGCTCAAGGGACGCTGGCGCGAGCTGGTGGAGCGGGCGCGCAGCGGCGAAGCGGCCCGCCGGGCCTAGCCGTTCTCCGGCGCACCGGAGCCTTACCGGCAGCCGAAACGTGTTTAGGCTGCTGGTGCCAAAGACATGTAAAGTGGTCTCCTGTGCCGGTGTTCACCGGCCCATGCGGGCGTAGCTCAATGGTAGAGCGCTAGCTTCCCAAGCTCGATACGCGGGTTCGATTCCCGTCGCCCGCTCCAACACGGATCACCCTGGCTCACCGGCCGGGGTGATCCTTTTTTGAGCCCAGGGGCCGGACCGGGGCGGGCGTAGACTTGTACACGCTATGAACCGCAAAATGTTTAAGTCCAAGATCCACCGGGCTACCGTTACCCATTCAAATCTCCACTACGTCGGGTCCGTGACGATTGACGAGGATCTTCTGGACGCAGCGGACATCCTTCCCGGCGAGCTGGTAGCGATCGTGGATGTGGACAACGGCTCGCGGCTGGAAACCTACACCATTGCCGGTGAACGCGGTTCCGGCGTCATAGGCATCAACGGGGCAGCCGCGCACCTGGTGAACATTGGCGACAAAGTCATCCTGATCACGTACGCCGACATGACCACCGAAGAGGCCCGCGCCTACGTTCCCACGGTGGTGCACGTTGATGCGGACAACCGCATCCTGCAGCTCGGCACGGATCCCGCCGAAGCCCTCACCCCCGGCACGGAGCGCCCTCCGCTGGCTGCCTCCCGTTCCTAGCGCCGCGGACATACCAAGTCCCTGACGGGAGCGGGCTGGGCCCCCGACGGCGCAAGCCTGCAGATACCTGCGGGCACACTACTCACCTTCGGCCCTTTTTTGCTGCCCAAACTACGCTTGTTCTGCCCGCTTCAACACGGATCGGTAACGGCCCACACCCCTGCCACCTGAGGTTTCGCTGGTTTCACCAGCGAACTGTGGCGCAACCCACCCCTGAGGGCATATGGTCGATCGAAAGGTTGCTGAGCTTCCTTTCGCGGAACATCACTGAAGTCCGTGCCTACGACGAGGTGGAGGCATATACCCATGCCACAAGGTGCAAAACATCACGGCAGACACCGGATGAAGAAGTCTGCAGCTGCGGGGTTCGCCCTCGCCGTTGGTGCCACTCTGCTGGCCGGCTGCAGCTCGGATTCCGGTTCTGCGCCGACCCTGACGTGGTACATCAACCCCGACGACGGCGGCCAGGCCGAACTCGCGAAGCGTTGCACTGACGCTTCGGACGGGGCATACACCATTGAGACTTCGCTTCTTCCCAACGATGCCCCGTCGCAGCGGGAGCAGCTGGCGCGGCGGCTCGCAGCCGGTGACACCAGCATGGACATCATGAGCCTGGACCCGCCCAACGTCCCTGAATACGCGGAACCGGGATACCTGGCGCCGATTCCTGATGACGTGCGTGAACGCACCACCGCCAACGTCCTGGAAGGCGCCCTTGCCGGTGCCACCTGGAAGGACGAGGTAGTCGCCGTCCCGTTCTGGGCGAACACTCAGATTCTCTGGTACCGCAAGTCCGTGGCCGAGGCCGCCGGGCTCGATATGAGCCAGCCCGTCACCTGGGACCAGCTGATCGAAGCGGTCGCCAGCCAGGACAAGTACCTCAGCGTCCAGGGCGCCCGGGCCGAGTCCATGACCGTATGGGTGAACGCTTTGATCGAATCGGCCGGCGGGCAGATCGTGGAGAACCCGGATGCCTCGGCCGATGAGATCCGGCTGGGCATCGACTCGGATGCCGGGAAGAAGGCCGCCGAAATCGTCTCCACCATCGGCAAGGAAGGCCTCGGCGGCCCGGGGCTTCCAACCCAGACCGAGAACTTTTCGATGATCCAGTTCCAGGGCGACAAGGGAGCGTTTATGGTCAACTATCCCTTCGTCTGGCCCGCGACCAACGCTGCCGTTGAGGAGGGTGCCCTGCCGGCTTCCCTGATCGACGACATTGGCTGGGCACTGTACCCCCAGGTCAACGAGGGCGAGGAAACCGCTCCCCCGCTGGGCGGCATCAATTTGGGCGTTGGCTCCAAGAGCAAGCATCCGGATGAGGCCTTCGACGCGATCGAGTGCATTGTCAGTCCTGAGAACCAGGCGTATTACTTCGCCAGCAACGGCAACCCGCCCTCGAACCCGGATGCGTATAACGATCCGGAGGTGGTGGATACGTTCCCCATGGCAGGGACGATCCGTGAATCGCTCGATCTGGCCAAACCCCGCCCGCAGACTCCGTACTACAACGAAATCTCCACCGGCATCCAGCAGACCTGGACTCCGCCGCAGGACGTCAATCCGGACACCACGCCGGAAACCAGCCAGCAGTTCATTCTTGAGGTCCTGAAGGGAGAGAGGCTGCTATGAGTACGTCAGTCGAGACGCGTGCCGCCGCTGCCGGCGGCAGTCCCAAAGGACGCAAACCCGGGCTGAGCGACCGGGCCAGGGCTGAACGGCGGCTGGGTTTCTGGCTGGCCGGGCCTGCGTTCATCATCATGCTGGCCGTAACCGCTTATCCCATCCTCCTGGCGCTCTGGGATTCGCTCTTCAAGTACCGCCTGACGGCTCCGGACGACCGGGAGTTCGTCTTCCTCAGCAACTACGCGACCATCCTCACCGATGAAGTCTTCTGGCGGGACCTGGGAGTAACCCTGCTGATCACCGTGGTCACCGTGGTGATCGAGCTCGTGCTCGGTTTTGCGCTGGCCATGGTCATGAACAGCGCTCTGAAGGCAGTCCGCGGCTGGCTGCGCACGGCCATCCTGGTCCCCTACGGCATCATCACCGTGGTATCGGCATTCGCCTGGTTCTACGCCTTCGACATCAACTCCGGATACATAAACCACTGGTTCAGCTGGGTGCCGGGCATCAGCACCGACCTGAACTGGTTCGCTGACTTCGGTACCGCCATCACCGTCATCATGGCCTCGGAGATCTGGAAGACGACGCCGTTCATCTCCCTCCTCCTGCTGGCCGGACTCGCGCAGGTCCCGGGTGAGCTCACCGAGGCGGCAGAGGTCGACGGCGCCACCTGGTGGCAGCGGTTCTCCCGGGTGATCGTGCCGAACATGAAGGCAGCCATCATGGTGGCCGTCCTGTTCCGCGCACTTGATGCCTTCCGAATCTTCGACAACGTCTACATCATGACCAGGGGCGCCTACGGCACTGAGACCCTGTCCCTCCTGGCCTACCGCACATCGATTACCCGGCTGGAGATCGGCATGGGTTCGGCAGTTTCAGTCCTGTTGTTCCTCTGCGTGATCCTGATCTGCTTCGTGGCGATCAAACTTTTCAAGGTGGACCTGACCGGCGCACGAGGGGGCAACTAAATGGAATCGTCACCGATACGCAGGCGCATCACCTGGACCATCATTTCCATCCTGGTGATCGTCTATGCGCTGTTCCCCGTTGCATCCATCTTCGCGACGTCGTTCAAGCTTCCCAGCGACCTCACCTCCGGCACGTTCCTGCCGACCACCTGGTCCACGGTGAACTACGAACAGATCCTGGTTGGAGACGCACAGGAACTGTTCCTCTCCGCGCTGCGGAACTCGATCGGCATTTCGCTGATCGCCACGTTCATCGCCGTCGTACTTGCTACGTTGTGTGCCTACGCCATCGCCCGCCTGGATTTCCCGGGCAAGCGGCTGGTGCTGACCACAGCTCTTGGCGTCTCGATCTTCCCGGTGATCTCCATCGTGACCCCCTTGTTCAACCTCTGGCGGAACATTGGTCTCTACGACACCTGGCCCGGGCTGATCATTCCCTACCTCTCGCTTACCCTTCCCATCTCCATCTGGACCCTGGCCGCGTTCTTCCGCCAGATTCCGTGGGAACTGGAGCAGGCGGCACAGGTGGACGGCGCCACCACGTGGCAGGCGTTCCGGAAGGCGATCGTTCCGCTTGCCGCGCCCGGCGTCTTCACGACGGCGATCATCGCATTCTTCATCGCCTGGAACGACTTCGTGTACGGCATTTCACTCACGTCGACCTCAGCCGCCCGGCCGGTTCCGGCCGCGCTGGCCTTCTTTACGGGAGCTTCCCAGTTCGAGGCACCAACGGGGGCAATTTCCGCAGCAGCGATCATTGTGACCATCCCGGTCGTTGTACTCGTACTGCTGTTCCAGCGACAGATCGTATCCGGACTAACCCAGGGCGCCGTCAAGGGCTAGCCCCCAGACGCACGGTACTAGAAAAGGAGCCATGAGCATGGCATCTATCACTCTCAACCATCTCGTCAAGAAGTACGGGGACGGCTTCCCCGCCGTCAACGACGTCAGCCTGGACATTGCCGACGGCGAGTTCATCATCCTGGTGGGACCGTCCGGCTGCGGTAAGTCGACCCTGCTTCGTATGATCGTGGGTCTGGAGGACATCACTTCCGGTGACCTGCTGATCAACGGTGAGCGCGTCAATGACAAGGCTCCGCGGGACCGGAACCTTGCGATGGTGTTCCAGAACTATGCCCTCTATCCGCACCTGACCGTATTCGAGAACATCGCCTTCCCGCTGCGGCTCAACAAGGGCAAGTACAACGATGAGGAAGTTAAGCGGCTCGTTAATGACGCAGCTTCCACCCTGGAGCTGACGGAGCACCTGGACCGCAAGCCCGCGAACCTCTCAGGCGGCCAGCGCCAGCGGGTAGCCATGGGCCGCGCGATCGTCCGTCAGGCCGATGCGTTCCTGTTCGATGAGCCGCTCTCCAACCTCGACGCCAAGCTCCGCGGCCAGATGCGGTCGGAAATCTCGCAGATGCAGCGGCGCCTGGGCGTGACCAGCATCTACGTGACCCACGACCAGACCGAGGCCATGACCCTCGGCGACCGCGTTGCAGTCCTGAAAAAGGGCATCCTGCAGCAGGTGGCGTCCCCCCGTGAACTGTATGAGCAGCCCGTCAACCTCTTTGTAGCCGGTTTCATTGGCTCCCCCTCCATGAACTTCCTCCCGGCGACCATCAAGGAAGGAAACATCCTGGAGACCGCCGTCGGTGATATCCAGGTCCCCGAAGACAAGGCTGCCAAGGCACAGGGCAAGAAAGTCGTGCTGGTGGGCATCCGGCCGGAGTTCTTTGAGGATGCCTCGCTGGTGGAAGGTGACAAGCTGGCGAAGGGATCCACTTTCAAGGCCGCCATCACCCACACCGAATGGCTCGGCAACGAACAGTACGGTTACATCCACTTCGACCCCACGCCCGAGGTCCGGGAACTGCTGGACAACCTGGCGCGGGACATGGACGCGGATGAACTCCGCCCGCAGATCGTGGTGACCCTCGACGCCGCCAGCCGGGTACGCGGCGGCCGTGAGGCAGAGCTGTGGCTGGACACCCGCAAGATCCATATCTTCGATCCGGAGACGGGCGAGAACCTGACCCGCGATCCGGAGGCCGGCGCGGAACTGACTGAAGAAGCTAATGAGCGGCGTGCCGAAGAAATCGCCATGGCCCGCGACGAACAAAAGGAAGCCGCGGCCACCGCAGCGGACGCCTAAGGGGCATCGGTCCGGCTGACCCGGGGACGGCACGCAGCCGCCTCCGGGTAAGCTGCGCCCGCCCGCGGCAGGTAACGTAAGAGCGTGCAGGCATCATCACCGGTAATCAGGGCAGTCACCATATGGCTCACTGTCCTCATGCTGACCATCGCGTCCGCCGTCGTCGCCATCTGGCTCGTAAACGCAAAGGTTTACGGGCCGGCCAACCAGGTGGAGGACTATTTCCAGGCGCTTCAGGAGGGCAACGGCGGCCAGGCCCTCGGGATCCTGAACGCCAAGGTTCCAGACGCCAACGCCGCCCTCCTGGACGGAGAGGCGCTGAAAGCCTCCATGGACGGGCTTGAAGTGCTGTCCATGGATGAAGCAGAAGCATCCGTTAAGGGACGCACCGACGTTGTGGTCAAGTACCGGCTGGATGGATCCGAACACCAGTCGACCTTCGAACTTGAGCGGACCGGTACCCGCTGGATCTTCTTCGATGAGTGGAAGATCCGTCCGCAGGAACTCCCGACCTTCCAGGTCAACGCCGCCAACCAGAACGAGGCTGTGCTGAACGGCAGCCAGGTCCTGCTGCCCGAGGGCAGCAACACGTTCACAGCGTTCTACCCCGCCCGGGTGGCGGCCTCCTACTCGAGCGGGTACTTCGAGGCTCCTGAACAGGCGGCAGTCCTGTCCTCTCCCGGAGATTCACTGGACCTGACGCTGCGGAGCCAGCCCACCGATGAGCTGGTGGAAGCGGTTGACACCCGGGTCCGCGAGTTCCTGGACAGCTGTGCCGGGGAACAGAACCGGCTGGCGCCTCCGGGCTGCCCCTTCTACCACCTGACGGACAACCGGGTTGAGCCTCCCATCACGTGGGAGATTGTCGATTACCCGAGTGTTGAGATCTCCCCCGCAGAGGGTCACTGGGTGCTCGCCCCGCTGCAGGGCACGGCCCGGGTCAAAGCCACCCAGACCGATCTGTTCTCCGGGGTGCAGAGCCCTCTGGTGGAAGACAAGGACTTCACCTTCGGTGCCCGGCTTTCAGTGACTGACGGCGGCATCTCCCTTACCGCGGTTATCGAGTAACACGAGATAGCAGAAACTGCCCGTATCCGGCCGGATACGGGCAGTTTCTGCTATCTCGTTGGGTGGGGGTGCGGGAGTTAGTCCAGTCCGCGCAGATCCAGGGTCAGTTCAGTCTCGCCGCCTGCCTGCACGACCACGGGGATGCCCCAGTCCTGCTGGTACAGATGGCATGCAGCATGGTCCGGGATCTCTCCCCCCGGTTCGCCGTCACATGCTGCGGCACGGGCGGTGATGTGCAGGACGCCTTCAGTGACGGCGTCGGAAAGCACCAGTTCACGGACCAGCCCGACGGCGGTGCCGCCTCCGGAGACCAGCAGCTCCTCGGGTGAGGAGGAGATCTTCAGCTGCGTCGGGTCTCCCCAGCGGTCGTCCAGCTTCTGTCCCTTGGGCGCTGCGAAACGGACCGTCAGCCCCAGCGGGCCGGCCGCGATGGCCGTCTTGGGGCGCTGTGTCTGACGCGCTCCCTCATCCACTGACTGTGCTTCCTTGGGGATGGGAAGCCGCACCAGCTGGTGCTTGTTGGCCTCCACAACGATCAGGAGCGGCTCAGCGGCTGTTGTGTCGATGAGGACCCCCGATGGTTCCGCAAGGCCGCGGGAGAGCGTCGAGACGCTTTGCGCGGCAGGATCGTAGCGCCGCACGGCACCGTTGTAGGTGTCGGCAATGGCTACTGAGCCGTCCGGCAGCACAGCGACGCCCAGGGGATGCTGCAGCCGTGCTTCGGCGGAGGCGCCGTCGCGGTAGCCGAAGTCGAAGAGTCCTGCGCCTACTGCAGTTTCGACCGTGACTGCCGTTTCCGCACCCGACGTGTCGAAGGTAAGTTTCCGGAGCGCTGACGTTTCCGAATCCGCTACCCAGATGCTGCCCTCGGCGTCCTGTGCCAGGCCTGAGGACTGGGCGAACCATGCGGCGCCACCGTCGCCGTCGAGCAGTCCCTCCAAGCCTGTGCCGGCCAGGATGGAAAGAGCGCCGGTGGCGGGATCGAACGCGAAGATCTGGTGCGTTCCGGCCATGGCGATAACGGCCTGGTTCAGGGCGGTGGACCAGAGGACGTCCCAGGGGGAGGAGAGCGACGTGCCCAGCGGGTCGGTTCCGAGATCGGTCGATACGGGGGCGGACTGGTTCTCCGCGTCGAGCAGCCGCTGCACTCCGTTGCCGGCCACCGTGGTGACTGCGCCCGTGGCGAGGTTCACGCCGCGCAGGCGGTGGTTCACGGTATCTGCCACCAGGACATCGTAGTCAAGGGTCTCAGCGACAGCGGCCGGCAGCACGGCGAGCCCCTGCGGTTCGTTGAACCGCGCAGTTCCGGCGTCGCCGTCGCGCCAGCCCTTGGTGCCTTCGCCAATGGTGCGGCGGACGGTGGTGAGGTCCGCTTCCAGCTCCACCAGACGGTGGTGCCCGGTATCGGCAACCAGGAAGGTCCCCTCCGGAAGGGCAACGGCCTTGCCCGGGAAGCGCAGATCGCCGGACGTCGCCTCGGCCGGGACGTAGGGACCGTCCCCGCGGTGCAGGGTGCCCTTCGCTTCGTGCTCGGCAACAAGCTCGGCGACGAGGGACTCCAGCCCGGCTGCGTGGCCCTCACCGGAGAGGTGGGCAACGATGTAGCCTTCGGGGTCGATGACCACCAGGGTGGGCCAGGCGCGGGCGGTGTAAGCCTGCCACGTTGCCAGTTCCGGATCGTCCAGGACCGGGTGGTGGATTTCGTAGCGTTCGACGGCGGCCGCCAGGGCAACCGGGTCGGCTTCGTGCTCGAACTTGGGCGAATGAACGCCCACCGTCACCAGGACGTCTGAGTACTTGGCTTCCAGGGGCCGCAGCTCATCCAGCACATGCAGGCAATTGATGCAGCAGAAGGTCCAGAAGTCCAGCAGCACAATCTTGCCGCGGAGGTCTTCGAGTCCCAGCTGCCTGCCACCGGTGTTGAGCCAGTTGCGTCCCTCCAGTTCGGAGGCCCGGACGCGGTATCCGGCGCGCACCGTTTCAGTCATCTGCGTTCTCCTTGGTCTGTCCTAGCATCACGTTCGGCCAGCTGGGCGAACATATTGTTGTAAGCCGTAAGTTCAGCATCGTTATTCCGTTCGGCCGCACGGTCTTTGCGTTTTGTTTCACGTGCATCCGTGCGCGACCACTGAAGTGCGACGCCGATTGCCACCAGGACAGTGGGAATTTCGCCGATTCCCCACATGATGGCTCCGCCGAGCTGCTGGTCCTCCAGTGCGCTGACACCCCAGTCCCGGCCCATGTTGCCGAAGTACGACGCCTGGATGAGCGAGGTCTGGCCCATGACCGCGACGCCGAAGAACGCGTGGAACGCCATGGTTGCCAGCAGGATCACCAGGCGCAGCGGGTACGGGGCCCGGCTGGGCAGCGGGTCGATCCCGATCATGGTCAGGATGAAGATGTAGCCGGTGAGCAGGAAGTGCAGGATCATCAGCTCGTGGCCCACGTGCTCGCGCAGCGCGAACCCGAACAGCTCCGAGTAATAGAAAATCACGATCGAGCCGGCAAAGTTCACGGCGGCAAAGATCGGATTGGTGATGATCTTGGAGTACCGCGAGTGCACCGCGATCAGGATCCATTCGCGCAGTCCGCGGCTGCCGTCCCCGCGCGGAGTGAGAGCCTTGAGGGCCAGCGTCACGGGCGCGCCGAGGACCAGGAACAGCGGGACCACCATGGTCAGCGCCATATGTCCGAGCATGTGCGTGCTGAACAGCACCATGCCGTACACCGCCGGCGCGCCGGAGGTGACGTAGGTGAGGGCGATCAGGCCCACGAACCAGCAGACGGTCCGGACGAAGGACCATTTGTCCCCCCGGCGGCGCAGCTTGCGTACGCCCAGCAGGTACGCGACGCCGATGGTCACCACAATGGCGACCCAGAGCCAGTCGAAGCGCCACTCGGTGAGGTAACGTTCCGCGGTCAGCTCGGGCGGCAGGTCGTAGCCGGTGAGGATGCGTGCAGGCGACGCGTTCGGGGGCAGTTCCTCCGGACGCGGCGGAGCGGTGCGGGCCAGCGCCGCAGCCACGCCGGAGATTGCCCCCATGATCAGCAGTTCGACGCCGATCAGCTGCCACAGCACACGGCGTGCGCTCATACCGCCGGAAGCGGGCGTCGTCGCACCCTTGCCGGAAGCGGCCACCGGAAGCTGCGGGATGATCCAGCGGCGGTGAAGCAGGCCTAGGATGCCCAGCACCAGGGTTGCCGCGACCTTGAAGAGCACCAGCGCCCCCCAGCGGGAATCCAGCTGTTCCAGGGACGTGATGCGCAGGGACGCGTTCACCAGGCCGGAGAGGGAAACCAGCACGAAACCGAAGCCGGCCAGGGCCGAGAAGCGGCGCAGGACCGTGCCGGTGATGTCCCCGAGCTGCTTGGCAATAACGGCGAGGACAATGATCCCGCCAATCCAGACGCAGACGCCGATCAGGTGCAGGCCAATGGAGTTCACCGCGGCGCTGTGGTCATCGCCGCCGGCCGCGTGGCCCACCAGCGCCATTGGCAGCAGGCCACCCACGGCAAGGATCAGGGTCAGCGCCAGGCCGGTCAGCGAGCGGACACCAAATGTCAGGGTGGTCACCACGGCAGCGATGATGCTCACTGCCAGCCAGGCCCGGCCGTTGGCGAAGTCCGTCAGGAAGGACGCGAGCCCGTCGGTGTAGGAGGGGTCAGGGCTAAGGGGCAGTCCGGACACGTCGGAGTAGGTAAAAAGCATGACGGCGATGGCGGACAGCGTCCACAGTGCCGCGGCGCCGGAGGCCAGGTACATGGCCTGAGTGAAGGCCGGATGCTCGGGGCGGGTTTCCCGCTCGCCCCTGCCGCGTTTAGGTCCCGCGTGCTTGGGCAGAATGAAGACGGCAAACACCAGGGCGCCGATGACTGCTGCCACGGCGCCGTTCTGGACGGCCTTTGCGATGGGCAGGCCCCAGCGTGTCAGCGCGCCCGGATCCGCCAGCTGAGCGGCGGCTGCTGAGCCTGTAAACAGCAGCGCCACTCCGAGCGCCAGCAGCATAACGGCGGCGCCTGCGGCGAGCCAGCCGTTGCGGGCGGGATGACCGGGTTCGGACGCTCCGCCGGCTGGACGGCCAGGGAGCGTGTTCTGGGTCTTGGCAGAGTTCGGCACGCTATCCATTCTCTACCCCTTGTAAAAATTGGGCCAATCACTGCCGCAGATTGATCCATTCGGCTGCGGGTGGCGTACCGGATGCGCGGCAGCAACACAAAGGACCGGTACCATTCCGGCACCGGCCCTTCGAGTGAAAAGCGAAATACTACTTCTTGGCGACAGCAGCCTTCAGCTTGGAACCTGCGGTCAGCTTGACGCTGTGGCCGGCCGGAATCTGAATGGTTTCGCCGGTCTGCGGGTTACGGCCCTGGCGAGCTGCGCGGTCGGTGCGCTCAACAGCAAGCCAGCCCGGGATGGTGATCTTCTCGCCGTTGGCAACGGAAGTGGCGAAGATGTCGAAGACAGCATCGAGCACGCCGTTGACGGCGGTCTGGCTGTTGCCGGACTTCTCTGCGACTGCGGCAACAAGTTCACTGCGGTTCATAGCCAATTTATGTCCTCCTGGACTCTGGTGTTTAGCGCGAGCGGTTCACGGATGCGTAACCGCCTCTGTTCGAAAACTTACCAGCTTAGGAGCCCAAGTCGCGCAGAAAACCGCGGGTTTTCGCGGTTTTTTCGGGTTTTTGGACGAATCAGGGCAGTTTTTGGTCTGCGGAACTGCCTAGGACGCAAAAAGGACGGCAACCATAACGGTTGCCGCCCTTTTCAGGCGTGGAAAGCGATGCTTACCAGCTGGACTTCTTGATGCCGGGCAGTTCGCCGGCGTGAGCCATATCGCGGAAACGCACGCGGGAGATACCGAACTTCTGGAGGGTACCGCGGGGGCGGCCGTCGATCTGGTCGCGGTTGCGCAGGCGAACCGGCGAAGCGTTGCGGGGAAGCTTCTGCAGGCCGAGGCGTGCTGCTTCGCGTGCTTCGTCAGTCGCGTTCGGGTCGACCAGGGTCTTCTTCAGTTCGAGGCGCTTGGCAGCGTAGCGCTCAACAACAACCTTGCGCTGCTCGTTGCGGGCAATCTTGGACTTCTTTGCCATTCTTAGCGCTCCTCACGGAATTCGACGTGCTGGCGGATCTTGGGGTCGTACTTCTTCAGAACCATGCGGTCCGGGTCGTTACGACGGTTCTTGCGGGTCACGTAGGTGTACCCGGTGCCGGCGGTCGACTTCAGCTTGATGATCGGACGAACGTCCTTATCCTTAGCCACTAGAGCTTCACACCCTTCGCGAGGAGTTCGGTGACGACTGCGTCAATGCCGCGGACGTCGATCGTCTTGATGCCGCGGGCCGAAACCTGCAGCGTCACGTTGCGGCGCAGGGACGGAACCCAGTAGCGCTTCTTCTGAATATTCGGGTCGAACCGACGCTTGTTGCGGCGGTGCGAGTGCGAAATGCTGTGACCAAAGCCGGGAACAGCTCCGGTTACCTGGCAGTAAGCTGCCATGATCTCTCCTCCAGTTGTAGTAAATATGACGGTCCTCAAAAAACAAGCACCAGGCGATGCCGCCATGGCACCTGCAATAAAGAGCGTCCCGCCACCAGTTTTGACACCGTTATTACTGCGACTTTCCGGAGGTTGACCTGGCGGGGTGAGATCCAGCCGAAGTGCCTCGCCGCGGGGAAGACGGTGAAGTTCGGGCAGCCATAGCAGTAATCCGCTGTGACAGCCTTCAATTCTAGGTTTATACGGGCGGCCACGCAAATGCCCTGGTCCGTACCCTTGCGGGACCAAACCAGATCATGGGCGCGACTTAACGCCTTCCTATCCTAAACGGTTACGTCGCCTGAGCCAAACCGGCTAATCAGTGGAAGGCTTCTCCAGCGCTCCGGCGGAAGTCACGACGGCGATCCCGGTTTCCGGGTCCTCTTTCACACCATCCAGGTCAGTTGCACCGCCCACCACGGCTCCGGAATCCACCACCATGTTCCGCAGCCGGGCGCCCGTGATGACGCGCACGCCGTCGAGCAGGACACAGCCGTGGACCTCGGCACCGGGCTCGATGTGGCAGTCCGGTCCCACGACGCTGCGGGTGACTTCACCGTCCACCCGGCAGCCCGGAGCCAGCAGGCTTGTTTCCACCCGGGCAGATGCACCCACGAAGGCGGGCAGCCGCCGCGGAGTCGCGGAGAGGATCGGCCATGCCGGGTCATCGAAGACCATCCCGTGGCCGTCCAGGAGGTCCATGTGGGCCTGATGGTAGCTGTCCGGAGTACCCATGTCCCGCCAGTAGCCGTCCAGCCGGTGCTCGACGACTTTCTCCCGTTCCACAAGATAGGGCAGCAGCTGGTCTCCGTAGTCCTCCAGCTTGCCGTCGCGTTCCATGAGTTCCTCGAGGCTGCGCAGCAGCACCTCGGCGTCGTAGAGGAAAATTTCCGCGGCGATCAGGTCTGTCCTGGGATTCTCCGGCTTGTACTCGAACCCGGTGACGGTCCCGCCGTCCACTTCCAGGACACCGTGCTCGGACGGGTCGTGGACGATCCGGTGGCTCACCACGGTCAGCGCTGCTCCGGCAGCCGAATGCGTGGCAATCACGTCGCGGTAATCCAGGCGGTAAAGGTGGTCGGCGCTGAGGACCAGAATCAAATCGGGGTCGTATTCGCGGATGTAGTCCACCTGGCGGTACAGGGCATCTGCGTTGCCCTCGGCGAACCCTTCACCATCAGAGCCCTGGAACGGCGGCAGGACGCGCAGTCCCCCATTGGTCCGGTCCAGATCCCAGGGACGTCCGCTGACCAGATGGTCGTTCAGTGACTTCGGTTCGTACTGCTCGACGATCCAGACGTCGCTAAGTCCGGAATTATGCAGGTTGGAGAGGGGAATATCGATCAGCCGGTAGGAACCGCCCACCGGCATTGCCGGCTTGGCGCGGGTATCCGTGAGGCTCCCGAGCCGTCCGCCGGAACCTCCGGCAAGAATGATGGTCAGTATCCGGGGCTGGCGCATTCAGGATCCTTCGGTTGGGGCACCCGGGCGGTCCGAGGCCGGATCGAGCAGTGTCAGGATTTTCGTGCCGACGCGGGTCAGGTCTTCGACATCTTTGTCATCCAGCGCGTCGAAGACAGCCGCGCGGACGGCTTCCACATGTCCGGGAGCAAGTTCGACGAGCGCATCCATGCCTTCTTTGGTGAGTGCCGCCGTCGTCACCCTGGCATCCGCAGGGGACGGAAAACGGCGCATCCAGCCGCGCTGTTCCAGCTTCTTCACTACATGGGACAGGCGGGAAAGGGACGCGTTGGACCGTGAAGCAAGCTCACTCATTGCCAGCTGCTGCCCTTCCGCTTCGGAAGTCATTGCCATGACGTGGTAATCGAAAAGCGTGATCCGCGCCCGGCGGAAGAGATCGGCATCGAGCGTCCCCGGAAGGCGGGTGGCCACGGCATAGATGGAAAGCCAGGCGCTGCGCTCCTGCGGGCTCAGCCAGCGGGTGGGCTGCGGTTCGGTCATGCGGGTAATTCTCTCACGTAACTTGAGGCTTCAAGCTGGTCCTCTGGAAGACAGCCGCGGCCGCCGGCGTTGCGCGCACCGGCCGCGGCCGCCTCCCGGAGGAGCGGCTAGCGGACCGGTTCCCGGTCGCCCTGGTCTGCGGGAGGTGCAGAGACTCCAGCGGCATCGAACGGCAGGGAGTCGACGTCGAGCAGCGGGTTCTCATCCTGGGTTTCCACCAGCTCGCGGGCTTCGGCCTCCGTGGCGACGCTGGGCATTGAACCCGGCATGGGCCGTTTGGCCGATTCCTTCATGATGCCGATCGCGACCGCACCGACCGCTGAGGTGGCCATCAGGTAGTAGGCGGGCATCATGTCATTGTCGGTGATGGTGATGAGGCCCTGCATGATCAGCGGAGCCGTGCCGCCAAAGATGGCCACGGCGAAGTTGTACGCGATGCCCATTGCTCCGTAGCGGCTTGCCGTCGGGAAGAGCGCAGGCAGCGCTGAGGCCAGGTTGGCTACGTAGAACGTCACCGGGACAGCCAGCAGTGCCAGGCCGAGGAGAGTGGACCAGATGGGCCCCAGCCCGATCAGCACAAATGACGGGACCGCCAGGACAATCGTTGAGCCTGCACCCATCCAGAGCACCGGGCGGCGGCCGATGCGGTCTGACAGCCGGCCGGTAAGCGGGATGCACAGCGCCATCGCCACGAGCACGGGAATGGTCAGCAGCGTTCCGTGTACCGGGTCATATCCCTTTGAATCGGTCAGGTAGGAAGGCATGTAGGAGGTCAGCGCGTATCCCACGGTGTTCGCTGCTGCCACCAGCACCATGGCCAGCACAATCGGCCGCCAGTAGGTGCGGAAAATGCCGAACGTTCCCTGTGCCACGGCATCTTTGTCAGCTGCCTTGCCGGCAGCTGAGGCGGCCTGTTCCTCCTGCGCATCCAGGGTCGCCTGGAATGCCGGGGATTCTTCGATCTTGAGGCGGAAGTAGATCGCAACGGCACCAAGCGGTCCGGCGATCAGGAACGGGATGCGCCAGCCCCAGTCGAGCATCGTTTCTTCGCTCAGGGTCAGCTGGAGCGTGGATACCGTCAGCGCACCCAGGGCGAAGCCCATGTAGCTGCCGAGGTCCAGGATGCTGGCCAGGAAGCCGCGCCGCTTATCCGGGGCGTATTCGGAGACGAAGGTTGTCGCGCCGGCATATTCGCCTCCGGTGCTGAAGCCCTGGAGCAGTTTCATGAGAATCAGCAGCACGGGCGCAGCCATGCCGATCTGGGCGTAGCCGGGGAGGAGCCCGATCGCGAACGTGGACGCTGCCATCAGGATCAGCGTGGTGGCCAGCGTCTTCTGGCGGCCGATCCTGTCGCCGATGCGGCCGAAGATCACGCCGCCCAGCGGGCGGGCAACGAAGGTTGCCGCGAACACGCCCAGGCTGAACAGCAGCTGGGAGGCGGGGTCGGCGTCGGACAGGAAGACGGCGCCCATGGTGACGGCGAGGTAGCCGTAGACACCAATGTCGAACCACTCCATGGTGTTGCCGACGACGGTGCCGCCGACGGCTTTTTTCATCATCGCGTGGTCAACGACGTTGACGTCTTCCACCTCAAGGCGGCGCCGGCGGAGCGGACTCCGCTTCGGCTTGCGTGCCGCTGCACCCGGGAGTGAACCGGGCGGAGCGGAGCTCATATCAGGTGCTTCTTGCTGCATTTGGGCCTTCTTCTCTAGAGGTCATCTGCGTAAGGGCAATGTGCATCCCTGTCCCGGACAGGTCCGGGCAGACCAACAAGTGTAAAAAAGAAGGCCGTATTAGCCGAATCGTAAGCGTACTTATGCTTGAAGATTCCCACTGCAGGCACCTGTCTTGGCCACTATCCGCAAGGAGAAGCAGCAATTTATGTGAAGTGGATCACATTATGGATTTTGGATGCCCTGCACTGCACTCCTGCAGGCTTTTATCCCTGCGGAGTGAGCTGCACCAGGGAGGGGAAACGGGCACTGAGGTTGTCTCCTGAGGAGACCCCTCGAAGCCTCCTGCCCACCCAGGGACCCAGGTACTCCCGCGCCCACCGTGCGTCGTGCCTGAGCCGCTGGATCCGGTCACGGGCGGGAAGGGTATCCAACTCTGGGACGTCCAGGGCATCGGTGGCCCGAAGGACTTCCAGGACCTTCTTCGCAGTGAGGATATGGCCGGCCGGGGACATGTGGAGCCGGTCCACGTCCCAGTACCTTTCATCCTGAAGGACTTTCAGCCGCCAGTAGTCCACCAGGATCGCCCCGTGCGCATCCGCGGCTTCCCGCACCAGTTCGTTGTACAGCGCCGTGCGGCCCCGGGTCCGGCCGAAGATCGGTGACTGTCCGGAATCGAATCCGGTGAAGACCAGCACCGCCGCTCCGGAAGCGCGCAGGCGGCCGATCGCGGAGTCGTAGGACTGCACAATCGCGTCGATGTCCACCTTCGGCCGCAGGATGTCATTGCCGCCGGCGTAGATGCTGACGAGGGTAGGTTCCAGGGCCAGCGCAGGCTCAATCTGTTCGTCGATGACCTGGCGGAGTTTTTTGCCGCGGATGGCCAGATTGGCATAGCCCCATGAATCGTCTGCCAGGGCCAGCTGTTCGGCAACCCGGTCTGCCCACCCCCGGACACCGTTGGGCCGGGACGGGTCCCAGTCCCCCACACCTTCGGTAAAGGAGTCTCCAAGGGCCACGTATCGCTGCGAGAAAGTCACCACCACAGCCTACAAGCCGATCTTCCGCCAGCCGGGCAACGGGCAGTCTAGACTCGGAGCCGGAACACTCCCGTCAATCGAAGGGCACCATGTCCAGCCAGTCCCAGACGCAGAACGCTCCCGCACCGGATCCGCGCAGCTCCGGCCGGCGCGCCGCCGTCGTCATTAACCCCACCAAGAAAACCGACGTGGATATCCGCGCCCTGGTGGAGGACATCTGCCGCAGCGAAGGCTGGGCAGAACCGCTGTGGCTTGAGACCGAGGCGGACGACCCGGGCCACGGGATGGCGAGGGAGGCACTAAAACAGGGCGCCGACGTCGTAATTGCTGCCGGCGGCGACGGAACCGTCCGCTGTGTGGCCGCTGAACTTACGGGCACGGACACGCCGCTGGGCCTGCTCCCCCTTGGCACCGGCAACCTGCTGGCCCGGAATCTGGACGTGCCGGTGGACGATCCCGAAGGGGCCGTCCGCACTGCCCTGACCGGAACCGAACGGCGCATCGACGTGGTCCATGTGAAGGTGGACGAAGCCGTGGACAGTGAGATCTTCCTGGTTATGGCCGGACTGGGCTACGACGCCGTGATGATGGGGGACACGAACACTTCCCTCAAGGACCGCGTGGGATGGCTGGCCTACGTGGACGCCGGCATCCGGAACCTGCCCGGCAAGCCGGTGAAGACCATGATTTCGATCGACGGCGGGAAGCCGTTCTCCCGGCGGCTGCGCAGCGTGATGGGCGGGAACTGCGGCAAGATCATGGGCGGCCTGGAGGTCTTTCCCGGCGCGAAGATCGACGACGGACTGCTGGACATCATGACAATGGCCCCCAAGGGCAGCCTGGGCTGGCTGTCAGTGGCTGCCGGCCTTCTGCGCCGCGGCAAGGGACGGGGAACAGCCGTCGAGTACTTCCAGTGCAAGAGCGCTGATATCTGGGCAGACACTCCCCAGGACTTCGAAATGGACGGGGACCATCTGGGCAGTGCCACCCGGCTTTCCCTCCGTGTTGATCCGAGTGCCCTGAGGATCCGGATGCCGCACGGGAAGAAGGACCCGGCAATCCTCACCAACCCGGAGCCCTAGTCCCGGTGACCGTTTCTTAAAGCAATCAGCCCCGGTCTTGTCCGGGGCTGATTCAGTTGCCTAGAGCCAGGACATCGGATCGATGTACTCGCCGTTGATGAGCACTTCGAAATGCAGGTGGGGGCCGGTTGAGTTACCGGTGCTGCCTACGGCACCAATAACCTGGCCTTCTTCAACCTGCTGGCCGGGTTCGACCCAAATGTCATTCAGGTGATTGTAGGTGGTGAGGACGCCGTCCCCGTGGTCGACGACGATCCGCAGGCCGCCTCCGCCGGTGGTGTGCCAGCCGGCTTCGGTTACCGTGCCCGTCCGCGCGCTCCGGACGTCGGTGCCCAGTGCGCCGCGGAAATCGGTGCCGGTGTGCCATTCCTGGCCGTAGCCGGTGATCGGGTTGAGCCGCCAGCCAAACGGCGAGGTGATCACCAGGCCGTCCACCGGTACCGATGGTTTTGCCGGGGCTTCTTCCGTGACGGGTGCTGTTGAGCCCGTGCCTTCCTCCGCAGGTGCTTCCTGTGCAGGTGCTTCCTGCGCGGGTTCGGGCTCCTCGAAGGGCCGGGTGACCAGCTGGCGGTCCGCAACCGTCTCCGGTGCGGCCACGGTAGCGGCTTCAGCCACCCCGAATACCATCCCCGTCAGCAGCAGGGAGGCACCCGTTCCGAGAGCCGCAGTCTTGCGGGCAGGCGTGCTGCAGCCCTTGGCGCGCTGCAGGATTTCCCGGACCTGCCGGGAAAGGGCCTCCCGGGAGAGAACCGGCCCCTGGCCGTTGCCGGGCAGCCCGGCGTGCCTTCCCCCTGGGCGGTACCGGGACGCTGTCTGGGAAACGTACCGGCGGAGCGCGCCAGTGAGGTTCCTGGCAGTCTCGTTTACATGTGTTGTCATGCACACTCCACTGTGGCTAGACATCAGTTCTGTCGGTACTGCTTGTGCCTGAGGAGGACGCGTTGAATTACGCAGATTCGAGTGACTTGTTCCAGTTTAGGCAAGCAGATATTGACAGTGGAGGTTTTGTGTGGGATCCAACAGACCGCGGTGGCACGGTCTACAGCGCCCGTGTCCGGGCTGGTTCACAGCCTAAGGGGAGGAAGACTCAGTGTGGGAGCAGCAGCTACGCGGTCTCGGCCCGGCCGTGGCGCCAGTAACCCATAAACGCGACCTGCTTCCGGTCAATTCCCGCCTCACGGACGAGGTAGCGGCGAAGGCCCCGGACCACGGCTGCTTCGCCGGCAATCCAGGCGTAGAACGGCAGGGCTCCGGCCGGGGTGTTGGGGCTGGGAGAGTTCTCCACGACTTCCGGCGCCAGCCGTGCCGGGGTCTCCCACAGGATGACTGAATCGATGTCCACGTCCTCCAGCTCCTGCCGGCGGGCGGGAACCGGCGCAGCTTCGATCCTCCCCACACTGGCGTAACCGGGCACGGCCACGGCGCTTCGTACTGCACTTTCAAGCGCTTCACCATGAGGGCGGCCGTTCCGCGGCAGCCAGGTGACGGCAACCTTGGACGGGGTGGAAAGGGGCTGGATGTCCGAGGCATCCGGGATCTCCAGCAGAGCGTGTCCGGTGAAGTCCGCCGGCAGATTCTCCAGAATGGAGGCGATGGCGGGCACGGCTGTCTCGTCCCCCGCGAGCAGGACGTGCTGGGCGAGTCCGGGCCGCCATTCAATGCCGCCGTAGGATTCCGCGGTGACGCAGTGCACCACGTTGGGGCCGATAACCGTGACACGGTCTCCGGGCTTGGCTTCGGCAGCCCAGGTGGAGGCTGGACCACCCACGCCGTCGGCGTCGAAGTGGAGCACGAAGTCGACGTCAATTTCCGGCTGCGGGAGTGAACAACGGGCGGCACGCACCGTGTAGGTGCGCATTGAGCCGCGTTCCTGCACGTCCATGGCGAGCCAGTTCCGGTACCAGCCGGCATCCTCGCAGTCGATCACGGGCAAGGGCGTCCGGGTGCCGTCGGCTGCCTGCGGCGGAATAACCACCTTGATGCGCAGGTCATCTGTGCTTCCCTGCACCCCGAAGTCGCGCAGGCACTCGCCGCCAAAGGTAATGCGCTGGAAGTTCGCGCTCAACCGCTGCACTGCACGGACTTCGACGTCGAAGGCCAGAACCGCGGCGTTGGCGCCCTGGCGCCGGGGAGCCGCAGCTGCAGCCTTGGTGGTGGTGCGGGTGCCGGTCATGAAGCTGCCTCCATAGGATTGCGGGTCTCAAGGCGGGAATCGTGCGGGTTGGGCAGGTAGCCCACGGCTGGGGGCTGCTTTGCGGGTGCAGCCGGCGGGCGGGTGTGATGCCGGCCCACCGGCACCACCATGGGCGTGCCCGAAACGGGATCGGGGATGACAGCGGCTTCCAGGCCGAACACGTCCTGGACCAGCTCTTCGGTGACAATCTCCTCAGGGGTGCCCTGCGCTGCGATCCGGCCTGCCTTCATGGCAATGAGATGGTCCCCGTAGCGGGCAGCGAGGTTAAGGTCATGCAGCACAATCACCACGGTGGTGCCTGCCCGCTTGTTGAGGTCCGTGATGAGGTCGAGGACCTCAACCTGGTGCGTGACGTCAAGGAAAGTAGTGGGCTCATCCAGCAACAGGATGTCTGTCTGCTGAGCCAGTGCCATGGCAATCCAGACCCGCTGGCGCTGCCCGCCGGAGAGCTCATCAATATCCCGTCCGGCCAGTTCAAGTGTGCCGGTGGCTTCAAGTGCAGCGGCTACGGCGGCTTCGTCTTCTGCGTTCCACTGACGGAACCAGCCCTGGTGCGGGTAGCGTCCGCGCCCCACCAGGTCCGCCACCGTAATGCCGTCAGGAGCGTTCGGGGTCTGCGGCAGCAGGCCCAGGATGCGTGCGACTTCGCGGCTCGGCATGGCGTTGATGTCCCGCCCGTTTAGCTCCACCGCTCCGGAGGCAGGCTTCAGCAGCCTGGCGAGGCCGCGCAGCAGCGTGGACTTGCCGCAGGCGTTTGCCCCGACGATCACGGTAATCTTGCCGGCCGGCAGTTCCAGGCTGAGCCCGTCGACTACCGTCCGGTCTGCGTAGGAGAGCACCAGGTCCCGCGCTTGAAGCTTATTCTGCATGCTTTAGCCTCCTTGGCCAACACGGTTGGAGCTGACGAGCAGCCACAGCAGGAAGGGCGCTCCCAGAGCGCCGGTAACCACGCCAACGGGCAGTGCGCCCGGGAGCAGGTTGCTTGCCGTGAAATCGGCGGCCAGCAGGATCACGGCACCGGTCAGTCCCGCTGCTGCCAGGGACGCACGGCCTCCGATCAGCCGCCGGGAGATTGGTCCCGCGAGGAACGCCACGAAAGCCACGGGCCCGGCTGCCGCGGTCGCAACGGCTGCGAGGGCCACGCCGGTGAACAGCAGTCCCGCACGGGTACCTTCGACCGGCAGGCCGAGCCCGGCAGCGAAATCGTCACCGAGTTCAAGGACCCGCAGGCGCCGTCCCAGCAGGACCGCGGCGGGAAGGAGCACCGCGAGGGCAACGGCCACAATGCCGGCGCGTTCCCAGGACGCAGAGTTCAGGGAGCCGGTCAGCCACACCAGCGATTCAGCCGCAGTGCGGACGTCTGTGCGGGTCAGCAGGAAGTTGACCAGGGCCTGGAGCACCGCGGCAAAGCCGATTCCGATGAGCACCAGCCGGGCTCCCGCCGCTCCGCCGCGTCGGCTGAGCAGATGAAGACAAACCGCAATCAGACTGGCCCCGATCAGGGCGGCCAGGGAGACGGAAGCACCCGCAGCGCCGAAGACCACCATGGCGGTAACCGCTGCAGCGCTGGCGCCGTAGCTGATCCCGATGATGTCCGGACTGGCCAGGGGGTTGCGGAGCATTGTCTGGAAGAGATGGCCGGAAACGCCGAAGGCGGCTCCGATAAGGACTGCGGTCACGGCGCGCGGCAGCTTGCTCTCCATCACGATGAAGGATGCTCCCGGGATCTTCTCGCCGGCCAGGATCCGCACAAAGTCCGGGATCGTCACGGTATAGCTGCCCAGCAGCACGCCGGCGAAGAACAGGACGACGACGGCGGCGGCCAGGGCGGCCAGCACTCGCCGGCGGCGGCGGCCGGTGCGGCGGCGGACGTCATGGACCATGGCTGCAGCGGAGCTGTTCCCGCGCAGCAGGGGTGCGGCGCTCACAGCTCGGCCAGCTTCCGCCGGCGGATGATCGCAATGAAGACGGGTGCGCCAATAACGGCGGTCATGATGCCCACAGGCACCTCGCCCGGTGGCAGGATAAGCCGGCCAACGACGTCGGAAACCAGCAGCAGGACCGGCGCCAGCACGGCTGAAATAACCAGGATCCACCGGTAGTCGGGGCCGGCCAGTCCGCGCACGAGGTGCGGGATGACGAGGCCCAGGAAGGCGATGGGACCGGCTGCGGCAGTGGCAGCGCCGCAGAGCAGCACTACCCCGACCGCCATGATGCCGCGTGAAAGCGCCACGTTCTGCCCAAGGCCGCGGGCGGCGTCGTCACCCAGGCTCAGGTTGTTCAGCGCCCGCCCGGACGCCAGCAGAATTACCGCGCCGACGGCGAGGAAAGGGATCAGCGGGACCAGCACGTCCCAGCCGCGGCCGGAGACGGTGCCGACCTGCCAGAAGCGGAATGTGTTCAGTGTCTGCTGGCTGGAGACAAGCACGGCAGAGAGCAGGCTGGTAAGCCCGGCAGTAAGCGCCGCTCCGGCCAGTGCCAGCTTCACAGGCGTAGCCCCTTCCCGCCCCAGGGAAGCAACGGCATAAACCAGGAGGGCTGCCAGTGCCGTACCGGCCAGCGCGAACCACACGTAGCCGGTGAAGGAGGTGACGCCAAAGACGTAGATGGCCGTCACGACCGCGAACGCGGCGCCGGCGTTGAGCCCCATGATGCCCGGATCGGCCAGCGGGTTGCGGGTCATACCCTGCAGTGCAGTTCCGGTCAGGCCGAGCGCTGCTCCGATGAGGAGGGCTGCGACCGTGCGGGGAAGCCGGCTCAGCACTACCGCGTGGTCGCCGTTGGCAGGATCAGCGCTGGTGAGGGCCTGCCACACGGTTTCAAGGGACAGGGGGCGTGCGCCCAGCGCAACGGATGCAAAGGCTGCGGCCAGGAGTACGGCCAGGGATAGACCGAGCAGGAGCGTGGGCTGAATCCGCCGGCGGTTCCCTGCAGGCAGCTGCGGGCCGGAAACAGGGGTGCTGACCATGGCTGTTGAGGACACGGCGGCACCTCCTGAAGCCAGCGGTATATGACTTAAGTAAGGCTAACCTACAGCCGGTCAGATTAAGAAACAGTTCTGTGCCGTATTACTCCCGCCGGGAGGCCAGTTGTGGCCCTTATGAAGGCTCAGAGGAGCCGTAACTGACCTCTCGCGTGGGAGTACGTGCGGCAGGGGTGCAAAAAGGCGGCTATTCGGCGCCGTGCCCCGGGGTAACTTCCTCGCCTGGGCGGACCGGGCCGGGAGCGGTTCCGTTTCCGAACGGACGTCCGCCGAGCGCTTCCCTGCCGTGATCGGTCAGCCAGACTGAGTTGTCCGGTCCCTTCGGGACAATTCCCGTGGGGTTAATGTCTTCATGGACGATGTAGTAGTGCTGCTTGATCTGCACGAAGTCCACGGTGTCGCCAAAGCCTGGGGTCTGGAACAGGTCCCGGGCGTAGCCCCAAAGGTTAGGCATTTCGGTGAGCTTGTTCCGGTTGCACTTGAAGTGGCCGTGGTAGACGGCATCGAACCGGACCAGGGTGGTGAACAGCCGGACGTCGGACTCGGTGATGGTGTCACCGATGAGGTAGCGCTGCTTCGAAAGCCGGTCTTCCAGCCAGTCCATGGCCGTCCAGAGCCGGTCATAAGCAGCGTCGTAGGCTTCCTGGGAACCGGCGAAACCGCAGCGGTAAACACCGTTGTTAATCTCGGTGAAGACGCGCTTGTTCACTTCGCGCATTTCATCCAGGTGTTCGGCCGGCCAGAGATCCGGTGCGCCCTCGCGGTGGAAGTCCACCCACTCGGTGCAGAAGTCCTCGGTGATCTGCGGGAAATTATTGGTCACCACGGCACCGGTGGGAATGTCCACTACCGCGGGGACCGTGATTCCACGGCTGTATCCGGGAGTCCGCCGGAAGAATGCTTCCTGCAGGCGTTCGATCCCGAGCACTGGATCCTTTCCGTCCGGATCGAGGTCGAAAGTCCAGCTGCGGGAGTCATGCGTGGGGCCGGGCGTGCCCAGGGAAATGGCGTCTTCGAGTCCCAGCAGGCGGCGCACAATGATGGTGCGGTTGGCCCAGGGGCAGGCCCGCGCAGCGATCAGGCGGTAGCGTCCAGCTTCCACCGGGTAGCCGTCCCGCCCGTCGCGGGTGATGCGGGTTTCGATGTAGTTCGTGTCGCGGGTGTATTCCTGCCCGCCGGACACATAGGACCCCTTGGTGCTGTAGTCCCCGCCGGATGCTGTCTCCGCCATGCTCGCTCCATCCCTCAGCCGCGTACCTGCTCTGCCCTCCACCCTATCGCCCTGCCCGCGGAGCAGGTTGCGCTGTAGAGTCGGGGACCAACAGCACTGCCGAACCGCGGGTTCTCAGAACGAAGGGACTTTCTTGATGCGCGTAGCCGTCCTCGGAGCCACCGGAAACGTCGGGACCGCCGTCCTGCGGCGACTGCAGGCCGCACGGGCTGAGCGCCCCGGCGGACTGGAGATAGTCGGCGTCGCACGCCGGGTCCCGGCGCAGGCGACCGGCCCCTATGAAGGGGTGCAGTGGCACAGCATCGATGTGGCAGCCCGGTCCGGGACCGAGGATCTCACTGAGGTGCTGCGCGGAGTGGATGCCGTGATCCACCTGGTGTGGGCCATCCAGCCGAACCGTGACGAAGCCGAACTTCACCGGATCAACGTCCGCGGCACGCAGAACATGCTGGCTGCGGCTGCTGAGGCCGGCGTCCGGCAGGTTGTGTGCGCCTCCTCGGTGGGTGCCTACTCCCCCGCCCCGAAGGACAGGCTGACGGACGAAAACTGGCCGGCCCGAGGCATCGCCACTTCCCACTACAGCCGGCACAAGGGCGAGCAGGAAGAGCTCCTCGACGATTTTGAGCGCCGCTACCCCGAAATCCGCGTGGCGCGCCTGCGCCCCGGACTGATCTTCCAGTCCGACGCCGGCAGCGAAATTGGGCGCTATTTCCTCGGTCCGCTCGTTCCCCGCTCCATCCTGAACAAGCTCAGCCTGCCGCTGATCCCGCTGCCGGCAGAATTCTCCTTCCAGGTGGTCCATGCGGACGACATTGCCGACGCGTACTGGCGTGTGGTGGACCAGCGGGCTGAGGGTGCCTTCAACATAGCGGCGGATCCGGTTGTGACACCTGAACTGCTCGCGGGCCTGCTCGGAGCACGCCGGATCCTGAACATTCCGGTCAAGGCAGTGCGCGCAGTCGTGGGCCTGACTTGGGCAGCGGGGCTTCAGGCTACCGACCCGGGGTGGATCGACATGGCTGCGGGGGCGCCGCTGATGGATACCACCAGGGCTCGCGAAGTGCTCGGCTGGGAACCGAAACGGTCTTCGCTGCGGGCTTTCCAGGACGTCCTGGACGGGCTCAGCGAACAGGCAGGCGTCCCCGCCTCTCCCCTGCTGGGACCCGGCCGGTAGCAGCACGGGCGGCCCGTCCGGGCGGCTGGCACCGCTGCATGCTGTCCGGGCGCATCTAGTAGCGTGGCCTCAATGGCCTCATCTTCCCTGCCCCCTGTGCCCCCGGCGCCCGCGCCAAAGCCGACGATTTTTTCAGGCCTTCTCCACGCATGCCGTGGAGGCCTCATCGGCCTGGTGGAGCTGGTCCCCGGCGTGTCCGGCGGTACCGTAGCGCTTGTCCTCGGTGTCTTTGACCGGCTGATCGCGTCAGCGAACCACTTCATCAGCGGCGCCGTGCACCTGCTTTTCCGACGGGACCGGGCCGGCGCCGCCCGCAAACTGGCCCCGGTCGAGTGGAACCTGATACTTCCGCTGGTCCTCGGCATGTTCCTCGCACTGGTGGTTCTGTCCAGGCCGCTGCATGCCTTTGTCGAGAACTACGAGGTCATTGCCAGTGCGCTGTTCTTCGGTATGGTGTCCGCGAGTCTGGTCGTCCCCATCAGCATGGCTCGGGCAGCAGGACCGACGACGCCGGCGGGCAGGTTTACCGGGCCGTTCCTGGTGCTGCTGACTGCCGCAGCGGCATTTATGCTGCTTGGAATTCCGGCGCTGCAGATTGAAGAACCGTCGTGGTGGATCCTGATCCTCAGCGGCGCCATAGCCGTGTGCGCACTTGCCCTGCCAGGTCTCTCCGGGTCGTTTCTCCTGCTGACCTTCGGCATGTATGAACCAACTCTCGCGGCAGTCAGCAACCGGGACCTTGGCTACCTGGCCCTCTTCGCCACCGGCGCGGTCCTGGGACTGGCCTCGTTTGTCCGGTTGCTGGGATACCTGCTCCGTGTCCGGCGGCGTGCTGTGCTGCTGGTAGCCACCGGACTTATCCTGGGTTCCCTTCGCGCACTGTGGCCCTGGCAGGAAAACAGTGCCCTGCTCGCTCCCGGCGATGCCTGGATGGGCCCGCTGGCCGCATGCCTGGCCGGTGCCGGAGTGGTCCTGATCCTCTGGTTCGGCCAAACACGCGCTGCGGCTGCCGCTTACAAGTCGTCGTCGTAATCCTTGCCCGCGTGCTGCTGGCGCAGCTCGCGGCCCTGCTGGACGTCCTTCTCTTCCTGTTCCGCCCGTTTGTCGCTCTGCCGGGTATCCCTCGGGGGCAGCTGGATCGAGTGCTCGGCCTGGATCCCAGCCTGCAGTTCCCGGCCGCGTTCCACCTCAGCATCAAACTCGGCACCGAAGAGCAGTGAAATGTTGGCCAGCCAGATCCACAGCAGCAGCACGATCACGCCGCCGATGGCTCCGTAGGTGGCGTTGTAGCTGCCGAAGTTGCCGACGTAGAACGCGAAGCCCAGTGTCGCAATGGCCAGGACAACCAGAGCGAGGAACGCCCCCATGCTCATCCAGCGGAACTTGGGCTGCTTCACGTTGGGGGTGGCGTAGTAAAGCAGTGCAATCAGAATGACTGCGAAAATCACCATGACCGGCCACTTGGCGATGTTCCAGACCAGCAGGGCCTGGCTGCCCAGCCCAATAAAGTTGCCAATCGATTCGGCGATCGGGCCGCTGACCACCAGCATGATCAGCAGGCTGGCCGCCAGCAGGATCATGATCAGGGTGACCAGCAGCTGCAGCGGGCGCAGCTTCCAGATGGGCCGGCCCTCTTCGACTTCGTAGATCCGGTTCATGGCCCGGCCGAAGGCTCCCACGTAACCGGAAGCGGACCACAGGGCACCGGCAAGACCAACAAACAGGGCAAGGCCTGCACCGCGGGAAGACGTGAGCTGCTCGATTGGGCCTTTCAGCACCTCCACCGCAGCAGCCGGAGCGAAGCCCTCCAGGTATTCGATCATCGCGTTCGTGGTGCTTTCAGCCTGGCCCACCAGGCCCAGGATGGAGACCATCGCCAGCAGCCCCGGGAACAGTGAAAGCACGGTGTAATACGTCAGTGCAGCGGCCAGGTCGGTGCACTGGTCCTTGGAGAACTCCCGCGCTGTCTTGCGGAAGATGTACATCCAGCTGGGCTTGGTGACTTCGCCCGGGCTGTCCGGTTTGGACGCCGTTCCGAGCGATGCTTCGCCCGCCTGGTCAGATTTGTCCTGCTGAGCCATGGGCCCTCCTGGCACTGGTCGAGTCCGGGTTACCCATCGTATTGCTAAGCAGGCTTATGTCCAAGCAGCCCCGCCGTTCTCACCAGGCCTTGTAGTAGTCCTCCAGCTGCGCTTCTTCGTCCGGAGTCAAAGCGCCGCCGTGGTCCATGTCCGGGGAGTCCTCAATGGCCTTCCGGGAATAGTTCACGTAGAGGTCGTCGTCATCCCGCCTCGAACCCGTCAGGGGCACAAAGTACTGGCGGTCCTCGAAAAGGCCAAGGGCCACCGTGACCCATGCGGGCTGTCCGGTGGCCCGGTCGAGGTGGACATTTCCTACCAGGCCGAGCCGTTCGCCGTCTTTTGCCCAAACATTCGAACCCTGCAGTTCATGGATCACGTACTGGTCAACCATTCGATTGGCTCCTTTTCAGTTCTCTGTCCGCACCGTCCGGGACCGGGCGCCTGCGCCGTGGGTA
The DNA here is from genome assembly GCF_009696625.1 of Arthrobacter sp. BL-252-APC-1A. Taxonomy (NCBI): domain Bacteria; kingdom Bacillati; phylum Actinomycetota; class Actinomycetes; order Micrococcales; family Micrococcaceae; genus Arthrobacter; species Arthrobacter sp. BL-252-APC-1A. Next base: position 52,440 of record NZ_VULS01000007.1, on the reverse strand, counting down.
TCATTCCAGCCTGCCTGACCCCCGGGTTGTCAACAGCTAGCGGTCCACGTTCTCATCCCGGTCCTCCCATGCGTCGTTCCCGGGACCGGCAAAAGCACGGTTGCGCTGCACCGCGTCGATGCTGCCGGTGAACAGCTGCGAGGTGCTGGTGTCCTCTGGATCGCCGCCTGCCGGGCGCCGCACCGTTTCACGGCTCCGGGGGCGGACTGCCGCATAGGACTCGCCCAGGCGCTCGAACCGCTGGCGCGGCAGCGCCTTGGGGTGGTTCTCCTGCAGGAAGGAGACCATGGACTCACGGACCAGGCAGCGCAGGTCGAAGAGGGTTCCCGAGTCCGGCGCGGAGACCAGGATGCGCACACGGATCAGCCCCTGGATTGCATCAGTCACCTGCAGGACACCTGTGCGCCCGTCCCAGAGATCGGTGTCAGCCAGGATTCGCTTCAGTTCCGTGCGCAGCTCTCCAACCGGGGTTTCCCAGTCCAGGTCCAGTTCAACGGTGCCCAGGATGGCGGACTGTTTGCGGGTCCAGTTCTCGAACGGCGTGGACGTGAAGTAGGTGGAGGGCAGGATCAACCGCCGGTCATCCCAGATGTGCACCACCACGTAGGTCATGGTGATTTCCTCGATGGTGCCCCACTGCCCCTCCACCACCACAACGTCGTCAACGCGGATCGCATCGGTGAACGCGAGCTGGAGGCCGGCGAAGACGTTGCCCAGCGTGCTCTGCACGGCAAGGCCGGCAACAATTGAAAGCAGGCCGGCGGAGGCAAGCAGGCCGGCGCCGAGCGCCCGGACTTCATCAATGGTCAGCAGGACGCACGCCACCGCGACGGTGATGACCAGGGCAACGGCAACCCGGCGGCCCAGGATTACCTGGGTTTTGAGACGGCGCAGCCGGCGGTTGTCTTTGGTGTCGGTGCTGTACTTGGTCAGGATGACCGCTTCAACGATCAGCAGGGCCACGACGGCGAGCCATCCGATCGCGGCAATCAGGCCAATGACCAGGATGTAGTCCACCGTCTCGTGCCAGGGCTCCCCGCGCACCGTAGCGCCGAGGGCGATGCGGGTCCCAATAAGGGCCAGCACCAGCCGTAAAGGGTTCCGTCCGAGGGCGGTCACATCGCGGACGTGCGGGACCTTTCGGAAGAGCCGGGTGGCAGAGCCCCGCACGATCCTGGCTGCGATGAGCGCGGCGGCCACGGCGATGGCCACCGCGATCAGCGGACGAAGCGGGTCTGTTGCGTCAAGGAACTCCTGCATGGTGCCGATAATGGCAAACCTCCCCGGGGGTGTGTCCAATTCTGTGATGTTCGTCGGCATCGTGGCCGGTTAACGGAGAAGTGCCCCTCCGGCAGGCCGGGAGGGGCACTTCTCAGGGGTCAGCAGGCTTACTTGACCTGCGCCGCGGCCTCGCCCAGCATGGGGACGAAGTTGTCCAGGGCGTAAGGAATGCTCAGCACGTTGGCTGCTGAAATCGACAGTGTCAGGGTGTTGTCCGAGTCGGCTACAAGCCCGCCGTTCTTGACGGCCGGGATCTGGCTCAGCAGCGGATCCGCAGTGATTGCGTCCTTGGCGGCGTCGTCCGCAACCCAGCTCACGAACAGGTCGGCTTCGAGTTCGTTCGCACGTTCCGGCGACCAGGTCAGGTAGAACGCGTCATCGGGTGCGTTCTCATCAACGATCGGCGCCTGGACCATTCCCAGTTCCTTCAGGAACTTCGGCCGGTTGTCGCCGGAGGTGTAGATGGAGATCTGGTCAGCTCCGGCAGTGGTGTCCAGGTTGCCGTAGATGAAGCTGGTCCCGGCAAGTTCGGGATACTCTGCAGCCTTGTCGGCGATGGCCTTTTCGGTATCCTCAACCAGCTGGGCTGCTTCGTCGCTCTTGCCCAGGGCCTCGCCAATCATCGTGGCGGAGTCCTGCCAGGAGGTGTAGTACGGCGTTTCCGGGTAGGCGACAACCGGCGCGATGGCGCTCAGCTTGTCGTATTCCTCTTCGGTAATACCGGAGTAGGCCGCCAGGATGACGTCCGGAGTTGTCGCCGCGATTTCATCGAAGTTGATGCCGTCGGTTTCGGCGTACTGCACGGGGGCGTTTTCCGAGCCGATGGGTGCACCCAGTTCTTCAAGGGCGTCGTCGATCCACGGCGTCGTACCGTTTTCGTTGCCGCCCCACTCATAAAGCGGCATACCAACGGGAACAACGCCGAGCGCGAGGGCCGTGTCCGTGTTCACCCAGGAAACGGTGGCAACGCGCTCGGGGGCGGACTCGATGGTGGTTTCGCCGAAGGCATGCTCGATGGTGACGGGGAATTGGTCGCTGGAGCCGGCTGCACTGGAGGTGCCCGCATCCGAGGACGATCCCGTGGAGCAGGCGGAGAGGGACAGCACGGCGACGGCGGCGACGGCCGCGAGGCTGCGCATGCGGGACAGGGCCATGTTTTGGGCTCCTTGATAGTGCAATGTGGACTGGGGCCGGAGGTTTTTACCGGCAAGGTAAGGCTAACCTATGGAAGCCCGAATTACGCAAAACTGATGTGCGCTAATCAGTTTTCGAGGGTCGTGCGCGGAGCAGACGGCGCAGATCGGCATCCGGGTTTGAAAGATCGGCAGCCTCCACGGGCTTGCCCAGCGTGATCAGCCGGCGGGCTGCACGCAGTGAATTACCGGCGTTGATGCCGGCAGCTCCGGCCAGGGTACCGTCCGGCTTCTGGCGGAAGACCATGTATCCCGGACCCGGGCTGCCGCGTTCCACGGTTGTTCCGGATGCCGACATATTGCCAACAGCTTCCGCGTGCATCCCGTAGCGGTCCGTCCAAAACCACGGCACGGCGTCCTCCGGCGGCTCTTCACCGAGAATGCCGGCCGCGGCAGCCTGTCCGGAGCGGACCGCCGCATCCCAGTGTTCGGTGCGCCGCTGAAGCCCTCCGTTGCTGCTCCGCCGGACGGCATCACCCGCTGCAAACACCCGGGGATGGCTGGTGCGCCCGGCGGCGTCAACCAGCACACCATCATCGACACCGAGGCCGGCCGCAGCAGCCAGCGTTGTGTCCGGGACCATTCCTACCGCTGCAAGCACTGTGTCCGCCGGCAGGGCAGACCCGTCTTCCATTAGGACAGACAGTGCACCGTTTGCGCGCACCACGTCGATGGGCAGTCCGGTTAGGGTTCGGACGCCCGCGGTTTCGTGCAGGGAGTGCAGGTAAGCAGCGAGTTCCGGGCCCACTGCGGGAACCAGCGGCACCGGGACAGGATCAATGAGCACGACGGCGGTGCCCAGCGAGGCAGCACTCGAGGCCACTTCGGCGCCAATGAGTCCGGCACCGATGATGACCAGCTGTTTATCCGGGCCGAGCCGCGAACGCAGCAGGTCCGCGTCTGAGCGGCTGCGAAGAGTGTGGAGCAGGTCGGAACCGGTAAACGGGAGAGTCCTGGCGACCCCGCCGGTGGCCAGCAGCAGCACATCGGCCCGCAGTTCGCCGCCGCCTGCCAGCGTCACGGACCCGTTGTCCGGGTCCAGCTTGACGGCAGTGCCGGCTATGACCTCCACTGCGTTGGACCCGTACCAGCCAGGTTCGGCGAGCGCCGGAAAAGCCAGCTCTCCGGTCAAATAGTCCTTGCTCAGCGGCGGCCGGTCATAGGGCATGCCGGCTGGATCCAGAAGCTGGATTGCGCCTTGGTATCCACGCCTTCGAAGTTCAGCCGCGGCGCTGAATCCTGCGGGTCCGGCACCGATAACAGCAACGGAGCGGGGCAGGGAGGCGCTGGGCATACCTAGGATCCTGCGGGGGCATCGCCCGGATAGAGGATGACGTCGCCGTCGACCACCTCAACGCGGTGTGCCACCGCGTTCACCGTGGCGGGCAGGCAAAGCGCCGCTCCGGTCTTCAGGCAGAAGCGCGCCGAGTGAACGGGGCACTCCACTTCCCCGTCTTCGATCCACCCTTCAGCCAGCGAGGCCTCTTCATGGGTGCATGTGTCATTCAGGGCGTAGAAGTTGCCGTCGTCGCTGTGGAATACCGCGATGTCATCAGCTGTCCCCGCGGTGGTGGAATCCACGGTGACTGCTTCGCCTTCGTCAATTTCATCTGCCGCAGCTACGCGGATGCCTTCACTCATGCTCCCCACGTTACCGCCCGCAGCAGACTGTCCCGGAAACCAGACTCCTAGGCACCCGCCGTCCCGGCTGTCCCGTACTGGCGGTTTCCCTCAAGTTCGGAAATGAGGGAAATCAGCTCCCTGCGCAGTGCCGGCCGCAGTTCAGCCGTAAGGCTCTGGTCTTCCAGGCGGATCGCCTGGTCCAGGGCTTCGCGGCCGTACTCGGAAATATGCACTGCGCGTTTGGGCGCTTCAGCTCCTTCACCCACTTCGTTGACCAGGCCCTGCGCCCGCATGCTTACCAGCGTGGTCCCCAGCGTCTGTGCTGTGACCCTCAGCCGGCGGGCAAGCTCCGCGCGCCGCATCGGACCAAAGTCCCGCAGTACCTTCAAAGCCGTGACCCGCTCCTGCGTCAGGCCCATCGCCCGCAGCCGGTTGTCCATTTCCCGGCGCAGCATCCTCGCTGCCGTGGAGAGCAGCCGGATGGCTTCCCAATCCCCCTCGTTCTGCATACCTTGGTTCCCCCTGAGATAGCTGTGGCTGGTGTTCCAATTCCTCAGTGTACTTACTATCCAAACCGCAGTTGGGGGGTGCCTGTCAAGCAGGGTCCGGCTTAGCGCCCGGCGAAGGATTCGAATTGCTCCAGTGAATCGGGCTCTCCGGACAGATCAATGCGGGCGGCTGAGCGCCGGCCCATGGCGTGGAGCGCCAGCTCCGTCACGTCTCCCCGAATGGTCACCGGACGGTCACCCCTCCGAACGCGTGCCTGTTCGCCGCTGGGCAGCTCCAGCAGGACACCGACCGGGCTGCGACGGTAACCCACACGGGCCATAAGGGGCAGGCGCCGCCGTATCTCAGCGAGCTCTCCCGGAGGAAGCTGCCGGGGTGCAGGCTCTCCGGCTCCGCGCCGGACGTCCTCATGATGGACAACGAACTCAAGCAGGTTGGCGGCGTCACCGCTGAAGCGCATGACGGAGAATCCGCGCCCGCCTGCGGCAAACCGGTCCACCAGGCGGCGGTATCCCTGTTCCGTCGCGGCCTCGGCCACCAGGGGGTTCAGGCTTGTTTCCTGGCCCGGCCGGTCCCGGCGGATTGCGTCTCCAGCCATCTTCCACGGCTGTTCCTCACGCACAATCAGGTGTGCGAGCAGCCGTGCCACAGTCCAGCCTGCACAAAGCGTGGGTGCCGACGGATCAGTGCCGTGCAGAGTCCGGACCATCGCCTGACGTTCAGTTTCCATCCATGCCATGCCCGGTACCTTACATGCTCGCAGCCCGGGCTCTGCCAGGGATGCCGGACGGGATTAGCTACTGTCCGGTACCTGTTCTTCAGCTACCCCTTTACCCGCCAGTAGGAACGCGTAGCATGGCTGGCACAGCCAGCGGAGGCTGCATGGGGAGCGGCCCTGACCTAGGGGAAAACACATGAGTTCCACTAATCTGCAGGATGCCCAAAACACCGGCGAAGACGATTCGGTCCGGCGGCTCCGGGAACGGAAAGTCAGTGAAAAAGATGCCCGAGAGGTCGCCGAGGCGTCCCGAATAACCGATGAACAGCGGCCCAGTTTCGCCAAGGGAATCTATCTTGGGGACTTCGATCTCTCACTGATCCGCCCTCATCCGGCGCCGGCACCCGAAGAGGTGGCCCGCTCCGAAAAGTTCCTGGCGGATTTGACCGCATACTGCTCGACCATGGATGGGCAGCTGATCGAGCGGACCGGGGTGATCCCCGACGAGTATCTGGCCGGCCTGGCCGAACTCGGAGTCTTTGGCATCAAGATTCCGCAGGAGTACGGCGGGCTCGGCCTGTCGCTGCTCTACTACGGCAGGGCACTGATGATTCTCGGGACGGTGCACCCCAGCCTGGGAGCCCTGGTTTCCGCCGACCTCTCGATCGGGGTGCCGGAACCGGTGAAGGTCTTCGGCACAGAGGAACAGCGCCGTGAGTACCTCCCCCGCTGCGCCGCCGGCGCCATCACTGCCTTCCTGCTTACGGAGCCCGACGTCGGTTCAGACCCCGCGCGTATGCGCACCACCGCTGTCCCTTCTGAAGACGGCAGCGAGTACGTGCTGGACGGGGTAAAGCTGTGGACCACCAACGGCGTGATTGCTGAGCTGGTGGTGGTGATGGCAGCGGTTCCGCCGCACGACGGACGAAAAGGCGGGATCAGCGCCTTCATCGTTGAAATGGACTCACCCGGGATCAGCGTGGAGAACCGTAACAACTTCATGGGCCTGCGCGGCATTGAAAACGGTGTCACCCGCCTGCAGGGCGTCCGGGTTCCGGCTGCGAACCGGGTGGGCCGCGAGGGCCAGGGACTGAAAATTGCCCTGACCACGCTGAACACGGGACGGCTGTCCATTCCCGCAATGTGCGCAGCCGGCGCAAAGTGGTCCCTGAAGATTGCCCGCGGCTGGTCCGGAGCACGGGAGCAGTGGGGACGTCCGATCGGCCGCCATGAAGCTGTGGGCAAGAAGCTCGCCTTTATTGCCGCTACGGCTTTCGCGCTTGAATCAGTCTTCGAGCTGTCTGCGGAAATGGCAGACGCCGGCACCAAGGACATCCGCATCGAGGCGGCGCTGGCGAAGCTGTGGGCCAGCGAAATGGCCTACAACATTGCCGATGAACTTGTCCAGGTCCGGGGCGGCCGCGGCTTTGAGACAGCGGCTTCCCTGGCTGCCCGCGGGGAACGTGCCGTCGCTGCCGAACAGCAGCTGCGGGACCTGCGCATCAACCGGGTCTTTGAGGGGTCCACAGAGATCATGCACCTGCTGATTGCCCGCGAGGCAGTGGATGCGCATCTGAAGGCAGCTGGAGACCTGGCCGTGGCTGACGCTCCGATGGCCAGCAAGGTGAGGGCCGGCGCGAAGGCGAGCGGCTTCTACGGCAAGTGGCTCCCAACTCTCGCTTTCGGCCAGGGCAACGTCCCGACGTCGTACGCCGAGTTTGGTCCGCTGGCCATGCACCTGCGCTACGCGGAGCGTGCCTCCCGGAAATTGGCACGCTCAACCTTCTACGGGATGGCCCGCTGGCAGGCCGGACTGGAACAGCACCAGGCCTTCCTGGGCAGAATCGTGGATATTGGCGCCGAGCTCTTTGCCATGTCGGCATCCTGCATGAAGGCCGAGACTATCCGGCGGAGGGATCCGGCGGAGGGCGCATCAGCCTACGAACTGGCCAACGCCTTCTGCGCCCAGTCGAAGGTCCGGGTGGATGCACTGTTCACCGAGCTGTGGAACAACTCCGATGCGGTAGACCACAAGGTGTCGAAGAAGGTCCTGGACGGCCGGTACACCTGGCTCGAGGACGGCGTCCTGGACCAGTCCGAGGGCACGGGGCCGTGGATTTCCTCAACGGCCACCGATGGCAAGCCGAAGGAGAACCTGCACCGCAAGTACCGCTGACGGGCTCGGTCGCCTGCCCGGGATTTGTCTGGCAGGAACGTGTCTTGCCTGCGTTGCAGACCCCGAGAGGACTCAGGCGGAGCCGTTCGGAAGAACCACGCCCCAGTGCTGTTTGAACGCTGCAGCTCCGTCTTCTGTAATAGTGAGGCCCCTGCCCCTCGCAGCAGGCCTGACCCAGGCTTTGCGAAGTGCATGACCAGCGAGCAGCGCTCCCAGACGGCCGGCAAGGTGTGGCCGCCGCTCAGTCCAGTCGGGACAGGAACGGCACAGCGGGCGCCTGCCCGCTGTGCCGTCAGGGGGAAGGATCCCCAACGATGCCAGAGCGTCCAGACCGACTTCAGTCGCCTGAAGGCCTCCGTCCGTGCTGGACAGCCAGAGCATGGCCGCCATGGAGTCAGTCAGCGCGACTCCCAGGCTCCCTGCCAGATGGTCATAATAGAGCCGGGCGTGTGAGAGCCGGCGTGCTTCGCTGCTCTGCCGAAAAGAAACTACGGGCGTCTCAGGGCATAGTGTGCCCAGGTGTTCCAGCACCTGGGCAACCGCCGGGTCCTTGACGCGGTAGAACCGCTGGCGGCCCCTCGGTGTAGCCGTAACCAGCCCGGCCTCGACCAGGACGCCCAAATGCTCACTCGCCGTCGAAGCACTGATCCGGGCTGCTGCCGCGAGCTCGGAAGCAGGCCTGCTGCTCCCGTCCATCAGCAGATTCAGTATCGTTGACCGCGCCGCGGCGGAAAGCGCATGTCCCAGCGCTGTGAAGTCCCTGCCCACGGGACCACTGTACGTCCGGCATTCTTCGGCGCCTACCGAACGGTTGCGGCAGTACGGTGCATCCCTGACACAGCACACCTACAGTTCACTGGTTGTTTGGAACGGAACGACTGCCGGAGGCTACCGTTCCTACCGGCGAGATCACACTGCCTCTGCCTGTCCAGCTTTGCAAGAACTCTGCCTCAGCGCCGACCCTGCCTTCAGAGGCAATCCGGAATTGCTCAATCCGGAGCAACTGCTGACCGTGGCTGCGAGTTCATGCCTGCTTCTGTCCTTCCTGGCGCTGGCCAGCCGGACAGGGCTTGACATCCACTCCTACCAAGACAGGTCAGCCGCTGTCCTGGACACCAGCACGGAACCGGTCCGGGTCACGGAAATAGTCCTGTCACCGACCATCCACGTCACGTCAGGAACAGATGCCTCGCAAGTCAAAGCCGTCCTTGAATCCGCGCACCTTGGCTGTTACATAGCCAACACACTCAATTGTCCGGTGCGGTTGGAGCCAACGGTGGTCGAACCATGAAAGGGCCCCGCGACATTGCGGTCATTCTGCCGAACCGGCCCGGAGCGCTGTCCGAATTCGGCCAGGTGCTCGGACACGCGGGTGTGAGCCTTGAGGGTGGTGGTGTTTTCACCCACCACGACGAAGGAATAGCTCATTTTCTGGTCAACGACGCCGCTGCGGCCCTCGAAGCACTAACGTCGGCCGGCATCGGACCGGTGACCGTTAGCCCCGTGGTAACCGTGAAGCTGGACCAGGGAACACCGGGAGAGCTCGGAGCCTTGGCGAAGCGGCTCGGAGATGGCATGGTCAACATCCTCATTCAATACAGCGACCACGCCAACCGGCTCGTCCTGGTACCGGAGCCCGGCCACTACGGCACTGTGCACCGACTTGCCCGGGAATGGATGTCGGAACAGCCCAATGAAGCGGACAGCCCGCCCAGGGTCAGCCCTGGGGCGGGCCTCTCACCGAATTAGTCCGCTCAGCGGCTGGAAGCCCTGGGAGCTCCGATGCCTGGATCGATCTGGAACGGCCCCGTTGCCGACGGCCGTACATCGAAGTCGAAGATCGACGTTGGAATGTAAACCGTTGAGCAGGAATTCGGAATATCCACCACCCCGGAGAGCCTGCCCTCAATTGGCGCGGCGCCGAGGAGCAGGTAGGCCTGCTCCGGGCTGTACCCGAACTTGGTCAGGTAGTCGATGGCGTGCAGGCATGCCCGCTGGTAGGAGAGGTGGGAGTCAAGGTAGCGCTGTTCGCCGTCGAGCGTCACTGACGTTCCGGAGAAGGCGATCCACTCGCTGAACTGCGGGTCCACGTTTCCTGGCATGAAGATGGCGTTCTCATGCACGCCGTACGTATCCATTCCGCCCTTGATGATGTCCACCCGAAGGTCGATGAAACCGCCCATCTCGATGGCACCGCAGAACGTGATTTCGCCGTCGCCCTGGGAAAAGTGCAGGTCACCTACGGAAAGGTTCGCGCCGTCCACGAAGACCGGGTAGAAGATCCGTGAGCCCTTTGACAGGTTCTTGATGTCCTGGTTGCCGCCGTTCTCCCGGGGTGGCGCAGTGCGGGCCGCTTCTCCGCCCACGCGCGCCCACTCTTCGCGCGGGAGTCCGCCGAGCACTGCATGTTCGGCTTCCGGTGGAAGCGCCAGCGGCGGCACCCGGTGCGGATCGGTGGCGATGAGGTCACCTTCACGCTTGTTCCATTTCGCCAGCAATGCCGCCGACGGCGCGGTGCCCATTAAGCCGGGATGAATGAGACCGGTGAAGGAAACGCCCGGGACGTGGCGCGACGTCGCTGTCTGGCCGTTGATGTCCCAGATTGCTTTGTAGGCGTCCGGGAACTGGTCCGTGAGGAAGCCGCCGCCGTTCTCCTTCGCGAAGATCCCGGTGTACCCCCACCCCTGTCCCGCCAGCGGACCGGAGTCTTCCTGCGGAATCGGCCCCACGTCCAGGATGTCCACCACCAGCAGGTCTCCGGGCTTCGCCCCATCAACGGCGAAGGGGCCACTGAGTTTGTGCACTGTCAGGAGCGGGGCGTAGAGGATGTCTTCGGCGGAATCGTCGTTGACAATGGCACCGTCGAACCATTCACGGCAGTCAACGCGAAAGGATTCTCCGGGTTTTACGGTTGCTACCGGAGGAATTTCGGGATGCCATCGATTGTGGCCAAGCTTTTCCTGGTCTTCGAATTTCCTGGCTGAATCGAGTGGAAACAGGTTTTTTGGCACCATTCCTCCTTGGGGAAACTGGATCACGCTTTTTAGTCGGGGCGGGGAAGTTTCTGGTGGAGCGGATTCCGGGTGATTCCCGTGCCGGCGGACCTGCGCCCCGTACCGGGCGAGGATACGACGGCAGGTTCGGACGCAGTGCGCGCCGTACTTTCGATGAGCCTGTAGGCGCTGGAGGAGGACCGGGACAGGTTGGGCGCCGTGAACCGCCGCCGCGCCGGAGCCCCGCATCCGGGGCAGGGCACTGCCTCCCGGACCTGACCCATGGGCGCCTGGATTTCGAAGTCAGCGCAGTCCTTGCACCGGTAGGCGTAAAGCGGCATTAGTCACCTTTCCGGGACTCGGTTTCCTGACCTGCAAACCCACAATCTGGGATATTCGACAGACCAGAAAAGGTGTACCAAACGGCACCAAAGGTGGCATCCAGAACCGTTGGGCCGCGATTGTTCAATACCCTAATGAAAGTTCTCGATAAAGGTCAATGGTTTTTTCCCTGCACGGCCAACTTGCGGGGAACTGCCTTGACACCCGCACGCCTCCAGCGCAGACTCGGGCCGTCCGGCCAGGATGGAAATCGAAGGGACGCCCATGAGCACCTACCCGGCACCCGCAGCGGCCGGTCCGCACCGCCTTGCCGGAAGGACCGCCGTCATCACTGCCGCCAGCCGCGGCATTGGACTGGCAACCGCGCACCGTTTCGTAGCTGAGGGGGCGCGGGTACTGATCACGGGCCGGGATCAGGCGGCGCTGCAGGAGGCCGCCGCGGGTTTTCCGGAGGGCACGGTTGTTGCCGTGTCCGGCAACGCCGCGGACCCTCTGCACCAGCGTTCGGTGCTTGACGCGGCAGCTGAGACGTTCGGTGCGCTGGACGTCCTGGTGAACTGCGCAGGCACCAACCCCGTTTATGGTCCGCTGCTGGACCTGGATCGGGATGCCGCACGCAAGATCCTCGAGACGAATGTGCTCACCGCCCTTGCCTGGGTGCAGGCTGCCTGCAGGCATCCCGGTGCGGGTTTCCTCCGGGGCGGGGCATCAGTGATCAACATGTCTTCCGTCAGCGCACGCACCGCGACGCCGCGTGGGTCACCGGGCAGGTGCTGACGCTCGACGGCGGGCTGCTGGCCGGTGGGTAGCCGAACCCGTTCGGCTCCGGCTAGGGGACGACGACGGCCCGGCCCAGCAGCTGGTTGTTCTTCAGCTTCTCGTAGGCAGCCGGTGCGTCATCGAGTGAAAAGACTTCGGTGTGCACGTTGATGTGCCCGCCCCGGGCAAGGTCGAAGACCTCGAACAGCTCGGTGCGCGATCCCCAGTAGGGCGAGCGCACTGACACATCCCACGCCGCACCCGACACCAGCCCCATCTTCAGGGTGCCTGCTCCGGCACCAAGCAGCACATGGTCGCCCTGGTGGCGAACCATTGCCTGGCCCAGGTCAAGGGTGGCCTGGTTGGCTACGAAGTCGAAGACGGCGTCGACGCCCAGGCCGTTGGTGAGGTCGCTGATCATGGTCGCGGCGCCGGCCTCGGACGGGAAGGTGTACTGGGCACCGACGTCACTGGCCAGGTTCAGCTTTGCCTCGTCAATGTCCAGGGCCACGACCGTGGCGCTGGTGAGCGCACGCAGGATCTGGATGGCCACGTGTCCCAGGCCTCCCACCCCAATGACGACGGCGGTGGCACCGGAGTGCAGCTTCTCCAGGGAGCCCTTGATGCCGTGATACGGCGTCAGGCCGGCATCTGTCAGGGAAACGTTCTTCACCGGGTCCAGATCCCCAAGAGGGAGCAGATGCCGGGCACTGTCAACAATCATGTATTCCGCCATGGAACCGGGTGCCCCCAACCCGGGAGGGGCAATGCCGAACTTGGCCGCGTTCCGGCAGTAGTTTTCCCGTCCGGAGGAGCACTCGTAGCAGAGCCCGCAGCCCCACGGACCGTAGACGGCCATCGACTGGCCTTCTTCGATGTACTTCACGCCTTCGCCGATTTTGTCCACAATGCCGGCGCCTTCGTGGCCCAGCGTCAGCGGCAGTCCGTAGACGTACTCGCCTTCGGGCAGGGACATGATGTATTCATCCGAATGGCAGACGCCCGCGGCAGTAACCTTGAGCCGCACCTGTCCCGGTCCGGGCTCCGGGGTATCGATTTCGACGACTTCCGGGGCTGCACCAATGCTGCGGTATTGAAGGGCCTTCATGGCATGCTCCTGTCTCCGCACCGGCAGATCCCGCCCGCACGGGTGGATGGATTTGCCTCTTAATCCTTGCATTGATCAGCTCAATACACAGCCCCGCAGGCCGAGTACCGGGCTGCGGGGCTGTGGACTGGAGCAGGTATGCCGGGAAACGCGCTCAGCCGAAGAGCGCCGCCGCCTTCGTCAGGGTCTGGAAGACACCGTAGGCCAGTGGGATTCCCACCAGCAGCCAGCTGAAAGTCAGTTTCACGTTGCTCATCGGGTACCTTCCTCAAGGGCTGAATCGAGGTCCTTCTCTGCTGTTGCGTCCGCTGCTTCAGCCGTTCGCCCCGGTGCCGGTGTCTTGGCCGGTTCGTGGTGCTTCTCAGCCACGGGCTTGATCAGCAGGTTGGCAATGAACCCGACGATCAGCAGGCCAACCATGGTCAGCAGTGCAGGCTGGTATGCCTGTGCAGTCAGCTCCCCGGGGGTGCCCTGTGCGTCCAGGAATGAATTGACGATCAGCGGGCCGGCGATGCCCGCAGCGGACCATGCCGTGAGCAGGCGGCCGTGGATGGCACCGACCTGGAACGTTCCGAAGAGGTCTCGCAGATACGCCGGAACCGTGGCGAATCCTCCTCCGTAGAAGGAGAGGATGATGAACGCCAGGAGCACGTAGAGGATGGTCGACGATGATCCGAACAGGGCCAGCAGCACGTAGCACGCAGCTCCGGCACCGAGGTAGATCATGTAGATCCGTTTGCGGCCGATCACGTCGGAGGTCGCTGACCAGACGAACCGGCCTCCCATGTTGCCGATCGAAAGCAGCCCCACGAAGCCCCCGGCGACTGCGGCAGTGACCAGGGAGGCGCCGTCGGGCTCGCGGAAGAAGTCCTGGATCATGGGCGCTGCCTGTTCCAGGATGCCGATGCCGGCCGCCACGTTGCAGAAGAGCACAATCCAGACAAGCCAGAACTGGCGGGTCTTGATGGCGTTCGACGCCGAGACGTTGGCTGTGGTCACCAGCGGCTTTTTGGCCACCGTGGCGGGATCGAAACCCTTGGGCTTCCAGTCGTCTGCGGGGACACGGATGGTCCATGCCCCGTAGAGCATATAGATCAGGTAAACGATGCCGAGGGTCACAAAGAGCTTTCCGACGGCATCGCCGCTGGCAACCCAGCCGTCGGTTCCGGAATCCGGGTCGTAAAAGGCCAGGAGAGCAGAGGACAGCGGACTTGCGATCAGTGCACCGCCGCCAAATCCCATGATTGCCATGCCGGTGGCAAGGCCTGGACGGTCGGGGAACCATTTGATCAGGGTGGAGACCGGAGAGATGTAGCCGATGCCCAGGCCAATACCGCCAAGGAACCCATAGCCGATGTAGACCAGCCAGAGCTGCCCGGTGAAGATGCCCAGGGCCCCGACCATAAACCCGCCGGACCAGAACAGCGCCGACACGAACATGGCTTTGCGCGGCCCGTTCCGGTCCACCCAGGTTCCCATCACTGCTGCCGAGAGACCGAGCATCACGATCGCGACGGAGAAAATGACGCCAATCTGGGTGAGGCTTGCGTCGAAGTACTGGACCAGCGCCGTTTTGTAGACGCTCGTGGCGTAGGCCTGGCCGATGCAGAGGTGCACTGCCAAAGCGGCTGGAGGTATAAGCCAGCGGTTGAATCCGGGTGGTGCAATGATGCGTTCTCGGTCCAGCCAGCTCATTTAAGACTCCTGTGTCTCCCAGCGGTTTTGGCCGGCCGGTGCCGCCAGCGCGGCACCGGCCCGTGCGCCCAGCCTCGTCGATTACCGGGCCTCACGGGGTGCCGACACGCCGTGAACAGCTGGGTCACATGTCTGGACCAGCCGCAACCTACCGGCGGGTAACTAATTTTGAAAAACCCTTGCTTTGTTACCGCTCAGTAAGTTAGATGTAACCGACATCACATTCCTACTGCTCAGTAACCCCGATTCATTACACGGTATGACACCCGGAAATGCTGCGCAGCGCACCACGAAGGCGGAGCCCACAGGCGTACTCCCGCAGTCCACGCGGTCCACGGGACCGCAGTTGAATCAGAAAAGGGATATTCAATGACGAGTTCCACGACCGGCCGGTCCACTACCCGGCCGCTCAGCATTCTGACCGGCCTGTTGGCCTTGTTCCTGGTCTTGCTGCTGGCCTTCTTTGTTCTCTTCACAAGCCAGGTGGCCAGCGGTGCCACGCAGCTTTCCGAAGGTGCCCAGCGGGCATCCGCCGGAGCGGGCGACCTGAAGGAAGGCGCTGCAGCCGCAAAGGAAGGCGCAGACAAGGTCGCTGCGGGCACTGAAAAGGTTGACGACGGCGCACAGACTCTCGCAGAAGGCATCGGCACGGCCAAGACCGGAGCCAAGTCGCTGAACGAGGGCGCAGTCACCCTGAACGACGGCGCTGTGCAGCTGCAGACCGGTGCCTACTCCGCTGCAGAGGGTGCGGCCAAGATCGCCAACGGTGCTGTCAGCGCCAATGCAGGTGCCGGACGCCTCGCCGATGGCGGAGCCAAGCTCTCCGAAGGAGCCGGCCGGATTGCCGCCGGCGGTGCCGAGCTTCAGGCTGGTGCCGAGCGTGCCAATACAGGTGCCGGAGCGCTGCGCGAAGGAAGCGGCGTCCTCAAGGCCGGTGCTGAGAATGCCCGCCAGGGAGCCAGGACTGTCAGCGCGGGTGCCGGCGACCTCGCGGCAGGAGCTGCTGCTGCCAACGACGGCGCCTCGCAGCTGCTGGCCGGAGCCAGCCAGTTGAAGGCCGGCACCGGGCAGGCTGTGGCCGGAACTGCCGACCTCGCTGCAGGGGCCAAGCGCGTCCAGGACGGCGCAGCTGCCCTGAGCCAGGGAACGAACAACGCCGTTGCAGGCTCGGAAGAGATCGTGGCCGGTGCCCAGAACCTCTCCGGCGGAATCAAAGCCCTGGTCGACGGCGGCCCGGCCCTCCGGGACGGCGCCTTGACGCTTTCCGCCGCTGCACCTGCAGTGAACGTGGGCGCTGGAATATTCGCTGCCAAGGCCGATGCACTGGCGGCTGGAGCCGATCCGGTCAAGCAGGGAGCACAGGGCCTGGTTGCCGGGCTGACGGGACTGCGAGACGCTGCTCCCGGGCTGACCACCGAACAGCTGCAGGCTGAACTCAACAAGCTCATTGACGGCGCCGCTGCCACAAGCGGCGGTGTAAACGCCCTGGCGGACAACGCGGCAGCGTTCAGCGACTCCTACAACACCCAGCTCCGGGACAACCTCAACGCGGTTGCCGCGGGCGGACTGGAAGCTTCCGCGGGCGCCACCAAGCTCAGTGGAGGTGCGGCCGCAGTACGGGAAGGCGCAGGGAAGGTTGCCGCCGGCACACAGAACCTGCACAACGGTCTGCTGCAGCTCAAGGCCGGGTTCGACGGGCAGGGCACAGCCGAGGAACCCGGTCTGGTCCGGGGCTCCCAGGGAGTTTACAACGGCACCCTCGCTTTGGGTGACGGTTCCAAGCAGCTCAACGCCGGAGCCACCGCGCTGGTCGACGGCCTGACCACGCTCCGGACGGGAACCACCGCACTGCAGGCCGGGGCGGGCAAACTCTCCGCCGGGGCAAACCAGCTCGCCGACGGCAACGGTGCACTGGCCGAAGGTGCCGGCGCGCTGCAAGCCGGAGCGGGCCAGCTCGCCGACGGAACTCCTGTTCTTGCCGCCGGTGCCGGACAGCTGGCCGAGGGCGGCGCCGAACTGCAGACCGGTGCAGACACCCTCGCCGCCGGCGCAGGCACTCTCTCGACCGGCCTCGGAACCCTCGAGACCGGAGCGGGAACGCTTTACGCCGGCAACACCAAGCTGGCTGACGGCGCCACCAAGCTCGCTGACGGCACGGGACGCCTGCTCTCCGGCTCCGATTCCCTGAATGAAGGCATGGCCAAGCTCGACGACGGTGCCAAGACGCTCAAGGAAGGCACCACCACGCTGAAGACCGGCGCAGTCGATCTGGCCGAGGGCAACGGCAAACTGGCCGACGGTACCGCAACACTGGCTGACGGCAACGGGGAGATCTCCACCGGCGCCGACACGATGATGGAGCGTACTTCCGCCATGACCCCGGGTGAGCTCCTCCGCTCCCCAGCCATCCTGGCGATCCTGATCCCGGTGGCTCTGCTGCTTATCCCGCTGGCCCTGCTGCTTGCAGGCCGCAGCCGCCGCTCGCAGCACTAGGAGCGGCGCGCCGATAAGCGCACCACCGACGACGGAAAGGCCGGACACCAACCCTTTGGGGAAGGTGCCCGGCCTTTCTTATGCCTGGCAGGCGGTCTTGGTACGCCGCGTAGCCCGGAACTAAAGTTCAACCATGCAGGAAAACCAGTCCCATCAGCACGCCGCCCCGGAAGGCTCCGCTCCTCTGCCGCCGCCCGACCAGTTCTGGGACGGGTTCTACCGTGAAAGCACCCAGGTGTGGAGCGGGAACCCCAACGCGCTGCTTGTCCGTGAAGTCGAGGGACTCAAGCCCGGAACGGCCCTCGAGCTTGGCTGCGGAGAGGGTGCCGACGCCGTGTGGCTGGCCAAACAGGGCTGGGATGTCACCGGCATGGATATCTCGGCGGTTGCCCTTGAGCGGGCTTTTGCGCACGCCCGGGAGGCCGGCGTCGAAAACCTCGTCACGCTGGTCGAAGCCGACCTGGCTGATTGGTCGGCCACGGATTCCGGAACGGACCACGGCTACGACCTGGTCTGCGCCCAGTTTCTGCACTCCCCCACCGACCTTCCGCGCAATGCGATCCTGCAGCGTGCAGTGTCAGCAGTGGCTCCCCGCGGCCGCCTCCTCGTCGTCGGGCATCAGGGATTTCCGCCGTGGGGACGCCATCCTGTGCCGGACCCTGCCCTGCCTACCGCGGAGGAACTTGCCGCGGAACTCGGGCTGGCTGAACGGGGCTGGATCATTGAAACTGCTGAAGCTATTCCGCGGACGGTTCAGGGGCCGGAGGGGCAGGAAGCGGTCATCCACGACAACGTGCTGCTTGCCCGCCGGGGCGCCTAGGGTTCCCTGGGCATCTCCGCCACGGTGAACGGCCGGGGAAGCAGGGACAGCGCCACGACTCCGGACTTGGTTATATGAGTGCCGGTAACCATGAAGGACGACGGCGCCGCTCCCTCCTCGAAAAGCCGTTTTCCGCTGCCAACGACCACGGGAAAGATCAGCAGGCGGTATTCGTCCACCATGCCTGCATCATGCAGCGCCCGGGCCAGCCGGTAGCTGCCATGCACCTGCAGCTCCCCCTGCGAGTGCTCCTTGAGCTCTCCGATAGCCCCGAGAACGTCCCCCGAAATCACTGAGGTGTTGTGCCAGCTGGGTTCTGTAATCGTGCTGGACACCAGGTATTTCGGCAGATGGTTCAATGCGTCGGCGACGACGTCGGACCTGTCAGTCACAAGCTCCCAGTACGGCTGCATCATCTCGTAAGTGGAGCGGCCCAACAGGATTGCGTCCGCCTGCCGGAACCACCCGGAGACCAGGCTGTCCATTTCCTCGCCTGCAAGGGGAACCAGCCATCCGCCGCGGACAAACCCGTTGGACGGGTCCTCGTCTGCTGCACCGGGTCCCTGCATCACACCGTCAACGCTCAGGAATGTGTTCACTGTGAGCCGCATGAGGCACCTCCCGGATCCGGTCCACCGTTCGCGGCGGTTCCCCTAGGCTCGGTCAGCGGCGGAGCGCAGTCAAGGGTAGGCTACGCCGCCCACGCGTGCGGGGCGGGACGGCGCGTTCCCGGCAGCGCCACGTTCGCCCGCCAGTCCTGGATCCACTCAGGGAGCACCAGGTCTTCCGGTGGGCGGCGGCCTGCCGCTTCGAAGATCTCCTCATTGCTGACCGGGCCCTTCTTGGAGAGCATGCGGGTGGCGATGAAGGCGCTCGCGTAAATCTCGCCGTCGACCACCATGCGCTGTTCGAAGTAGATGGCACGGTCATCGAAGCCAATGATTCTGGTTTCGATGCTGTAGCGCTGCCACGGTTCCAGCGATTTGCGGAAGCTGATCGTCTCGTTGCTGATGACCGGGCCCCAGCCCTTCCGGCGCATCAGTTTCCAGAAGCCGCTGCGGATCATCAGGTCGAAGCGGCCCAGGTCCATCAGCGAAAGGTACATGCCGTTGTTGACGTGGTTCGCGAAGTCCAGGTCGGTCGGCAGGACGCGCATGGGCAGCGAAGACGTGTCAAAGAGATCCAGTTTGGGCCGGCGGCGGCGGGCGGTGAGGAGCAGCAGCAGCGTGCGGAAGATCAGGTGCATGCCGTCATATTACCCACGAGTAACTTAGACAGCATCAACCGTTACCTGCGTTTCTGCCGGCACGCACCCAAATACCGCCGTCTACCCGTTACATGGTGGCCACTGCAGTGTTATGACTTCTCGGCATGAGTGAGCAATTCAAGGTGGGCGACCGTGTGCGGTGGAACTCGCGCACGGGATCCGTCACCGGGGAAATCACCGAAGTCCATACCTCCGACTTTGAGTTCATGGGCCGGCGCCGGCTGTGCTCGGAAGACGAACCGCAGTACAAGGTCTGCAGCGACGCCACCTCACTGCATGCGGTGCACCGGCGCGAGGCTCTGCGGAAGCTGGGCTAGGACCGGGAAACAAACGACGGCGGCCTCCCGCCCGGAGACCGCCGCCGTCACTGCCGGTGTGCCCGGGCTAGGAACGGGCTGCCGCCCGCGCACGCAGCTTCGCGAGCACCTGGTCCTCCGCTTCCGGGCCGGCTTTGATCCCGCCCGGAACCCGGAAGAACATCGCGAGTCCTATGCGCCCGAGCCCCTGTATCCCAGCCATAGTTAGCGCTGGGGCTGGTGCGGCCACACAGGCCGCACCAGCAAAGAGGGCTGGGAAAACCCGGGCAACAGGGCAGAGCTGCGCCCCCCGAAACTACGTCAGCCGGTTGAAAGCGAGCTGCGCCAGCGCGGCGGCCTGGTCGGCAAGGACCGAATCGTCGAAGAGCACCCGCGGCGAGTGGTTCCACGCCGCTGTCTCAGGATCCACCTCCGGCGGCGTAGCCCCCAGGAACAGGAACGCCCCGGGAATCTTCTGCAGTACCAGGGAGAAGTCCTCGGAACCCATCAGCGGGTCGCGGGACTGGATGACGCGCTCCTCCCCGAAGAGCTCGCGCAGCTCACGGATCGCCTCGAAGGTCCGTGACGGATCGTTCTCGGTCATGGGGTAGAGGATTTCGAAGCTGACTTCCGCGGTACAGCCGTGGGCTGCAGCTATCCCGTCCGCGAGCGCCTTGGTCTCCACGATCAGCCTGTCCACTGATTCTGCGGAGAGGGTGCGCACACTGGCCCCCAGCCTGGCGGTATCCGGAATGACGTTGATGGCCCGGCCCGCTTCAAGCTGGGTGACGGTCAGGACGATCGGGTCGAAGACGGAGAACTTCCGCGTCGCCATCACCTGAAGCGCTCCGGCGATCTCTACCAGCGCCGGCACCGGGTCCAGGGCATTGTGCGGCTGGGAGCCGTGTCCGCCGGATCCGTGAACGGTAATCCGCAGTTCGTTGGCCCCGGCCATGAGGGTTCCGGGGCGGGTGCGGAAGACTCCCAGCGGCCCGGGCCGGACGTGCACGCCGTAGGCTGCCACGGGCTTCTCCCCCGCCGCCTCAAGGACGCCCTCCTCGATCATCAGCCCGGCACCGCCGTCGCCCTCTTCCCCGGGCTGGAACATAAAGATCACGTTCCCCGAGATGTCCCGCTGCTGCGCAGCGAGCAGCCGGGCAGCACCGACCAGGCCGGCGACGTGGAGGTCATGGCCGCAGGCATGCATGGCACCGTTTGTTGAGGCGTACTCCAGATCGGTGAGTTCCTGAACCGGCAGCGCATCCATGTCTCCGCGCAGCAGCACCGACGGTCCGTCTTCACCTCCGCGGAGCACAGCGGTCACGGAGCTGAGCGACTTGCCGGTCGTAATCTCCAGGCCCAGACCGTCCAGGGCATCCAGGATCTTCTGCTGGGTTCGCGGCAGGTGCAGGCCCACCTCGGGCTCCCGGTGGATATCCCGGCGCAGGGACACCAAATCCGGCAGCAGGTCCTGGCCCTCAGCAGCAAACATCCTCGTCCTTACGGTTTGTCCAGCACAGCGGTAAAAGGACTTTAGTCCTGCGTCGAAGTAAACCACTCCGGGCGTCCAAAGGCACTTGTCAGCAGGCACAGAACCCGGTTGTGCGCCGCCATTCATAACCTTCCGGTTCCGTCGTACGGCGGATCCGGAAGCGGCCGTCCCGGATCTAGACTGTTGGCCATGATTGAAACCCAGCCGTCCGGGACGGACACCGCCGGTCCAGTGGTGCAGGAGAAGAAACCGGGGGTGTCCGGAGAGTCCCTTCGCAGCCTGGCCGGACGGATCCGCAGGTTCCGGCTCAGCCTGCCCTGGAACTCGGAGGACGACTGGGAACGCCCCGCTCCTGACCCCGAGGGGTACCGGCGTGACGTGATCGGTGTGCTCATCGCCCTCCTGCTCAGCGCGGTGATGCTTGAATTCATGCGCGGGTTCGCGTTCGGCGACGGGGATATCGGCAATCCGTGGGTCCAGCATCTGGTGCAGGCATCCATCTTCGTCATCCTGGTCTTCCGGCGCCGATTCCCCATTGCCGTGATGCTGCTCAGCTCAGCCACCTTCCTCATAGTCGGCATCACCATGCCGCCGATCAGCCAGACGCTGGGATTCCAGGCAGCCTACTTCGCTTCCCTCTACAGCGCCGTCGCATGGGCACGGAACCGGCGGGCACTGTGGCTGGCGGTCACAGTGGTGGTCGCCGCCATGTTCCTCTGGATCATCGTGGGTTTCACGCTTTCGAGCAGCTACGACGAAATCCTCAAGGCGTTCAACATCAGTTCGAATGACCCCGTGGGACTGTTCGCGCCGCTGACTTCCTATGTGCTGTACTCCTTTATGCTCAACGCCGCCTACTTCGGCGGGGCGATCATGTTCGGCTGGAACTCCTGGCGCAGCGCCCACCAGCGCGAACAACTGGCCGAACAGGCGCTCCAGCTCGAGGCGCAGGCGGCGGACCTGGCCCGTAAGGCAGTCATCGAGGAGCGCCTGCGCATCGCCCGGGAACTGCACGACGTCGTTGCCCACCATATCTCGGTAATCGGCATCCAGGCCGGTGCAGCCCGCCGGGTCCTGGAAAAGAAGCCCGACGCCGCGGCCGGTGCGCTGCAGACCATTGAGTCCTCCAGCCGCGACGCCGTCGCGGAGATGCGGTCCCTGCTCGGTGTGCTCCGCTCCTCCGACGCCGAGACGGACGGACCGGCGCAGCGCCAGCCGGAGCCCGGACTGGAGGAGATTCCCCAGCTTGTGGAGGAGTACCGCAACAACGGCCTGGACGTGAAGTTCCACCGGGCCGAGCACGAACCCGGCGTGCTGGAAAACCTCTCCGCGCCGCTCGCGCTCTCCGTCTACCGGACCATCCAGGAGTCCCTGGCGAACATCCGGCGCCATTCCACGGCCGGGAGCGCCGTCGTCGCCCTGCGAAGCGGCAGCACACCGGCAGGCTCGGACACACCTTCCCTGCGCTGGGTCGAAGTTGAAACGGTCGACGACGGCCGGCCGCGGCAGGGCACCGGCGGCACCGGCTACGGCCTGCGTGGCATCCGCGAACGTGCCGCCCTGCACGGCGGAATCACGGACGTTGGCCCCCGCGACGGCGGCGGCTGGCGGGTGCGGGTCCGCTTTACGCTGCGCTGACATCCGGCTTGCCCTGCACGGCAGCCAAGCCGCTATGGTAAACCCGGGGGCGGCACCGGGCCGGCCGGGGATTTATTGAGGACTTAATGGAACCGATCCGTGTTCTGCTTGCTGACGACCAGGCGCTGGTACGCGCCGGCTTCGCCATGATGCTCTCCGTCGAAGATGAGATCGACGTGGTGGGCGAAGTCGCCAACGGACAGGAAGCCGTGGACTTCGCTGCAGCCAATGACGTGGACATCATCCTGATGGACGTGCAGATGCCGGTACTGGACGGCATCCGGGCCACGGAGCAGATCGTGGCGGCGGACCGCGCCAAAGTCATCATCCTCACCACTTTTGAACGCGACGACTACCTCTTTGACGCCATCCAGGCCGGGGCCAGCGGGTTCCTGCTCAAGAACGCCGATCCCGATGACCTGGTTGGCGCAGTCCACTCGGTAGCCTGCGGGCACGCGCTTCTCGCTCCTGAGGTAACGGTGCGGGTGATTGAACGTTTCGCCCGCCAGCTGGAGGCCGAGCGGAACACCGCCGCAGCGCCCGCAGGTCCCGCGCCGGTGGAACCGCAGCCGGACCCGGCCCAGCAGAAGCTCCTCGCCTCCCTGACCGCACGCGAGCGGGAGGTGCTGGAACTGGTGGCGGCCGGACTCAGCAACGCCGAAATCGCTGCCCGCATGTTCGTTGCAGAAGCAACCGTCAAGACCCACGTTTCCAACCTGCTGGGCAAGGTCCAGGTGCGGGACAGGGTGCAGGCCGTGGTTTTCGCCTACGAATCCGGACTCATTCTTCCGGGTGAGGCAGGCCGCGAGGCGTAACCCGCAGCTTCCCCCCAACGGCCGATCCGCCGTCGTGCTCCATTCCCTAGGCTTAAGGCAGTTAATCTTCCACAACTGTCCGGCTTGCCGGGAAAAGGAGCAGTACCCCCATGCTGCAGGTCCGCAATCTCACCCGAAGGTTCGGTGACAAGACCGCCGTCGATTCGGTGACGTTCGATATCCCCTCGGGCCAAATGACCGGGTTTGTCGGCGCCAACGGTGCCGGCAAGACCACCACCATGCGCATGATCATGGGCGTCCTCAGCACCACGGCCGGGGAGATCCTGCTCGACGGCGAGCCGCTGACCGCCGAGGCACGCTCCAGCTTCGGCTACATGCCGGAGGAGCGCGGTCTGTACCCCAAGCAGCCGATCCTGGACCAGCTGGTCTATCTGGGCCAGCTTCACCGGATGAGCGGCGCCGCAGCGAGGAAGGGCGCCATCGAGCTGCTGGAACGCTTTGGCCTGGGCGGACGCACCAAGGACAAGCTTGAATCCCTCTCCCTGGGCAACCAGCAGCGGGTCCAGATCGCGGCATCTCTCCTGCACAAGCCCACCGTCCTGATCCTCGACGAACCGTTCTCCGGCCTGGACCCGGTTGCAGTGGATTCAATGGTGGAACTGCTGCGCGAACGCACCTCCGCCGGAGTTCCGGTGCTCTTCTCCAGCCACCAGCTGGACCTGGTGGACCGGCTCTGCGACAACATGGTTGTGCTGCAGCAGGGCAAGGTCATTGCATCCGGCACCGGTGATGACCTGCGTGCAAAGGCCGTAAACCGGCACCGGATCACCATTTCTCCGGACGCAGGCTGGGTCCGTGACGAACCCGGAGTGCGGGTCCTCGACGTCGCCGGTCCCACCGCGATCCTCCAGTTCGACGACGACGACGCGCGCCAGCGACTGCTGGCCACCGCACTAACCCGGGGTTCAGTTGAGGAATTCGCCCCGATCCGTCCGTCCCTGAGCGAAATCTACCGTGAGGTCACCGCAGCATGAGCACCGTTTCCCGGCCCACCCCGGCGTGGGCGATCGTCACCCTCCGCGAGGTCATGGTCAAGGCCCGCGACCGCAGTTACCTGATCTCCACGCTCGTCACGCTGGTACTGATTGTCGGCGTCGTGGTCTTCAACGCCTACATGAGTACCAAGGCGGAGGAATACACAGTAGCCGTCAACGATTCCGCGGCGACCGCCGTCGTTGACCTCGCGCACGAAACCGGCCAGGCCGACGGCGGGAACACCAGTTTCGAGGCGGTAGTGGCTTCCAGCGCCGAGGGCGCCGAAGAACTGGTCAGCAGCGAAGAAGCCGATGCCGCACTGACCCGCGATGCGGACGGCGAGTGGATGCTCACCGGCAACGAGGAACTCTCCAGCGGACTGCAGCAGGGCATCTCCGAGGCCTTGCGTGCCTACGCGCTCGAGATCAACGCCGGTGAGGCCGGCACCACGTCTGAAGCCCTGCTGGAAGGCAGCGAGTTCGAGACCGCCCTGCTGAACGGCAACGCGGAAAACCAGTTCGTTGCCCAGTTCACCGGGTTTGTGTTCGGGTTCCTCTTCTACATGGCCGCGATCATCTTCGGCATGGCGATCGCCACCTCCGTCCTGGAGGAAAAGCAGAACCGCGTGGTCGAAATCCTCGCCACCGCCATTCCGATCCGCCAGCTGCTCTACGGCAAGGTTGCCGGCAACACGATCCTGGCCATGATCCAGCTGGCCCTCTACGCCGGGGCGGCACTGCTCGCCCTGACGTTCACCGGAACCGCGGACTCGGTCAGCACCATCATCCCGGCGTCGGGCTGGTTCCTGGTCTTCTTCCTGGTGGGCTTCCTGATCCTGGCGTCCCTGTGGGCCATGCTCGGTTCGATGGCTTCCCGCTCCGAGGACCTGAACAACAGCTCCGGCCCGGTGCTGACCGTCATCATTGCGGCGCTCTTCGCCGGGCTGTTCGCCAAGGGACAGCTGCTGGTTGTGGCGTCCTTCGTCCCGGTGATCTCCACCGTGGCCATGCCGGTGCGTATGCTCAGCGGCGAGATTCCGCTCTGGGAGACGTTCGTATCCCTGGCCATTGCCCTGGCTGCCGCCTACGCGCTGCTGCGGTTCGGCGAGAAGATCTACCGCCGCGCGGTGATGCAGGGCGGCGGAGCGCTGACGCTGCGCAAGGCGATGAAGCTGGAGCAGTAGTTTCCCGCCCATCGACATGACAGAAACTGCCCGTATGAGCGTTCATACGGGCAGTTTCTGTGATCTCGTTCTGTTGCCTCGTCGGGCGGGGGGTTAGGCGTCCTTGAGGTCGATCCCCTTGGTCTCGGGCATCAGCCACACGGCGACGGCGGTGCAGCCGCAGAGGATCATGATGTAGACGCTGGACATCCAGCCCACATTCCATTCGATCAGCTGCGCGTTCAGGTAGGGCGCGGTGCCGCCGAAGACCGCCACCGAGACCGAGTAGGCAAACCCGATGCCCTGGGTGCGCACCTTGGTGGGGAAGTTCTCCGACAGGGTTGCCGAGAGCAGGGCTCCGGGAATGGCGACGACGACGAGGGCCAGCGAGGACGCCGCCAGCAGGGTCCACGGAGCGGAGCTGATCAGGCCCATCAGCGGCAGCTGCAGCAGGATCATCAGTCCTGCAAAGGCCAGCATCAGCGGACGGCGGCCCACTGAATCCGAGAGCCGCCCCCAGAACGGCAGCGAAACAAGGGCAATCAGCTGCGCGATGACGGACATCCAGTACGCCGATGCCGCAGGCATGTCCTGCTGGGTGATGGCGTAGGTGGACGCGTAGGAGGTCCAGGTGTAGTGCGCGGCAGTGATGCCCGAGGTCATGGCGATCATCAGGATGATCGCCCGGACGATCTGCCGGCGCGGCAGCGGAGCCGGAGCCTGCGCACCGGCGGCAGCGGCAGCGGCGTCGTCGAACACTTCGCTTTCAAGCATGCCCTTGCGCAGGTACAGGGCGGCGAGCGCCAGGAAGGCCCCCAGGATGAACGGAATCCGCCATCCCCATTCGGCCACGGCGCTCTCCCCCAGCACAGCGGTCACCGACCCGCCCACCGTGTACGCAAGGATTGAGCCGGCGAAGATCGCCACGAACACGATGCTGCCCCACATGCCGCGGCGGTGGTTCGGGGCGATTTCCGCGATGTAGGTGTTGGCCGTGGCTGACTCGCCGCCGTGCGCGAAGCCCTGCCCAATGCGGGCCGCAAGCAGGATGACCGAGGCCCAGACGCCGACCGTCTGGTAGTCCGGCATCAGCCCGATCACCAGGGATCCGCCGGCCATCATCAGCATGGTGGTGATCAGGACGAACTTGCGGCCCCGGCGGTCAGCGACCCGGCCAAACACGATGCCGCCCAGCGGCCGCATGAGGAAGCCGACGGCGAAGACGGCGAGCGTCGAGAGCAGCGCCGAGACGGGGTCGTCCGGGTTGAACATCGCTGCGGCGATGAAGGGGGCGAAGACCGCGTAGGCGCTCCACTCGTACCACTCCAGGATGTTGCCGGCTGTGGTTGCCAGCAGTGACTTCTTCTTACCTGCGGTGGCTGACGCCAGCCGCGCCGGGACGGCAGCCGAAGGCTGTGCAGACATGATGGCTCCTTTGCCAGTGTTGCATCGGGTGAGTGGGGCGGGGTGAATGCGTCCCTCGAAAGGGTGGGACGGGGGCTAGCTTCTCCGCAGGGTTTCAGCGGCTGATTCCAGAAGCAGGGGGACGCCTTCTTCGAGGGTGGGTCCGAAGGTGTCGCCGGGGCGTTCGCCCTTGAGGTAACGCGTGTAGATCGCTTCGCAGAAAATGGCCGACTTCCACAGCGCCAGCGCCTGATACCAGGGCAGGGCACTGACATCGAGTCCGGTTCTGTCCGCATAACCGGAGATCAGCTGGTCCCGGCTCCAGTACCCGGGCTGCCGGGTCACTGACGTCAGGTCCATCACGGTCTGTTCGGCACCTGGTTCGGCGTAGGTCGCTGCCAGGTAGCCCAGGTCTGCCAGCGGATCCCCCAGGGTGGCCATCTCCCAGTCCAGGATCCCCGTGACGGTGGCAGGCTGCTGCCGCCCGAACATCAGGTTCCCCAGCCGGTAGTCCCCGTGCACCACCGACGCGCGCTGCGACACCGGGATCTTCGCGCCCAGGTCCCGGGCGACCTGCGCCACCAGCGGCACCTCACGCAGGGTGTTCGCTTCCCACAGCCCGGCAAAGCGCTTCACCTGCCGCTCCAGGTACCCCTCCGCCCGGCCCAGTCCGGAAAGCTCCGGTCCGGTCACGTCCACCCCGTGCAGCCGGGCCAGCGTTTCGACGACGGCGCGGCTGATGTCTCCGCGCTGCTCCGGGGTATCCAGGTGTTCCGGGGCGGATCCGGTTATGACGTGCCCGTCCAGGTAGGACATGACGTAGAACGGCACACCCAGCAGGGTCTCGTCACTGCAAACCGCAAGGATCTGCGGCACCGGAATCCCCTCACCGCCCAGCAGCTGCTGGACCCGGGCTTCCCGGACCATGTCATGCGTGGACCGGGGAAGCGGCGGACGCGGGCCGCGGCGCAGTACAAAGGACTCCCCGCCGCGGGTGATCCGGTAGGTGATGTTGGACTGCCCGTCACCAATGCGTTCCCAGGCGAGTTCACCGCTGCCAAGTCCGTGCTCGTCCAGGAAGCCGGTGACGACGTCGAGCACCAGCAGCGGCGGTCTCTCCAATGAGGCAGCCTCGGAAGCGGTAGACACTACTTCGGTCCCGTCGGCACGGGTCTGAAGCCCGCTCACTGCTCCTGCTCCCCGCGTACGACGGCGTTGCCCTGGTAGGTCGCGCCGGCTTCCACTTCCTTGCGGCGCCGGGCCGAAGCCCGCCGTGCGATGGCCCATTTATGGGTCTCGTTCGAACCGTCGTAGATCCGGAACGGCCGGACTTCGTTGAGGTACTGGGCCAGCGGCAGCCCGTCGGAAACGCCGTCACCGCCGCACAGCTGCACGCAGCGGTCGATCACCCGGTACACAGCCTCGGAGCAGTGCACCTTGGCAACTGAAGACATCGCGGAGCCTGCCTTCGGGTCCGCTGCCAGCATTTCTGCAGTGCGGGTGATGATGGCGGCCGAGGTTTCAATGTCGATCACGCTCTGCGCAATGAGTTCCTGGGCGAGGCCGAGTTCGCTGAGCCGGGAACCAAAAATCTCCCGGCTTCCCGTGCGGTCCAGCGCAATATCCAGCGAGCGGCGGGCCAGCCCAAGCCAGCGCATGCAGTGTGTAAGCCGGGCAGGCCCAAGCCGGACCTGTGCATATTTGAAGCCCAGCCCCACTTCGCCCAGCACGGCGTCTTCCGGGACGGCGCAGTTCTCGAAGTACACGTGCGGGTGTCCGCCGCCGATGGTCCGGTCGATGGTGTGGATGTGCTCCCCCACGCGGATGCCCGGGTTGTCCATGTCCACCAGGAACATGGTTGCGCCGGCCGGGGTATCGCCGTCGGCCTCCGTCCGGGCCATGACTATGCAGAAGCCCGCACCGATGGCACCGGAGGTGAAGCGTTTGTGGCCGTTGATAAGCCAGGTGCCGTCGCCCTTCGTCGCGGTGGTCAGCAGGGCGTCGGGGTCCGATCCCGCGCCGGGATGCGGTTCGGTCATGCCGAAACAGGAGCGGACGTCCCCGGCAGCCAGCGGCACCAGGTACTGCTGCTTCTGCTCCGGGGTGCCGATGAGTTCAAGCATGTGCATGTTGCCCTCGTCCGGTGCCATGCAGTTCAGGGCGGTGGGGCCGATGGGGGAATAACCGGCTTCTTCGAAGATTTCCGGCCAGTCCTGCAGCGGCAGCCCCTGGCCGCCGTACTCCACGGGCACGTGCGGCGCGAAGACTCCGGCGTTCTTGGCGGCCTGCTGCAGCCTGGCGCGCTCGGACTCAGTCAGGGCCTGCCCGGGGACGGGCTCAGCGGGAATCACCACGTCCCGGATAAATGCCCGGGTTCGCAGCCGGAGGTCTTCCACGGCTTCCCGGCTGACGGCGGTGTGTGCTGGGGCGCTCATCAGGCGGTACCTCCCGCGGCCAGCAGGCCGCCGTCGAGCGTCAGTACCTGCCCGGTGACCCATGATGCGTCCGGGGAGACCAGATACGTCACTGCGTTGGCAACGTCTTCGGGTGTGCCCAGCCGGCCCAGCGGATAGGTGCTGGTGACAGCTTCTTCCTTGCCCTCATACAGTGCCCGGGAGAAGCGGGTCTTCACTACAGCCGGGGAAACCGCGTTGACGCGGATCTCCGGCCCGAGTTCGACGGCGAGGGACCGGGTCAGGTGGGACACGGCGGCTTTGCTGATGCCGTAAAGCCCGATGCCCGGTGACGGGGTATCTCCCGAGACCGAGGACAGGTTGACTACCGATCCGCCGCGTTCGCGGAACCCGAGGCCGGTGTGGGCCACGGTGTCCTGCACCCAGGCGAGGGTGCCCAGGACGTTGACTTCGAAAATCTTCCGGGCAGCTTCCAAGTCCATTTCCACCAGCGGACCGAAGACCGGGTTGATGCCGGCGTTATTGACCAGGATGTCCAGCCCGCCGAATTCCCGGCCGACGGTGTCCAGAACGTCACTGCGGTGATCCGGGTCGTCGGAGGCGCCCGCAACGGCGATGACGGTGCCGTCCGGAAAGCTGTCCGCGGCTTCCTTCAGGACATCTGCCTTCCGGGCCGTCATGCAGACCCGTACACCGTGGGACACCAGGTCCCGGGCAATGGCGAGGCCGATCCCCCGGCTCGCGCCGGTGACGATTGCTGTTCTTCCTTGGAGTTTTCCTTGGAGCCCACGGTCAATTGCCACGGATCATCCTTCCTTTGGGTTCTTCCGCAGTTCCCGGCGGCGGATCTTGCCGGTCTGCGTCTTGGGCAGGTCATCGATCACGTACACGGACCGCGGGTACTTGTAGGCGGCCAGGTGTTCCTTGGTGAAGGCAATCAGTTCTTCTTCAGTGGCCGTATGCCCGGCTTTCAGCGAGACGTACGCGACGACGGTTTCGCCGCGGTACGCATCGGGCATCCCCACGACGGCGGCTTCATAGACGGCTGGATGTTCGTAGAGCACGTCCTCCACCTCGCGCGGCCAGACCTTGTAGCCGGAAACGTTGATCTGGTCCTTCATGCGGTCAACGATGTACACCCAGCCGGATTCGTCCATTGTGGCGACGTCACCGGTGCGCAGCCGTCCGCCGGGCATGGTGCGGGCGGTGGCTTCGGGGTTGTTCCAGTAGCCGGGGACGATCTGCGGCCCGGAGAGCTCGAGTTCTCCCTGTTCACCGAACGGCAGCGCGTTTCCGGCTGTGTCGATGATGCGCGCGGTGACGTTGGGCAGCGGCAGCCCGATGGACAGGCTGCCGCTGGCGGGATCCACGGGCGCCTGCACGCCCGGCGGAACGCCGATGACTGCCGACGTTGTCTCCGTCATGCCGAAGATGTTGTGGATGTACGCGCCGAAGCGCTCCTGGAACGCGTGCACGGTCGACGGCGGGATCGGTGCGCCGCCGGAATACAGGGTCTTGGCGGAGGCGAAGTGTTCGGCTCTGGCATCCGGAACCTGATAGATGGCGTTGAAGACCGTGATCGATCCGGTGGTGCACGTAACCCGGTGTTCGGCGAAGGCGTCCACCACCACCGCCGGATCAGTTCGGTTCACCATGACCAGGGTGGTGTCCGCGAGCAGCGGAGCGGCGGCGTCGATCACGGCGCCGGTGATGTGGAACAGCGGCGCGACGGCGAGCACGGAGTCCCCCGGCTGCAGCCCCATCCATGCTGAGCACGTGGCCGCGACGTTGAGGATGTTTCCGTGGGTATTCATGGCACCTTTGGGGGCGCCGGTGGTTCCGGAGGTATAGGCCAGCAGGGCGACGTCGTCCTGGTTGAGGGTGCGGGGCGCCGGGGCGCGGCCGGCATACTCCGCGATCCAGGCGGCCATGTCCCCGTCCGGCGAGGGCTGCGCCGGTTCCGCGGAGCTGAAGATCCGGGGATCACA
This sequence comes from Arthrobacter sp. BL-252-APC-1A, assembly GCF_009696625.1. Taxonomy (NCBI): domain Bacteria; kingdom Bacillati; phylum Actinomycetota; class Actinomycetes; order Micrococcales; family Micrococcaceae; genus Arthrobacter; species Arthrobacter sp. BL-252-APC-1A. The sequence continues at coordinate 21,260 of NZ_VULS01000007.1, read as the reverse complement.
GCGGCTCTGGTATTCCAGCCCGGACGTGGTGACGATCCATTCAACGGCGCTGCCGGCAGCGGCAGCCTTCGTGGCCGGATAGAGCGAATCATCGGCGAGAATGCCTCTTGCCCCGGAATCTTCAATCAGGTGCCGCAGCTCGCGTTCCTTATACATCGGGTTCATCAGCACGGCGATGGCGCCCAGTTTCCAGAGCCCCAGGAACGCGATTACGTACTGCGGGATGTTCTGCAGCTGGATGCCGATGCGGTCGCCGTGCCCGATTCCCCGGTTTTCAAGCGCAGCCGCGAACGCGTCGGAGAGCTCATCGAGTTCCGCGGCGGTGAGCCGGCCGTCGAAGTAGGCGATCGCTGTCCCGCCGGGGTTGGCCCGGACGCGGGCCTTCCACGCATCCACCAGCGAGGGGGTCCGGACGTCGAGCGTGGTCGAGAGCCCGGGCGGATAGGCACCGGCCCATGCTGCCGGTGAGAGCGCCATGTCCTCCACTGCCTGCCTGCTTCCCTGTCATGGTTCCGCAACAACCTTGCGAGCGATCGCTCGGTAGAAGTAGTGTGAAGAACGTCACAAGGTAGTGTCAACCCCCTTTGGCAACCTAAAGTTTTCGACCATGAAGAGATCCGATGACTAAAGCTGCACCGAAGGAACCCGGCTCCGCATCTCGGCCGCCGGCCGCACGGGGCTGGCGCGACTACGCGGTGGATGATCTGCCGCCAATGCTCGCCAGCGCGCTGGAGTGCTTCATGGAGCACGGCTACCACGGCACCACCATCCGCCAGCTGGCCGCGCGCACCGGGCTGTCCGTTCCCGGGCTCTACCACTACTACCCCTCGAAACAGGCACTGTTGGTCGCCATCGCCTCCCACGCCATGAATGACCTGTGGGTCCGCAGCGAGCAGGCCGTTTCCGAGGCCGGCAGCGACCTCTCCCGGCAGTTCGACCTGCTGGTGGAATGTCTGGTGCTCTTCCACGCCCGGCGCCGCGGCCAGGCCTTTATAGCCTTCAGCGAGATCCGCAGCCTGGAACCGGACGCACGCGCCGCTCACATCGCGGCGCGGGACCGGCAGCAGCGGCTTATGGACAGGATCCTGGAGGAGGGAAGGGCCGCGGGCATCTTTGCCGCACCGCACCCGCGCGAAGCAAGCACCGCCGTCGTCACCATGTGCACCGGCGTCGCGCAGTGGTTCCGGCTGGACGGTGAACTCTCACCGGAGGAACTGGCCGAACGTTACCGGATTATCGCCCGGATGGCTGTGGGTGCCCAGCCTCTATAGCGAGGCGCTGGGTGACGACGCCGCTAGGGGGCCGCAGGCGGCCCGCCGGCAGGCGCGCTTCCGCCCGGGGCACCACCAGCCGGCGGTTCGCCGCCGGGTCCGCCCGCTCCGCCGGGTCCGCCCATTCCAGCGCCGGGCGCATCTCCTCCTGCCGGTCCGCCCATTCCCCCGCCAGGTTCAGTGCGGGTATCCACCCCCGCGGTCAGGGATACCGAGTAGCCCTGTTCAACGCTTCCGGTGACCTTACCGAGTTGGCTCGCGCCGCCGTCGTCCCCAAAAACGCTGTCACTCGCCAGGGTGACCTGGGCGAGGTTCCGCACTGAGGTTTCATAGCCCGCAGTGGCATACACCGCTTTGCAGGCTTCCTCAGGCAGAGCTACCTGGGACGTTGCTATCGCGTTCGCCGAATCCGTGATCGACGCTTCGTCGGGGTAGACCTCAAAGTGGATGTGCGGCCAGCGGCCGGAGTAGCAGGCAGGGAAAATACTGCTGAACCGGACGACGCCGTCGGCGTCTGCGATCTGAACCCCACGGAGGTAATTCTGGTCCTCCACACCTTCCGAATACATTGAGTACAAGCCCTCCCGGGTGCAGTGCCAGACGTACACGGCCACACCGGCGAAGGGGGCACCACCATTGGCGAGGTCGGTGATCCTCAGCTCCAGGGTCATCGGAATGCCCTCGGCAGTTCCGGAGGATTCGCCGAAGCTGGAGCGGATATCGCTGCGTACGATTCCGCTCTGCTCCAGCACATCCGGTCCGTTCGACCCGTCCCCCGGGTACGGGCCGGCCGTCTCATCCGGAATCTCGCCGCAACCGGCCTCAGACGCAGCTCCGCAGGCGGTCAGGGCCAGGGTGAGCCCGCCGATTCCAAAGGCCTTCAGGAGCTGCCGGCGCTGAAGCAGTGTGCCGACGTCGAACGCCAGCCCCTGGTCCTCCAGGTCCTCATGCGGGCGCGGCAGCGGGCGTCCCTGATATGCGGATTTTTCCGGTTTGTGCGGCATTTTTCTCCTCGACTCACAGGTTTCCCCCGGATTGAGGTTAGGCCGCCTTTCTGAGTCCGAGCTGAGCAGGCACCCGCCCTTCGGCGGCGGCTGCGGCAGGCTACGCGTACAGCTCGTCAAGCAGCGCCAGGCCGCGCTGTGCCCAGGCAATCTCGGATTCAGCCCGTGCCGTCAGCCCCTCATAAGTGAACCGCTTGAAGGCCGCCACCCGGTCATGGTCACCGGCCGGAACAGTTGCCAGGCGGCGGTTGAGCATATCCGACGTGCCGCCGTCGATCTCCTGGATCTTCTGCTGCCACTGGACCAGCCGGGCGCCGTAGTGCTCGGCATGGGCCCGGAGCTGGCTGCGGGCAGCATCCGGATCCGCCCACTCCAAATACGCGGCCTTGAGGTGCATGGGATCACGCTCCCGCGGATAGTCCAGCTGTGTGTTGATCCAGGTTCGGAAGGCTTCCCGGCCGGAATCGGTCACGTGGTACTGCCGCTTGCGGCCCTTGGTGCCCCAGGCGACTTCCTCACCCTCCAGCAGCCCATCGCGCTCCATGCGGCGCAGCTCCGGATAAATCTGCGAGTCCGGCGCATGCCAGACGTAGCCAACGGACGATTCGAACTGCTTGTACAGGTCATAGCCGGTCATGGGCTCCACGTTCAGCAGCGCCAGCAGTGCGTACCGAAGGCTCATAACGGCCTCTTTCGTAAAAAGAAATCCCTTGCCTAACCACTATAGACATAGATACTGTGGCGCATATCACTAACTATCTATGTTGATAGTTAGTTGTACCGCAGCATCAGTGCTGATGCTTTTGGAAGGAACGCAATGACCGCCGTCTCGACCGCTGCCGTAAGCAACATCCAGGCCCAGAGCTCCACCACCAGCAAGGTGCTGGGCTACCCGCTGAATGCCTGGTACGTGGCTGCCTGGGACCACGAGGTGACCCGCAAGCCCATGTCCCGCCGGATCGCCGACCGCCCCCTGGCGCTCTACCGGACCGAGGACGGCAAGGCCGTTGCCCTGGCCGATGCCTGCTGGCACCGGCTGGCCCCGCTGTCCATGGGCAAGACCACCGGCCGGGACGGAATCCAGTGCCCGTACCACGGGATCGTCTACAATTCCGCGGGCCGCTGCATCTCCATGCCGGCACAGGAAACCATCAATCCCAGCGCCACCGTGCCGTCCTTCCCGGTGGTGGAACGCCACCGCTACGTCTGGGTGTGGCTGGGTGATCCCACGCTGGCCGACCCGGACTCCGTGCCGGACATGCACCAGCTGTCATCCGATGAGTGGGCCGGCGACGGCGAGACAATCTTTGCGCCCTGCAACTACCAGCTGGTGCTGGACAACCTCATGGACCTCACCCATGAAGAGTTCGTCCACTCCTCCTCCATCGGCCAGGATGAGCTCAGCGAATCCGAATTCATCGTCACGCACGACGACGACACCGTAACCGTCACCCGCTGGATGCTCAACATCGATCCGCCGCCCTTCTGGCTCAAGAACATGCGGGACAAGTTCCCCGGGTTCGAAGGCAAGGTAGACCGGTGGCAGATCATCACCTACCGTGCGCCGTCCACCATCAACATTGATGTGGGCGTGGCCAAGGCCGGAACGGGGGCCCCGCAGGGTGACCGCAGCCAGGGCGTGAACGGGTTCGTGATGAACACCATTACCCCGGAGACGGCCAAAACCTGCCACTATTTCTGGGCCTTTATGCGCAACTACCGGCTGGACAGCCAGCTCATCACCACCCAGCTGCGCAACGGCGTCCACGGCGTGTTCGGCGAGGATGAGGAAATGCTCGCTGCCCAGCAGGCAGCGATCGACGCGAACCCGGACTACGAGTTCTACAACCTGAACATCGACGCCGGCGGCATGTGGGTGCGGCGGCTGATCGAGCGCCGGCTTGCGGCCGAGGGCCGGCGTCCGGATGGCAGCCGGCTTCCGGACGGCAGCCGGGCCAGCGCGGTGCTGGGCTAGGCGATGGCAGCAACGAACGTCGAAGTCTGGCAGCGCGCCGTCGTCCGGGAAACCCGGGACGTGGCCGAGGGCATCCGCCGCATAGTGCTCGCACCCGGGCAGCCGGTTCCGGCTGCGGCGGGAAGCCACGTGGACGTCATGGTCACCATTGATGGTGAGAAGCACCGCCGGTCCTACTCAATCGTGGAAACGCACGACGGCGGCAGGGAACTGGCGATCAGCGTGTTCCGCACCGCGGCGTCCCGCGGCGGATCCATCTTCATGCACACCCTGGCGCCGGGCGATGAGCTGGAAATAACCCAACCCCTGCAGAACTTTCCGCTGCGGGTGGGGGCACCGCGCTACGTCCTGCTGGCGGGGGGCGTGGGCATCACCGCCATCCTGAACATGGCCCGGGTCCTGAAGAACGTAAAGGCCGACTACCGGCTGGTCTATGCCGGACGGAACCGCAGCGCCATGGCGTACCTGGCTGAACTGCAGGCAGAGCACGGTGCCGCCCTTGAAATCCATGTGGACGCCGAGGGAAGCGGGCTGTCCGTGACGGAATTGGTCGAAGGGCTGCAGGACGGAACGGAACTGTACATGTGCGGGCCCATCCGCCTCATGGACGCCGTGCGCCGGTCCTGGCGGGACCACGGCCTGGACCCCGCCAACCTGCGCTATGAGACGTTCGGCAACTCCGGCTGGTACCGCCCGGAAGAGTTCATTGTGCGGGTGCCGCGCCTGGGACTGGAAACCCGGGTGGGGCCGGGCCGGTCCATGCTCGAAGCCCTCGAAGACGCCGGAGCGGACATGATGTTCGACTGCCGCAAGGGCGAGTGCGGGCTCTGCGAAGTCCGGATCCTGGACCTGGAAGGCAAAGTGGACCACCGGGACGTCTTCTACAGCGAACGCCAGCAGCGCGCCCGGGAGAAAATGTGCTGCTGCGTGTCGCGCGCCGTCACAGATTCCGCCGCGGAAGCCGGGAATCCCGGGCTCACGCGGGGTCCCGCCGTCGTCACCATTGAGGTCTCCTAAACTGTTCTGTGATACGTCTTACGAAGGAGCGGTACCCACCTGCCTGAGCAGGCACTAAGCCGCGCCTTCGTATAGATTGAACTGAGCATTCCGCATAACGGAATGGTCGGTGAGTCACCGAATTACTTTGAGGGGACCCCGCCCTCAACCGAGAGGCTGCATATGAGCGTCAGTGAAGACAGAACGGACATCCTCAGCGGGCTGACCAGCCAGCTGCCGGACCGTGACCCGGAAGAGACCGCGGAATGGATTGAATCCCTTGACGAGCTGATCCGCTCGCAGGGCACCGAGCGTGCGCAGTTCATCATGCGTTCACTGCTCCAGCGGGCAGGTTCCCGCTCCGTTGGTGTACCCATGGTGACCACCACCGACTACGTCAACACCATTCCCGTGGACCAGGAACCCGAGTTCCCCGGCGATGAGGAAACCGAACGCCGCTACCGCGCCTGGCTGCGCTGGAACGCCGCGGTCATGGTGCACCGTGCGCAGCGCCCGGGCATCGGCGTCGGCGGCCACATCTCCACCTATGCCGGTGCCGCCACCCTGTACGAAGTGGGCATGAACCACTTCTTCCGCGGCAAGGACCACCCCGGCGGCGGCGACCAGGTCTTCTTCCAGGGCCATGCCTCCCCCGGCGTCTACGCCCGCGCCTTCCTTGAGGGCCGCCTGAGCGAAGAGGACCTCGACGGTTTCCGGCAGGAGAAGTCCCGCGAGGGACACGCCCTGTCCTCCTACCCGCACCCGCGGAACATGCCCGATTTCTGGGAGTTCCCCACCGTGTCCATGGGCATTGGCCCCATGAATGCCATCTACCAGGCGCAGTCCAACCGCTACCTGCACAACCGCGGCCTCAAGGACACCTCCGACCAGCACGTCTGGGCGTTCCTGGGCGACGGCGAAATGGACGAGCCTGAATCGCGCGGCCTGCTCCAGCTTGCCGCCAACGACAAGCTGGACAACCTGACCTTCGTGGTCAACTGCAACCTGCAGCGCCTGGACGGACCCGTCCGCGGCAACGGCAAGATCATGCAGGAACTGGAAGCCTTCTTCCGCGGCGCCGGCTGGAACGTCATCAAGGTTGTCTGGGGCCGCGAGTGGGACTCGCTGCTTGAAAAGGACAACGACGGCGCGCTGGTGGACATCATGAACTCCACGCTCGACGGCGACTACCAGACCTACAAGGCCGAGTCCGGCGGATTCGTCCGTGAGCACTTCTTCGGCAAGACCCCGCAGACCAAGGACATGGTTGCGGACCTGAGCGACCAGGAAATCTGGAACCTCAAGCGCGGCGGGCACGACTACCGCAAGGTCTACGCCGCGTACAAGGCTGCCACCGAGTTCAAGGGCAAGCCAACGGTCATCCTGGCGCACACGGTCAAGGGCTACGGCCTGGGCACGCACTTCGAAGCCCGCAACGCCACGCACCAGATGAAGAAGCTGACGCTGGAGGACCTGAAGGCTTTCCGCGACCACCTGCGCATCCCCATCACGGATGAGCAGCTGGAAGCCGATCCGTACCAGCCGCCGTACTACCACCCGGGAGCTGACTCGCCGGAGATCAAGTACCTGCTGGAACGCCGCCGGGAACTGGGCGGCAACGTGCCCGAACGCCGTGAGAAGCACGCACCGGTGAAGCTGCCGGAGGCATCTGCCTACGAGGTAGCCAACCGCGGTTCGGGCAAGCAGCTGGCGGCCACCACCATGGCCTTTGTCCGCCTGCTCAAGGACCTCATGCGGGACAAGGAATTCGGCAAGCGCATTGTGCCGATCATTCCCGACGAGGCCCGTACCTTCGGCATGGACTCGTTCTTCCCGACGGCGAAGATCTACAACCCCAAGGGGCAGAACTACCTCTCCGTGGACCGGGACCTCGTCCTGGCCTACAAGGAATCCCCGCAGGGCCAGATTGTCCACGTGGGCATCAACGAAGCCGGTTCCATCGCAGCGTTCACCGCTGCCGGTTCCGCCTACGCCACCCACGGCGAACCGCTGATCCCGGTCTACGTGTTCTACTCGATGTTCGGATTCCAGCGCACCGCTGACTACATCTGGGCAGCAGCTGACCAGATGGCCCGCGGTTTCCTGATCTCCGCCACCGCCGGCCGTACCACCCTCACCGGTGAAGGCCTGCAGCACGCCGACGGCCACTCCCCGATCCTGGCCTCCACCAACCCCGCGGTGAAGACCTACGATCCGGCCTACGGCTACGAGATCGGGCACATCATGCGCCGCGGCCTCGAGGAGATGTACGGAGAGGATTCCGAAGACCGGAACCTGATCTACAACATCATGGTTTACAACGAGCCGATCCTGCAGCCCAAGGCTCCGGAGGACCTGGACGTTGAAGGTGTCATCAAGGGCATCTACAAGGTCTCCGCATCCGACGCCAAGGGTCCCAAGGCCCAGCTCCTCGCTTCCGGTGTGGCAGTTCCGTGGGCGCTGGAAGCACAGCAGCTGCTCGCCAACGACTGGGGTGTCTCGGCTGATGTCTGGTCCGTGACCTCCTGGAACGAACTGCGCCGTGACGGTCTGGCCGCTGAGGAAGAAGCTTTCCTCAACCCCGGATCCGAACCGCGCGTACCCTTCGTGACCCAGCAGCTTGCCGGTGCTGAAGGACCGATCGTTGCCTCAACGGACTACATGAAGGCAGTTCCGGACCAGATCCGCCAGTTCCTGCCGAACGACTTCGCGTCCCTGGGCGCGGACGACTTCGGTTTCGCTGACACGCGTGCAGCAGCCCGTCGCTACTTCAAGATCGACAGCCACTCCATGGTCGTGAAGACCCTGCAGCTGCTTGCCGGCCGTGGTGAAGTGGATGCTGATGCTCCGCGCCTGGCGATGGAGAAGTACGACCTGCTGAACGTCAACGCAGGCACCAGCGGCAACGCAGGCGGCGACGCCTAAGCGGTACCGTCTGTCCCGGAAGGGCCGGAAACCGTTCGCGGTTTCCGGCCCTTCTGCGTATGTTTCCGGAGTCTCAGCGATGCCGCGTGAGGTCCTCGGCGATTTCCCTGGCTGCAGCCTGGAGCAAGGGCACGGCCCGGCGTCCGAAGGCATCATCCACCCGCGAGGTTGGCCCCGACACGGAGATCGCTGTAGGTGTGGGTGCGCCCGGAACTCCCACCGCGAAGCAGCGCACCCCAAGTTCCTGTTCCTGTTCGTCCACGGAGTAGCCGCGCTGCCGAATCCGGGAAACGTCTACCAGGAGTTCCTCGACATCGGTGATGCTGGCCTGCGTCGCGGCCGGCAGGCCGGTTCGGGAGATGACCCTGCGAACCTGCTCGTCGCTGAGCTGCGCCAGAATTGCCTTTCCGACGCCGGTGGCGTGGGTGTGGGCCCGCCGCCCCACTTCCGTGAAGGTCCGCATCGAATGGCGCGAAGGCGCCTGGGCAATGTAGAGCGCCTGGTCGGAGTCCAGGACGGCCATGTTGGCGGTCTCCCCCAGTTCATCCACGAGGTTTTTCAGGACCGGCATGGCCAGGACGCCAAGCTGGGCTGATGCGGCCTCCCCGAGGCGGATAAGCCGGGGGCCCAGTGAATAACGGCGGTTGGGCAGCTGCCGTACGTACCCCAGTCCCACCAGCGTCCGGAGCAGGCGGTGAATCGTAGGGAGCGGCAGGTCTGCCGAAGCGGCGAGTTCGCTCAGTGTGGCCGATCCGCCGGCATCCGTTATGAGTTCCAGCAGTTCAAAGACCCGCTCAACGGACTGGACTCCGGTTCCAGTGGTTCGCTCATCCATCAGGCAGGTCCTTCCGGTACGGTTCACCCAAGTGAACGGTTCAGCACTGAGTCCATTGTCATTCCGTATGGCAAACAATATTATCCGTCATACGGAAGGCAAAGGCGCAGGGAGGAGATTCCGATGGCTGTCCCCGGACCGGGAAACTCAATCGCCCTGCGGGTGAAGTCGCCGTCGGACGTTGGTGCAGAGAGTGAGCTCGCCGCTGCTGTCGGCGCCGCCGGGGCGACCCTCACCGGACTTGACGTGGTGGAATCCGCGCAGCGGTTCCTGCTGATCGACCTTACCTGCAACACGGTTGACGCAGCCCACGCGGCCGGGGTCGCTGAAGCGCTGGAAGGACTGGACGGCGTTAGCGTACAGAGTGTTACGGACCGGACTTTCGCAATGCACCTGGACGGCAAAATCGGCGTCGTGCCCACCGTGGCGCTGGACAACCGTGACGACTTATCCCGTGCCTACACACCCGGAGTCGCACGCGTCTGCCTCGCCATCGCGGAGGACGCGGCTCAAGCAAGGCGCCTGACCATCAAAGGAAATACCGTTGCCGTGGTCACCGACGGGTCCGCTGTTCTGGGGCTTGGAAACATCGGACCCGCTGCAGCGCTTCCCGTCATGGAGGGCAAGGCTGCGCTGTTCAAGAAGTTCGGCGGCGTGGATGCCTGGCCGGTATGCCTGGACACCCAGGACAGCGAAGAAATCATCCGGACCGTCAAGGCGATCGCTCCGTCTTACGGCGGCATCAACCTGGAAGACATCGCCGCCCCGCACTGCTTCGAAATTGAACGCCGGCTGCGCGAAGAACTCGATATTCCCGTCTTCCATGACGACCAGCACGGCACCGCGGTTGTGGTGCTGGCGGCTCTGAAAAATGCCCTGCGCGTTGTGGGGAAGCCTCTGCCCGGAACACGCATTGTGGTCTCCGGGGTGGGCGCGGCCGGGTCTGCAATCATCCGGCTCCTGCTGGCCGACGGCGCCGAACGGATTACCGCCTTCAGCCGCGAAGGGGTGGTCAGCTCTGCGGATGTCCAACCGGACCCCACCCGGGCCTGGCTGGCCGCCCATACAAACGCGGAACAGTTCTCCGGGAGCCTGCCGGAGGCACTTGCGGGAGCCGACGTGTTCATCGGCGTCAGCGCTCCCAACATCCTCACTGAGGCAGACATTGCCGCCATGGCCCCGGACGCCGTCGTTTTTGCCCTGGCCAACCCGGACCCTGAGGTAGATCCGGCAGCGGCTGCAAGACACGCCGCCGTCGTGGCGACCGGGCGCAGCGACTTCCCGAACCAGATTAACAACGTCCTGGTGTTTCCCGGGTTCTTCCGCGGCCTGCTCGATTCCGGCGTCACGGACTTCTCCGACGCCATGCTGGTGGCCGCCGCACACGCCATCGCAGAGCGCGTCACCCCGGCAGAGCTCTCCGCCGCGTACATCGTGCCCAGTGTCTTTGATCCGGGAGTCGCCCCAGCAGTGGCCACGGCAGTCGAAGCTGCTGCCGGGGCGGCGTCGTCTTCGGGGACGGCACCGTGACTTCCCGCGCCCACGCACCGCGCCTGGGTCTGGGCAGCTCGGACTACGAGCACGTTGCGCAGTCGCTCCGGCCCACGGATAAGCTGCTGGCCCGGGCTTATCCCGGGGATGACGGCAGCCGCCAGCCCGTTCAGACGGTCTACGTTCCGGCCAACACGTTCACTCCCAGCCTGCCTCTGGAATGGGGCCGGCGGGCGCTGGCTGCGGTGCAGGGCCAAGAGGGGCTGGAACGGCTCGCTTCCCGGCTGGGCCTGGGGGAACCCGACGTCCTTGCCGGTCTTGTGGCACGGAAACTCTCCACCGAACCGGTAGAAGACCTGCGGCTGGATTTCGAAGACGGTTACGGAACCCGCCCGGACGACGAAGAAGATGCGGATGCTGCCGCGGCCGGGTTCGCCGTTGCAGCGGCTGCCTCGGCGGGATCCGCCCCCGCTTTTATGGGGATCAGGTTCAAGTCCCTCGAAGCCGGCACCCGGGAGCGCGGGCTGCGCACCCTTGATCTCTTCCTCTCCGCGCTGCTGGCAGAACTCAAGGTGCACGGCCTGGAGCTGCCCGAAGGCCTCACGCTCACGCTGCCCAAGGTCAGCACCGCGGCGCAGGTTGAAGCCATGACATACGTCTGCGGCCGTCTGGAGGAAGTCCATGGGCTGCCTGCCGGGCGGCTGCGGTTCGAGGTGCAGGTGGAAACACCGCAGGTGATCCTGGGCGCCGACGGCACCGCCGCCGTCGCGAGGCTCCTGCACGCCGCTTCCGGCCGGGTGAGCGGCCTGCACTACGGCACGTATGACTACAGTGCGGCACTGGGAATCGCTCCGGAACACCAGTCGCTGGAGCATCCGGCCGCGGATTATGCGAAGACCGTGATGCAGGCCGCCGCTGCAGGCACCGGAGTCCGGCTGTCCGACGGCTCCACGAACATCCTGCCGCTCGGGGACGCTGAAAACATGCACCACGCCTGGGCACTGCACGCCCGGCTGGTGGCGCGCTCACTGGCCGCCGGTTTCTATCAGGGCTGGGACCTGCACCCCCACCAGCTGCCTACCCGGTTTCTTGCCACGTACGCCTTCTACCGCAGCGGGTTCAGCGCCGCAGCCTCCCGGCTGGCGAACTACGCAGCCGGACGGGAAGGCACCGTTCTGGACGAGCCCGCCACCGCCCGCGCCCTGGCCCGGTTCATCCAACGGGCCGCAGCCTGCGGAGCCGTAACCGAGGCTGAGCTTTCCGCTGCCGGGGTGCCGCCGGAAGAACTGAACCGCCTTGCCCGCACCCGAGAACCGGAGCACATGTGAGCCGCTATTACGCGCCCGAAGCCAGCCTTCCACCCCAGACAGCGCTCCTCTCCGGTCGTGCCGTGGTCACCGAGGCCTATACCGTCATACCGCGCGGCGTGCTGCGGGACATCGTGACAAGCGTCCTGCCGGAATGGCAGGGCACCCGGGCCTGGATCCTGAACCGGCCCGTCGCCGGCGGGGCCACGACGTTCGCGCAGTATCTGATGGAGGTGGCCCCGGGAGGCGGATCCCGATCTCCCGAGCCGCAGCAGCAGGTGGAATCGTTTGTCTTTGTGCTCGACGGCGGTCCACTGGCAATCACCATCGACGGCGAGCGCCACAAACTGGACCCGGGCGGCTTTGCCTACCTGCCGCCGGAACGGCTCTGGGAAGCAGCCAACGATGGCAGTGAACCGGCACGGTTCCAATGGATCCGCAAGGCGTACGAGCCGCTGGCCGGGCACACCCCGGCCGTCGTCGTCGGGCATGAAAGCGAAATCGAACCGGCGGGCATGCCCGGAACGGACAACAGATGGCGGACCACCCGCATGCTGCCGGTGGGTGACCTGGCTTATGACATGCACGTCAACGTGGTGACCTTCGAACCCGGTGCGTCCATTCCGTTTGCCGAGACCCACGTGATGGAGCACGGGCTCTACATTCTGGAGGGAAAGGGCGTATACCGGCTCAACGAGGACTGGGTGGAAGTGCAGGAAGGCGACTACCTGTCCCTGCGGGCGTTCTGCCCGCAGGCCTGTTATGCGGGCGGCCCTTCGAACTTCAGGTACCTGCTGTACAAAGACGTCAACCGCCAGATCATGCTGTGAACCAGAAAGAGCCCATGCACTCCGTATTCTCCCTCCCCAGCCCGGACCTGACCGTAAACTGCTCGATCATGCTGGCGGATCTTCCGCTGCTCGAACGCCCGGCTGCCGCAGCGGCCGCAGGGTTCGACGCCGTCGAGTTCTGGTGGCCGTTCGAGTCGCCGGTGCCCGGGGACCAGGAGGTCGATGCCTTCCTGCGTGCGATTTCCGATGCGGGAGTGCGGCTGACGGGGCTCAACTTCTATGCCGGGCATATGTCCGCCGGGGAACGCGGGGTGCTCTCCTCGCCTTCGAAGAGTGCCGCGTTCCGTTCCAGTCTGGATACCATCGCCGGGATTGCGGAGCGAACAGGGTGCCGGGGGTTCAATGCGCTGTACGGCCTGCCGGAAGACGATGTTGCGCCAGCCGTCCAGGCTGACTGCGCGGTGGAGAATCTGGCGGCAGCCGCCGACGCCGTCGCTCATCTGGGTGGGACAGTGCTGCTTGAGCCGCTCAGCGGACTGCCGTCGTATCCCCTTGAGTCAGCCGCCGACTGCTTCACCGTGCTCGACCGGGTTCACGGCACCGGACGGCAGAACATTGCCCTCTTGGCAGATTTTTACCATTTGGCCGTGAACGGGGAGGACATCCCGGCCCTCATCGCGGGCCACGCGGCGAGGTTTGGCCACATCCAGCTTGCTGACGCTCCGGGACGGGGTGCGCCCGGAACCGGCAATCTGCCTCTGGTGGAGTGGACGGCGGAGGCTATCTCGGCGGGTTACAGCGGGTTCATCAGCCTGGAGTACCGGAGTCCCAGCACGGAAGCGTTTGCCTGGCTGGAACCGTACCGCGCGGGCGCGGCAGGCACCCGGTGACCAGCTTCGACCTGGTGATCCGCGGGCACAGGATCTTCGCCACCGCCGGGACGGGTGCCTGGGAGGTTGGCGTCCGCGGAGGTGTCATTGCCGCCGTCGAGCCGCTGGGCACTGGCTTGTCCGGAACGCGGGAAATCGAGCTGGCAACGGATGAGGTGCTGCTGCCGGGTCTGGTGGACACCCACGTCCATGTGAACGAACCCGGGCGCACCGAGTGGGAGGGCTTTGCATCGGCCACCCGTGCTGCTGCCGCCGGCGGGGTAACCACCCTGATCGACATGCCGCTGAATTCGATTCCGCCCACCGTGTCCGTTGCGGCGCTGGAGGCCAAACGCGAGGCTGCCTCCGGGCAGGTGTACATCGATGTGGGGTTCTGGGGCGGAGCGGTTCCCGGCAACACGGCCCGCCTACGTCCCCTGCACAATGCCGGTGTCTTTGGCTTCAAATGCTTCCTGGTCCATTCGGGGGTGGACGAATTTCCGCATCTGGAACCGGAGGAAATGGAGAAGGACCTTACTGAGCTGGCCGCCTTCGATTCCCTGCTGATCGTTCACGCAGAGGATCCGCAGGTGATTGCCGAGGCAGCGCAGCCCTCCGGTCCCCAGTACGGCAGGTTTCTGGCATCCCGGCCGCGGGCGGCGGAGAACAAGGCGATTGCCCGGGTCATCGATGCCGCCCGGAGAACCGGCGGGCGGGCGCACATCCTGCATCTGTCCTCCGCCGAAGCGCTGCCGCTCATCGCCGCTGCCAAACGGGAAGGCATCCGGCTGACGGTCGAGACCTGCCCGCATTACCTGACGCTGACCGCCGAGGAAGTTCCGGACCGGGCTACGGCTTTCAAGTGCTGTCCGCCGATCCGGGAAGCCGCCAACCGGGAACAGCTGTGGCAGGGACTCACGGACGGGACAATCGATTTGGTTGTGTCGGATCATTCCCCCAGCACCCTGGACCTCAAGGACCTTCAGCACGGTGACTTCGGGGTGGCCTGGGGCGGGGTGTCGTCACTCCAGCTGGGACTCTCCGTGGTTTGGACCGAGGCGCGGCGCCGCGGGATCCCGTTGGAAAGGGTCGTGGCGTGGATGTCCCGCGGGCCGGCCGAGCTGGTGCAGCTGGACCGCAAAGGGCGTCTGGAAGAAGGCGCCGACGCTGACCTTGCGGTTTTCGCCCCTGATGAGTCGTTTGTGGTCGATCCCGCCCGGCTGCATCACAAGAACCCCGTCACGCCCTACAGCGGCAAGATGCTGACCGGCGTAGTTCGGCGAACGTTCCTGCGGGGCACACAGGTCACCCATGTCGGAAAATCCCTGGAGGCTCCGTCAGGGTGTTTGCTCCGCCGCTAATCGGCTGCACCCAATGCGCACCGGGGATAAACTAACCGGCACGCGCACGGGGTCCGGCTGCCGGGTCTGGCTCGGCAGCCGCATCCGGCTCGGTCCCCTGAGAGTAATTCAGCACTGGATTCACCCGATAGGTCAGCCCAAATGAAGACTGCCATTCCAAGACGCCCGGAACGGGCTGCTTCGCGGACCAGAATCCCAGCGACTTGTATTTGTGATGCTTGCGGCAGAGGTTCGCCAGATTCCCGTGTTCGGTGTCTCCGCCTTCTGCCCAGGGAACCGTATGGTCAATTTCGGTTCTTGGTGTCCCAACGGAACATCCGGGAAAACGGCAGGTGCCGTCCCGGGCCTGCAGCCAGCGTTTGAGTCCAGCCGGAACCTTCCGATGCCGGCCCACGGCCAGGATCTCGCCCGTTCCGGGGTCCTGGACCAGCCCGGTCCAGTGAAGAGCCTGCCGTGCCAGCCGCCGCGCCGCTTCGGAGCTGATTGGGCCATACCCGTTTAGCTCAGCCGGCTGGTCGTCCGCACCAAAGAGCGTATCTGCCGGGATAAGCACCATAATCTCCGCCGCTGTCTGTGGCAGGTCCCGGGACTGTGGGCTGCTACCGGCTTCGGACCCGAGCAGGAGGGAAGCCAAGATGTCTGCCCTGAGCTGGTCCAGCGTTCGGGAGTCCCCTCCGTCCTGCTGTCCGCGGGCAACCGATGTCAGCCTGGAAATAATGGCCTGGCCCTTCTCCGCAGCCACGAACGCAGTGAGCTGTCCCATCCCGTCAGGAAGCGGATCGAATCCCACCCGGCGTCTCTCCAGGGCGGCACGGTGTCGTTCGATCATGGTTTCCGGCCACTGCCGTTCCCTGAGCCGCCGGGCGGACCGCATGAACTGGGCGCAGGTCCGCCCTTCGGCCAGCTGCAGCAGCTCGCTCTGGAACCCCTGCTGTTTGTCTTCGGGAACACTGTCAGCCTGGTCGATAATGGCCTGGGCGTGCCGGTAACTGAAGCTCCCGCGCGACAGGCCCGCGAGCGTCTCCGAATACCGCCCGCACAGCGCCTCCGACTCGCTCACCAGCCGCATCGCAGTCATGTGGGGCAAGTGCAGCACCGCGCCAGCCTCGGCTGCAGTCAGTGACATGGCCATCGCCGGATCCGGTTTCTTCAGGGTTTTCTCAACGTCCCGACTGATGAGCTGCTCCATCCGGTGCAGTACGCGGGCCTGCTGTGCCTGTGCCCAGGCTGTGAGCCGGGCCAGCTCCTCCAGGACCCCGGCGGCCTCCGCTGCGTCCATTGCGTCCAGCCCGGAAACAGACAGGGACCCTTGCAGACGCCGGGAGAGGGATCCTGCGGGGGCAAACCCCTCAAGGCACGCGCCGCTGGAAATCCCGTCCGGATCCAGTACACGTTCCATACCCGCAAAGTGCCATGTCCGGGGGCGGGTCCGCATCAAAGACAACGCAAGCTGTGGAAAACCCAGAGCCTCCCGAATGCCCCTGTGGATGATCGCCCCGGGACCACTACGAGCGCAAAGGCAGCCGCCGCAGCTCGACGTCGACTGTTCCACCGTCAATAACCGCAACCATGTATGTACAGAAAGGCTGCCGCCGCCGGTCCGTCGGAGACCCGGGGTTGAGCAGCCGCAGGCCGCCCGGGGCAGTGGTGTCCCATGGAATATGGCTGTGCCCGAAAATCAGCAGGTCAGCATCGGGATACGCCTCAGCCATCCGTGTCTCGCGGCCCTGCGTCGCACCGGTCTCATGAACGACGGCGATCCTCACCTCCTCAACGACGGCGCGTGCCACTTCGGGCAGCCGGGCACGAAGAGCGGGACCGTCATTGTTGCCCCAGCAGGCCAGCAGCTTCGTTGACCGCTGTTCAAGTTCATTCAGCAAATCCTCACTAACCCAGTCCCCTGCATGCACCACCAGGTCCGCAGTTTCAACGGCAGCCCAGACCTCGTCCGGGAGTACCTTCGCCCGCACGGGAAGGTGCGTGTCCGCGAGCAGGACAATCTTTGTGGCCATCAGTCCATCACTCCTTACGCAGGTTCTGTTCCTGTCCTTCCCTGCACCATGCCTGCAAACTCGCCAGGCGCTCCTGCAGGCCCAGCACCGTGCAGAGATCCCGGACGGAGGTGATCCGCGGGTCCTGCTCCACCAGGGACACAACTTCGCCGGCGAGCGCGGCTTTTTTGTCCGGGACGCCCAGGGACGCGAACAGGTTCTCAATGACTCCCTGTGCCGCTGAATGCGAGTTGGGATTGTGGGGGTCACCGGTCATTAGGTCCCGCACCTCGCCTTCCAGGTCCTGGAGAAGGGGCAGCTCGAATAAGCCAAGGAGACGCACCGTGACTGAAGCACTTCGAATCTGGCGCGAAAGAGCGCACCCCGGCGAAGCGGATGACGCCGGAAGATGGTCGAGCAGCAGCCGGAGCGCCCGGTGGGCACGGCTGAGCCTTAGCCGGTAAGCCACCGGCGAAACGCCAAGGACAGCTGCGGCCTGTGGCCCCGAGAGGTCTTCGAAGACGGCCAGGCCCAGCGTTTCCTGATGGGTTTCCGAGAGCATCCGCCAGGCCCGTGCGACGTCGATGCGCCGGGTGGCCAGATCGATATCGGCAGTGGAGGCCGGAAGGTCCGCGGCCTCGGCAAGCCGCAGGCCGAGCGCCCCGTTTCTGCGCTCACCGCGGCCGTTGTTCAGGAGGATGTTGCGGCTGATGCCGAAGATCCAGGCACGTGCGTCACCGGCAGAGGGAGGAACTTCGTCAAGGCGGCGCCACACCACCAGGAAGGTGTCCGCGACTATGTCTTCGGCGCGGTCGGCATCGGCGCGGCGCCGGACGAACCGGAGGAGGTCCGGATAGACCGCGGCGTAGAGCGTCCGGAACTGCTGCTCCCGGTCAGGTTCACCTGAAAAGTGGGTCATGCACTGTACCTGTCCACCACCCGGCTGAGTGTTTCATACCGCACCGGACAATCAGCAGGAATTACCCGGCGTGCTCCCTGCGCAGGTCCGCCTTGCGGATCTTGCCGCTGGCTGTCCGGGGGAAATCAGGCACGATCTCCACCGTTTTGGGAATCTTGTATCGTGCCAGCCGACCGTCCAAATGGGCAGCGACCGCATCGGGTTCCAGGGTGAACCCTTCTCGCAGCGTGATGATGGCCCTGGGCACCTCGCCCCACTTTTCATCCGGGACGCCGATCACTGCCACCCCGCTGACCGCTTCGATTTCGGTGATGATCTGCTCGATTTCGGCGGGATAAATGTTCTCTCCCCCGGAAATGATCATGTCCTTGAGCCGGTCGGAGATAAACAGGAACCCGTCTGCGTCGAAATAGCCCATGTCGCCCGAACGGAACCAGGTCCCGTCGGTGAAGGCGGATTCCGTGGCGTCAGGGCGGTTCCAGTAGGACTTGATGACGTTGGGTCCGCTGATCTGGACCTCACCCACTTCACCGGGCTCAGCCGTGGTGCCGTCAGGCCGGGCGACACGGACAGAGGTGAAAAAGTGCGGAATGCCGGCGGAACCGGCTTTTTCCCGGGAGTACGACGGCGGCAGGGCAGTGGCGCCGGGAGCCGTCTCGGTCATGCCGTAGCCGCCGGAGAAACTCAGGCCGCGCTCTTCGTAGGCGTCGATGACACGCAGCGGCACGGCAGAACCGCCGCAGGTGAGCTTCCGGAGCGAGCTTATGTCGCGTTTGGCCCAGTCCGGGTGTTCGCAGAGCAGCTGGTAGGTGGTGGGCACGCCGCTGATGTAGGTGGCCCGGTATCTTTCGATCAGTTCCAGGGTGCGGCCGGGTTCGAACCGCGTCTCGAGGATGACGGTGGCACCTTTGAGGAGGTTCGGAAGCACACCCATGTCCAGGGAAGCGACGTGGAACAGCGGGGAGATCATCAGCGCAATGTCGTTCTCGGCGACGTCGTAGTCAACCAAAACGTTGAAGCAGTTCCACGTCAGGTTTCCGTGCGTGAGCAGCGCACCCTTGGGCTGCCCAGTGGTGCCGGAGGTGTAGAGAATAATGGCACCGTCGTCGAGCGAGACCTGCGCATCAGCAAACGGTGCAGTGCCGGCAAAGCAGTCCTCATAAGGCTGCACGGTAAGGGCACCGGCCTCGGCCGCAGGTGTTTTTGTTCCGTCGTCAACCAGCAGGCGCAGCCGGACGGCCGTGTCCCGGGCGCCGCGGGAAGCCAGTTCGTCCAGCGCCAGGGTGTTTACCAGTACCGCGCTGCCGGAGTCCTGCAGGGCGAACTGGATTTCAGGCGGTGCCAGCCGGGTGTTGAGCGGAACGAAAACGGCCCCCAGCGACGCCGCGGCGAAGAACGTTTCCAGGAAGGAAGGGTGGTTGTCGCCGAGGAAGGCAACCCGGGTGCCGTGCTCCACTCCGTTGGCGCGAAGCGCGGCTGCAAGGCTGTTGATCCGGGCGTCGAGCTGCTCGTACGTCATTGCCTCTCCACCGAAGACCAATGCGGTCCGCGAACCGGATTTGATGCGCTGCCGGTTGATCCATGAACCAACACCCTGGTTCTGCATTACTCAAACGTCCTTCGTCACTGTGCCGGATGGTGCTGGGGGGTAGTGCCGGAGCCCGCCTGAGGAGGTACAGGCGGGCTCCGGCACGGCTTCTAGTCGACTGTCATGGCTCCGAGGTCCGGAGCCTTCTCGACGAAGTTGTACTTGACCATGAGTTCGCCCATGTTCTCGAGCTCCTCGGTGCGCAGCTCGGCGTCGTACTGCTCCATCTTCAGGTTGGCGGCCACTTCGGCCGGCATGTTCATGAAGGCCGGCAGGACTGCCTTGACGTCGTCAATGTTGGCTTCGGCCTGGGTCAGCAGGTCTTCCATGGCGCTCTTGAACTTCTCCACGGTCTCCGGGCTGGAGGAGGCGTAGTTCCCGGAGGTGAAGGTCACCATGGTGGGCATACCGGGAACCGCTTCCTGGTTGGAGTAACCCACCAGTACGTTGTCCGGGTTGGAGAGGGCCTTGCTGAGGAACGGTTCGGGGATCCAGATGGCGTCCGTGTTGCCGAGGTCCAGCTGCGCTTCCATGTCCGGGAACGGCATTTCGGAGAACTTGATCTGGGTGGGATCGGCGCCGGCCAGGGAGGCTGCCTCCATGATCGTCAGGTCGCCCTGGGTGTTCACCGCATTAACGGAGGCGGTCTTGCCTTCCAGATCGGCGAACGTAGTGATCCCGGAGTCGGCCCGGGCCACTACGCCGTTGATGTCCTCTCCTTCGGCGTAGGAGTTGGAGTACCCGGTGACGATCTTCATGTCCAGGCCCTTGTCCTTGGCCACCATGACGGTCAGCGGGTTGCCGACGGCGAAGTTCATGTCTCCGGTGGAGACAGCGGGCAGCATGGCGGCGCCGCCCTGTCCGGTCTGGAGTTCGACGTCGAGCCCGTGCTCCTCGAAAATGCCCTCGTCCACGCCGTATTGCATGGCTGCCGAAGGTGCGATGCCGATGACGCCGACGACGATCTGCTCGAGTTCGCCGTTCGCAGCGGCCGAACCGGATGCGGACGGGGAGGAGCTGGAATCGCTGCCGGACAGGCTGCCTCCGCCGCAGCCCGCCAGTGCCAGGGTTGCGACGGCGCCGAGCGCAAGGGCCTTGGCAGCCCGCCGGGTAATGAAGTGCCTCATGACTTTCCTCTTCCTTGAGGGGGGAAATGGATACTGCTGGAGATGGTGCTGGTGATGCGTTGGTGCTGCCCGAACCGCGGACGGGGCCGGGGGTCTGGTGGTCCTAGGCGTAGAAGCGGGCCAGGAACTCTGCGACGACCGCGGGGCGTTCCTCGCCGTCGATCTCGATCGTGTTGGATGTCTTGATCTGCACACCGCCCTTGACCTCGGTGACTTCGGAGATGACCGAGTGGAGGCGGACCTTGGAGCCAACCTTTACCGGGTTGGTGAAGCGGACCCGGTCCAGGCCGTAGTTGACCTTGGTCTTCACGCCTTCAACGTCGAAGAGCGAGCTCCAGAGCGGAATGATCAGGGACAGCGTCAGGAAACCGTGCGCAATCGGTGCACCGAACGGGCCGTCCTTCGCTTTCTCCGGATCGGTGTGGATCCACTGGTGGTCATCCGTTGCGTCGGCAAAGGTGTTGATCTGGTCCTGGGTGATCTCGATGTAATCGGTGTAGCCGAGGTTCTTGCCCACCAGGGAGGGAAGTTCTTCGAAGGTGACAACAGTGGCACTCATGTGGTTTTTTCCTTGCGGTTAGTTGGTAGCGGTCTGGGGCTGGAGTTCTTCGGGCAGGGGCGGGAACTTCTCTCCCACGCTCTGCTGCTTTCCGGCGAACGGGAAAGCTGCGGCGAGCTCCTCGTAGGACCAGCCGCCGTCCCGGTACTCCGACTCCACAGCCTCGGGATGGGACCACAGCTGCAGCCGGTCACCACCCACACCAATGGCCTGCCCGGTAATCCCGGCAGCCTCCTCCGAGGCCAGGAACG